>CAJURU010000007.1 GCA_910588845.1 uncultured Lachnospiraceae bacterium
CAGTTCCAAATGCAGTCCCGGGGTTGAGCCCCGGGCTTTCACATCTGGCTTGCACCGCCGTCTACGCTCCCTTTACACCCAGTAAATCCGGATAACGCTTGCCCCCTACGTATTACCGCGGCTGCTGGCACGTAGTTAGCCGGGGCTTCTTAGTCAGGTACCGTCATTTTCTTCCCTGCTGATAGAGCTTTACATACCGAAATACTTCTTCACTCACGCGGCGTCGCTGCATCAGGGTTTCCCCCATTGTGCAATATTCCCCACTGCTGCCTCCCGTAGGAGTCTGGGCCGTGTCTCAGTCCCAATGTGGCCGTCCACCCTCTCAGGCCGGCTACTGATCGTCGCCTTGGTGGGCCGTTGCCCCGCCAACCAGCTAATCAGACGCGGGCCCATCCCGCACCACCGGAGTTTTCCACACTGCTTCATGCAAAGCTGTGCGCATATGCGGTATTAGCAGCCGTTTCCGGCTGTTGTCCCCCAGTGCGGGGCAGGTTGCCCACGCGTTACTCACCCGTCCGCCACTCAGTCACATGCCCTTCCCCCCGGAGGGTTCCAGGCATGTGCTTCGTTCGACTTGCATGTGTTAGGCACGCCGCCAGCGTTCATCCTGAGCCAGGATCAAACTCTCATTATAAGTTCTGTCCTGCCAGTTTTATTTCTGGCTTACTGTTTTTCCAGGTTGCATTCTTGCCTGAATGCCGTTCTTGAAATCCCGCCGGTTCCCCGGCTTCGTCTGCCTCTTTGGCAGATACTCTTTTGAATCTTTCAAGGTCATTCCACTGTTCAGTTGTCAAGGTGGTGTGCTGTTCGTTTCCGTGACAGCTTGTATATCCTATCACAGTTATCTGAATCTGTCAAGCACTTTTTTCAAAAAAATAACAATTCTATTTTTTGAAAACCAGGAACGGAGAAAGAGGGATTCGAACCCTCGCGCCGGTCACCCGACCTATACCCTTAGCAGGGGCACCTCTTCGGCCTCTTGAGTATTTCTCCGAACTGACATTTTCTTATAAAATTGTCATTGCGCCACAGCGCATATGTTATATTACTAAAAAAGAAACTCTTTGTCAATACCCTTCTTCAACTTTTTTTAATTTTTGTAAAATTGTTGCCTTTGTTCTCCCTGTAGACTATCCGCAAAACCGCTATTCAAAGCAAAAACTAGACATTTATCCTCTAAAGCTTTATCGAAAAACATCCGATATACTTTAATAAGATGAAAGTGCGTAGGCGCTTTAACTAAAACAGGTAACAAACATTAATATTTATCAAAGCAGTTAATTAAGGTAAACGGATTTACCGAAAGGGCAGAGATAAGAAAAGCCTGCATCAAGGAGGATGAGAGCATGAGTATGTTGATTGGCGGCAGGAATTCTGCCAATAAAGTAACAAGAATCAAAGATTTAAACGGCAACACAGTTGCCACAATCAGCGTTTCTTCTTCTAAAAAAGGAAAGAAAAAACGCCTACAGTACAGTTTTAAATCCATTTCAAATCAAATTATGATGGCTAAAACACCGAATATCGCTAAGATGGTAGCCACCAAGGCGCGCGGAAAAGTCGCTATGCTTCAGCGGAACATTGACAATGACGATTATGACGAAACCGAACTGCGCCACGCTATTACCCACGCCAAGAAAATGCTGCGGATTGCTAAGAAAAAGATGCGGCACTTAGAAGAGGAGACTGAGGCAAAGCACAAAAGCGGCGCACAGATACAAGATGAAGACAACGGCGTTCCAGATCTGCCAGATGAGGAAGAAAAGGAACAAGAACAAAAAGAAATGGAATTAGACCAGGCCATGCAGGAATATCAGGATATCGTGAGCGAGTTTATGACCAAAGCCATGAATGAAATGATGAACCAGATGATGAACGAAATGATGGAAGACACACAACTGGAAGAACTGGCCGACGCATTTATGGGAGATGTTTCTCAGGTAGAGGATTTGGAACCCGAAGATTTGGAGAAGATCAAGAAAAAGCATCGTTCTGACGAACTGAGAGAAATCATGGAAGCCGACATGAAATATCTCAAAGCCATGATTAACAAGTTGGAACGGGAACGACAGGAATTGTCTACCCAGAATTTCTCCGCTCCCTCCGTCACGCTTGAAATTTCCGGCGTACAAATGCCGGTGCAGACGATGGAAGCGCCTGTCACACCGGAAGGTGAAGTAATTGACGTTTCTCTATAATAATGTTTATAGCACCTAAGCTATCTTTTCCATTCCATACATAAGGTCCTAATACCTTGGATGGAAAAATCATCTTGTACTACTGAGAGCTGTTACAAAATGCCAGGATTCATCAACCTATATTTTGTAACAGCTCTTTTCATGTGCAAATGTTCACGTATGTGTTCTACCCGACGTATTCTTGGGCTGCTGTTTTATAGAGGTCATTCCCCTCGCTGTCAACCACCACGATTACAGGAAAATCTTCCACTTCTAATTTTAATACGGCTTCGGCGCCCAAGTCCCCGTAACGGACAAGCTCTGATTTCTTAATGCATTTGGAGAGCAATGCCCCCGCGCCGCCTACTGCCGCAAAATAAACAGCCTGATTGCGGACAATTGCGTCAATGACTTCCTGCGTCCGCTTTCCTTTGCCAATCATTGCCTTCTGTCCCAAATCCAGAAGCCGAGGCGCATATTTATCCATACGGCTTGCCGTGGTGGGGCCTGCGGAACCAATAGGACGCCCTTCTCTTGCGGGGGAGGGCCCCATGTAATAAATTACCGCATCCTTTATGGGAAACGGCAATTCCTCTCCTCTATCTAAAACTTCCATAAAACGTTTATGCGCCGCATCTCTGGCAACATAGACGACGCCTGATATATATACATAATCGCCCGCATGAAAATTTCTGGTAACTTCAGCGGTTATTGGCGTTGAGATATGCCTATCCATACGATTCGCCTCCACTTTCTTTTAGATTTCCCGTGTCACATGCCTGTTTACATGGCAACAGATATTAACGGCAACCGGAAGCCCTGCAATATGAGTAGGATATGTATTGATATTGACAGCCAGCGCAGTAGTCGTCCCACCAAGTCCACCTGGCCCAATACCAAGCTGATTTATGGTTTGCAGCATTTCTTCTTCCAATTCCCTCACATATGGTATCTGTGAATGTCCGTCCAGCGGGCGTAGCAATGCCTGTTTGGCCAGCAGCGCGCATTTTTCAAACGTGCCGCCTATCCCTACTCCCACAACCATCGGCGGACATGCGTTTGGCCCGGCATCCTCAACAGCAGTGATAATCGCCTGTTTTACGCCTTTTATTCCATCCGACGGCTTGAGCATAAAAATCCGGCTCATATTCTCACTGCCAAAGCCTTTCGGGGCCAACGTAAGCTTCACTTTGTCCCCTGCCACAAACGAATAGTGGATGACCGCCGGTGTATTGTCATTTGTATTCTCCCTCAGAATGGGATCGCCAACCACAGACTTGCGCAGAAATCCCTCAAGATAACCCTGGCGGACGCCCTCGTTAATGGCGTCTTCCAAAAATCCTCCCTGAAAATGCACTTCCTGTCCGACCTCAACAAAGACTACCGCCATTCCTGTATCTTGACAGATGGGTATCATTTCAGCGCCTGCAATCACAAGGTTTTCTTCAAGCTGACTGAGTATTTTCTTCCCCAAAGGGGACTGCTCCGCATCCGCCGCTTTTTTCAGCGCCTCTCCCATGTCCGGGGAGAGGTAATGATTTGCCTCAATGCACATTTCACGGATATTTACTGTTATTTCCTCTGTCGAAATAGTACGAATCATCGCCTTCTCCTTCTTAATTTGCGTTTCCTGTATCTGCGGTTCCCGTCATTTATTTTAACGTCAAAATTCCTGGTTCCAGTATACACGGTTCCTGCCTGTCTCCTTGGCATGATATAACGCATGGTCCGCCGCCTTGACGGATTTCTCAAAATCGCCATTATACTTTACCACACCTGCGGAAATATGAAACTCCACAACAGTATCTTTGGCCGCTGCAATCTTTTTGCGGATTTCCTCTATCTTTTTATACGAATCTTCCGGCAGGCAGCCCGGCAGTATAATAAGAAATTCCTCGCCGCCAAAACGGATGACCGTTCCACTCTCAGGTATATCCTCCATCAAAGTCTTACCCAGATAATGAAGCACCTGATCGCCACCATAATGACCGTAGGTGTCATTAACCATTTTAAAATAGTCAATATCCAGCATAACGACGGAAATCACTTGCTCTTCACTGATAATCTGATTGTCCTTAATGAGTTGGTTCATTCTATGGCGATTATATACAGTAGTCAGCGGGTCTGTAATCAGTGCATGTTCTAGTTTCTTTGACGTCAGATAGCGCTCAAACTCCCCCAGGTTAAGAATACAATGGACAAGCATGATTGCCGCGAAACAGGGAAAATTAAGCGATAAAATCACATCAAGGTTCTCGTAATGGTTAAATTGATGCGATACGAATATCTCCGCAAAAAACAGACCATATCCCACAGCTCCGAAACAAGGCCTTGCACCCAGGCAGCAGATCAGGAAAATAAAATTCATAATCGTGGCGCCTTCACTGAAATGCGTTTTTATCTCAAGGTGATATACAGACCAGATGGTTGCAAGCACAATCATGTTAAGAAGCAGATAATTCAAAAGCGCTTTCCATTTATAGCTTTTGAGCTTCGGTTCCAGCGCAATATAAAGGAACATTGGAATTAAAATAGACGTACGGGGAATCAAGGTCGGCAAAATCGTATTTCCATTTAACTGATAATCCGACACAAGGTAACTGAGCGAGGCAAGGCTCGCCAAAATAAGGATCAGCTTCACAAAAAACTGATAATAATCACATTTATACTGGTAAAATTCGCGCCTTTCCCGCCAATCCATGTCTTTGTATATGTGATATATCTCTAAAATATGCAAAACATTATAATTTTTCACGGTTACGCCCCCTTTTTATATCTGAGGTGGTGATAATCCGTTGTTTATTATATAAATGTTTCCGGTTGCTGTCAAGAAAACGATTTTACTTGTTCCTTGAAGGCTAAACTACCGCTTCAAGACAGCCCTGCGCGCCAAATACTTAGAAACGTGAAACGTCCTTATGTTCATATCCTTCGTTTTGTCCAGCACATTTTGAAATGTCTGCTCCAACAGACAACGCCGGCAGCCACGCTGTCCCGTTCTTGCGCCGTTTGCGCCGTCATAATACCAATCTTCAAAAGAATCATACGCATCGCGCCCCGCGCTGTTTGCATTTTCTTCCTGACAGCCGTTTTCATGCTCAAATGTAAAACGGCTCAATACCGGAACTACATCCATAGACAGCCTGGTAAGATATTGCAAGTCTTCATAGCTTATGTCCCGCCCCATATGCGCCACATTGTACTCGGCAATGAGCGCATCCGTTCTTCCAAAAGAAAACACCAGATAAAATACGGCGACTACAGCCACACAGTAACGGAACAACCCGAATTGGGGATGCGTTACCGCCGCCGCTACGCCGGCCATCAGCACCGCCAGCATCGCCAGGAACCACAATACCAGCACCCGCAGAAAGCTCAGGTGATAGGTGTGGATATAGAGTACCATCCGAAACGCGCTTGAGGCAATCATAACGTAAGTACAACCGGAGCACAGCAGCAGAAGCGTTTTGAGCGCCTTGTTTTCCTCAAACACCGCTATGCAGGACACAACTAGAATAAGATTAAAACTGCATACAAACATTAACTGGAAAAACCCTTGCCGGGCATATTCGGCATAAGTATATCCCTCCGGCAGCAACATGCCGCCAGTAAACAGAAACATTACTTGTATGCCGCAAAAAATAACATAAACAACTGCTACCATAGACAGAAATGTGACTGCTATAAGCGGATTTTTCTTGGTCAGGCTGCTTGCGTATTGCGGCATATTCCTCAGCGCTAGCGCCGAGAAAAAGCTGTATATGCCAAAAAAACCAACGATCATCAGCAGTATCACAAGGAATACATTGGGTGAAAATACAATCTGCCCGAATAATTTGTGACAAGCCTCCCCGATAACTTGAGAAAAAATCTGGTCCGCGCTGCTCAAAAGTTCAATAATGACAATGAGCATTGGCAAACCAATTAACACGCCTGTCAAAATATATTTGGCCTTCTTATTCTTCGTCTCCCCTCTATGCTTTTTGCGGTAGTTTGCCAGATGAACGAACGGCGCCGCAACTTCCGGTATCATATTGAGATATAAAAACAGCATATTCCCCAGGTATTGTCCAAAGCTCCACGCTCGGTCGTCATACAACTGCCGCATCATAAGCACAGTAAGCAGCAAAAGAATACCCACTGTATTAAAAAAAATAACAAACATATTCGTTGTGATAAAGACGCTGATCCCCAAAAGCATACAAATGCCTGCATATAACCAGTTAGACCTTTTCCACGCGACGCCTTCTTTTTTGAGAAATAATGCGCACGCTGCCAGCGTAACCGCCGTAATCAGCGGAAATGTAAGGCCAATGAAGTTTCGATAAAACGCCACGGCAAAACAAATACTGAATACAAAGGCTACTCCCAGAAAATAAGGGGTATTTCTGCTTATACTATTTTCGGGAACACTGCCCGTTAAAGTGTTGTTTCCCGTTTCCTGGTTCTCAGAACGGTTATTCACCATCTTTTTCATCCTCTTCTCTCCATTCTAGGATATCTCCGGGCTGGCAGTCCAGCGCCCGGCAAATTTTGTCTAACGTGTCTACTTTAATCGCCTTGGCTTTGCCATTCTTTAAAACTGAAATATTCGCCATTGTAATGCCCACACGCTCCGAGAGCTCTGTAACGCTCATTTTGCGCTTTGCCAGCATTACATCTATATTGATGATAATCGCCATATAAATTACCTCCTTATATCGTTAGCTGATTTTCCTGCTGGATTTCCGCGGCCTTGAGTACTAAGTGTGATAAAGACGCCGCTGTCACCGCCACCACGACGCCGGCAAAATCCACAAACAAGGACGCCAGCAGAATCGCAGGATGGTTCATGTTCAAAAACAACAGCACAATGTTCGCAAGGAAAAAGTAAACGCTGTCTACGAGCGCAAGAATGCATATATGCTTGAGATAGCGGGCATTTTCCAAGGAAAATGAATTATCACGTGCAATCTGCGTTGTAATTTTCCAGCCATTGTAAAGCACAAGATAGCAGGGTACGGCTGAAATCCACAAGATAGCCAGCCACGGCTCATAGCAATAGGCAAACTCAGGGTTCGCAACCGCCAAATCCCTGCCAAACATAGGCAGCAAAAAACCATATATCACAAGTCCGCAGAGCGCGATTCCAATTATAATACCTTTGAGCCATTTACTTAAACTTTTCTGTGTCATAGTGATACCTCCAATCCAAATGCGGGCATAACAAAAATCAAAGCAGCCCGAAAATACATGTGTTTTCTTTGTTATGTATTATATGCCCCAAAACTCAAAAAGTCAATATAAATTTATCGAATTACGATAAATTTATATTGACTTCTATTTTGATGGCAAGCTTACATCACATGTTTAAGACGTTTTATCCGTCCTCTTGCTCACTCCACTAGAAATCCGGCGCCAGATAGAATTTCTTTTGCTTTTTGCATATTCCGCTCGCCCTGGATTTTCGCGCAGCCCCCCGATGTTTTTGCAGATGCACGGTAAAGTCCTTGCATCTGGCTCTGACCTATATAAATCCCGGATGACGGCTCTTCCACAATTCCGCCAATTTGGGCTCTGCGTTCCCTGCCATGCTCATCCGTTACCGTAAGCTGTAATTCCTGATATTTCTCTACCCACTCTGCAATACGGCTTTTGCCAGGACCGTTGCCATTGTTGTCTGTAAAGGAGGCAAATGCTTCCTGCCCAAAAAATAATATTGGGGTATTTGCCAGACTGATTTCCTCCTGCGCCGCTTTCCACTTCAAAGGATAATTGCTGATTTCAATGCCTGCCAGTGATGTCTCAAGCGCATACTCTTGCAGACGGATTTTTACATTGCAGGAAGATATGGGAGTAAACCCGTAAATTCCCTCTATCTTACCAATCTCTTCCACAATTTCTTCTGTAAGCTCTGATTGTGACTGTAGAATTATTTCGTATGATCTCTGCTGCTGCATCCAGAAATCCCCTGCACGCACCGTCAGCATAAGAAACAGGCAGCCCGCGGCAATAAATACAATATCTTTATATATATTACGCTTTCCCATGCACATCCCTCCTGCACATGATAACTGTTATATTTTAAAGGAAACATTGCGCTTCCCCACGCATATCCCCTCCCGTTCACAGCGTCTCTCCAACCATCAAGCACGCATCTTCTGGTAATGCTTCATGCGTAAATACAACCAGATAATTACCAAAAGCAAAGCCAGAACTACAAAAAAAACGATTGTAATCCACCATTGATTTGTCTTGGGCTTCTGTTCCTCAATTTCAAGTTTCACGGTCTCGGCCTCTCGAATAGTTGTGTGGATTTCCACTTTCTGCTCCATGATCTCGCCCTGCTCATTTTCATACGATAAAATTGCGAAACCGGTAGTGTCCCCATACTTTTCACCGCCTTCTTGCGAAACATTTCCCTGTGCGTCCATATCCAGCGTTCCCACAAATACTTTCTGCTCGCCGTCCGCAGAAGTGCCGCCCTCTATATTTCCCAAAAAACTCTCCCGCTGTGGAAACAATCCCTTGGCCTCCAAGCGAACCTTTACGTTGTAGATGGCGGAGAGCCCGGTATTCTGCACTTGAAAATTCAAAAACTCCGTATCAGAAGCATAAACCTGTGCCGGAAATGAGAGATTCATGAGCTGGGCATACTGCGGCTGCCGGACAAGAAGACGCACTTCCTCCGTAGACGTATAAGCATTTCCCTTATCGTCTTCATACTCAATTTGCAACTGCACCTGTATAGGGTCGGCGGCGGCTTTCCTGGCCACGGTAAGATTCTGTGATAAATCCATAGACGCGTTTGCCGCCGTCTTTTCAAAATACCAGGCATTTTTCTCAAATACAATATCCTTACTCTCACAAAGAAGCGTCACCTTTATGTTCTTTACCGCACGCCGGCTGCTGCAATTTTGTACCGTTATATTCCAAGGCGTGCTGCTTCCGGCTTCCAGCGCGGTAGCTCTTAAGCTGTTCGCATGAACTATCAGCCGCGGCTGGCTGCTGTTTTCTTCGGCCGGGGATTGAGCGTCCGGCATATCCACCCCTGCAATTTGCCCATCCTCACTCCCTGGCAAGTCTCCTCCGCCAGAGGACAGACCAGGGCCGTCTCCTGCTGGATCAGAACTATCCCCGCCGCTTCCCGGCTGGCCAAAGCCTTCACCTCCTGCCGGACTTAAGCCAGTTTTGCCATTTCCCGAAAGCGCGGCTTTTCCATCTGTGATTTCCACATAGACCGTAAATTGCTGGCGAAATAAAACGCCGCCAATTTTTCCTTCTGCCCACAAATACAAGGGATACTGTCCGTTGACGCGGTCCTTTTTCAATTTAAGCCGGCATTTGTAAAGATATACGCCCTCCTGGGACTGTTTGACTTGCTTTCGGTAATTTTTATAGTAAAATGGGCTGCCCTCTCTGTTTTCAAAATCAACGCCTACCGTAAGTACATTTCCCTCCAACTTATCTTCCGATATAAACGGCACCACCAGCGTCATCACATTTTTCTTGATGGAGGGCTCGTAACCTTTGGCAAAGGGAGCGTCCATGCCCTCATATTTATGGCCGCTGTCTATGGCGATACTGTCTCCATCCGCAAGACTGCCCGACTGTGCACAGATGTCTATGGGACAGGCGAGAAAGAGCGCAATTGCCAGCAGAACCGACCGTATCGTGGGCAGCGAACGCTGAAATAAATCGTGTAAAGTTTGCGTACGCACAATTTCCCCCCATTGATTTGGCTGTCTGAATTGTAACGCTTTTATATTTCTCATAGCTCTCGCATCCTCCCTCCATCCATTTCATAAACTTTATCGCATAATATACGAATATCCTCGCTGTTGTGGCTGGCAAGAATGATTGTCTTGCCCTGTTTTTTTAATTCCAGCAAAAGCGCGCGGATATCTGCGACGCCATGTTTATCCAGTCCATTAAACGGCTCATCCAAAATAAGAAATTCCGGGTCTTCCATAATCGCCTGCGCAATTCCCAGACGCTGACGCATCCCCAGCGAATACTTAGACACGGCTTTTTTTAGTTTAGGGTCGAGCCCCGCCTTTCTGATTGCAGCTTCGATTTCTTTGCGGGAAATCCTGCCCCGCAGCGCCGCCAGAATTTCTAAATTCCGCATCCCTGTCAGGTTCGTGAGAAACCCCGGCGTTTCTATAATCACGCCGATATCTTCCGGAAAATCTATTTCCCTGCCGATCACTTTGCCGTTTACCCGGATGGTTCCCTCCGTCACCGGCAAAAAGCCGCAGATACACTTCATCAGCACGGTTTTCCCGGAACCGTTATTCCCGGAAAATCCATAAACCCCGCCCCGCTCCATAAAGACGTTAATATCATGCAGCACAATCTCTTCCTTAAATTTTTTCGACACGCGCTCTATCTCAATATAAGGCATTGTTTACTTCCCTTCTTTTTCGTTATCGCATAACAGTAGTTTTCATTTGCTTTACTCACCGTTTATAGAAGTGAGACTCTTCTTTGATGAGATAAATTCATATTTCACGCAGGCGGTTATACAGTAACAGCCCATGTAAGAGCAGCGCGGCCGCGGAAAAGAAGGCAAAAAATACCCAAATTCCCAGACTATCCACTCCCCAATCCTGCTCACATTTCAGCCATTCGGCTGGATACATGGCATACATATCCGTAAAATAGCGCTCTTTGAGGATGGTGAGCATATAATAACAGACAAATGGCAGACCGTACGCCATATAGTAATTGCGAAAAAAAGCTGCAAAGATTCCTGCTATTTGCGCAAGAATTCCGCCTGTCAGGGAAACGCGCAGAAGAAAGCGGCAAGATTTCCAAACTTCTTCCCACGGCATTTCCCCCTGAAGTTCCATGGGATAAATCAGCAGAAAACTTAGCAGCAGCGTCGCCCCGCCAGCCAGGAAAAAAGGCAGGAAACCGCTGACATAAATTTGCAGCAATTTTTTCCTGATATATTCCATAAAACTGATTCTCGTAATATACAGGCGTAAAAATCCAGAGGACGATTCTTTTACATATATGGCTCCCATCGGCAGCACAGACGCAATCGGCAGCAGGAATAGAACAATCTGTGAATCGAGCGCGACATTGTACATCTTGACAAAGCTGCCCGTTCCCAAAGGGAGTTCTATTTGATAAAAGGGGAACGCGGCAAGGAGCGCGGCGAAGCAAATCACTGTTGATATCCACAAAGCTTTTTCCTTTAATAATTCTTTCATGATTATAACCTTACATCTCCCCCGTGAATGAATTGAAATTATACCGTTTAAGCATACGAAAAGAGAACAGCGACATAACAAGCAGCAGCAGCAAAAACAGCGCGCAGGACTGCTCGACCGTTGGCAAGGCGTCATACCCAAAATCATGCATTCCATAGGTAGCATGATTCAGAGGGCTTACCCAGCCAGTGATTCTGCGTATCTGAAACATTTCGTATTCTTCTTTATGCAATATTTTGGCCAGCGTTTCAGGATCCAGCAGGAACCCAAACAGGCTGTAGCAAAGCCCGGCTGCAATACCTGCCTTCTTGCCTATTCGCATTTGAAAATATAGCATAAGAAAACTCAGCGTCAACGCATAACAGATGAGCAGCAAGACCATTTGCAGGCTGCACTCTACCGGAGTCGTGCTCTCCATTACTTTGACCGTGGAGGGCACTGAAAATTTATCTCCCATGGAAGAATAGGCAAACAGCGCAGCCGTCTTGCTCCAGATATTTCCCGCATACGTCTTCTGCATACATAATAGGCTGGTAACCGACATCATATACAAAATATACCCTGCCGTTACCAGAAAAATATAGAAAAACTGCGCCAAAAGCCAGCAAACTTTGCGCGTGCGCAGCAGCATATACGGTGTAAAAGGCGTCAACTTGGGCAAATCAATAAGCAACAGAATCAGCAGCAGCGACGACAATAGAATAGAAGTCGCATCTCCAAACGTCCAGATAAACGGCTCCAACGCCTGCATAGGCGTATCGTAGTAATCCGCCACCATCAAGGCGCGGTCGCTGAGGAAAAAGCAGAGAACCAGGGCAAAGAGGAACGTGAGGATAATTCTGGGATTCTTGAAAAATCCCAGAAAGTTCCAGCGCACAGATGAAGCCGTTTGTTTTACAAAAAGGAGCTTTGTATCAGAAACTTTCATCAATAGCCCAGCCCTCGGTCAATTATTGTCCCATCAATAGCATTAATGGTTAGATAGCTCTGGTTGGAATACTCGCCATTATTTTTCATGGTATAGTCGTCATTCACAGCGTCAAACCCGCCAATAAAATCCCAGACCGGCACCAGCAATCCGCTATCATTATCCGTCGCCGGGTCGTATATCCTGCCCAGACCCAGCACAATTTTCTTAATGTGGAACGTCCTGTTGCTCTCGTACTTCGTGATATCCGCATTTGACACCTCCATCATCTGCTCGTAAATCTTGATAATGCTGTCAAAATCCATCAGTTTCACATTTTCCGTCTGCACGTCCCCTATCACATAAGGATTATAAATCTCCACATTCTGGACGCCGTCGCCTCCAACGATAATATCGCATCGCTCATAGCTCCAGGGAACCAGCGTGCTGTCCATATCCTCCAATCCTCCGCCAAACTCATCCGTATAGGTAACCGGCACGCCGTCCAGCTTCCTGGTAAAATGAAACAGATATCCGGCGTCTAAAATATTATCTCTATTCACACCGCCCTCTCCATGATGGAAGACAGCATAATCCCAATTGTAGACTTCCAGTCCCCAGCCTAATTTCTCTACCTTTTCCTCGGCAATTTTCTGCGCGTCTTGCAGAGAGATATCCAGCATACCCTTTACTTCTTCCTCTGTCAGCCTGTTTTCGCCGTTTTCCTCCGAACCCAGTAAAAACGCTGTTTCTATCCAATCTGAAAATTCCCGCGGATCTATCGTATCCTTTTGCGCGCCCTTAGAGATGCTAAATACGATATCCGGCTTTAAACCATATTTAATATCATAGTCATATATTCCCTGTTCCGTTTCCGCCACTCCATAAAAAGCATCCTCCATCACTTCCTTTATCCGTTCCTCCCCCTTTCCATCCCAGTATTCCACGCCAAAAGACGGTTTTACTTCTTCTTTCGTAATCTCATCGGGCGCCTCCTGCATTTGCTGCTCATGGCGGGCAATCTCTTCATCAATATTAAACTGCGGATTTCCTTCTTCATCTTCTCCAAACTGGTAGGGATCAAGATTACCCTCGGATTTATATTTTTTTAATCTGTTTATTTGTTCCTGGTAGTCCTCCTTCGTCCACTCATCGTATGAAAAGGCGCTGTAAAATGTCGCCCCCTCAAAAAACGCGTTCGTCACCGTATCAATCATTTCCTGATTGACCTCCCTGGCGGACACGGCATACGTATTAATCGTATCAGCCTCCGGCAGAATAACGTCCGCGTCTGTGTCTATCACGAGACCTCCTCCCTCGTAAGAAGCATTATTCGTATAATGTTCCGGCGCGCCCAATGCTTCACGCAGAGAACTGCCCGCATTTTCCTCTGCGCTCTCATACGACTTAATGGCGCCCGCGCCCTTTTGCTTAACTATCGAATCCTTCGGCGTCTCCTGACATCCGGTAAGCATTGCCAGACATAAACCTGCTGCAATTAAGGAACTATATTTTGTCTTCATTACTGACCTCCTGACATTTATCCTCTGGGAAATCCCTGGGATTTCTCTATAGGAATATCATAGCAGTTTTTTTTGGGTAAATATTCATTCACCTGTAAAGGATTCGTAAACAAAACGATGCCCCCAAGCCAGAAATGGCCTGGGGGCAACTCACTTTCTCTATCTGAGATCAATCATAAGATAGGAACCCTATATCTTTTAAATGTAACCCTGTGTCTTTCAACAATAAATACTCCCATCCGGCAAACGCCGCCTTAAGAGATGCATTCGCCACCTTCTGAGCGTTTGCGTCTGTCACTCCCGAAGTTGACGCCAGCACATTAAAGCGAACTGTACGGTCAAGATTGTACGTTGCTATATTAAGATCAGCTACCGCTTGAATGCCCAAACCTACACTTTCGCCAACCAAAATATATTGAACCGCAACGGTACCGTCATTACTGATGCCCAGACGCATTTGCACGGTACTCTGAATATCATTCAAGTCTGAGCTATAGATAAATTTAAAGCTATTGTTTGCCGAATCATATACAATACCATAAGACATTCCGTCTTCCGCTGATGTATAGCTGATAAAACGCTCTCCAGAACTGTTTAACTTACCATTTTCCTGAATATAGTTTTTCAGAGCGTTCAGATTGTCTTTCGCCGACACGGTTGGCAGGGAATCAACTTCGGCAGCATACACCTGTGTACTCATTCCTGTCGGCAATACCACCTGATACCCCAATCTTCCCGTTGACACGCTTCCAATTTCTACCTGGGAATCGGGAATCTCTATACAGCATAACAGGCAGCGTTCGCCACTGTAAGTATATGTCCAATACGAGAAATCTGATTTGTCAAAGATAATATCTTTGCGGTAAACCTGCTCATTGGCATCATTAAGAATCTCAACCCGCAACATTCCAGACGAAGATACGCGTGTCTTGCCGTCTGACAGAACCAGGGAGAAAAAGACACGGTGAGACTGGCTTTCCTCATCATAATCTACATCCCGGTCACCAATATATTTAATTACATTTTGGCTTGTCGCCGTCTTTATCACGGTTACCCGGCAAGTCAGCTTCTTGTTGCCAATTTTCGCCGTAATCGTAGCTGTTCCATTTTTGACTCCTTTTACAACTCCCTTACTGGTGACCGTTGCAATCCGTCTGTTGGAAGATTTCCAAGACACCTTTTGCTTGGTATTCTTCACTTTCAGCGTCAACTTGGAACCTGCATTGATAGACGCCGTTTTTTTACTGATAGACGGCGTCTCTACAGTCACCCGGCATACATATTTTTTATTGCCTATTTTAGCGATAATATTCGCCTTTCCCTTTTTGATTCCTTTTACCACGCCCTTAGAGCTCACCGTAGCAATCTTCCGGCTTGAAGTTGACCATTTGGCCTTCTTTGAGGTTCCAGAAAGGGATAGTTTCACAGTATCTCCCTTACAGACATAGGCGGTTTTCTTGTTGAGCTTTACCTTCTTTGCCGCTTCCACGGTCATAGCAAATGGGTTGTCCGATATAACGCCGGGAATTACCAGCATCAACGATATACACAAAACCAGCGCCGTGCAAAATTTCCTCACCACTTTCATAAAATTTATCCTCCTTTTCCTATTTTCATGCTATACCTAAAGTATATAGGAAATAACTGTAAATGGAAACAGAATAACTTATATTTATCCAAAAATACCCAATTCTCATTTACTGTTCGCTAATATAACAAAAATTAAGGTTCTATTACTTAATTTTCGTTATATTTCCAGCTTAAAGTTCCAAAGAAATCTTGGTTCCATTCCCAACCTCGCTCTCAATCTCCATTCTGCCATGGTGTACCGCTGCAATCTGCTCGCATAACGCCAGCCCCAGTCCCATATTTCCACTTTTGCGGGAACGGGATTTATCTACACGGTAAAATGCTTTACGGATTTTGCCAATCTCATTCTGTGGAATTCCACAGCCTTCATCCCGCACCCACAGGGAACGCTCGCCGGCTCCCATATATATACGGCTGCCCGGTTCTGAGGCCGTAATACTGTTATTGATTAGATTAATGAGAAAGCTCGTCATCAAATCCAGGTCAAACTGCATCGTCCGACCCTGATAACCATCTTCTACAAGTAAGATCATACCGTTTTCACTCAGCCGGTGACTGACATTTTGCCGCACGCCTTCAAACAAAGTTTCCAGGGAAATTTCCTGCAATGCGATCCGGCATTCCGGTTCATACAATTTTGTCAACTCCATCATCTTTTCGGAAAGCCTTGACAGCCGCCCGCTTTCACGGTTGATGTAATTTAACGCTTTCTCCTCCTGTTCATGGGTCAATTTCACGCTGAGAAGCGTCTCTGAATAACCTTTCATGGCAGTCAGCGGCGTTTTCAACTCATGGGACATACTGCCGATCAACTGCCTCTGCGCTTCATTTGTCTCCTCAAGAGGTTTCGTAATCTTCTTAATCAAAAATACTAAAAGCAGCGCCATAACTATAGAAGCCAGCATAGAAATCAGGATTTCCCGTATGGCGAGGACAAGGCTCTCCTTGTAAATATAAGTGATATCAACCACATAAAAATATAAATAGGAATACCTCTCCCCCACATCATTCTCTTTTTTCTCTTCCAAACAGAAAATCAGCAGATAGGAACCGTTCAGCTTCTCCTGTTGGTACAAGAGAGGCGTACCTCGTTCTATTTTAACTTGACTCGTATCAAATGAAAATGGAGAGCTGTTGTGCAATTCTTTTCCATCCTTATACAAAGCAGAATTTTCCGGCATATTCTTACGGAAACAATATGTCATAATATGATCCTGTATGGAGTTTCCATATTCCACTTCATTTAACTCTTTCGATATATCCAAAATACCTCTGGAAAACACCCTTTCCTGCTGTTCTTTTAGAATCTCTATCTTCTCTTGCTGACTAACCATTATAACGTAGAACGAAAAAATCTGCGCCAACACAAACAGCATGGTTGACGCAGTTATAGCAATTTTTTTAATCATATCCATTAAGAGACCTCCATACGGTAACCTACCCGGGGCACCGTCTTAATCACATCGCCAAAATCCAGCTTTTTCCTGAGATTTCCCACATGGACGTCGACCGTCCTGCTCTCACCGTCGAAATCCACACCCCAGAGTATATTAAGCATCTGATCCCTGGTAAGTACGCGGTTACGGTATTTCCAGAAAGTGAGGAGACAGTTAAACTCCATAGGCTGTAAGGCAATTTCTTTGCCGTTTTTCATCACCGTCCGCCTCTGCTCGTTGATAACCACATCTTTAATGCGGATTTCCTCTTCCGAATCCTTGCGGGCGCGGCAAAGCACCTTATCAATGCGCACTAAGAGTTCTAGCATTTCAAACGGCTTGACAATGTAATCCTCCGCGCCGCTCCTTAACCCCTTGACCTTACTTGGCAAATCGCCCTTGGCTGTGAGATAGATAACCGGGATGCCGTGTTCTTTCAGCTCTTCTAACAAGGCAAAGCCGTCCTTCCCGGGCAGCATGATATCCAAAAGAGCCAAATCATAATTGTCGTTTTCCGTCAGATGACGGCTAAATTCGGCGCCGTCAAAAAATGCGGTCGGCTCATAACCGGCAATTTCTAAATTCAAACAAATTAAATCATTGATTGCCGCCTCGTCTTCAATAACTAATATTTTTTCCATAAGAATTCCCCATTTAGTTTAATCTCTGTATGATTTCTATTATAATGGATAAAAGACACGAATGAAACAGGGATTTGTAAATGATTTGTAAACGTCAGTTTGATATGTATCTATTATTCTTCTGATATGCTTAACAAAAAATGATAAAAATTTTTAAATGATTTCAAATGATCCGTTACATCTATTCTCTCTACAATTCCATTAAAATAACTTTCCGTTGCAATATTTCGGGTCTTATTTTGGGAATATCTGATTTTCTTAAACCGTAATAACTCATGCAGATAGTGAAAATGATATTTTGCAATCGTGTCTTTATTATCTTCTGGAGGTATCATTTCTTCCGGATCGTATTCTTCAATATTATAATTACTGTAATATGGATAAAAATCTGATGCTTTGTCAACTTTTGATTTCGGATATAAACCAAGACATCCCAGCAGCCAGGCCTCAAAACAACGGTTACATACTAACACCACTATGTCAAAATTAATCACCTCTGTATCATAATGTTCGCTAATCTGTGTATTTACTCTTTCTTTTCTGTCTTCTGCATCCAATTCTTCTGCATCCAAAATTACCACCAATTTATCAATCTTTCCCGGATTCAATAAAATAGTATCAATTGTATCAAAGAGAACCTTCGTAATTAATTGCGTAACTCCTTGTCCGCTTTGTAAAATATAATTATTTTCCTGCACATTCTGTATGTCAGCAACCCGGCTACAGCCAAAATTCATGTATTTAAGCCATAACGGCAATACTTTTAAAAAAGATTTCTCGTCCTCTAACAAAAAGTACAAATTCATCCTATTTTCCCCTCAAACTCCCATCTATTAATTAAATTAAAATAGGCGTCATGCTGGCTATTTCCTATCCCATAATCCAGACTGCCGCTATTTGTCACAATACAATTGTCCCTATCAATGATTCTCCACTTATCTTTATCAATAGCATTAATAATTTTGGGATGGTGACTGGTTATAATAAATTGAAGGTCATTGCGTTCTGATAACATTAGTTCTGCCAATATGTCAATACAATTTACTCCCAATCCATTCTCAAATTCATCAATTAATACCAACGAATCTTTGGACATTGTAAAGAGTTCAACAATATAATATATTGTTTTTAGCATGCCATTGGAAATGTCGCGCTGCAATAACTTTTTGCCATATACCTGAATGGATACTAAATACATTTCCCTGATACTGTCTTCCTCTACATCTATATCTTCAACTTCAATAAACAGTTCTTTTACAGCGTCAAAAATCTTAATATACAACTCAGGGTAATACCTCTTTGCTATATATAATTTTATTGCTACCGGAAGATGGCTGAATATTTTAAATTCTACATTTTTATTTCTTTTAAATGTTTCAGTTACTTTAGATTTCAATTGATTAAAACTTTCACTGACGATACCTCCCCGGACTGCCACTTCAATTTCTACAGAATACAATTTATGTATACCGGAAACCAATAATTCTAAGTTTTTATCTTCTGAGTATTGCGAAATTAAACTTTCATCTTTCTTAGGCTGGGGCACTTTATCATAACCAATTACAGTGATTTTCTCATTTTTTCTTTCAAAAATTATTGTTCCATTACATATAAGCTTTTCAAACAAAAACTCATATTTGCTTTCTTCTTTAATAATTAATTCATCTTCATTTATTTTTGTAATTTCATAAAACCACTCATATTTCTTATTGTTGATTAAAATTCCCAGCCCAACTCGATAAGGGCGCAAGATTACATCCTTATCAACGGCAAGATTTAATGAGTATTCAACCGCTTTCAAAATCTGGGTTTTTCCCACACCAGACAAACCGACTAACAAGGTTACATCACTATTAAAATTAACCCTTTCAATCTTAAGTCCTGTTTTTAAATTTTCAAATTCTATCCATTGTATTTTCACATGCTTCGCCCTCTCACACATAGTCATTCCCTCCATTATATATAATACCCAAATAACGGAAGAAAATACCAACCTAAAAGATGTTATTACTTATGTTGTATTTTCACCTATACTTTTTGATTCTAACACAATATCCCTGATTTTACCACAACAACACAGCACACAGCCATAGAATAGGGATAAGGAGAAACATCATAATGATATTTCTCCTTCTTCCATTTCATAAACCTATGCCCCAAAGCGATACTATATGATTTATTACTGTTTAATTCCAATACGAACCAAAGCGCGCTGCAATGCAATCTCTGCACGCGCCACATCAATGTCTGCCGCATGGTTGTGCAGGCGTTCTTCCGCACGCGCTTTCGCCGCCTCTGCACGCGCCACATCTATCTCATCCGGCCATTCTGCAACTTCCGCAAGAAACGTCACTTTCTCCCCGAGAATCTGCACAAAACCTGCATGGATGGCTGCTTCTTTCTGTCCGCCGGATTCTGTTATCGTTACGATTCCAGGGGCCAGCACGGTAGTCAGCGGAATGTGATGCTTATAGACGCCGAGCTCGCCATCTACAGAGTTGAATTCCACCATAGAAGCTTCGCCCTCGTAAAAAATGCGATCCGGCGTAATGATCTGCAATTGAAAATATTTGTTTTCCTCTGCCATGTGTACACCCTCCTTGTTTAATAATGTATCGGCATGCGACGCAGCGCGTCACCTGCCATTTCGTCGGAAGGCATTCCAGAAATGCTTCGCATTTGCCTTCCTCCTTGCGGTAGTGGCACGCGACGCTCTGCGTCACCTGCCATTTCGTCGGAAGGCATTCCAGAAATGCTTCGCATTTGCCTTCCTCCTATTTCATGCGGGCGCGAACATCATCAATGGAACCTGCATTCAGGAAATGGCCTTCGGGAACATCATCATGCTTGCCTTCCAGAATTTCCTTAAAGCCGCGAAGCGTCTCTGCAATCGGCACATATTTGCCGTCCATACCGGTAAACTGGGTTGCCACAAAGAACGGCTGGGAAAGGAATCTCTGCACCTTCCTTGCACGGTTTACGACCAGCTTGTCATCCTCAGACAACTCGTCCATACCAAGGATAGCAATAATATCCTGTAACTCTTTGTATCTCTGTAAAATCTCCTGCACGCCGCGCGCTACCTCAAAGTGCTCCTGTCCTACGACACGCGGGTCAAGGATGCGGGAAGTAGAGTCCAATGGGTCTACTGCCGGGTAAATACCAAGCTCCGCGATGGAACGTGACAATGTTGTCGTTGCGTCCAAATGGGCAAATGTCGTTGCCGGAGCCGGGTCAGTCAAGTCGTCCGCCGGCACATACACAGCCTGCACGGAAGTAATAGAACCGCTCTTAGTGGATGTGATACGCTCCTGAAGCGCACCCATCTCAGTCTGTAAGGTAGGCTGGTAACCTACTGCGGACGGCATACGTCCAAGCAGCGCGGACACCTCAGACCCCGCCTGCGTGAAACGGAAAATGTTATCAATGAACAACAGCACGTCTTTACCGCCCTTGTCACGGAAATACTCTGCCATCGTAAGCCCTGTCAAACCTACACGCATACGCGCTCCAGGCGGCTCATTCATCTGTCCGAACACCATACAGGTCTTGTCAATAACGCCGGATTCCTTCATTTCATAGTAAAGGTCATTTCCTTCACGCGTACGCTCGCCAACACCGGTAAATACAGAATAACCGGAATGCTCGGTTGCAATGTTGTGGATAAGCTCCTGAATCAACACGGTCTTACCAACGCCCGCACCACCGAAAAGGCCAATCTTACCACCCTTCTGATAGGGGCAGAGCAAGTCAACGACTTTGATACCGGTCTCCAACATCTCTGTGGAAGTTGCCTGCTCTTCAAATGTCGGGGCTTTCCTGTGGATTGGCATAAATTCTACATTTTTCGGCGGCTCTTTCTCATCAATCGGCTCGCCCAATACGTTAAACATACGTCCCAATGTCTGCTCGCCAACCGGTATACTGATGGAAGCCCCGGTTGCCTCCGCATCCATCCCCCGGACAAGACCGTCCGTAGGGCCCATGGCAATACATCTTACCGTATCATCACCCAGATGCTGGGAAACCTCTACCACCAGCTTCTTTCCACTCTCATTGAGCGGAATGTTGATGGCTTCGTTAATCTCCGGCAGGCTGCCCTCGGAAAATTTGATATCCAAAACGGCGCCGATAATCTGAGTGATCTTACCTATATTCTTTTCTGCCATAATTTCACTCCTTATAATTGTTATCCCAGGCTAAATCATCTACTCAGCCTGATTCATAGGCGATATCCTTAAATGCTGCGCATTTAAGAAATCGCCTCTGCGCCAGCAATAATCTCGGTAAGCTCCTGCGTAATGGAGCCCTGGCGCGCCCTGTTATATTTCAATGTCAAATCACTGATCATTTCATCTGCATTGCTTGTCGCGGAATCCATGGCCTGCATCCTGGCGCCATTTTCACTGGCTACCGCCTCAACCAACGCCCCGTAAAAGAGGCTGGTCAAGTATTTGGGAATAATCAAATCCAGCGCTTCTTCCTCGTTAGGCTCATAATTCATCAGCAGATTACTGTCTGCCTCCCGCAAATCCGCTTCATCAAATTCCACCGGAAGCAATTTCATCAGCGTAGGCTCATGGCTCACCGTATTCTTAAAATGCGTGTATGCCAGATAGATTTCCCCAATCTCGCCATTGCTGAATGCTTCTAAAACTTCCTTACAGATTGCCATTGCATCCTCATAAGCAGGACCCTCTATCACGTCGGAATAATCCGCCTTAATCTCATAGCCCCTGCGCACCAACTGTTCCTTTGCCTTACGCCCAATCATATAAATCCGGGCGTCCTCCACAGCAATCCCGCTGCTTGTGACAAGTTTCACAATATTGGAATTATATCCGCCTGCAAGTCCGCGGTTGGAAGCAATCGTTATAATCGCCTTTTTGTTTGAATCCCCCGCTTTTAAATAAGGATGATTGAGGCTGCCGCTCCTTGCAAGCATGGAAGTCACGGTCTGATACATATGGTTGAAATATGGATTGGACTGCTCCGCACGGTTTCTCGCTTTCTGCAATTTAACAGTAGAAACAAGCTTCATGGCTTTTGTGATTTGCTGCGTACTCTGTATGCTGCCTTTTCTTCTTTTAATGTCCCTCATGGACGCCATAATGATTCACCACCTAACTGATTGCCTATTTACTGTGCTGTTCTTTGCACATATAGGTATGCCTTGTTAAGGCGCACTACTGTCTCTATTTAAACTGTGCCTTGCACTCCTCAATTGCTTTCACCAGCTTCTGCTCCGTCTCCTCTTTAATTTCCTTATCGGTACGGATGGCTTCTGGAATCTCCGGGTACTTGGTATCTACAAAATCGAACAATTCATCTTCAAACCGGAGGATGTCTGTAACTGGAATATCCAAAAGATATTTCTTAGTCGCTGCATAAATAATCATAACCTGATATTCTACAGCCATCGGCTTATACTGCGGCTGCTTGAGCATCTCACGGATTCTCTCGCCTTGCGCTAACTTCTCTGTCGTGTCTGCATCCAGCTCAGAACCGAACTGCGCAAACGCGGCCAGCTCGCGGAACTGTGCCAACTCCACACGGATAGGCGCTGCAATCTTCTTCATCGCCTTAATCTGCGCGGCGCCGCCTACACGGGATACCGACAGGCCAGCATTGATTGCCGGACGGAATCCCGAATTAAACATCTCTGTTTCCAGGTAAATCTGACCGTCTGTAATAGAAATTACATTGGTGGGAATATATGCGGAAACGTCTCCGGCCTGCGTTTCAATGATAGGCAGGGCCGTTAAGGAACCGCCGCCTAATTTCTCGGACAATCTCGCTGCACGCTCCAAAAGCCTGGAATGCAGATAGAATACGTCTCCGGGATATGCCTCACGTCCTGGCGGACGGCGAAGCAGCAGGGAAAGGGTACGGTATGCGGTTGCATGCTTACTCAGGTCGTCATAAACTACCAGCACGTCCTCCCCATTTTCCATCCATTCCTCACCAATCGCACAACCTGCATACGGTGCGATATACTGTAATGGCGCAAGCTCGCTGGCAGTGGATGCCACTACCGTGGTGTAATCCATTGCGCCAAACTCTTCAAATGTCTTTACTATCGTTGCAACAGTAGAAGCTTTCTGTCCAATTGCAACGTAAATACATTTCACTCCCTGCCCCTTCTGGTTGATAATCGTATCAACAGCAATCGCCGTTTTACCTGTCTGACGGTCGCCGATAATCAACTCACGCTGTCCCCTTCCAATTGGAATCATGGAGTCAATCGCCTTGATACCTGTCTGCAACGGCGTATCTACGGACTTTCTGGAGATAACACCGGATGCAACTCTCTCAATCTGTCTGAATTTGGTGGTCTCAATAGGTCCTTTGCCGTCAATGGGCTGTCCCAGAGCATTCACCACTCGTCCGGTCATAGCGTCGCCTACCGGAACTTCTACCACTCTTCCCGTCGTCTTAACGGTATCGCCTTCGTTGATATTCTTATGGTCTCCTAACAATACGGCGCCAACATTATCCTCTTCCAGGTTCAACACCATTCCATAGACTTCACCGGGAAACTCTAACAATTCGCCCTGCATGGCATTTTCCAGACCGTGAATACGTGCAATGCCGTCCGCTACCTGGATAACCGTACCAACATCAGAAACCTCAAGCTGTGCGGCATACCGTTTCACCTGTTCTTTAATGACGGAACTTATTTCCTCTGGTCTTAAATTCATGGAGCGCATTCACCTACTTTCAACTGTATTTTCGATAATTCCCGGGTCAAAGTCGTCAGCCTGCTCTTCACGCTGCTGTCGATAACTCTGTCGCCAATGCGAATTACCATGCCGCCAATTAAACTATCATCAACATCATAGTGCATTTCAAATTCCACATACTTCGTGGTCTCTAACAATTTCTTCTTCACCTGCTCCTTCTGACTGTCCGAAAGCGGCATAGGCGCAGTCACATAAGCGGTGCCGATGTTTTTATATTCTTTTACCTGGTCAATGAAATATGCAAACACAGATTCCATTTCACCGTAATGGTCCTTGGAAATGAGCATACGCATGATTCCTGTGATCTCATCACGAACCCTGCCTTTAAACACTTGTTCCAGAACTCCTGTTTTCTCTTCTTTTACGATTTTTGGGTGATTCATCAGTTTGGAAAGCTCGCTGTCTTCATGAAGAATCTGCTTAATCAGCCTTGCTTCTTCCAACATCTCATCCATCTGACCAGATTCCACAGCAAGCTCAAATAATGCATCCCCATATGTCTTGGATACTAGCTTTGCCATGTACTCTCACCTATCTCCTTTAATGTCTCATCCACCAGCGTATTCTGGATAGATGTATCTATAGAGGCTGTGACAACTTTTCCTGCCATCATGGAGGCAATCGCAATCATCTCCTGTTTTGCCTCGTCCATCACGCGTTTCTTCTCCAACAGAGCTTCCTCGTTGGCACGCTTGATGATTCTTGCAGCCTCTTCCTTTGCCTCATCCACAATCTTTGTTTGATTTTTTAAAGCTTTCTGGCGGGCCTCACTTAATATTTCCTCCGCTTCCTTCTCAATACCCTTGAGCTTTTGATCATATTCCGCTTTGACAGCAGCAGCCTCCTCTTTATCCTTGCGCGCCGTATCAATATCATTCTTGATACGTTCCTGCCTGTCCTTGAGCATCTTCTTTGCCGGGTTAAACAGCAGATAAGACATCAACGTGAACAGGAACAGGATAGCAAGCAAAGAAAGCAGGGTATCATGCAATAGCTGGGGGTTTAAGCCAAATAATTGTTCCAAGGCCGGGCCTCCTTTCATTATTATTGCGCTGCTATTTCGTTTCTTATTTCAACGGCTGTACGAACAGTAACAGGATTGCTACCAGCAAACCATACAGACCTGTGGTCTCTGCTACCGCCTGGCCCAAAAGCATGGTAGAAGTAATGTCAGATTTAGCGCCCGGGTTCCTACCTACTGCTGCCGCTGCGTGACCTGCTGCGATACCCTGTCCAATACCAGGTCCGATACCTGCAATAACCGCAAGACCTGCACCGATTGCTGAACAAGCTCTGATTAATTCTGCTCCTGTAATGTTATCCATAGATAATTCCTCCTTAATTATATGGTATCGGCACGCAACGCCTAACGTCGCCTGCCATACGTTGTATGGTTCCGGAATCCTGTCCGGTGCACATTCCCCTAATTTTATCCTGGCAGGAAATTTTGCCAGCAAAATCAGGCACTGCCTGAGAAAAACCCTATTCTTCCTCGCCAATCGCGTTGCTGATATAGGTCATAGTCAGCATACAGAACACATAGGTCTGGATGCAGCCGGAAAAAATGTCAAAGTATGCATGTAATGCACCCGGCCAGAAGTATGCGATCTTGGACAGCAACGCATAAATCAGCGCCATAATGATTGTTCCTGACAAAATATTTGCAAAAAGACGCAATGACAGGGAAACCGGCACCGCAAGCTCGCTGATTACGTTAATGGGGAACCAGATGGGCAGCCATGGCGGCAATGGTGAACACATATCAACCCAAATCTCTTTGGGCTTCTGGTATTTAAACTGATTGAAATGGATCAGAACAAAACTCAGCAATGCCAGTGGGAATGTCACACCGTAATCCGCCGTCGGCGGACGCAGGCCAAACAGCCCGGAAATATTGGAAATCAGAATAAAAATAAATATGGTTCCAATATAATTAACAAACTTGTCTCCGCTCTTACCCATAACGCCGTGAACCATCTTGTCAAGCATTTCCACAATCAGTTCCACCACATTCTGAAAACCGCCCGGAACTTCCGAAGCATGTTTCATCGCCCGGTTTGCCGCAATGGAAAATACAATTAGTACCAGCATGACAATCAACAGGCACACATGGGTTGTCGTAATCCAAAAGGTCTGTCCGAACAGCTCATAGGAAAAGAGACCCTTTACCATAATGTCTATATCCGGACCGGAAGACAATAAAATCGCATCCTGCACTCTCTCACCTCCTTACCGTTATTTTATTTAAACTCATGGCCGATGAAATCTGCCAGAGTTGACGCCAGCCGCAGCCGCAAAGCGGCATAATTCCCTATGCGGCTGTGCGCATCATGTTATGCTGAGCGGCAGATTTATCTGACGCCCAGTATATATTCATCAATCTGAATTTACAGATGACTTTTCAGATTCAACGGACAACTCGCCGGCCTCATTTCGCCTGCGCGAAATAATTTTATGGAACATGGGCTGTAGATAGGCTGATACTTTCAGGCCCATTAAACCCAAAAACATGATAAGCGGATTTGCCAGCTCAAAATACCAGGCTGCCACAAAAACACCGACAACAACCACATAACGCAGCACCGACCAAAACCCTGTCCGCACCGTTCTTCCTGTGGTTGCCGCTGCGTCTACCGCATCTAAAATAACAATCGCCATATTGATTGCCATACCAATAGCCAGCGCAATGCCTATCCATAACCCCAGCGTATACGCCTGTTTATCATTTACAAACCACATGCCGGTAATCTGAATAACAATCCCATATAATAGTATTCCAACAATCAACTGTGGAAGCGCTGGGTTAATCCTCTTGAGCATAATCATTATCTCCCTTCTTATGCTCCGTGGAAACTGCTGATGATGTTTCCTCATGAACAGGTTGCACTCTGCGCGTACCCTTACCTCTGGCAGGGCTTTCTTTGGAATAAATTTTCTGCGCCATAATATATACGTTGCGGAATCCCGCAAGCGCGCCAATCACAAACAGCGGTATCACAATCCATTCCACAGAAAACTTTTTACCTATAAAAACACCGGCGATTGTGCATAAAAAAATAGGCACCAACATGTTAATTCCAAACTGCGTAATCAGAGTCAGTGAACGGTATACGCTTTTGTCATATTTCACATGAGGCACCTCCCAATTTATGTTCTACAAACAAAATATCCAAATTTGCCCGCTATAAAGAGTATTATATCTATTTTTTAAACAAATGTCCATTCTTTACGCAAATATTTTGCACAATTATAATACCATCTTCACTTCCCTGTCTGTGTGTGTATACTGATAGTAGCGCACGCACGCCGCATCCATCATCCGCTTAGATGCAATGACCGACGGGGTATCCTTATATTTATCGCTGTCATAGATCACCGTTTTGATGCCCGCCTGAATAATTGCCTTAGCGCATTCGTTGCAGGGAAACAGCGAAACATAAAGTTTAGCCCCTTCCAGGCTGCCGCCGCGATAATTCAAAATGGCGTTCAATTCGCTGTGCGTTGTATAGAGATATTTATTATCCAGCGCTTCCCCTTCGCGGTTCCAGGGAAATTCATCATCTGAACAGCCTTGCGGAAATCCATTGTAACCCATGGACAAAATTTTGTTATCCTCGCTGACAATGCAGGCTCCTACCTGTGTACTCGGGTCTTTGGAACGCATTGCCGACAACATTGCCACTCCCATAAAATATTCATCCCATGTAATGTAATCCTGCCTCTTTCCGCTCATCTTTCTCTCCTTACTTCGTGCCGAAAATCCGATCCCCGGCATCCCCCAACCCCGGAACAATATAACCATGCTCATTTAGCTTCTCATCGAGGGCTCCAATACAGATATCTACATCCGGGTGCGCTTGTTCCATCGCTTGCACGCCCTCTGGCGCCGCTATGATACACATGAAATGAATATTCTTCACGCCCTTATTTTTGAGCATATGAATCGCCTCCACTGCGGACCCTCCGGTTGCCAGCATGGGATCTACCACAAATACTTCGCGCTCCGCGCAGTCTTCCGGCAGTTTGCAGTAATACTCCACAGGCTCTAAGGTTTCCGGCTCACGGTACAAGCCGATATGCCCTACCTTGGCCGCAGGGATTATCGCTAACACACCGTCTACCATACCAAGACCCGCCCTGAGAATGGGGATTACGGCAAGTTTCTTTCCTTTTAGTTCTCTGACTGTTGTGGTACAGATAGGAGTCTCAATTTCTATATCGACAAGCTCTAATTCCCTGGTTGCCTCGTAACACATCAGCATTGCAATTTCCCCGATAATTTTCCTGAAATCTTTGGAGCCTGTAGTCGTCCTGCGTATCCAGCCTATTTTGTGCTGAATCAGCGGATGCTCCATAACAACAACTTTTGCCATCTTATCTCCTCTCTGTTTCCCTTTTGTATCGCCATTTATCAATCCGTCTCATTGATAAGATTTACCAGCTTTTGAATTGTCTTGTTGAGTGTCTCATAACATAACCCATAAGACTGCAATGTTCCACCATAAGGATTCATTATCTCCAATTCATCCCCGACCAGCTCTGTCAACACCTGCACATTCGCATGAGAAGCCTCCTCGTACTGTTCTAAGATTTTTTCTCTCTGTTCCGCCTCAAATGTGAGAAGCAGATTGTCTGGGGATAAATCTTCCCCTGTAAGCTGGCTCGACATTTTTTCCGACATATCAATACCATTGCTGATTAAGATAGCCTCTGCCTTTTGATTGATAGGCTCCGGAAAGAGAACCACCAGTCCCCTGCTCTCAATTTCCAGCGGATATCTGATTGTGTATTCTTTCAAAATGGCCTCTGCCATAGGAGCCCTGCTTGTCCCACTGTCACACACAAAAATGATTTTGCTGTAATGTCTCATTTTGCTGCCTCCATCTTCCTTACGCTTCAATCACCTGATGCCCGGCCGCTTTTAACATGCGATTCATGATTGCCTGTCCAATTCTGGGCGTAGAAAAACTCTCTGAATATATGATGTCTACATCCTGCTCGTCAAATTCCCTTAATATTCCATACAGATGCCTTGCAATTGTGTCTTCATCATTCCTGGTGCCAATACTTTTGACAATTCCATAACGATAGCATCCGCAGCTTTCATCCGTTCCAATTACCCCCGCATTCTTCCCGGATTCGATAGCTTCTCTTGTCAGGTTATTGATTGTTTGCTGTACCTTCTCCTGCGCCCCATTGACCAGAATCAGCTCCGCCTTGGGCGCGTAATGTTTGTATTTCATTCCCGGAGCTTTGGGACGTATAGACAACCCGTCCTCTGCAAGTCCAGGGTCAATCCTGATTTCTCCGATCACTTCCTCTATCATAGCAGGCGTAATATACCCCGGTCTCAGCACCATGGGAATCTCTTCTGAAAAATCAACAATTGTTGATTCAATTCCTATCCCCACGGCTCCGCCGTCCAAAATCATGGGAATCCTGCCGTCCATATCCTGCGCAACATGTTCCGCCAGCGTAGGGCTCGGCCTGCCCGAAGTATTGGCGCTAGGCGCTGCAATGTAACCGCCGGCTGCCTGAATCAAGGATAATGCTACCGGATGGCTGGGCATACGAACCGCCACGGTATCAAGTCCACCGGTCGTCTCTGCCGGGACAATCCCGCGTTTCTCAAAAATCATAGTCAAGGGTCCCGGCCAGAAATGCTCTGCCAGTTTTTTGGCCTGCAAGGGCACCCGGGCGGCAATTTTCTCTAAATCCTTCATACAAGAAATATGCACAATCAGAGGATTGTCGGACGGACGCCCTTTCGCCTGGTAAATTCTGCCGGCCGCCGCAGGATTTAAAGCGTCTGCCCCCAGCCCATATACTGTCTCTGTAGGAAATGCAACCAGGCCGCCATCCTTTAGAATTGCGGCTGCCTTTTCAATTTTCCGTCGGTTTTGTGCTTCTTCACCTTCTATGAGCTTCGCTGTGATTGTCTGCATTGTCTCTTGCCTTTTCAAATATATTTCCCGTGCTTACTCGAGCGCTCGCGCTCTCTCGTTCACGGGCTGTCGCTTCTTCTCTTGCTCGCGCAGTGCTTACTCGAGCGCTCACGCTCTCTCGTTCATGGGCTGTCGCCCTATCAACTCCTCAAAAAAAGCGCCCGACGCCGTGCAAGCACGCCACAGGCACTTTTTCTCGGACTTGGCACTGCTCGTAGCTTTATGTACATTATAACACATTGCTAAATCTTGACAACTACTACATATAGTAGCTTCTGTACAAACACGCCCTATTCCCTAATATTTTATTGTTGTAGTTTTTCTTGCATAGTCTGTGAATTATTGTTTTTCTCATCCATGTTCAGGCACTTTAGAATACCGGTTTTCACTGCCTCAGCGACCTTTTTCTGGTACTCTTCCGTTTCCAGCAGCTCTGCCTCCTCATAATTGCTCAGAAATCCGCACTCCACAATTACTGTCGGAGAAGGCGTTTTTTTCAGCAGAAAATAACTCTCGTTTGCTTTTGCCTGCCGATGGTTCTGGGGATCTAACTGCTCCACCAAAGTCTGCTGTAACGTCTCTGCCAGCTTTTTCCCTTCCTGGGACTGCCCATAGTAAAAGACCTGCGCCCCCTTTACCGATTCGTCAGGGTAACTGTTCTGGTGAATGCTGACGGTAAACACCGGCTTTGCCTTAGTGATGATTTCACAGCGTTTGCGCATATCTTCCACTTTCTTGCTTTTAGACGACTTCTGATAGAGCCCGCCGTCATCTTTACGGGTCATAATAACTTTAACGCCTTCTTTTTGAAGCAGCTTTTCCAGCTCCTTGGCTATTTTTAAGTTTACCTCTTTTTCCTTGACGTCATTAATACCTATTTTGCCAGGATCGTCACCACCGTGCCCGGCATCCACGACTATACAGATTTCCCCCTTCTGGGCTTTCAGGCTATCTACCATGTAAGCCCCTTCCCGCGCAAACAGGCATGCACCCAAAAGAAGCAAAACTGCCATCACTACTTCTATCCTTTTTTTCATAAGTTCCACCTGATTATCTTTATAAATTAATATGATAACAGGCAAAAAACTAGTACATTGAATCATAAGAAAATTATTTCGTAACAATTTGCAAATTATGTCGACCCATGCTATGATAACGAAAATAACGGTTCCAAGTAAACACAACAATTTACAAGAAAAGGAAATAACATGAAGCCTACGATCCAAGAAGTTGAAGCCAAAAGCATATTGACAAAATCAAATCTTCCTGTCGGCGATTATTCCGCCAACCCCTACACCGGATGCACGCACGCCTGCAAATATTGCTATGCCGAATTCATGAAACGCTTTACAAATCATGCCGAACCGTGGGGACAATTTCTGGACGTCAAGCATTGGCCCGCTATCAAACGCCCGGAAAAATATAGAGGCAAAGCAATATTCATCGGCTCTGTGACTGATCCCTATAATCCGCAGGAGGAGATATATCGGCGTACGAGAGCATTGCTGGAACAGCTAAGTGAAAGCGGCGCCAAAATCAGTATTGCCACGAAGTCAGACTTAGTACTGCGAGATTTAGATTTAATCAAAACATTTTCAGATGTCCGCGTCTCATGGTCCATCAATACGCTTGATGAAAGATTTCACCAGGATATGGACCATGCGGTCTCCATTGCACGCAGAATAAAAGCCATGGAAATCTTTCATAAAGAAGGAATCCGCACCGCGTGCTTTATCTCGCCGATTTTTCCCGGCATCACGGAGGTAAAAGACATTATTCTGCGTGTGCAAAACTGTTGTAATTGGATTTGGCTGGAAAACCTCAATCTTCGCGGCAGATACAAAGCTGTTATCACGGACTATATCCGGGAAAAATACCCCCGCCTAATTCCTTTATATCAGGAAATCTATACTCACAAAAATCGCAGCTATTGGGAAGCATTAGATAAGGATATGCGAATTCTCGCCAATGAACTGAGATTAGAATATGTAATGAACGATGACAGCATGGAGAGGGAAAGCGACGCCCCTCCGGTGATCGTGAATTATTTTTATCACGAACAGATTAAGAAATCCGCAAGAAAGGACGCCATGTATCCGGCCAGCGTAAATTCTGCTCCTGCCGGCACAAAGCGTAACGGTACAAGCCATGCCTGAGCTGCCGGAAGTAGAGACTATAAAACGCGTGTTGGAACCACAGATAAAAGGATTGATAATGAAACATATTACGGTACGGCGGCCTGAGGTTGTCGCCCACCCCTCTTCGGACGAATTTTGCAAACTGCTGACAGGACAAAGCATTTCCGGTATGAAGCGCAGGGGAAAGTTCTTAGGTGTGTCTTTGGACAGTGGCGATTATTTTATGCTCCATCTGCGGATGACGGGAGGGCTATTGCTCACACCGCCCGATTACCCGGAAGAAAAACACACGCATATTATTTTTAAATTGAATAACGACTATGAACTGCGTTTTTCCGATACCCGCCGTTTCGGAAGATTTTGGTTCCTGCAAAAAGACGAAACAGATACATACAGCGGCGTTGCCAAGCTGGGAATGGAACCGTTTGACGAAAACATGACTGCCGATTACCTGCAAACTTATTATGGAAAACGCAAGAAAACCATCAAAGAATGTCTGTTGGAACAAAACGTGATTGCAGGCATCGGCAATATTTATTCCGACGAAATCCTCTTTACCGCAGGAATCCACCCCAGACGACGGGCAGACAGCCTGACGGAACATGAATGGCAGCGCCTTGCCGCGGTAATCCCGGAACGTCTCGCCTATTTCATTGACAAAAACAAGATCACACCAAACGATTATCTGCAAAGCAGAGGAAAAGACTACCGCAACACGCCATTTTTGCAGGTTTACGGACATAACGGCCAACCATGCCCGAATTGCCGGGAAATTTTTTGCCGTATGGTAATCGGCGGACGCAGCAGCGTCTACTGCCCATCGTGCCAGAAAGATATGATTTTTTAGCAGTATTCCACGCCTTGACTGCCATGCACGAGCGGTATATACTTCATATTGATGAATTTGTTACAGTCTGGTTAATTTTTTGAAGAAAAATCAGGAGAAAGGAAACAGATATTATGAAAATTGCAGTTACTTATGAAAACGGAAACATTTTTCAACATTTTGGGCATACCGAACAGTTTAAGGTCTACGATATTGCAGACGGGAAGGTTGCAGAGGCAAAAGTCATAAGCACAGAAGGCAGCGGCCATGGCGCACTTGCCATCCTGCTCTCTGATTTGAACATTGATACGCTGATTTGTGGAGGAATCGGCGCCGGTGCGCAGAATGCGCTGGCAGAAGCCGGGATTTCCCTCTATGGAGGCGTAACCGGCAGCGCCGATGATGCTGTAAACGCTCTGTTGGCAGGAAACCTCGCATATAATCCGAACGTGCGTTGCAGCCATCACGACCACCATGGAGAAGGACATCAATGCGGCGAACATAAGCACGGCTGCCAGGGGAATGCGTAGAATGGTCAAAATACTCTGCTAATTATACTTTGCGCGATTGCCGCTCTTGTTATCAACATCACACGCAAATAATAGCGCCCTTGGTCTGATAAACTGAGGCGCTATTTTATAAAACTACTTTACCGGCGGCCAGGCTCCAATGACTCTACTGTCTTACATAATTCCTCCGCCAGTCTGGCATGGCTTTCCGGCGACAGATGCAACGAATCTGTCTGCGATGGTTGAATACAGGCAGCTGCATTTAAAAATACACAGTGATATTTTTCGGCTATCCTGCGATAATGCCTGGGAAACTCCCTCGAACGGCTGACGGCATCCTCTGAAAAAGAACAGCTAAAGGGAGAAAAACAAATCCCTTCCCCAATCTCCGGCGGAGAAACCAATATAATCCGGGGTTCAAATCCCTGTTTCTCTCTCGTAAAAGTCTGAATCACCTCCACAAGCGTTCCAGCTCCACTCGCAATTTGCTCTGCGCTTGCATGAAATGTCTTTTTGAGGTCGTTGCTCCCAAGCATCAGGATCACAATATCTACAGGCTTATGAGAATTGAGGCAGGGTCTCAGATAGTGAAGGCCATTTTTCCATCCTTCCAGAGGATCGTCAAATACCGTTGTCCTTCCATTACAGCCTTCCTCTATTATCCGATAATCATTGCCAAGCAAGCTTTGCAGTTTTCCCGTCCACCGCATATCTTGCGGATAGCGCAGCCCATTTGCCGGGTTAAATCCGTATGTATTAGAGTCTCCATAACACAATACTGTTTTCATCTTCTATCCTTTCTCCCCATATCATTAGGTATTGCTTTTCCAGCACAAAATAATCCCCCTTACTCCCTCTCCTTCAATTTCTCATTCATCCGTTTAGCCTCTTGATACTGCGTCCAATACGAGACAAGATCTACCACGAGAAACACAAAAGCAATCGCCAGCTCCATTCCCAAAACTTGCTGGCCATTTTGGAAACTAAACCATCCAAAGAGAAAACCAAGTCCCAACACCGCCACATTGATATAAGCATAGTACAATATGGTACGCATTAACATTGCGTATCGGGATATCTCCTTTTCTCCTTCCAGCGGCATGAGAATGCTTCCCAATGTGCAGACCGCTGAAAGCAGCAAAATCTGCCATAAGATGTCGGCATAGATTACTAAATCCCACCCATAAAATACGGGAATATAAATTGCTGTCACAAACAAAATGCCGGCAGTAATTTTTTCAAAAAACGAAATCATAGATTGCAGACGCTTCATTTTCGCTTCTCCTTTCCCTATATTTATACGCCTAAAACTTCTTTCAGCGAACTGACATATTGCCTGGAGATAATTACCTTTTCCCCGTTCTTTAGCAACGCTTCATACCGCCCGCCAAATGCCGGGGTCAGGCTCTTCATTTTATTGATATTCAGTATGACAGACTTAGAAACCCTCACAAAAATCCATCCTGGAAGCTCATCCAGCAGTTCATAGAGTTTACTCCTCACCTGATAAACCTCAGATGCACAATAGGCAAACACTTTCTGATCCACGGACTCAAAATAAAACACTTCTGCCGGCTCAACAAAGAACATCCCGCCTTCTTTGTAAACGGTAAGCTTTGTTCCTCCCTGTTTAAACCGGTTAATAATTTTCACCATTTCCTCATCCAAAAATCTGCATTTGAGAATAAGCTCTTCTTCCTCATCCGGGCCGATATCCACAATTGTCACCTTCATAATGCAAAGCCTCCGCGCCTATTTCCACCGTTGTCATCTTTATATCTCAGACTCTCCACGTTTTCCACCGTTTTCGCCAACATAACGTTAATCCGCCACATTTATTTCCATAGCTGCCACTTTCTCAATAAACCTTGCTTCCCCTCGCCTTTTGTACTGCGACAATAATTATAAATGCCAGTATACCACATCCCGCCAAAAATAGCACCTGAAACTTAGGAGACGCCAAATGTTCCCCCATTTTCACTTGTATTCCCATATATTCCTTATACTCCAATGGCACCTGCGCAGGAAGGCCCTCAAACGTACGCGCAAGTGCGCTGTCGCAGCAAACCTCACGCAAAAGGGACGCACCATGGAGGATAGGGATATATTTGAGTACGGCCGCCACTCCATCCGGCAGGTAGCCCATTGGAAGATAAATAGCCCCCACGAACCCTACCAGCGTTCCGACCACCGTCCCCATGCCCGACCACGCGCTGCTGCTTGTGACAAACAAAGCTAATAGATACATAATGACTGAAAAAATACAGACATTCAGCACAATCAGCAGACAGATTTTAAGCAACGCCTCCGCCCCTGGCAATTCCCCGCCTGTCGCCGTAATATAACAGAGAGCCGCTGCAAATGTCAGGGCGCACATGAAAATACCAATCAACACAGCAGACGCCACATAGGAGAGCGCAATCACACTCCGGTTGACAGGCGCAGAACAAAAGCTAGCCAGCCTTCCCTCAGAAACATCTGTAACTCGGCTGCCAATCACTGACAATGTAACTGTAACCGCGTTTACCACAAGGATTCCCGCCAACGTCCAATACTGAACCAACTCCCTGGCATGAGCCTTGTCTACAGCGGCGTCACGCACACCCCCGTATTCTTTCAACAGATTCACAACATTTTCTTCATTCATGTTGCCCAAAAATACCCCCATCAACATCAACACGATAAACATGGCAAGCAGCGAAAAAAACACTGCCGCCCGATCCCTCAAAAATATCAGGCAATTGCGCTTCGTCAAACTAACAAACTTTTTCATTTTCATCCTCCTTTGCATCTTGCACAAATACGTCGTCCATTTTTTTCGTGACGTTCAAAAATACGTCGTCCATCGTGCCCTGGATCACTTCAAATCCCTGTAACATCCCGCGCATCTCTTGTAACAGAGGCAAGGCGTCCAGCGTGCTGTCTATTTTGACAAGAATACCTTCTTCCCTTATGGTATACTCAAAATGACGCCCATCCAGGCATTTCTTAATCTCCTCCCGGCAATCCGCAGCGGATTTTGGTTTTACACTTACGCGCTTTACCGCCCTCTTTTCCCCAGGCAAGCTCTGCCTTTGGTCCGCAGGAATCAAATAAAGTTTATCCTTGGCGTACGTCTCCTTTAGGGAAAAAGGTGTTCCGTATTCTACAAAATGACCATGGCTCATAATACCGATATGGTCTGCTTTTGCCGCCTCCTCCATATAGTGGGTTGTCAGAAATACCGTCATCTTCATCTCTCTTTGCAGCATACGCACCGTCTCCCACACGCTTTTCCTCGTTGCCGGGTCAAGCCCTGTGGTCGGCTCGTCAAGAAATAAGATGTCCGGTGTATGCATCAATGCCCTGGCTATTTCACATCTTCTCTTTTGTCCTCCCGACAGCTTGCCAAAGGGACGTTTCAGCACCTCGCCCAATTCCAAAATCTCTGTCACATAGGAAAGATTTTTCTTTAATTTACGGCTGTCTGTCTCATACAGGCTCCCACGCAGCAGCAAATTTTCTTTTACTGTGAGCATTTTATCCAGACAGTTGTTCTGATAAACGACGCCGATGTGCTTTTTAATTGCCTCATTCTCTTTCCCAAGCCTAAGCCCATTCACCCACGCCTCGCCCCCTGTCGGCTCCTGCAAAGTGCAGAGCATGTTGATGGTAGTCGATTTTCCTGCTCCATTGACGCCTAGAAACCCAAAAAATTCACCTTTTGCCACTGAAAAAGTGATATCATCCACCGCCTTCACGTCATGATAATATTTCTTAAGACGTTCCACTCTAATTGCTTCTTCCATTGCATTTCCTCCCTTGCCGCCAAAGCGCAAATAACACGCTTGGCGAATACAACCATTCAATAGTTTTTTTGTATACACAAAATAATTGTAATTCTCACTATAACAGATGAAACAGCAGAAACAAGAGGCTGACTGGTAAGATGCATTGACAAGTGGGTAAAGTGATAAAAAGAGGCCGTCACATGAAGTGCCAAACATACCGCAGCCCTATCAACCACATTTGTATATTTCTTTCTTCATGTAACGGCCTCTATATACAATCTTATTATTTATCAAATCAATGTTAATTCACATACTTTATAATCGTGTCCCACGCAGACGGCCGCTCAAGCCCCAGCTTCCAGTAAGCCGCCCCCGCGAGCTCATGCTCTTTCATAACTTTAAGTTTCATCTCGAGAGATTCTTCATTTTCAACCCAGACTTTATAATTCCTGCCCTCGCTTTCATATTCCGCCACATACTGTCCGTCTTCCTCAGACCAGACAGCCTGCGCGCCATGCGTTTTGTATATATCTTCGGTCGTCTGCATCCCCTCCTCCGTACAGGTAAATGTGTAGGGAACATAACCTTCCGAAGCTGATTCCACGTCTTCCCCCGAACCAGCCTTAGGCGTCAGCTCCCATATCCTGCTGTAAAAAGGCACTGCAAGGATTGTCTGCTCCGGCGGAACCTCCTTCAAGGTATCTTTGACGCCGTTTTGCACAAATCCGATAGACGACACGGAGCCAATATCTTCCGAACCGCTGTAATGCTCATCGTACGCCATGATAATAACATAGTCTGCAAATACCGCCTGCTCCGCCCTGTTATAAAATTCTGTATAGGAAGAAGGTACATAATTATCTACCGAAAGAACCAAGTCGTTATTCTCACATTTGATTGACAACTCACGGATGAATTGGACATAGGCGTCTCCAGCTTCATTACTCAACGCCTCAAAATCCAGGTTTATCCCATCCAAATCATACTCAATCGCCGCCGCAATAATCTGGTTTGTAAGGTAATCCCTTGTGGACGTATGAGTCATAACATAAGTTGTGTCTACATCGGGATTTTCCAGATTGCTAATCAGTCCCCACACCTCTACGCCCTGCTCATGGCAGTATGTTACATAGTTCCTATCTGCCAGCGAATAAATATTTCCATCATCGTCGTTCAGATAGAACCATGTCGGCGAAATTACATTGATCCCCTTGGTCGCCTGTAAAACATTGGCCACACGTTCATTCGCCTCCGGGCTGGTCACTTGGTGCCATCCCAGGCTGACAGGCTCCTCCTTGAGCAGATGGGTAAACTGCGGTTCCTCAAACGCGCGGGAAATCGTCTCTGTTGCCACTTCGCCCAGTTTGTTATTTTTCAGGTAACCGATCATGCCGTCCTCGGTACATACACGGCTCCAATCATCACCTTTGTCAATGACAATCACACTGCTGCCCTTTGCGACGTCAGCCACAATGGGACTCTTGATACCTCCCAGCAGACGGATACTCGTCTTCTTCTTCACATTTGCCTTAGAAATCTGTCCCCAGGCTGCTGTAATCTGTACACGATTCGGTTCAGCATGAACCTTAAAATCCAGGTTCGTATATTCCTGTACGAACTCCAAGGCAAGATATACTGCCTCACCATCCACTTTAACTATTGTGTAGTCCGCGTTATTGGCTTTTTTGCCAATCATATACGCATTCTCCCCGGCATTTACAGAAATGACGTCAGCGTCCGTCGTATAACGCAGGATATTTTCGTTAGCATCCCAGTAAAACCTCTGGTTCAGATACTGCCTGACCGCATTGTAATCGAGATACACATGGCCTTCCCATAATTTTGCCTTCTCCTCTAAAAGCTTCTGGTCTAAAATTACAGCCATATCGTCCGTTTCCCAGACATTGTAATACTCCTGCAAATTCGCCCGTTCCTTCGTCGGCGTATATTTCTTAATAAATATGCTACCCACAGCTGCTACCAGCACAACAAGAATAAATACAATGGCTGCGAGTATCGGGGCTTTATTGATCCTGGGCCCTCTGGGTCTCTTAGGGCCTCTCCCTCCTCTCGGACGCCTCGGCCTCCTTTCTCTGTGTATGTTCTCTCTCCCTGTCTCCGGCATAATACCCTCCTACGGTCCAGATATCAAAAGCATCTTGTCCACAATGCGCGTCTGATACCTTGTTCCTCCTATGTAATGAAAAAGGGACTGCTGCAAAAAACCATCAGAATACAAAACGCCGTATGCCTGTACCCGATACAGCATTTTGCAACTGCGACCATGATTGCAACAGCCCTCCCTGTTAAATTCTGCTCAATATCTGCAACGCTTCCTCTTTCAAAATAACGTCATAATGCTCTTCAAAATATGCCCGAATTGCAGATGAATATTTTTCCTGATGTGCGTACTCTGCTAAAATGTTACATACCTTATTAAATTCTTCCGGCGTATGCTGGCTCTTGCTGATTACCAGATAATACTTACGGTTAAGCCTGTTCTTATACAGAACGTTGCATCCGTTATAAAAGCCCTTGAGCACCCGCGCCAGCCTGTTTACCTCATCCAACCCGTCAAAGACAAAGAGCTTGGTAATATCTACCAATACAGGATCATCTTTCTCCTGCTTCACCGTCTTCTCCAGCGGAATAAAATTATTCTCCTTCTTGGCAGATTCAGCAATCCTCTTAGCTTCTTCCTGAATCTTGCGGAACAAATCTAAGATATCGTCCGCGCCGGCCGCCTCAAATACATGCTCGCTATCCTCCCCGGATAGATTGCCCGCCGTATCATCCTCGGAATCACCGGGAGCGAATTGGGAGAACCTGGTATCTAATTCTTCCGGGTACTCCACCTTCGTAATTATCAATATAATCGTATCCGCTGATAATGGAATCGCTTCAATCATCAGCGGTATGTCCTCTGCTTCAAAACCACATTCATATGCTGCCTGCTGCATCATATCCCGAAAAAGCATCTTCGCCTTCTCAGTGCCATATGCCAATTCGCTCAGTTTAAGCTGGCGGTCCGCCAGGTCTTCCCTGGTAAGCGTACAGCGAATCTGATTCTCACTCACTTTCTCAATCTTCATATGATCCCTTCCCTTCACTACACATCTGCATCAGGAATTAATATGTTTGAACTATCCTCCGAAGCGCATTGCCCCATTAGGTACTCAAAGTATATTACATATTCTTATCTCACGTCAAGTCGTAGTCAGCCTGATTTTCTAAAAAAACTATGAAATTTCTAAACATTCGGCAAAAAGTATTGCATTGCCAATATTTGTATGTTATAAATGTCGCAGAGATGCCGGGCTGGTTCAGGCAGAAAGGAGCCGCACCAACTCATAGACAACTACAAACTGCAAGGCCGTCGGCCTCCGCAGAATTCTATATCGTCATTTCTGCAATCAGAGACTCGAGATTGATTTTACTATTGTAAGCATTTTGTCACTCTCATCTAACTATATTATATCATTTTATTCCCAAAATGTAACCCATTTCATAACGATCGGTCTGCCAATTTATGATAATGATATGAGACGCCGGATTCCAGATGGGTTGCCTGAGAGAATACGCATTACAAATCGGAAGCCTTAATAGTTTCACCGGGTTCTGTTTCGGTTTCTGAATCTCAACAGTTTCATCGAACTCTGTTTCGGTTTCTGAATCTCGCAGTTGTTACTCCATATTTTGCCCATGCGGGCGCTCTCACAGCTAATAGTATATGATAGTCTGATGAATTTTAATCCAAAAGAATTTACCATCGCCTGTTTCCGTTCCCTCCTGCCAATCCGACAGGAAAGCGCATCTCTCTCCATTTACAGCAAGCAGTATGCTCAAAAGGATTCCTTATTATCAAAGCTGTGCTGGCTTGTAGGGAATATATATATATTCCAGATTTTGGGAAAAGAAAAAAGAAGTCGGAATCCTTAGATTATAAAGCTTGAAAAATCCGGTAACTGGAACATCTTGTACTTTCAACATAATATATCACGAAATAACTTCATTTACATGAAGCGGAGAGGGGGAGTGCATACAAACAGTTGTTTTCTCTTTAAAATAGGATGAGAAATCTTATTCACGAATCAAACGGTTACATTTCCACAAAAGCAGAAATGGGGCAGCCGCACATCTCAGCGCGGCCGCCCCATTTCATCAGCCTCCGCAATCCCCCAGACTGCCGACGGCCTGCATATCAAAAATACAATTATTTTGCCAGAAAATCATTGATTTTATCAACGAGCGCATCCGGTTCAATACCGTGCACCATAGCAGCCTCTGCGATGGTTTCCATCTGAGAAGACGGGCAGCCAAGGCAGTGCATACCAATTTCTAATAAAAGCGGCGCTACATTTTCATCAATGTTCAGCAATTCTCCAATCATTGTATCCTTTGTTACTTGTGCCATTTTATGTTCCTCCTTACGTTTTACCATATCATTTGCGATACCCTATATCAGTATTTCGCCTGTCCTTTATTATAATACCATTTTTTTAAATATGCAATCTTTTACTTGTAATCACCGAAGGTTTGTATTAAAATATAGGACAAAGCCAACACAAGGCTTAATGAATATTCATTTTATAAGGAGGAACTAAGTATGGCATACGTTATTACTGACGCTTGTGTAAGCTGTGGAACCTGTGAGGGAGAATGTCCAGTAGGCGCAATCTCCGCTGGTGATGGAAAATATGAAATCGCTGCAGATACCTGCATCGACTGCGGAACATGTGCTGGCGCCTGCCCGACAGGTGCAATTGAGCAGGGCTAATCCTTGCATTGTACATGAGAATGCAAAGGGCCTTTATCCTATTTAGGGTAGAGGCTCTTTTTCTTTTGAAAATAGCCGGCTTAGGACAATTGACGCGTCTGGGCAAGAAAGGTACAATATCAGTGAAACTAACAAAGGAGGCTGCGCATTATGAAACAACAGCACATTGGAAAGGTAATTACAGGTATTATAACTATTCTCTGGATGGCAATTATTTTCGCCTTTTCTGCCCAGCCGGCACAACAATCCTCCCAGATCAGCGGCGGCGTGGCATACAGGATTGCAGAATGGCAGAGCAACTTATTTCATCTGGAAAAAACACAACAGGAGCTATCTGCACAGGCGCAAAGTATGCAGCTAATGGTCCGCAAAGGCGCACACATGGGCGAGTACGCGCTGCTGGCCTTTTTCCTTTGCTTACATCTTCGTTATTATGCCGCCAAAGAAATTTCCAATAATTCTTCAGGCTCTGTCAGACTTTTCTCCATCATAAGCAGATTTCCAGACATAAGCCAGATTATCCTGCCGGTTGTTATTATTACTGCCGCATACGCGGCCACAGATGAATTTCACCAGCTATTTGTGCCGGGGCGCGCCGGCAGGCTGACTGACGTGTGCATCGACAGCCTTGGAGGCATCCTGGGAATTATTTTTTATCTTATCTTGCAAAGATACCTGCCGGCTGTCCTCCATCATATTCATAGCAAGGCGCGTCACACAAAAGGGAAGCGCTGAAAAACTGCGCCTCCCTCTTTCACCCACCGCTTCCTCAAGTAGTTAAGTTCGGATTTAATTTCTTATCTTCCTTCAGCAGTGTTGCCGTATCCTTCTCCTTATCTTTCTTTTTCACCTTTTCCTTGCGGAATCTGCGTCCTCTCTGCTGGGAACGGATAGCCGCATCCAGCTTGCGGAAACGCTCTTCCTCCGCCTCGTCCTGCTCACGCATGAGATAATTCATTTCTTTGAGAACCCTCTCGCCGACTTGAACGCCGACCTCTTTTCCGAGGGCGGAATTATTCTCCTCCATCGCCTGCTTGACAATACTCATCATCATTGTCTGAAATTGCTCCAGCTTCACTGTATTAGACGCGGAATTATTGTGTGCTTTTACCTGGTATGGCGGTTCTCCTTGGGGATATTCCCGGTTCATCTGAACAATTTGATGATTCTCGGGAATATTATGTATCATCATACGAATGGCCTTCAGCTGGTAGCCCTGCTCCTTCCATTCTTTTATCTTTTGGAACTGCGCTATATTTTCTTCCGTGTAATAGCGGTGCCCCATCTCATTGCGGGGGATTGCGAGCTCTAACTCTTCTTCCCAGTACCGCAGGACATGTGACTCAACATTGACAATGTTTGCCGCGTCTGAAATCATATAGCGTGCATTTTCCACATTTTCAACCTCCTTTTTCGGGCTTTCACGTTCTTTTGCAGAACGCTTTGTCAAACCCTCGCGTCCCATTCCCATACCTAAGTACGGAACGCAACGGCTTGTCCCCTTTTACTACTTCTATTTTAACTATTTATGCCATAGCTTACAATCATTTTTCATCGTGAAATAATGACAAGAAAAAACAGATACTTTTCTTTTTAGAAAAATATCTGCTTTGTTTTACAGGAAACCAGCCAAACCTTCATGGCATCTGACTATTTCTCCATGTTTGCAAACTTCGTGTATTGTGGGAGCCACACCAGATTGACGGTGCCAATGGGACCGTTTCTCTGCTTGGCAATAATAATCTCTGCAATGTTCTTATTTTCTGTATCTTTATTGTAATAATCATCACGATAGATGAACATCACTACGTCGGCGTCCTGCTCAATCGCCCCGGATTCACGAAGGTCTGAAAGCATCGGCCTGTGATCGGGTCTCTGTTCAACCTGACGGCTCAACTGAGACAGGGCAATCACAGGGACGTTGAGTTCCCTGGCAAGTCCTTTGAGGGAACGGGAAATGTCAGAGATTTCCTGCTGCCGGGAATCTGACCTGCCGGAACCGGACATTAATTGCAAATAGTCAATGATAACCAGCTTCAAATCTTGCTCCAATTTATACTTGCGGCACTTTGAGCGCAGCTCCGAGATAGAAATACCCGGCGTATCGTCTATGATTAACTTAGACTTTCCGATCGTACCCGCCCCTTCAATCAATTTCTCCCAATCGGAATCCGCCAGATTCCCTGAACGCAGAAGCTGGGCGTCCACCCGCGCTTCCAGTGCAAACAGACGGTTGACAAGCTGCTCTTTTGACATCTCCAAACTAAAGATTGCCGTGGCAAGATTGCTGTGAAAAGCCACATACTGCGCAATATTAAGCACAAATGCCGTCTTGCCCATGGAGGGCCGCGCCGCCACCAGCACGAGGTCAGAAGGCTGAAGCCCTGACATACGATAATCAAGGTCTACAAATCCGGTAGCAATGCCGGTGACATTCCCCTTTTGCTTGGACGCCATCTCAATTTTCTCAAGCGCCTGTATGACAATCTGCTTGATAGGCACAAAATCTTCACCGCCCCTGTTCTGGAGCAAGTTAAAAATCTGCTTTTCCGTCTCTGCCATAATATCTTCTACGCTGTCCCTGTCCAGGTAACACTGATTGGCAATCTCCTCGTTGACCTTGATCAGTCTGCGCAGCATAGCTTTCTCCCTGACAATATTGGCATAGTACTTAATGTTTGCCGACGTCGGCACCGATGTAACCAGCTCTCCCACAAATTCCATACTGCTCAACTCTGCGGGAACATCCTTCTCCCGCAGACGATTTTGCAAGGTAACTACGTCAACCGGCTGTTCTTCATTGAAAAGCTCTACCATCGCCTCGAACAATACGCCATACTGCTGATGGTAGAAATCCTCCCGATGCAGCGTTTCCGAAGCCACAATAATCGCTTCCCTGTCCATAATCATAGAACCGATGACAGACTGTTCCGCTTCAAGATTGTTGGGCATAATCCGTTTAATCAGGGCTTCCTCCATACGCGCCTCCTACTCCTCTGCCACTTTGACCTTGAGCGTACCCGTAACCTTAGGATGAAACTTGATTTTGATTTCATGTACGCCAAGCGTCTTCAGGCCGCCGTCAGGCAACTGCATTTTCTTCTTGTCAAGTTCCAGCTCAAGCTGCGCCTTTGCGGCTGCGGATATTTCCTTTGCGGAAACAGAACCGAACGTCTTACCGCCCTCTCCAGTCTTTAACGTCACTGTCACTTGTTTATCGCTTATCTCCTCCGCCAGCGCCTTTGCCTTATCAAGATTCTCCTGCGCTACCTTTTGTGCATGCTGGTTTTGTAATTTTAAATCGTTCATATTCTTATTATTCGCTTCCACTCCCAATTTCTTGGGCAAGAGCATATTCCTCGCGTAGCCGTCGCTGACGTTTACAATATCTCCCTTTTTTCCTAAAGACTTCACATCTTCCAACAAAATTACTTTCATACTTCTAAATCTCCTTCCTCGAGCATCTGATCCAATGTCTCCTCAATCTTTCTCTTCGCCTCATATACCGTACAGTCCACAAGCTGGGCGCCCGCCACATTCAAATGCCCTCCGCCGCCCATTCTCTCCATAATCAACTGCACGTTGATTTCATCAATCGAGCGTGAACTGATATATATTTTTTCATTGTACTCCGTGAGCACAAACGAAGCCTTAATTCCCACAATATTCAGTAGTTCATTCGCTGCCTGCGCGCCGGCGATCGTCGGGCTCTCCACGCGCGGATCCGCCGGACAGATAGAAATGGCAAACGCGCCCTTGTACACTTCTGCATGGCGCACCGCTTCTGCACGCGCCTTGTACGCCGCCATATCGTCGCGTAAAAGCTTGCGCACTCTCGTAACCTCCGCGCCGCAGCGCCTTAAATATGCCGCGGCTTCAAACGTGCGCACGCCTGTCTTCGTCATAAAATTATTCGTGTCAATCAAGATACCGGCGTAAATACTGTCCGCCTCGTTTGGCCGCAGATGGATATTCTCATTAAAATACTGAAGTACCTCCGCCACCATTTCACAGGTGGAAGAGGCATACGCCTCGATATAAGAGAGCACAGCGTTCTCAATGACCTCGCTGCCCTGCCTGTGGTGGTCGAAAACCACAATATTTTTAGACTGTCGCAAAATTTCTGGGCACTCCGTATAATTAGGGCGGTTCGTGTCTACGACAACCAGCACGCTGCTGTCCTTCACCATCTCAATCGCTTTCTCGCTGCGGATAAACATGTCCTCCGGGTAGCCCTTCTCCTCGGTAAAGCACTCCTTCATTGGGCGCAGTGATGAAGTCACGTCGTTTAACACAATATGCGCTTTCTTCCCCATCACCTGTGCGGCGCAATAAATGCCGATAGACGCGCCAAACGCATCCATATCGCTGATGCTGTGCCCCATGATAAATACTTGTTCCCGGCTGGCAAAAAGTTCCCGCAGCGCATGGGCCTTGACCCTGGCTTTCACTCTTGTCATCTTCTCTACCTGCCTGGATTTGCCGCCGAAATAAGAAATCTTTTCTCCCTCTTTGACAACTACCTGGTCGCCGCCCCTGCCCAGCGCAAGGTCGATCGCCATGCGGGAAAACTCATGCTTCTGGTTGTAGTTGGCATTGCTGATGCCAATACCCATAGACAGTGTCACCGCCATCTCATTTCCCACTTTAATTGTCTTGACATTTTCCAAAATGCTGAACTTATCTTTCATCAAATCATCTAAATACTTATGTTTAAAGACTACAAAATACTTATCTTTTTCAATCTTCTTGATAATACTGTCACGCTCCGCGAAATACTTGCTGACCTTGCGGTCAACTAACGCCACCAGCAAGGAACGTTTGACCTCCTCGATACTCTCTAATGCCTCCTCATAATTATCAATATAAACAAGCGCGGATACAAGCTGCTGTTCCCGGTTTTCCTGAATGTGGCGCTGCAACTCTGTCTCATCGAACAGATATAGGGAAGTCAGGTACTGATTCTTCACCTCAATCACATCATCAACGATTGCCTCGCCATCCGCCGTTGCCTCCTCCTCATGGAAGTAAAGCCTGCTGACGCTCGCCCGATAAATCCTGTCCTTCCACTCAATGCGGATATCCCGCTCCTTTTCATCCTTCTCCAAAAGCTCCCTGGTAATCGTCGGAAAAATACTGGTAATAGACTTATGGTAATTTTTCTCTTTCTCCGTGACCTCCGCAAACGCTTCGTTCATCCACAGAATCTTGCTATTATTCTCCAACAGCGCATAAGGAATCTCAAACTCGTTGAGAAGTTTCTTTTGTACGGTTCCATACTGCGTTGCAAAATCTATCACTTCCTTACGCACCAGCGAGCTATACACTAGATAAAGCGCCAGCGTAACTACAAAATAGACCGCGGCAAATATGGACACACAAATTCCCGCCCTCTTGTCAAAATAGTATAAAGGTATATTTAACAATATAACGAGAACTGTCAGCATCAACGGCCAACACATATAATTTTTCAATGGCTTTTTGAATGTTTTGATTGTTTTCATATTATTCCCCACCTTTGGCTGTCTGCTGTTTCGCTAGATATTCCTGCACAATATAGTATGACTGCTTTAACCGCTCCCGGTATGTGGGAAGCTCCCATTCGTCCCAGGAATAGACGCCGCTCACACCGTCAACCGCAAATATGATGCCGCTAATCGGCTCAAATGTAATTTCATCGTGCGCATACAAATCGGCAATGCGCAGTTTGCGGTTCGGCGCCGGTATATTCAAAAGCAGCCACGGCAGGCGGATTTCTGTGATATCCCCTTTGATACAGAAATCTGCACGGGAGTTGTATTTGTTGCTTTGCGGATTTGCATTTCCATGGCGCAGCTTCCCGGTCTCAATCTGTTCTGTCCCTACCTGCGTTCCATCGGTAAGCACTACCGGACGGTTGAGCATCAAATTGATAGGCTCAAAGCGGTTGCTGTTTTTGTCCGCATAACCTTCCTGGACTTCCAACACTTTGCTGGTAGAATACGTGCCGGTTGTGTACAGCCAATAATTCACATCATAATACGGGTCTACCAGGACGCGGCTGTTCTTCTTGCCGTTTAACTCCACAGAAAAATCTGCGCCGTCATATTGGGAATTCCCCTGTTCCGGAATAGTATCAAGCGTAATACGCGTCTGCTTGCCTCCTCCTTTCAGCAGCAGATAAACATATGCCTCATCGCTCTTTACATACAGCTCCTTCTCACCGCTTTTTACGAGCGGTTCCATGTTATCCCATTCCCCCGCTTTACCGTCTACCGTACAGACGGCTTCCTCCCCGGGGTCGAACGACAGCAAGCCGAAAAACTGCTCGCTGGTCTGGACGTCGCACCAATAGGCCCGCGATTCTGCATCTGTATAGTCCATAGTATTCCATGTCCGTTTAAACCATTCATCCTGCCAGATAAACATACAGGCTCCGGCGCAGCCGGTATCTGAAATATCCCGCAGCATGGAGACCAACGCATTTCCCTGCGCTTCCTCCGTCAAGCCTCCCTGGTTAAACGCCGCCTCGCGCGCCAAATGCGTAACCCCGCGGCCGGAAGGCACGCCAAACTCAGAAATCACAACCGGCATTGTATGGTAATCCACAAGCTTATTCAAGTAACTCTTATACGAGTTGGGCGGATCATCCTCCAAAAGCTCCGGCGCATAACGCATCATCTCAGGATAATAAGGGTACACATGGTAGGATGCGAACAGTCCTGCCCGAAACGCTGGTTTGGCCTTCACATGCTCCGCATCCACAGATACGGCGTCTTCCATCTCGGGATTCGGCTCTCCCGGATGCGCTAAGGGATCCGTGGTCACCCAATTGGCAAACGCCGTCGGATGCTGCATCTTATATTGCTCCGTCTCATGGGAAATGCACGCATCCAATCCGGCTGCCAGGAATGCCTCGAAGGGCGACGCCTCCTCCACATAGAGATATTCACCGTCAAATTCTGTTTTGTCAGGATGTCCCTCATTGGTGTTGATTACAAAATCCGGCTGCCACTCAATGCCCAGAATCCATGCCAGCAGATATTGTGAAACATCATCATCATACACGCCATATGCATTCCCTGCAACTTGTTCAATCGTGCTATTTCCATGAACAATATCGACAATCGTCCGGCACATCGCCAGCCAGTCGTTATAAATTTTGCCATCCTGCGCATAGGCGTCGGCAAGCTCAACCATATCCTGTTCATTGTTGTATACACCCTGTATAAAATAGAGCGGCTTCTGGGCAGTCGCATTATACTCCGCTAACGCTTCGTAAAATTCCGGCATGAGAATCGTATACACACGGATAACGTCTGCGTGCATTGCCTGAATCTGGCCGAACCACCGTAGATACTCTTCCTTTGTTATGCCAAACTCCCCAGGAAAGCAGCCCGGCTTGCCCGCCCCCACATTAACGCCAACCGGCATGATATCCTGCCAGCCCGCGTTTTCCGTATATACTTGAAGCTTTTTATTGTCTGCCTGAAATGAAAAACGAATTCCATCCTCTGTATACGCTGGCAGAGACCGTGTTTCTATCAAATCTCCCGCTTCTTGTCCACCGCTTTCTTCCTCCGCCTTCGTCAATCCGCCCACTCCGGGCAGTTTATCCTCACCCGGATATTTGCCGCGGGTACATCCGGCAGACAGAAACATTGCCAACAGTATTGCCAGAATCAGCAACACCTTGCTCTTCCATCTTTTCATTCCTCTTAATCCTTTCATCAAAACGGCCGTTTCACGCTTTCACCAAAGCAGCCGTCACCACTGCCCGCCGTTTTCCTCGACAATCTGATCTACCACATAATTAACGATACCGGAAATCTGCTGCGACTGAATTTTGCCAATACGTTCCATAAACTCCTCTTCATTGCGGTGACTGACAATATAACTTCTGGTCGGCGTCTCGCTCCCTTCCAGGGAAACCAATTCTCCGCCGTTTTCCCACAGCATTCCCTGCAATTCATCGTTGAAATGGTCTGTCACATTCTCAATCGTCGGATTGATGGCGTCAAACGGTTCAATTGTATTTAAAACCTGATTTTGGTATTTGTCCAGATAATTTTCAATCAAATCTTCAAAAGTGCGGAACTCCACAAACGCATCGCCTGAGACAATGATAGTGATGACAAACTCCCAGGTATGCGGGTGCGTTTGCCCCTGCTTGCCATTGATGATAATATAATGGTTCATATTTAAGTATGATTTTAAACGGTATTCCCGGTATAATTTCTTTTCCCGCACTTCTTCTTCACCGCCTTCCAAAACTTCTCAAACTGCGACTTATAACTGTTCATGTTATCTGCGCAGTACAAATCTCCCCATCCCCGCACATCGTCGTCCTCCAGCGATTCGATAATGTCCTCGCTGACCTCCTTCTGATAGCGGACAAAAATTAACACCAGAAACTGCTCATCCATCGAAAAACGCAGCACGCGGTTGTCAAGCCTGGCCTGCATGTGCTCCAAAAACTTCTCGCGCGCTGCGGGCGATTCTGCCTGGAACACTGCAAAATGCAGCGGATATACATTTTTCTCGTCCAGCGTCTCCAAAAACTCATCCAACATCACATTTTTAAACACATGCTTGCTTGCGCTGAATGCGTACTCCTTTTTCAGCCTGTCATCCAAATGTTCAATCTGTTGATTCTGCCAGACCACGCGCTCTTCCTGCTTCTCAATAAAACGCTGCTGGCTGCGGATTTTCCTTGGCATCACCATACTGAGTATTATCATCAACGCCAACACCAGAGAGAGAACAATGATAATTGAATTCTTGCATTCCAGCAAAATATTATCTTCTAATATTACCCTATCATACGTCAAAAGGCAAATGCGGTACTGCTCATCCTGCCAGTCAAAAATCATACCCGAAGCGATAAACCGATCGTCATTGAGATAGATAATCCGATGGTTTACCTCGTTCACGCCCAGACTATTCATAAAAGCCGACGCCGTCTCCGTCGCATAATAAGTTCCATCCGTAAATCCTTTATATCGGTTCGTCTCCGTGACGCTCTTGACAAACAGAATGGAATCTCCCTTGCTCAAGGTCCAATAGCGGCTGGCTGTCGCGTCCAGCGTACTGATAATTTCCGTAATATCCTCGTCTGTCCCCTGATCGTCCAATCGGTTAATCTGATCGAGGATAATCTTTACATAGCCATCTTGTTCAGAGCCATAAACTTCCAGAAATCTCGTCTCATAATTCTCAAGCTGGCAAAAGATAAACACATCTGCCGCAATCGCAAAAAATACGACGGCCACCGTAATGATAAAATAATTAAATCTTTTCTTCATAAAACCTCATTCACCTTACTGCTTATTCATAGTTTACTGCTTTGCGCGCTCTCTGCAATAAATTCATCGGTTTCCTGGCTTCCGCCATGAACTCTCTTGTGAAATCCTTGCGCTCGTCTGTCAACGTGCGCGTCTTCCACGCGCTGTCCGTGTTTATGCTGTTAATCACGCCCGCAAAACGGATAAAAAATACCAGTAGATTAAACAATGGCAGCAGCGGCACGATATACCAATGCTTTCGGTAATACTTCTTCAAACCGTTAAACTCTCTCAGGCACCCAACCGTAGAAAAATAATACAGAAATCCGCTGGCAATATACATCAGGAAAATGATCCCTGTAGAAACAAGAATCACCTGCGGCGAATAATTCATACACATCAGGCAGATTAAGGCCAGGTACCAAATCAGCCGCGGAAAGGCAAACGTATGGTCATACATCAATGTCCGCACCATGACATTGGAAAACATCTTGCGCACCTTGAGATCCTTCTCCAAAAATTGGTGCGACACCTCAAGGCTTCCTCTCTGCCAACGCTGCCGCTGGGTATAGAGCTTGTTAATTCCCTCAATTGGATCCACACAGAAAATAGCATTCTCGCATATATGCACTTTGGTGTGCTGTAAATAACGCATCTGGAATGTAATATTTGTATCTTCACATATCGTATCGGTATTGTAAAGCTGCGATTTTAAAACCGCCGACTTGCGGAATGCAGAAAACGCACCGGATAAAGTATAAATACTGTTCGTCTCGGACGCATAATTGCGCCCCGCCAAAAATGCCTGCGCGTATTCCATAAACTCCATCTTGCGCAAAAGCCTGGCAAATATCCCTTTGTACGCCTCTATCATCTGCGGCATTGTGAGGATGGCGCCTGTCATACAGTCTACATCTGGGCGCGATTCAAACTTACGCACCATATTGGTGATAGCGTGAGGCTCAAACTGCCCGTCGCTGTCCACATGGATGATATACTTGCCATCTGCATTGAACAGCGCAAGATTCAGCGCGCGGGATTTCCCCTGCTTGGCGTTCAGCCACTGCATCAGCAAATCCGGGTATAACTCCTGGCAATCTGTATAGACACGGAAAGAATCATCGCTGCCCTGGTTATTTACCAGGAAAATCCGCATCTTCTCATTGGGATAATCACTGTCGTTGATGGATTGTATACACTCCTGTAAAGAATCCTGCGAGTTGTAAACCGGGATAATCAGCGTGACCTCCGGCCAAAACACCGGGTCCTCATATTTCGCCGGAAAAATCTTTTTCTTCACCAGAATGAGAAAACTGCCGATGGAAGGGATAATTTCCATGACAAACGGAATGATAATCCACGCCGCCCAGAACAATATGGAGTTTAAAAAACTATTTATCACTGTCATACCGGAAACTTCCCACTTTCTGTTTGATAATCTGCGGTTTCGTAAATACATAGAAATAGATGAGCACAGATAAGCTGTAAAATACCAGCCGCCCCACAAAGGTATGCGCAATATAGTACATATCAATCCCGCTGAAATGTATCATCAGGCAGATAACCGTAATTCTCAGCGCATTTGCCAGGACAATCGCCACCACGCCCAGCACGCCCACATAAACCCTCTCATACACCGAGTAGACGCGGTAAAACATCAGCAGGGACAAATATGCGATAATCTCAATAATGCCAGAGCATTCAAAATCAATTTTCAGAGAAATTGCTCCCACCGAGGACGCAACAAAAATTACACCGTATTTGTAATGCGCGCTGTAAATTCCGGCAATCTTGCCCGGCAGGCTTGCCAACAAAGCCACAATGCGTGCCAGCGGCTCCATCAGGATGGGATCCAGGAACACCAGCATCAAGATAAACGCGCCCGCACTCCCGACGATAAAATGCCAGAAATTCAGTTTGCTCTTGTGCAGAACGCGTAAAATAAACAGCCATGCCGCCATCAAGACGATTCCCACTATGTATTTCACCATTTATGAATCACTCCATTTCTCCTCAGGCTTTCGCCTCCTGTCAGGATTCTGTCACTCCGTTTGCTTTGCGGCTTTCTCTGCCCGTCGCTTCCTATAAAGCGTATGCCATAAAATCAATGCCGCTGCAAGCGCGCTTAACGCCATACCCCATTTCAAATAAGGATAGGTGAGAAAGATGACCGTTGCCCCCTCGCCCACATGCAGCAGATGGTTGCGTTGATAAATCTCCCCGCTCGCCTTAAAACTATCATGGTAGGCGATGCCGGTATTCAAATCCGCCCGCTCCGAACTGAGCACAATCCTGTCTTCCATGTACTCTACATGGTACGGCACAATCTCGCGTTTTGGCAAGTCGCTGGAAGAAATATTCAGCGTGCGGCTAAGAAGCTGTCCCACACTCTCATCCTCAGTCAAACCATAATAATACGTCAAATTCAGGCCGATTACAATAATATTATCATTCTTCACAGTACCATAGAACGGCAGCTCCCAATCCACATTGTCCACCGTTCCCCAAACCTCATCCAGCCCGTCCACATATACGGTGCTCCACTCACGATAACCGTCTGGAAACAAGTCCGTCTCCAACACGCCGTCCACCGTATCTAAATCAGGATAACCCTGCGAGAAGACAACGCCGTTGCAGACCACCCCGAGAAAGCTCTGGTTCTGGCTTCCCCTGTCATCTGGAATGCCATCGGCAGCAATGATAATCCGCACGCCGGACTCACTGAGTTTCAGAATCAGCTCTTCCGCAGCCGCCTTGTCATCATATGTAAATCCTGCCAGATAAATCAATTTATAATTACATAAATCCTCAAATGTATAATCATTGAGGTTATCGCTCTGCGTCTCCTCCACCGCCGGAAACTGCCTGGAAAGCTGATCTGTCGCACTGCCAATACCGATTGCGGGATATTCCGTGACCGTGCCCCAATTTCCATCTATATCATAGTGATAGAGACGGTAATTGTCGTTTGAATTTACCAACCGGTAACCCACGCTTAACGCCGCCGCATCCATATCTTTGACAGGATGCCTTTCCAGGCTGCCCACGATATCCATGCGCACAATCACCGTATCATTCCCCAACTCCAAACAGCGGTCGAATACATAGGGGTACTCTCCCTCCTCCAGCGCCCGTTCAATCTGTAAGAAATTCGTTGAAGTAGCGCTCAATTCCCCCATCGCGCCATAAGAAATTGGCGCCGTCTCACCAAATCCCGTCGCCAGATATGCCCCCATCGCATTGAGCGCGCTCTCATCCACCAAGGCCAGTCGCTGCTTTGTTATCTCTTTCGCCTGCTCCACCAGCGTCCACTCTGCATAATCAGCAAGAATCTCCTGCGGTTTTGTTTCAGCCAAATGTCCGACAACCATCGGAAGCGAGGGCAGCGCGTCTAATACTAATAGCGCTGCGAAAATAATGATCCAGCCTTTTTTTAAGGTGTCCCATATCAGAAAGCTGAACAGAACCATGCACAACGCGATAGATATAAAACGCAGCATCTGCAAAACCTGCCCTCCGGGAAGGTGAGACAACAAAATATACGAACCATTCGACGTACCAATGAAAATTACAAGCCCTGTCCAAAAGCCGGGCAGCGACTTCCTCTTACTCAATAGCCCGCCAAAAACCGCCAGCAATAACACTGCAAGCCCAAAATAAACATCTACGCAGCCGCGCTGGAAACGCGCAGCAGGATTGAGGCTCAAAAACATATCCTGGAAATAGTCTGCCAGAACATCCATGCTCACTTCCGACACACCGTTGCGCACCACAAAAGGCGCCAGCCACGTCCCGGCAAGCAGATAGCCCAGAGCCAGCGAGACCGCCACCCGCACGCCCCCCAGCCATTCACGGCTGACGATTGCATCAAGTGTAAAATACACAACGAAAGCGAGAAACACCAGCCCCGCATAACCCGGCTGGCAAAGCGCAAACACAGAAAAACATACCGACAGCTCACACCAAGCATACCAAGGCTTTTCTCTGAGGCATCTATACACCAGATACATTAACAGCGGTAATATGGCAATGCACATAGACTGCGGCAGATTGCCTTCATGGAACAATACATATAAGTTATTCGGCATAAAAAACCATAACGCGCCGACAAAACTGCCAAAAAAAGGGCGTTTCACCTTAAACCCTATATAAAGCCAGGAGATAGCGCCAAGCAAATAGATAGCCGCAACAAACACCAGATAGCCGTTTAAGGGATTTCCACCCCCACACCACTGACACAATGCCAGACAGTACAAAGGCAGCGGCGCGGAATAACGCATCGTTTCCATACCATTATACCAAAGCGGATCAAACAAAGGCCAGAAATCCCCATTGCCAACCGCCTTATACAGCATGTCCCCCTTATAGATATGCCCCAGCGTGTCCACTCCCGAAGGGTAGATGCCGCTGTTCTGCACAAGCTTTGCCACCACAAAGGACAATAACGCATAAAGAATGGGCATTATCAAGATCAAATAATACGGCTGTTTTCTCTCTTTCAATGCCCATTCCTCCTATTTGTTTCCTCTATCAAAAATAATATGGTCAAAAATCATTGCGGCTTCGTACGCAAAAGTTACGAATGTTATACGCCCGCAAACATAAATTTAGCTTCTTAAATCTAAAATGAGATGCCAGGCTGTCTGTGAACTATGATACCCCCGCCGGTATAAATTCTCCATACCTCCGCTTCCTATACCAGAATACTGCCCCTACTGCGGCAACGCAGAGGACAACGCCGACAATCGGCCCTGTGGAAGTGCCGGCAGTAAACATCCACTGCTGCCCAATCCGTCCGTACTGCGCTGCAATCTGCTTCAGATCCGTCTCACTAACGCCAAGCTTCCCGGCAACCTTTGGCAGTTCCAGATAATATTCCATTTCATCCTTGCCGTCTTTACCAATCGTCATCATCATCTTGCCATACAATTGATCCATATCATTGAGGTTATTGATATTCGTTGATGTATGCCAAGCGTCTCTGGATGCAATATAATATTCATATGCGCCCTCTGGAAGTCCTTGACGCTGCGGATTCCAGTTAATATTCCCATTGGCGTCTACCGTCACAAACATCGGATAAAACGCCATCTTGGTATCATATGTGCCATTCCCCAGACTTTCTTCGCTCTGATTAAAGGCGATCGTCACAGCCTCCGTAAATTCCTGCCCAGCTTCCTGCAAATGCTGCGGCATATTTGTCACAACATGGCCATACAATTTATCGCCCGTAGAATACAGTGCGCCTTTGGCGTCCACCTGGGATTCCTGAGAACCCGGCATCGCATACTGGATTGTCGTATGCCCATAATCTTCCCAGTCCTCATATGCGCCGTCAAACACAACTCCCGCAAAGAGATTCTCCAGATTATTTCCACTGTCTGCCTGTAAATTCACAATGTCTTTAACCAGAGCGTCGCCAAGATAAAAATGGAAAGAAAGGCTCTGCTCATATTTGGGAAGCTGGTCTCTGGGAATCGCAATCTCCCACTCGCTGCCCACATAGGCAACCTGCGCGCCATTAACGCCCTTGACCTCCGGCGCCGTGGTGAGCTGGATATCCGTCTCATACCCTAAGTCTGAGATAATCGCAAACTTACCATTAGAATGTGTGCCCGCACCCGACGCATTGCTGCCCTTACCATCTTTTATGTAAATATAAAACCAATCTCCGTCATACACTGCCGCTGCCATAGACAGACATCCCGGATGCGCGCTGTTCGGGCAGGATGCTTCCGGCTTCGCCACCGCAGCCCAATCCGCATAATTGCCATCAATTGAAATACCGCTATACACCGGCTTTGCTTCCTGTACCACAGATTTGCCGTCAAGCTGCTGAATATCGGCAGCATTTACAGACGTACCGCCAAACGTAACCGTAAAATCCGGGCTGTGGAAAAAGCTGCGCGGAACTGCCATTTCAACCGTGTAAGGCCCGGCGTTGTTGCCGTGCGCCTCATTTGTCACCGCAGAGGACGCCCCCGCTATATCGCCATACCAACCGTTCTTTACGGTTGGCTTAATGTTTGCTCCATCTTTATATACCGCCACGGAAATACTGCTGTCCTCACCCTTTGCACCGTCCGCATAGGTAAGTTCAAATCGGTTTCCGGTAAAATTATAATCCCACTCTTTACCTGCGCTTCCCGAAAAACAGAAGTATACGGTATCGCCATCCGGGGAATAGGCAACTTTCCAGGAATCTACATTAGAAGCATTCGAGACGCGCGGCGCCACATTCTGCCAGTCGGCTAAATTTCCGTCGACGTCAATGTTCCCTGCTACGGCTGCAAAGCCGGCAGAAAGCGCCTGAAGTTCCTCGGCAGCTTCTTGCCCAGAAGCAGCCTTGTCCTTCGCGTCCTCCTTAGCGTCCGCGTCCTTCTTATCCTTCGCATCTTTCTCGGCATCCGCGTCCTTCTTATCCTTCGCGTCTTTCTCAGCATCCGCCTTGCTATTATCATCTTTCTCAACATCTGTATTTTCTTTCGGGTCTGTGTCTTTACCAGCATCCACGCCGTCTTTGTTCTCTGCATTACCAGCGTTGGCCCCGTCTTTGTTCTCTGTATTGCCGCCATCCGTGCTGCCGTTATTCTCTGTATTGCCGCTATCTATACTGCCGTTATTCTCTGTGTTACCGCCCGCACTGCCGTCATTTTCTGTGTTACCGCTACCTGTTCCGCCTTGGCTCTCCGTATTGCTGCCGGTGTCCTGCCGCCCCGCTGCCGGCGACTCTGCTACAGGCTCCGCCGCCTGTCCCTTTGTCTGCCGGCCCGGATTCCCCGCTCCTGCAGAAGGATCCGCCGTCTGCTGCTGTGTTTTACGCACCAGAACTGCATCGACCGCGTCCGTCGCCATTACCGGCATCCCGGATAACAGAAGCGACATTGACATCATGCCTGCCAGAACTCCCCTGAAAATGGTTTTGGCTTTCATAAGCATTCTCCTTTACTTGATTCCTCCCTTAAAACTCCTCTTCCACAATTGCATAAATGCGCAAAGGCGTCTCGCTAATTTCAAAACGGGCAAACTTCCACTGCTTCTTCTCCAACGCGTCTTTCACCTTTTCATAAAACACCTCGCCCAAATGCTCGATACTCGTATCTCCGCCAAATTCCGGGAACTCGTTTAAATATTGGTTCTGATACGGATCCAACACCTGCTTTAATATGGAATCCATGCTGTCAAACTCTAAAAAATCCTCCGCTATCAGTCTCGCCACAATCTCTATCTCTATCAGGTGATGGTGCTTGTGCTCTATCTGTCCGTCAAAGCTGTGCTGCATACATAAACGATACTTTAAACGATGGTATTTCATCTGATTCTACCTGCCCATCTTCCTCATTATGTCTACTTTCTGTTCGTTACCTTGCATTATAACACATTATAATAAAGGTTTTCAATCACAACATACAGTGTTATTTCGTGAATATTTCACAAAATTAATGGAAATAATAAGATTTTCTTTACTAATCTTGCATACTATGATATGGTAGTAACAGAACAAATTTTTCTATGATTTATTGTATTCTTGAAGGGAGGCCCATCATGAAAGGTTATGAAAAACCTATGGTAATGGTTAATGACGGTTTGAGCGAAGGTGTATATGCAGCAAGCGGCGCGGCAGAAGCTGCTGACTGCTGGACAGTAGATCCTGTTTCCGTACAGGACTGGAATGGTTCCCACCATGTATTTGAGATCCGCTGCGTACATTCAACTGCGGTACAGCATATCTCATCTGCATCTACAGTCACACTCAACTTCAACAATGCCGTAACAGATGCCTATTCCGAGTTTCCTTGCTCCTTTAGCGGCACCTCCGTTACTATTACGCGTGAATTGCACGCAAACGCTTACAAGTCCGGCGACACCATGACATACAAGGTATGGGTGAAAGCTGCTGACGAAGCAACCACCAAATCCATCTCCTGTATTGGCGCTACAATCTCATGCACGAAGACAGTCAATGTACAGGGCAATGGCGGCGATGGTAACTAATTTGAAATGACATCATGATTTCCACGAACCGCATGTGGAAGCTTTAAATTACTAGATGTATTGTGGGTCAGCACCGCTTTTACAAGCGGTGCTGTTTTTATCCTGTCGGAAGTAACAGGCTCCCTCGTTATTGTCTATGATAGATTTTGAAAGGATATTATCTCATGAAACAGAAAATCAGGTTCCTTATCGGACGCATCAAGGCCGGGCGCCTCGGGGAAATGCGCCGCCAGACCATCTGGATTTATCAGTACGCCAGACATTACTGGCTGACGATGATATTCTATACGCTGCTCGGCATGGTGGGGACTGTCGTTGCCCTGCTTACAAGCCTGGTTTCCAAAGACTTAGTCGATATCATCACCGGACACCAGACTGGTGAAATTGTCAAAACGTTTTCCATTATGATTGGCCTGAACGTGGGAACGACGTTCTTAAATCAGATTTCCGAATACGCTTCCACCTACCTGAGCCTGAAAGTGGATTCTGAAATCAAAGCCGATATTTTCTCGAAAATTCTGGTGACAGACTGGGAATCCCTGACCACTTACCATACCGGCGATTTGTTGACGCGCTGGGGCTCGGACGCCTCGGCAATTTCCAACGGCATCCTTAATTTTTTGCCGAATGCCATCATCTACATTTTCCGCTTCATCAGCGCCTTTGCTATGGTCATTTATTACGACCCCTCGTTTGCCATATTTGCATTCCTTGGTATGCCGGTAAGCCTGCTGCTCTCCAAGACGCTTTTAAACCGCATGGTGAACAACAACAAGCGCAGCGCCGCTATGGGCGCAAAAATGTCCGGCTTTAACCAGGAGACGTTTTCTAATATACAGACCATCAAGGCTTTTGATTTGATCCATCTGTATGTTGCGCGATTAAAACAACTGCAAAAAGAATATATTACGATGAAGCTTGATTTTCAGAAAATGTCTATGGGTACATCCCTGCTGCTGTCTACGGTTGCGCTTCTCGTCTCCTACGCCTCCTATGGCTGGGGGATTTACCGCGTATTTACCAACGCCATCAGCTACGGTACTATGACGATGTTTTTAAGTCTCTCCGGCACACTGACCGGCACGCTGCATAATTTAACTTCACTTGTACCGACCATCATCGGCCTCACGACCTCCGCCGGCCGCCTGATGGACATTATTGAGATGCCAAGAGAAGATTACAGCCAGAACGAAGAAGTGGATCAGTTCTTTCAGGCGCACCGCGGCAACGGCATCAGCCTCTATGTCAATAACCTGGAATACGCCTACAACAATGGCACCCAGGTATTTGAGGGCGCGTCTTTAGAAGCACATCCGCACGAGGTCGTCGCCCTGGTGGGGCCGTCCGGTGAAGGAAAGACAACGATGATTCGCTTGATTCTCTCGCTGATGCGTTCTCAGAACGGCACCGCCGCGCTTTGCGGAAATCGCGGACAAGTCACGCCTGCTTCCGCCAACAGCATAGAAGCAGACAGCGCAGACGCAGACAATGAAAACAGCGATACGATTCCCTTAACGCCCTCCACCCGCAAGCTCTTCTCCTATGTACCGCAGGGTAATACCATGTTTTCCGGTACCATCGCCGAAAATATGCGTAATGTGAAACCAGACGCCACCAAGGAGGAGATCATTGACGCCCTGAAATTATCCTGCGCCTGGGATTTTGTCAATAAACTCCCAGACGGCATTGACAGCAAAATTAAGGAACGCGGCGGCGGTTTTTCCGAAGGGCAGGCACAGAGGCTTTCCATCGCCCGGGCGCTGCTGCGCCGCTCGCCAATTCTGCTGCTGGATGAGGCGACCTCTGCGCTGGATGTCGCTACCGAGCGCAAGGTTCTTAAGAATATCATGGCGGACGAATATCCGCGCACCTGTATCGTGACGACGCACCGCCCCTCTGTGCTCAATATCTGCGAGCGTGTCTATGCCATTCGCGATAAGAAATGTGTTGTTTTAAAGGAAGAGGAAATTGAGGAGATGGTAAACGGGTTCTGATTGTTCAGCGCCTGATATGCGCCCATTTTCCCTAAAACAATTTCATCCTGTCAATCAGTTTGCTCCGCCTGCGCGCCTCCTTTAAAATATCCAGTCCCTTGACTTTACGGACTGTGCGGTTATTTTGTATAAATCGCACAAGCGTCGTCACCCACAAAAACGGCCACAACAGAAACACCTTTCCAGCGCTTGGATAATTCAAATGCATCTGATGATGAAATTCACGCACATAAGCGGCAAGCCCAGTCCCCCGCATGGCAACCATGCGTTCCTGGACACCGTGTCCAAATTCGCCGGAAACAAACACCTCATCCATAAAATCCTCCGCAAGCTGCTGCAATTCTGAGCCTCCCAGCAAAAATGACACATTTTCTTCCGCAAGGCCCAGATAAAGCACACACGCTTCTGTCAGCGCCTCGACAAACACCTGCGTCCCACTCTCCCGAACCAGGCGCAAAAAAGTCTCTTTCTCCTTTGCAGCTATCTCACGATTCCAAAACACCGTCCAATCGCAAAGAAATTTAAGTCCAAAACCTGCCCGCAGAAAATGCTGCAACATATGGACGATTAGATAAAACGCATGGTAAGCATCCGCAGGCTGATAAAATGTAACGCCCCAGGAATCATTTTCTTGCACATGTTCATCATACTCCGCCAACAGCGTCTCAAGATAACGGTTCATTTTTCCACTCTCAAATGGCTCCGCCAGAATTCGGTGCAGCTCCACGCAGATACCCTCTTGATTTTTCAGTTCAACATGATGAAGTGCAGATTGACATTCACACTTCACGAACTTCGCTCCTTCCAGCAGTTTCACTGCACGCCCAAAATCTTTGTCCCGCGGAATCAAAATATCCACATCCCCGGATTTGCGCAGCTCCGGTACCGGATAATAAGAGGCAGTTGCCGCCCCTTTCAGAAGAATGGCGCGTATACCTTCTCTCTCTAAAAGCTGCGTGATATATTTTGCCAGAAACAATAACCTATAATTAGCGCGTGCAGCCGTAACCGCCGCCTGCCGTATTGGCTGCATAAAATCCGCGAATCGTGTATCGTCAATCCACTCCTCTCCTTCGTAAGCATCAAAAAGAAGCGGCAATACTGCATGATTCCTTGCCGTTTCCATAAGTACGCGTTTCGCGTACTCTCCGCCAGGCGGCTGTAGACGTCCCCGATTTTCCTGTGGATTTAATGATTGCCTTAATGCATCAAGCAGCAGCTTTTCCGTCTCCTTGCGCAATGATATCCCTCCTTTTCCCCTGCCAGTTCTCTAACGATGTCTCTTTGCCAGCGTTTTTGCCTTGCCCAACAGGAAACGGAATTCCCTGCTCCTGCCATAGACGATAAGAAACCAGGCATTCGGCGCCACGATACATAGAACAAGCCGTCCTGTAAGGATTTGCCACAAATCGTTTATGCCCACAACCACCAACTCCCGGCACAGCCAGTCTGTGGCAAGCCAGCCGGCCGCTATTACAACCACATACAGAATGTAACGCCCAAAATAACCGGCGCAGGATTTATGGAATCCATGTTTGTACAGCACGTACGGTTCCACCCACAGCGAAGTCAGCGCCATACTCAACAACGTTCCCAGAAACACACCGGTCAGTCCCAGCCAGTTTACCAGCAGCAGAGACAACCCCAGATTTAACACGGCCTCCGCAACCGCTTTATGCCTGTCATACCAGAATAAGCCCATGGAATCGCGAAATGTCAGCGTCGCGTTTCGCATACCGTTGAGGAAAAAATTTACACAGAGCACAAATACCGTTACATCCGGGAATACATACTGTTTTCCAAAACTGATTTCAATAAACGGATTCAAGAGCTCAAATAAGCAGATAAACGCAAATCCATACATCCACTGTCCGATAAAGAAAACAGCCTCAAACACCTGCCGTACATGTCCCTCATCCTCCGTCACACCCAGATTTCCTACACTCGCCGTAATGCCTTGATATACTTGATTCAACATCTGGCGCACAGAACCAATCAAAAGATAATAGTTGGAGTATCCGCCCACGCTGGCAAGTCCCACAAAAGCAGACAGCAGCAGATTGTCGGTATTATTGACAATCACGGCGCCGATCTTGTGCATCAACATTGCCCGGATATTAGAGAAAATCCCTTTTTTCTCCTGTTCAGTAAGAGGAGCCGCATCCTTGTCCTTCAAATATGGATAACGCTTATCTGCACGCACAGAAATACATACATTGCACAAAACTGTGGTGGCTATATTGATAAGCAAAAAGAGGATAAAATCATGGTAGACGACAAGCACAAAAATCTGCAATACATCCTGCAATACCCACGACATCGTCTGATAAAAGGTGCCGATATAGAGAAGCTGGTGCGCATCCATCAGCGTCTTTTTGTAAATTAACAGATAAGAGCAGACCGTATTTACAAGATAGAGGATATAAATCAAAGTCAAATGCTCTACATTCTCATAATCCTTGATAAACACGTCCATAAAGGGAATCAGCAGCGCGCCTGCCACCGCCACAATCACAGCCACCGCCCGGTAAAACTGCCGGAAAAGCTTCATCAATGACTTTTGTTTTTCCGTGTCTCCCTCTGCAATCGGGCGGTAAAGCGCAAATGTAATCGCCGTCCCCACACCCATTTCAGACAGCGAAAGCACCTGGATAATATCGACAAACAGTCCGTTCACCCCAACATAGCTCTCACTGAGCGTATGCGTGAACACCACCCTCAGCAGATACCCCATGATAATTGCCGTTAAGCGCGACAAAAGCGCCACCGTTGTATTGCGTGCGGAATACTCCGTCCTGGTCTTTGTCTCCATAAAAAAGCCCCTATCTCTTCTCAAGACTTAATTTCCTTGCCAAATCTCTAGCTCTTCTCAAAACTCGATTTCTCCGGCAGAATACACTCAAACGCATCCATCACCTGGTTTTTGGCGCGCATAAAATCAATCGGCTTATTGGCGTCGTTAATACAGATAATCTTTGCTTTCTGCCTGCATATCACTTTCGCAAGCGCCGGATTGTCACTCTCTACGTCAAAATACCGGAAATGCCTGGTGATATTCCGCGCCTGGAAATCACCGGAAAGCTTCTGCCATTCCCGGGCAAGGTACTGGCTGACGTCCGCCTCATTGCGGAAACGGTGACGGCAGGTCGCATCTAAAAGCTCCGCCTCCTTGTCCCAGAGCGTGCGGTAAGTTTCCCTGAGAAACGGTGACGGCCCATGCACCGTATAAAAACCAGTATACAAGGGAAACATCATTTCCAACATATTATATACAAAATAGAGGAAGGGATAGCCAATCTTAAAATAGCTCCCGGGCTGCCTTTTTACGTTTTCCCGCTTGTTAAAATATTTGGATATCACCAGGGAATTATTCAGATAAATATGGGACATTACCGGATTCGCCGGATTTGCCACCACCGGCTGGAACGCCAGCATATCGCAGGGTTTTCCGTGCCAAAAGAAATCCTCCGGCTTCACTTTATTTATGAGGAAAAAGTCGTCGTTAAAGTAAACAAACTGCTCTGCAAGCCCCTCAATCCTGTGCATATTCCATTCAATTGTATGTGAATTGAACGTCGGCAGATATTCTTGCGGGATATAATCCTCATGGCGCACGATATGCAGCCTGGGGTGATTCACGTCCAGCCAGTCAGGAAGATGGCCCCAGGTAATAAAATGAATTTTAGCAACCCAGGGCGCAAACTTTTCCACTCCACGGAACCAATACTTTAAGTTGCCCCAATCGCGGTAGCGCTCCTTAGCGTCATCGCTGCTAAACGCCGCATCGTATTGGCTTTTTTCCTGCCGCCATGCCTGATCTTTGTCATCAACCCAGGAGATAACAAAATCAATTTTATGATCCTGCATATTCTCAATCCCTCCTTCATTATGTTATAATATCGGCAGATATTATACACAATCATGCGCTGCACCTACAAAAAATATCGAGGTTTATATATGAAAAAATTATTAATTACTGTTTTCTGCGCCCTTTTTACTGCCCTGTCCCCAGTGAGCCTGGGCGTTTATGGCTTTCAGCAATACGACTACCTTACTGTTACCTACCAGCCCATGGACTGCCCGCCGTCGAGCAGGCAGTTAAACAATCCTTACCGCGGCTGGTATCATATCTACGGCTACACGCTTTCCGATGACGCGCCCATTGATATGGACGATATGGCAAAGACAATTGCCAGGGATGCCAATCAACTCGTTCTCTTAGAAATTAACCTGCGCAATTATTCTGACTGTGAGATCAGCGCCATGGGACTTTCACAGTTAGAGACCGTCCTGCTTGCCTGGCAGGACGCCGGAAAACAGCTAATCCTGCGCTTTCTCTATGACTGGAACGGCAAAGCAAGGGAAACCGAGCCCAAAGACATTTCCATTATCAAACGCCATATGACGCAAACAGGAGCGATTGTCAACAAGTACGCGGAGCGCGTATTTATAATGCAGGGCATTTATGTAGGCAATTGCGGAGAGATGAACAACTCTGATTACATGTCCCGGGAAAATATGTATGAACTTGCCGCACACCTTGACGCTGTGATTGATCCCGCTATCTATCTGTCCGTGAGAACGCCGGAACATTACCGCATCGTAAGCCGGACAAACGAGCCTCTCTCTATCAAGGACGCATTTTCGGGGAATATTGCTGCCAGAACCGGGCTTTTTAACGACGGCATGTTAGGCTCTGCGAGCGACCTTGGCACCTACGGGGAAAACGCTTTTGTTCCTTCTGAAAACTTCACCGGCAAGGGTACGCGCAGTGAAGAAATTGCTTTCCAGAATGCGCTCTGCCATTATGTGCCAAACGGCGGCGAAGTAGTTCTTGACAACGAGTACAATGATTTCCCGCGGGCAGCGGCAGATTTGCGCGCTATGCACGTCTCCTACCTAGACAGCAATTACGACCTCGCCGTACTGGACAAATGGCGCAACACCGTCTATTCTGCAAATAACGGTACAGACAGCTTTTCTGACAATGCCTCCGCTGACTGTACAGATAGCTTTTCTGATGATAGCTGCTTTGACGGCATAGACGGCTTTTCCTATATTGGGGCGCATCTTGGTTATCGTTACGCGCTCATTTCCTCCGGCTGCTCTTTTGATACCTTCCAGGACGACAAAGCCAAACTGACCGTTGAGATAATGAACAACGGTTTTTCCGCCAGCTATCGCCCCTTTATTTCTTCTGTCACAGTGCTCCGCGAAGACGGAACATTATGCGACACAATCATAGCAAATACGGATAATCGTTTCTGGAAAAGCGGCGAAACTGCGTCCTGGGAAGTCCCCCTCAATATCCGCGCTTACCAGGACGGAAATTATCAAATCTTTTATCGGCTGCGGGACCCTGCGACCAACCGCGAAATCCGGCTCGCCAACGATATGGAGCACACAAATCACGGATATCGTCTGGGAAACTTTACCGTTGCGCACAAGAAGACAGTAACGGGCCCCGCACCTTAGTATTACCGGCGCTGCATTACTCCTGCCAGCTCAATACACCCAACTTCACACCGCCGTCTTCCAGATGCTCATTGGCAAAAAAAATCGGACGTTTATCTCTCTTCCTGTGCATTGACAGAGACACCATACGCTTACATGCCGCTTCTTTTCTATCCTGCGGGGGGGTTATCATGATCTTCTTTCTATCGAGTGGCAGCTGCACCGTAATCTCCCTGGTTTCCTGCGGCAGTAAGCCGCAAAGATCATCGGGCAGGGTATAGCGTTGCCCCAGAAAAAGTACGAGTTCCGCCGGCTCTTTCATCGTAGAAAAGCCTGTATTTTCGATATAAATTTTCAAAGCCAAGTCCTTCTTCCCTGTAAGTTCTGCTTTTCTCACGACAAAGCGATATCCAAGATGGCAGCCAATATAATCAAACATACTTTTCTGTTTCCAGATGCCGGGTTTTCCACACAAAGACTCTTTCCACTGTTGCAGACGACGCGCATCATGCGTACTGTTTAAATAACTGACCCCGGTGCTGCGCAATTCTTCTATTATCTCACTTTGGGAGAACTGCGAAACGTTCCCCCGCGCTTTCTCTTGGTTAGGTAACTCCCGAACTGCCAAGGCCGCTTGGGGGGAAACGGACGATTCCAACGCTTCTCCCACCGCTTCTCCGCCATAGGGTACGACCGCCGCCACCCGGCCTGTAAACTCAATTTCCTCCTCCCTGCACCACTGTCCGCGCCAGCCGGCTTCCGCTTTCCGCTGCCAACCGTAAGTCCCCAGATGATCCAACGAACCGAACATCCCATCATTAAACAAACCAATCTTATCCCTGCCTGGCGCAGCGCCATCATCATGCAATATCCGCCACTGCTGCGGCGTACGCACAGCGATGGGAATATCGCCAAGAGCCTCCTGCCAGACACGCAATAATTGTCTCAGCCGTTCTTCTGAGAGGAATTTAGAATCATGCATTTCCCCCCAGCTGCCGACAAGTATGCCCTGCACAACCAAAATATGATCCTTATACTTACCAATAACAGCGCCCAACTGCTGCATATGCCCTATAACAGTTCCAAGGAAATCCGGCTCACGCTCCATGCCGCGCCCTTCCCTGTCATAGATAATGCGCAGAATTACCTCTTTGCCATGCTTGTTAAAAAATTCTAAAATCCGCCTAAGGTTATCGAGTGCATCCTCTGGCAGTGCGTCATCACGGAACGCGCCGATATCTACAAGAGCCAGCACGATACTCTCCTCTGCACATAAGCACCAATATAATTCTTCAAAATCCTGCTTTTCTTCAATAATAAACGGATAGATACGATACCATCCGCAGGAAGGATTATGTAGATATGATGTGCTCTCCGCTAACTGCGCGGCTTCAAACCGGATTTGTTTCTTCTTTCTTATAAAGCTCATTAGACAGTTTTTCCTCTGTTTCTAATTTGAATACCTTGATGCGGAATACAACCGACAAGATGGAAAAGAACATGCGGAACATGTAGATCACCGGCTTTATCCCGGAATGCATACTGAATCCTCTCGTACGCGGATGCATAACTGCCGGTATCTCGCGTATCTGAAATCCCAAAAGCAGCATCTGCATAATCATATTGGCATCCGGATACTTATCGTCAAAATGCCCATATTGAGAATAGTACAACACCGTGCGGCGATTCAGTCCCTGCAATCCGGTGGTAGGGTCCGCGATCTTGCGCCCGGTCACCATCTTTATCATCGAACGAAACAGCCGATACGCAAAATTCTTAACCGCGGTCGTCTGAAAATCGGAACTGCCAGGCATGAACCTGGAAGCCAGTACGATATCCGGCGTTCTGCCGGCCTCATCCTTCTTCTTTAGCTCCCGATATATTTCCGCAACATTACAGACGTCGTGCTGCCCATCCGCGTCCATTTGGATCACATATTGATAATCCCGGCGAATGGCGTACTTATACCCAAGCTGTAGCGCGCTGCCATATCCCAGGTTAAATACATGCGATACCAGCGTATGCTTCCTGTCCTTGACAATCCAATTCGTAGCGTCCTTCGACGCGTCGTTCATCACAAGCACGTCTGCAAACGCCTGGATTTCCGGCTGCTCCAGTTTGTCAAGCACCTTTGTAATATTCTTTTCCTCATTGTATGCCGGAATAATAATCAATACTTCCTTTTGCCCTCTCCCATACATCTGCCTAAATTTCCTCCTCCATAACTCAAGATTGCCCATTACCCGCTTCCCGGCATTGGAATCGCTATCTCACCGCTTGCCGCCTTTATGCAAGCAAATCCCACAGCATCTGCATTTCCTGCCCGTTTTCTAGCTGTTTGCCGGCAGCGGCCTTTGCCAAACGCTCCCGTTTCTGACGATCCTCGATCAAGGATATGATACTCTCGGAAATTCCCGCCGTAGAAAACCCGCAGAGCACGCCGTCAACACCATTTTCAATCTGTTCCCGGTTGCCGTTGCAGTCGGAAGCGACAATGGGACACCCTAAAATCTGCGCCTCCTGAACAGCAATGCTTTTCCCCTCAAAACGCGTCGCATGAACATAAATATCGCATCCTTTATAATACGGATAAGGATTATCCACCGCCCCCAGCAGCTTAAAATCCCGCTCCAGCCCCAATGATTTGATCTGCTTTTCCAAAGCCTCCCGCTGGTCGCCTTCCCCGAGCACATACCAGCGCGCCCGGTAACCTGCATCCTTTATTTGCTTCATGGCAGACACTGCTATATCGTACGCTTTCTGATATGTCAGCCTCCCTACTGTCAGCAGCCGGATACCGTCAAATGAATCGTTAAATCCCCCCGGAAGATCCGCAAGGCCTATAATCCGCTCACGGTTGACAATATTGTGGAACACAGCCGTTTTTTCCTCCCACTCCGGGTACACACGCAGAAAATTAGCGCGAACCTCATCAGAGACTGCAAAAATCCTGTCAAAATTTGCGTAGCAATCCTGATCCATCCTCCGGGAATAACCGGCATTGCCATAATCAATATGTACAAACGCCGCCTTTTTCCTGGCCTTCACATGATCTGCCGTAAAATATGTAGCCCCGCCTTCCAGATAAGCGACCGCAAGATCATATTCCTCCTTGGGGTACTCGCCGCCGTCGGAAATCATGCGCCAGCACAGCTTATCAAGCTGGAACTTCTGTCTTTTTTTCATCTCAAACGCCACTGTCGCCAAATAATATAATTTTCGCAGCCACCTGCCATGGCGAAAAAAACTATGGATAACCGTCTTTTGTATGTGACGCCGCCCGTGCTGCGAAAGCACAGACGTATCGCGGTACGTACGGTTCAAGACTTTCACATGCTCAGGCAGCTCACGCACCAATTCCCCCTGTCCCAAAACCACATAAAGTGAAATTTCATACTCTTCCTTCGGAAGCCGCCGCATCAATTCCAGCATCGCCATTTCCGCCCCCGCACGCCCCAGGGTATTGATGACAAATAAAATCTTTTTCATCTTATTCTTTTCCCTCTTTTGCCGAATCTTCATTTAATTTCTGCAAGATAATTTCATTCTCCTGGTTCAACAGCGACACATGCATGGCAAGCTCCTGGTTTTTGCGCAAAAGCTGGGAGATTGCACAGCTCAAGTAAAAAAAACTAAATATAATAGCGAGACTGATAAGGAGAAAAGCCGGAACGGCCTCTATAGGAATCGTCTTGCTCCAATCCGACAGCCCCGGCACTGCCCCAAGCAAGATAAGCACAACAGCAAATGCGCTCCAGCACAGCTCAATCCCCACCGTAATCTTCTGATAAACAAAAGAAATGAAATCCACAACCAGAAGCGCAATCCCTTCAAGAACGGTAATCAAACATAAAACCTGTGCAATCACTTCTCTCTCACCACCCTTTCCTCTCTTGCAGCTTCACGCACATCGTATACTTTCGAGGGAAGCTTCCTTCCCTTCCCATACTCGATCAGGCTCCCTGTACAGAATATATGCTCATCCAAGTGTTTTTCTACCCACCGCAGTCTCAAATAAGCAACACACCAACCGATAAGAGAACCTGCGACAACACCGATACCATACCAGGTCTCGAAAAGCCGGGATGCATAGATACTAATGCCCAGCGTAACCGCAACAAAGATGGCAGCCGTAAACATTGCCCCTATCCAGTCGTTGTAATAATAGAGGAAAATGATAGAGGAATACATCAAAAACAAGATAAAATACCCGGCGGCCAAACATGGATAAATCTGCATCACAAGCCCGGAAAACCCATACTGCGGCAGCATGACGACACAAATCAGGAAAATGCAGATAGATATGATAAACTGGATGCGCACCAGGTTCATCAGCTCCGCTGCCAATTGCCGGAACATCCGCTTTTGGGCATTGCGGATATCCACGGCCCTGCCTCCGATTACCGCCTCGGAATACCCTTTATATTTTTCGCGGAAATGCATTTCCAGCCTGGAAATTAATATAACCGTCGAGGAAATATTGGTAAACATTGCCAGGCAGGTCGCCATGTCATAGGACGGTGCACAGACGAAGCTATCTGCTACTACCATTTTAATGCCCGTCGTCCAAAATACAAAATTGTGGATAAACAGACCCACCGTATAAAATATATCCGTCATAACCAATGGCCACAACCGTTTAAAATAAGCGAGCACCGGCCGATATCTGCCGCTGTTCTTTTTAAAGTAACGCTTCACCATGGCAATCTCTTCACAGGCAATCAAAAGAAACCCCGCCGTGAGCGATACCAACATGGAATCCGTCACCGGAACGGAAAAGACATGCACCAGGATCAGTGACATCACAAAGGAGGACGCCATGCCAACGAAGAAAAAGATCGTAATCTTTTTGTAGTCCTTACAGATTTGCAGATACTTGATGGCGTAAAACACCAGCACGCAAGACACATACCCGCAGAACCCGGTAAACACATATAGTACGCCTACCTTTCCTACAAGAACCTCATAGATACAAAAAGGTATTCCCAACAGGCTGCTCAAAATCACATTCAAAAACAAACCAATATAGAAACAGGGCATGATATCTTCATACCGCTCCTCAAAAATCACATCCGACATATATTTCGACAACACCGAATTAAACGGCGCCGTGGTAAGCAGGGAAAAGATAAACATATAGAGGATTGTGCAGGACATCAGCTGACGCGGCGCATAAGATACTTTGGAGAGTTCCAACGCCTGCCCCATCAATGTAATATTGCCGATAACCAGAAACATTGGCGCCACTGTCACTACCGCGCTATACCCGAATCCAATTAAGTCTGATACTAATGTATTTTTTTCAAAAATCTGATTCAGCCTTACTCCAATTCCTGCCATAACAACAACCATGCCTTTCTATCTATTTACATCAGCCAGTTATTTCAAAGTTTCCCTGTCATCCGTTTTTTCTATATCCGCCCAGCCATCAATCGAATCTTCTTCTATATCTGCCCAGCCGTCAGACAAATCTTCTTCTATATCCGCCCAGTTATCAGACGAATCTTCTTCTATATCCGCCCAACTGTCAAACGTCTCATCTCCAACATCCGTCCAGTCTTCCTGCGGTTCTACGAACGCATCTTCCTGCGGTAGCTCTTCCTGGCTCACGAACAATCCGTCCTCAAAACCCGTATATATTTCTTCATACGTTTTCTTCATATCTGAAATCTTATACTTCTGCATCAGGCGCCGGTAACCATTCTCGCCCATTCTCGTGCGCCGCTCAGAATTATTCGCAAGCTCTAATATCGCATGAGAAATCTCTTCAATGTTCATAATATGGGTAAGGATTCCACCTTCTCCAAAATCATCTCCCTCACCGTACAGCAGTCCGCGGCAATTTCCAACATCTGTGGCAATGACAGGCTTGTGCGCCGCATAACTTTCCAAAATCGTCAGCGGCTGCCCCTCGCTGATACTGGTGAGAATTGTCATATCCATACGCCCCAGATAATCTTTCACATTAATCCTCCCCGTGAAGACGACGTCTTTAATCTGCATGGCCTCTACAAGATCAAAACATTCCTCGGCATATTCCTTATCCTCGTCATACGGTCCCATAATCCACAATTTCAGTTTCGGCTGCCTGGCTTTTGCATAGCCGAACGCCTGGATCATAGTCTTGACGTCTTTGATGGGCGTCACCCGCAGCACCGCGCCGATATTGATATATTCCTCATCCTCCTCCGTCTTAGGCGCCAGACGGTCAAAACCCTGGATATTGATTCCATTTGGCGTCACCACGGTCTTGCTGCCCGGGCAGCCCAGCTCAATCTGTAACTCCCTGGCATGTTCGTAGAGGCTGGTAACCAGATCCGCCTTATCATACGCTAACTTGGACATCTTGCGGAACTGCTCAATCCAGATATTCTTGTAAATGCCCTTCACCCACTTGGCCTTAATTAATTCCTCTTCCCGCTCCCTGGTGTAGATACCATGCTCCGAAATCAGCAGCCGGCTTCCATGAAAATAATTTGCCATGCTGCCCAGCACGCCCGCATAACCGGTCGCCACACAATGGTATAAATCCGCTCTGGGCACATCCATCATCAACGTATGGAACAGCGGCAGATAGATGGAACGCATCGTCCATAGAAAATCTGAAAATACAACTTGACTATATTTTAAATTATAGCAATCCATGACTATATGGAAAAAATCAGGGCCCATCAAGAGCTCATTCAGCGACAAATCCGGTCTGCGGAAAAATTCAAACAAGGTGGGCCAGTCAATTTCCTGATTCAGCACTAAGCTACGAAGCGCCTTATACTGCTCATCCTTCATCTTTAGGGATTTCTTCTTCCTGTTATCACACCAATCCTCATCTTCCAGGTACAGTTCATGTACCTCCGTTAAATTCTCCGGCAAATCATAGACAAACTTCCCCCGAAAAGAGCGGTTCGCCACAATTGTAAGCAATATGAATTCCGTCTCCGGAAATGAATTGATTAAGCTGTGTATCCAGCTCGATACACCGCCCACCACATATGGATAACATCCCTCTGCAACAATGCAGACCTTCAAATAACCCGCCATTTGCACCATGCTCCTAATCACAACTGCCTGCCCCAAGAGGCGTCCGCCTCTTTTATGAGACATCAGAACTATTTGTCTTCAAAATAATAATATCTGTCGTGGGCTTCCTCTAATACCAGCTGCACCTCCGGCTCCGTCGCCGTCACCAGGTACGCGCCGTCCTCTATTTTCTCAAACTCAGCTCCCTTGGCCTGTTCTATCTTCTCTCCATGCGTTCTAAGGACAAAGCTTGCTTCTTTCTCAAAATTGGAAATGTGAAGAGAAATCACATCGCCTTTCCGCTCCTGCTGATAATCCAGGGCAAGAAACCTGCGGATACGCATATCACTCTCCGCGAGAGTCGTCTTTTGAAACTTTCTAAATCTTTTCCAATACGTGCTGGTATTGCCCGCATATTTGCGCGACAGCTTTTCCCAGGAATCCTCGTCACTGGCCGGATGCGCAACAGGGTTGATATCAACCTGAATATTGGAATACCCTAACGCTGTTTGAATGCTCATCATGCGCAAGTCCTCGCCAAACGTATGGCTGTAACCGTCGCAGATACCGCTCTGCCTGACAATCCCGTCCCATTGAAAAGACACAAGCTGCGCAGAAGCATCGTAATCCGCCAAGACAGTCCGCACCTTCGCGAACTTCTTGCGCTTTAGCGCATCCGCCATCTCCTCATCCGTCATATTCCCCTGATAGAGTGACAGCACCGAATAATCCGGTACGACCTTATCTAAAAATTTTACATCCTCATCCAGCTTTTCTGAAATATCCATTTCCCTGACATGCGTCCCGGACAGGCCTGCTTCCGCGTTCTGTTCCTGAAAGAGCTTCATATAATAGACAAGCGTTTCCCCTTCCGGCTCCAAATCGTCCTCATAGTCGGTCTGGGGCGTAAGCATACACGTCATCTTATTAGAATTCTGTTGAGCCACAGACACCAGTCCCGGCCACACAATATCGCGGTAAATAGCTTTTAGTGGCTGGCTGTAACGCTCCATCAGCTCCGCCTCATTTTCATCCGCCAAATCAGGAAAGTTGAGGACTGTTAAATTCTGGGCATTGATGACCGGATAGAGATCGTAGTCCTTCATCTCCAACATCATAGAACTTAAAATACCAATTCCCGCATTACTGGAAAGATAGTCGCCGTTTACGGCGAACACCATGGCTTTCTGGTACTTATTGCGCCATATAATGGCCGGTAGGTTCTGATTCTTCATAATCACATCCCCATTGGACATCATATAGTACTTTTCCATTTCCTCATCTTCCATCATCCCGTGCATAAACATTTTAGCGCCGCCGGAAATACGATACCAAGGCATCGCCAGATTAAGGTCTTGCTGAGTTTCCTCCATCGTCTCATCCAAAATAAATTCCCGAATTCCCCCCAGCAGAAATCCATCCATAAGCCGGATGCCCTCGACCGTAATCCTGTCACGGATTATTGCGTTGATGCCAAGCAGTTTCCGCAGCTTGGGATTTTTAGATACCTCCGTCACATCGGGCAGATTACAAAAGATTAAATTGATTCCCAAATCTGTATAACCCGCCAGTACAGAAATATCCTTATCCATATCCAAATAGGCCGTATCTACCAGAACCGCTTCCGGCAGATTGTCCTTATCCGGTACATATTCCGCCACGGATTTACAACTTTTGAGGTAACGCTTGGTGTAGAGGCTCCATTGCTTTACCATGCCGCCCACAAAACCGTCCTCCTCATCGCCGATATATACGACAAACCTTGCAGATTTCTTAGCGTCCGCCGCAGACGGCAGATGGACAGACTGCGCCGTAAATGTACTGTCTGCTGTTTCCTCATATTCATTTTGACCATAATTGTTCACACGGTTCTTAATAATCTCAGGAACCTGGAACATAAACACTACCACCAGCATAATCAGCGTGATAGAAAAAAAGTTTCTGCGGGATACCATAAGAACTCCTCCAACGCTGCACCGTTATTTATCTACGTCAATGGCAAAATTGAACGGCCGATATAAATCCTGCTCCACACAATAACAAACAAAATTGTCTGACTCATAGTACACTTTCACCTCATTGGGATAATATTTTGCGAACTCCTGCGCCCACTCATACAACTTTGACATTTCAATCAGGCGGTTCACTCCCTGGTACATGGAAATCCCCGACCCGACCGGCAACGGCTCGTCGGCATATATCGGCGCTATCTTTGGTTCATCGCCGCGGTATGCCCTGCCGTACATAATCGGTATCTTCTCTATGAAAAAATAAACCTTTGAGGTGGGAATCGTCACCGAATGCGTCCTTCCCTTCCGCTCCACATCCTTCAAGAAGGTGTGCACCTCGTGGTGATACCCATAGTCCTCCCCCATACGAAGCTCATCGTTGGCAGAACAGATTGTCCAGGTAAAATCTTTATTATCATGTAAAATATTTGTCAGGCAGAGAATCGCGTCGTTAGTCTGCAACGACTGCCGCTCGGGCGGTTCGCGCAGCAACCCTGCCTGGCTGCTGCACACAGCCACCGCCGCTAACGCTGCCAGAGACACCGTGTGCAAAATCCACTTCTTCTTAAACCAGCCGAACAATAACTGTAATATACCGTCTGCGCAAAGGCTCCACGCCGCCGCCAGAACATAGGCGTAGAAAATGCAAGTCCTGATAGCGTCCATAAGCGTCGGCAGTCCCAGCCGTGAGGACGCCTGCAAGATAGACAGCATCACCATTCCCGCGGACAGCGAGAGACATCTCGCCGCATAATCCGTCTGACGCACCAGGAAAAATATCACAGACAGCGCTGCCAGCAAAGCAATTGAACCCACAAGCATCATCTGGAAGTACGGATAACTGTCCAAAATGATATAGATTCTCATGGTCTCCCAAAAAGCAGAAAACGCTGATTTCAGCTTCGATATCACTCTTTGGGGAAGAGATTTCTTAACTACCGTCACAGCGCTCTGCGCACTTTCATGATTGCCGCCAGACGTCGCCGCCCTTTGCCGCCCCTGTGCGTCCGCGCCATTTTCTACAGCGCCGCCCGCACCGGCAGAACCGCCTTCGTCCGTTTCCTCCTCGTCTTGCGCCGGTATATTCTGTATATACTCTTGATTATTCTCTCCTGAAATAACTTTCATGCCCCATCCCAGAGACCCTTGCAACGGCGTCCCCATTGCAAAAGCAATCAGCATGGGCAGTATGGCAATGAGAATAGACAATATACCGGTCAGTATAACTTTTCCCAGATATTTGGGACGAAACAGCCGGAAAAAATACCCGCAGGCAACGCCGATACACAAAAGACCGGCAATCATCGTATCGTAAAAATGCGCGGAAAGCGTCATGCCAAAACTGATAGCAAAACCGGCCAAATACCAGAAATCCGCAGTGAGAGGCTTCCTCGTCTTTGGGGACTTTCTCCCTCTTTCCACTTTCCGAAACCCAAAACGTTTCTTTCCCGGCTCTTCTGCTGCTTCCCGCACCGCCTGCTCCCGCTGCGGGCGAAGCTCCGTCCTTACGATACCATCCTCTTCAATCCTGATAATACTCTCTTCCGATAAAGGCAGCGGCTCTTCCCCTGCCGCCGCATCGACTTCCACAGCCTGTATAATCCTGTTCTTGGCCGCAGCGGCCGTTCCACCTTCCTTTGCTTTTTTTACTTTCTGTTCTTTCCTGACGAAGAACGCGAATAAATAATAGATAGAGGGCAGTATGAAAATCATGCCGAATTCCTGTGGCAGCGTACTAAAAAAGCGAATATAAGTATTCTCCCCAAATACCTTGAGGAATACATACATAAACACTCCCACATACGGCGCATATTTTGATTTACAGCAATATTTAATAAACGCCAGCAGAACATAATGTATCATCAGATTCTGAGAAAAGCAGAAAACCCTCAGCAAGACATACGTCGGTATGGCAAAAACTTCATGCAGATAATAAATGACACAATGAAACCCGAAGGGATAGATGCCGGCAACAAACATCTTATTCCTGCTTAGATAATTGATCCAATAATTGTGTACCGGCAAATCCGATTCGCAATAACCAAAATATTGTACAAGATTTGTACCATACACATAGCAAAGCCCCGCCGTCAATGCCGCAATCAGCAAAATATCAATGATATTCGCACGAATCACGCGGAATAATTTGCGCAACGCTTTTTTCACCAGTTTCCAAATTGCCGCGCGCACTCGCCGCAAAAACAGGCGAACGCCAAACTGCCCGCCGGCAAGACGTTCCAGGTAATCAAGCCCCTCATGCACTGCCTGCAACGGTTCTTTTCGGTAAAGAACAACATAGATTGCCGCGCACGGGACGATTGTAAAAAGGATTAACGTCACACGATTGGAAATATGCAGTAATTCCAGGACAGACACGAGATTCATCATATAGAAATTCCCGACCATCTGATACGCGATAAAGCGCTCGCAAAATCTTAATTTATGTAATTTGCGATACAGCAGCGCCGCCGGAAATAAAAAGGTCACCACAAGATATGCCATAAGACACCCAATCGTCTGTAAGATAGTCAAAACTTCCATTGACACTGCCATCACCTCCTAAACATACAGAAAAAATAACGCTGACAACACCGCTGAAACATTTGCGCTAGCTAAATGTGCGAATTAACGCCAATGTCTCCCTGTCGATAACAATGCTGGACTGCTTTAAGGCGTCCAGCGTCTCAAAGAACTTCTCTTTCTCCTGCGCCGTGAAGTACAGCTTGAGCCTGCATGTATAGCTGGAAAGTTCTTCTGGATACTGTGCGGCTGCACGGCTGCACCACATTTCCATCGTCTCAAAATCTTTGATATCCAGCAGACGCAGGCAGATCCACTCGTAATACTGGCTCGTAAACCGATAGGGCGCCTTGCGGTACAGCGCTTCCCCCACCTCGGCAAATTTCTTCACCATGTTCTTCTGCTCCATCTCTGTAAAGACTTTCTGCTCCAACATATTGTTCATATAGGGAATCAGATAATATTCACAATCTGTCTGATCTTCCTCTTCCTTCTCAACCTCCCGCCAGATCTTCTGCACATTGCCGCGGAAATCATTGAGCTCGTCTTGCAGGACGGACGCCGCATAATGCGAGGTCTCCGAGTCCGGGCTGTTTAAGGCCAGCGAAATAGCCGCCAGCGAATTATGGACATCGCCGCGAATAACATTGAGCATCAGGCTGCGCAGGCTTTCTTTATCGCTGACTGCAATCGCCTCCTCCAAGGGCGCAATATTCCTCTCGCGCTCCTCGTCCGCGCGCTCATTCGTGCGCACGCGCTCTTTGCTGAATACAACATCTTCCAGATGGACGTCCTGACGAAATATAAACCGAAACAGGAGATGCCCTACGCCAAAAAAAATCGGTCCCGCCAGCGGACATAGCAACATGACGACAAATTTCATGACGTATACAATTCTGCCGTCTTTCATGGGAAGCTCTTCTTGCGTCTCCTCATCTTCCGCTGCTTCTTCCTGCGCGCTCTTTGATTTATCTTTGGTCTCAGCTTCTTTTTGCACATTCTTTGGCTTTTCTTCGGTCCCTGTTTCTTCCTGCGCGGCTTCTGCTTTCTTACGCTCCGCCGCGTCTTTGCTCTCACATCGCTTGACATAAAGCAGCCCAAACATTAGATACAGCGCCGACACGATCGCATTGCCCAAAAGGATGCAAAAGAAGATTATCTCCTTTACCGTCATAACCCTACATCCTCCCGAATCTCACTCTTATAACCCGTTTTCTCAAAACGTTTCATTACAAACTCGGCATCCTTACTGTCGGTATTGGATAAAAGAGCGCAGAGCCGTCCATCGGACATTTTGCCGATATAATCGCTCTGGCGCATGAGCCCCGCCAGCTCGCTTCCGCATTTCTCCAGATTCTTGCCCTCTATATCTATCTCTAAAATCGTACACTCCGTAAGCCCCTTGTTCCTTGCTGTCAGGTACGCTTTTACCAGTGATTCAAAGGCGTCTGCGTCGAGCACCTTCGTCCCTTGCAGATAACGCTGCTGCTCCAACGCGTCCAGATAACGATTTGCCCGCAGCACCGCATTCTGAATGAGGTAGCCGATAATCACCAGCATATTCGCCTGACTGAGCGTCATGCGCTCCCAGGGAATACCCCACACCATCAAAATCAACTGCATCTCGTCTTCCGCATAGATGGCGTCCGCCATCAGGGGGTATTGCGGGTCCATGCTCCGGTTGATATACACCCGCTTCTCCTTGAGCAGCCGGTACATATCCTCCATCTTCGTATACTCTATGGAATTGCCCAGCTCCCTTGCTTTGGACGAGGTTGCCGAAAAGAGGCGCGCATAGGAACGGTTCGCGATCGTATAGATCGCCACATCTTTGCTGTCCACCAGCCGCGCAAGAATCTCCGCCGCATAGAACAACACCTCTGACGGCTCGTACTGATCCAAACTGGAAGTAATCTCATAAATCTTGCCAAAACTGTCATTCTGGTTGACAAGCTGTACCTCCAGCATGTTCTTAATGCGGACATTGCTGGTGTTGATATCTTGAATATCGTCTAGTTGATTTACCATATATTGGACTTCATGCTTGTTCTCGTTGCGGATTGTGCGCAGACGGTCTTTCATATAACCGACCGCCAGACCTAGGATAAACAGCTGTGCAATCCACACATATGTATTGTAATCCAACAGCACTTCCAACCCGGAACGGTTGTACATCTGCCGGAAACAGTAGCCGCCCACCGCAAGCACAGCAGAAAAGGTCGCCTGCTGCTGCCCATAAACAATCGCAAACAACAAAACATACAGCAGATAAAAATCGAGGTTCGCAAAATAGCGGCTCCCGACTGCCCTGTTATTTAACATGAAAAACGGGATAAAACAAATCAGATTTTCAATAAAAGGAATTAATGCGTCAAAGATGACGCGCAGCGTCTGCCGCCAGTCCCTCTTCCTGTGTCCTCTGACATCCTCCAGGTTGATAAAACTGGCGCTGTATTTCTTGATATATTTCGCCATCTTAACGACGACCTCGTCCACATGGTGGAACACCGTCAAGCCCAGCTCGCCGGCAAATACTCCATGATCTAGCACCACGCGCACTAAACTGCCTACCGTATTATCCACAATGGAGACTTCCTGACCCATTTCTTTCTGAATCTTCTGCGCCAGTTCCATCTCATTGAGTACTTCTCCTGAGGAGATATGGTAAAGCCCACGTTTGAGGCTGGGCGCTGCCGCCGCTTTATAGATAGCTTCCACGGCGTCGTTCACATATAATAAGGAAAAAACCTTGTTGGCATTCGCCTGGATGTAGCCGGTCTCAACAGCCTCAATGCACATCTTCGCACAGGGGTTGGACTCTATGGCCATCCGATTGCCGCCCATCTCTTTCTCCGGCATCAGATATAGATGGTCCAGGCGCAGAATAACCGTGTCTGTGCCCATCATCTGCTTATAATTGCGGCAGACGTCTTCACCCTGGACAATGGCAACGCTGCGAAAACTGTATGCCGACGTCTCCTCCCTCTCATCAATGTCATTGGCATAAGATTGCGAATATACTTCCTGCGAGGAGAGATAAATAAAACGCCCTCCTTTAAGCATGGAAAAGGAGGTCAGGACATTCTGCAACGCAGTCTGGTAGCGCACAGCTTCCTTTCTGGGGTCGCTCCAGTCAAAATTATAATCGTATACGCCCAGGAAAATCGTAACATCCGGGCGCACGCTGTCAAAAATCTCCTTGAGACAATCGCTCTCATAGGGGAAACGGTATTTCTCATAGGCATTCTTGTAGCTGCCAACCTGATTCTTATTTCCTGTCAACACATAGCAGCGATGCCCTTCCTTATTCAGCTTATTAAGCATCGTTCGCATTAATTCATTGTCACTGCCAACCAATAATACTTCCATGACTGCCTCACTTAACTCCTATTGATACTCCTACAGCTTCAAGCCCCGCAAGAAACTGCATCACATCCTCTTTTACTGTTTCCATATCTATTCCATACTGCTCTGCCAAATCCTCTGCAATTGCCGCTGCGTCAAAACCCTGGCTGGCAAGCTCCCATATCCTGGCGCCGCTCTCGTTGAGCTCGATCGGTTCTATATAATTATCTCCAGGCTGTTCCATATCGAGCAGCCAGTAACTTCCTGCCGCTTTCCGAATCCTATATCTGACACTCACTGATCCAACCTCACAAATGATCTATCTGCCACAGACCTTTATAAAATGAACAGCCAACGCAGCCTTGTGGCGAATAGGGCGCAGCCGCAGCCAAACAGCGGCATAAAACCGGTATGGCAGGTTTCGGACAGAAATGTGCTTCCCTTTACGGATAAAACCAACCAGAATACCGCGCATCTGTTCCGGGCGCAGGGGACCTTCAATCTGCGTCTGATTATCCCCCACCATGTAAAACCCTTCCTGACGGACACGCCAAATACGATGAAGCACAAGAATGCTGCCATCCCGCCGATAGAGAACGACATCTCCACGTTTCAGTTTCCTGTCCTCAAGCGGCGCCACTATCACACTGTCCCTGTCAGGCACAAGCATCGGGTACATGCTGTAACCATTAATCACTGTCTGAACCGTATTCCCATCCCTCAACAACTGCTCTATGTCTGCTTTCGATTCCATCCTTCCATCCTGTAAGCGTTTCGTTTATAAATGATAATATCATTATAGCACTTTTTATACAGAAATGCTATAATGACATTACATTTACAGGAAATGAAAGGATCGCGTATGTTAAAACTGAACAAAGGATATCTGCTTCACGAAATTGCCGGTATCCCATATCTTCTCCCCTACGGACAAAAAATTGTCGATTTTAAACACAGCATCCGGCTCAATGGTTCCGGATTGCTGTTATACCGTACATTGACACAGGGTGCAGACGAAGACATGCTGCTTCAAGCATTAATTTCCCATTACCAAGCGGAGGTTACAGATATTCCCTCGCTGAAAGAGGACGTCAAACATTTTCTTCTCCAATTAGAAGGAGCTGGAATTCTCGCGCAGCCGCATAATCTCCCGGCGGGTAATGCGGACTTTTTCTTTCAGATTGGCCCTGCCGTAATGGCATACTGCGGTCCCAGGGAGCTGCTCATGCCGTCTTTATTTGACTTCTCCTGTGCAAATGCTTCCGCAGAGCTGACAGTCCATATTATCCCCTGCGCCGCGGACGAAACCGACAACGGTGAGTTGTTAATCCGCACAAATGAGATGGTTATTTGTAAAACCAATCGTTGTTATCGTTTCTTATATCCCGAAGGTTATGGCATTACTGAAATGCATGTTACCTTGGACGGCGGCAACGCCGCCCTCTTCTGCCCAAAACCATACGGCAGCGACCTGCCCGAAAAAATCTTCCACGCCCTTCGCTTTGCATATCTTATCTGTGCACAGCGTCTGGGAGCATTTGCCCTTCACTCCGCCTCTATTTTATACCGGGAGAAAGCATGGCTATTCTCTGGTTCTTCCGGCGCCGGCAAGTCTACGCATACCTCGCTATGGAACCGTCGCTATCAGACGCCATACTTAAACGGTGATTTAAACCTGTTGGGTTTTGTAGACGACACCCCAGTCGTATATGGCATTCCATGGTGCGGCACCTCCGGCTGTTATACGACATCGACCGTTCCACTTGGCGGTATCACATTTCTTAAACAGGCTTCTACCGACGCCCTGCTGCCAATATCGGACGAAGACATTGCTCTGCGCACCATGCAGCGCCTGATATCGCCATCCTGGACAGCCGAGATGATGCTGACGAACTTATCCTTTGCCGAAGACTTGCGCAAAAGAATTCCAGTTTTTTATCTGCAATGCACGAAAGAGGATTCCGCTGCAGCCGTTATCAAACAGGCCATTGATGACAACACCGACAAAAACTTTCCGATAGAATAAATTTGGCAGCGCCCACCGATATTCATGGACACTGCCTGCTTCTGCCAGCTCTATTTTTTCTTCCAACTAACGTTCTTCTCTATTTTCTCTCAGAATCTTAACATCCTGGATTCCATACAAGGCCATGGAAAGCATCATCACCGCCATGCAAAGGCAAATCAGCATGTTTGACAACCCACTGGGAATATCATACCAGACTAAATGAATCAACATCATGGCATACAGTAAAAATGTCGCTGCTTTCCCATGCCAGTCAGCGCTGAATACTTGTTTCGTCTTCTTTATCACGAGAAGCCCCATTACCCCGTCAAACACTTCTTTTATCACCAGAAATATCACCGGGGCCAGCATATACGGAAAACGCGTAAAGAGACAGAGCAGCATCGCCCCCTGCGTCAATTTATCAGCAATTGGGTCAAGAACTTTCCCCAGCGCGCTTACCATCTGAAACCGTCTTGCAATATATCCATCCGCCATATCTGTCGCACCGGACAGCAACAATACGATCGCCGTCCACATATAATCTTTTTTCACGCAATAGAGCCAGACAAACAGCGGAATCAGGCAAAGACGGAAAAAGGACAATATATTGGGAATCGTAAGAATCCTTTTTTCTGACGGCTTCTTCTGGGGCGTTCGATTATCCGCCCCCATTTCATTTGTAACCTGCATATCTTGATCTTTCTTCCTTCCCGCTAAAAAGAGCCATTGCTCTGGCAGATTATCTGTCTGCTTTTGCAACGGCTCCCCCTGATTAGTCTGTAACGTACGGCATTAACGCGATATGCCTTGCTCTCTTAATTGCAACGGTTAAAGCCCTCTGATGCTTTGCGCAGTTACCGGTGATTCTTCTGGGAAGAATCTTACCTCTCTCAGAGACATATCTCTTGAGCTTGTTGGTGTCTTTATAATCAATTACATTGTCTTTGCCGCAAAATACGCAAACTTTCTTTCTTCTGCGAACGCCGCCCCTTCTCTTCATGGGAGCATCGCCCTTTTCTGTCTTATTATAAGCCATTTTCTCTGCCTCCTAATCTAATTAAACGGTAATTCCTCGTCAATACCATCCGGAATATTCATAAAGCCATCTCCCGCTGCTGCGCTGGGCTCAGGTCTTCCTGCCGGCTGAAAACCGCCGGATGACTGCTCGCTTGCAGCCTTGCTCTCCGCAAACTCCTGATCCTCCACTACAACATCCGTGGTATATACCTTCTGTCCTTCCTGGTTGGTGTAACTGCCTGTCTGAATTCTTCCGGTCACAACGATCTTGATTCCCTTGTGGAAATATTTCTCTGCAAACTCACCGCTTCTTCCAAATGCCACACAGTTGATAAAGTCTGCCGTCTGCTGATCATTGTCGCGTCTGAATCTTCTATCTACTGCCAGAGTATATCTCGCAACCGCCGTCGCCTGTTCTCCCTGTGAGTAACGGACTTCAGGGTCTCTGGTCAATCTGCCCATAAGTATGACTTTGTTCATCTAATCTCCTCTTTCTATTACGCCTCATCCTGTCTAACGCATAAGAAACGGAGCACGTTGTCCTGAATACGCACGCGTTTTTCAAGCTCTGCCGGACAATCTGCTTCAGCATCAAATTTGATGAAATAATAAAATCCTTCTCTCATCTTCTGAATCTCGTAGGCCAATCTCTTCTTGCCCCACTCGTCCACTTCCGTAATGGTTCCGCCGAAACGTGTAATGTATCCTTTGGTCTTTTCTACAACTTCGGCTCTCGCTTCATCTTCAATCTTTGCATTAACGATGAGCGCTAATTCATATTTGTTCATGCCTTGTACCTCCTTTTGGTCTTCGGGCCCCCGATTCTCACCGGGAGCAAGGATAAATTAATATATCACGAGTTAGTATATTACCATAATTGTCCTTATTTTGCAAGGGTTTTATGCAAAAATGCACGGATTGTCCCATAATATGTATCAGGATCTTTGTCCTGCGACTGCGCATGCCCGGCATTTTTTATAATCAGCAATTCTTTTTGGCCCGCCTGGGCCTCATATAACCGACGGCTCATACTGACGGAAATCATGGCGTCCTCTTCCCCATGGATAAACAGCGTGGGCGTCCTGCTCTTAGCTACGGCCTCAAGGGCTGACGCATCTTTGAGATTATACCCGCCGCGCAGCTTAAGAACCAGGCACGCGGAGTCCACAAACGGAAACGACGGCAGCCCAAACCATTCGCCAATTTTCTCGCTGAACATGGAGTAAGCGTCCGTATAGGCGCAGTCGGAAATTACCGCTTTGACGTTATCCGGAAGCGTTTCTTCGCCCGCTGCCATCAAGGCTGTGGCCGCTCCCATAGACTGCCCATGAAGGACAATCTCAGCATTTTCATCCTGCGAGAGAATATATTGAATCCAGAGCATACAGTCAAAATGGTCTGTCCACCCCATGCCGATAAAATCCCCTTCGCTCTCCCCCTGGCATCTGAGGTCCGGCGCCAGCACCTGGTAGCCTTGGCCTTGATACCAGTAAGCAAGAGGGTACAGCTCTTCTTTCCAGCCTGTGTAGCCATGAAGCAGGATAACCCACCTGTGGTTTACCGTATCTTTTATCCGCCCATGCCCGCCGCCTTCCCCCTTCTTTACCGCGGAAGTTTCCAACGGAAACGTTTCGGCAACCAACATAAAACCGTCTTCGCTCTGTATGGACAATTTTTGCCTTTTAGCCGTCTTCAGCCATTCTTTTGTATCAGCCAAAGCCGCCCGTCCATTTTCTCTGATATCCGCCGTCTGCACCTGCGCCGCATAGCTCTCGTCGGTAATCCTCGAAAATGCGTCCAGCCGCCGCATGAAGGAGGGAACCAGAGCCGCGCTCACAAGAACATTTACTAATATGAAATAAATCGCCAGGAGAACCCCGGCAGTACTGATAACCGCATACGCAATCTTTCTAACTTTTCTCTTTCGTCCGCCCATTGTTTTTATCCCGGAAATTAGAATTTACAACTGATACTTATTGGGAACCCCATGCCGCAGACAACGCGGCAAAACCGTCTTATTTCTATGGGGTTCTGATTTGATATCTATATTGTAACATCTGTCTTCGGGGAATGCATCAGGGAAAGATTTCCAGTAAAATAATTTCCAAAATAAACGCCCGGCAAAACGCTGATGAAACCTTTCTCATCCGGCTACTCCTGGAGCGGAAGCCGGGAATTCTTGATATCTGCGTAGCGCAGCCAATATGTATTTCTCGCAAAGTGCTTAAAACTTTCATTCAATTTATCCTGTTTCAGGCCCGGCCCGATAATGATTTCGCGGATCGGCAAATGCCCCCTGCACCATATCTTGACGCCGTTTTCAAAATCAATGGAAATGCCGTTTTGCTGCAAGGTTTCCTCCAGTACACGCATAATTTCTTCCTGGTTCTTCCCTTCCCCAATATAGATATGGTCTTTGTTCTCAACAAACTCGCACCTTACCCTATGTTCCTCCATTTTTTCTATCAACAACTGCTTTTTGGATTTCCAGGAAGAAGAATACATTTTCTTTAATTGATTACCCACGGTAATGCATGCTACTTCTTTTTCTTTCTTTTCCCCATCCCCAATCTCTATGGCAATATTGGGCAGCTTTATGTGATCTTTTTCCACGTATTCAATCTTTTTTGCCATCGTAACCCTGTTTTCCGCCTCTGTTTTCCCAAGGCTTCCCATGTCAAATAAAATCCTGTACTCCGACTCCTCATGAAATCCCTGGTTCTTGATAAAGGGAATCATGCCGAAAATCATATCTAAGCGCAAATCATCGTCATCAAAACAATTGAGCGCCTCCCGCAGAGACCTGTCCAACTTTTCTTTTGTGTAAAAAACCTGATAAGGCATTTCCACCAGCCGCAGATATTCGTCATTAAACTTATAACGCTCCTTTTCATCATCCCCCCGGTTCTTACTATTATTTAAGACTGTAAAAATCTGTGCATTCTCGGCAAGCTCCTCAAGAAAATCCATGCCAAAGCTGACGCCATCCTTGGCATACCCGCGCCACTGACTCAATAAATCGCCATCCTCGCAAAAGCAGACCATATAATACATCTGTATCCCCTGGTACATCTTTTCTTCTAACTCTTTACATTTTTGGTCGTCGTCCATGGTCTTCTGAACGTATTCCTTTACAATCTCTCCACCTCGTTTATATTCCTCGGAATCATTGGAAAATCTGATATTCCTCGCCAGAAACACATCGCTGTCCAGTATTTTCCAGGCTGTTTCCAATCCTGCATAGTGGTATAGCAATTTCCCTTTTCTTTTCGGCATACGGAAGGCCTTTTTATACTTATGCTGCAATGCCAGCTTTTCCTTCATTGAATCTTTTCCATTATAGAACATCTTATCCCCCCTTGCGTACTTTTAAATTAATTTATCTAACTCTGCTTCCTCTTTTTCGCCCAACTCCTCCCCATCTGCCATATACTTTATGGTTCTCGCAACGGCGCCGCAGGACGAACACTCTGTCACAAGCGTTTTGGAGACATATCTTTGCAGTAAGCTCTTGTCTCCCATTAGGCTTAACACCTGGGAACCAAACTCGCGTATAGAGGTAATAATATACACACGGGCTTCTTCGTCAAATGTTTCATAAATTTTTCTGGCAATTTTATACCCGACGTAATCATTGAAGCTTGCCTTATCATATTCCTCCCTGCTCAGCGCAATATCCAGCAAAATTCCCGTTTTAATGTCCTCTTTACGGTTTTCTTCTATTTTTTGGCGTATGTCCTTCATAATTGTACCGTCATAAAAAAAATGCTGTTCGTCATTACGCATCCTGGCCTTCTCTTTGCCAGGCATCCACTCAATAACCGCTTCTTCCAAGCCAAGCGTTTTCTGCAAACCTCCCTTGTCCTTCATGACTTTAATGGCTTTTTTATATCCATCTATAATCGCATTTGCCTGTTTTTCAGAATCTTCTATCAAAATAATATTTAATTTTTCCACCGCGCTCCTCCTATTCTTCCCACACAGTCAATATTGGCAATTTAACATAAAAAAACTTTTTATGGTCTTCTACCGTCGCAAAAATCTGTACGCCGTCCTCCTCCGTTAATCCGTAACACGCATTGACCGTCCCCTTAATGGCAGCCAGCGAAATACCATCTTTTTTCCGTTCTATAGAATCTTTGATATCTTTGTCTATCTCTGCTTTATTTTTGGCGCTGCGAAAACGGTTCTTAACTACGAGATATCCCTCCTCCCTGTATATATACACATCAGCCGTTTCCTTCCTGCCGGAATGGCTGATGGCGCTTAAAATCAATTCTGCAATCATCACGCAGATTCTTCGGTAAGAGAGCGATTCTCCCGCCTCGGTCTTGCGGATTCTCACCCTGTCCTCCAAAAGGCTCTGCGAAAAACACGCCCGCCCATTCTCATCCAATATCTTAAATTCTTCAACCATATGCAGACTGTCCAATAAGCGCTTTAATTGTTTCCTGTACACAGCTTCAAAAGACGCCCGGGACGGCTCCCTTTCCGGGTTGGAATCCGCCAGAATCTGCACATTCATCCTTGCGATATAGGAGTTGACTACCATGTGGAAGAGGGCGCGGTATCGTTCTTTCTCCTCTTTCTGTAAATTATTCCCAGAACCATGCAGTTCTAAAATATATTTATAATATTTCTGCAAATTGTCCCTATCCGTATGATCCGTTGCCCTCTGCAGCATTACCTGCTTATTAAAATATTCTTTTGCGCTCCACTTTTGTATCATATTATTGGAAAAGTCATGTTTCAAATGCCTGACGATCATTGCATGGAACGCCATCACAATTTTCAACGCAAATAATATCACTGCCTGCTGCATATCTGCCGGAAAATCCATTTGTAAAAATATCGTATTTTCTGCCTGCCTGTTTCCGTTTCCTGTGTCCCCGCCCGCAATTTGATACTTTACCATGGTTCTTTTTAATTTCATGGAATCGTCTTCTACCTCAAACGGAAGTACATAAGTGTCTGCAATAAGTTTATCCAGGCCCATCTGCTGCGTGCCTCTGAGATTTTCCATTTTCCCGGACGCCTGTATCCGATAATATTGCCTTTCATCCCCTTTCTCCTCCAAAGCGCCATACAAAAGATACGTCCTTTCCGCTCCCGTAACCTTGCCGATACTTTTAAGCAGCTTCTTATAGTATTCTTCCGGGTCCTTTTCCGTAACGTCGCCCAAGAATTGATACAGCTCAATCAACGATTCCGCCAATACCCTTCCCTCTTCTGTAAAGCATTCTCTCTGAAAATCAAACAACCCATAGAAGTAAAGCGTCTCTTTAAAATACCCATAATAGTAGGCTCTTACAATCTTGTCGACATTTTTTTCCTTCTCATAATCTTTTGCCAATTCACGTATGCCATCGTTCAGCGCCCGGACATTCTCAAAATATACCCTCTGAATAAAATCAGCGTCCGCATTATCATGCAAAAAAAGCAATCCTTTGTCATATTTCCTAAAATCTTCTATTTTAACATTGTCCGCACCATACTCTTTCCCAAACAGGCACAAATATTCGAGAAAAACACTTTTACTTTCATCACTGCTCTGGCAACACATTCTCTTTATGATACTGACGTAATACGCACGGAATTTCTGTTTTTCCTTGTCACTAATCTTAAAAGCATCTACTGTATTTAGCAGGCGGACAATATTATCTTTACGAATAATATAGTTGGAGCCAAGATCCGATAACCTTTTCATCAATGTCATCAAAACGCAATATACTTTCTCATCCCCATGATTCCGCTCTTCCAAAAGGAAAAGGCAGAGTTTTTTAATCTGTGGGAATCCTCTGGCTTTTTTCCCGTTTATAAGGCCGGTTGTCATATACTCAATCATATCAAGCATAATCTGAAAGATAGCTTCCCGGCTGCTTTTTAGGAAACTGATGAATGGACGTGAAAAAACCTTGATATACGATATAAGCCATTCTATTTGCTCTTCCCGCTCTTCCTCCATCAGTGCAATCATAACTTTACTCACGTCTTCCGCTATATTTTTTTTATGCCCCAAAGCGCCTATTTTTTCATTCGCAAGGTGGGTACAAATCATCCTGCGGTAGGCGCGCTCTTTTTCTTCCCTTCCCGCCGCCAGCAGCAGTTCTTCTTCCCTTTTATCCTGGATTTCCTCCGGTGACAGGCGTATTATCTTATCATGCCAGAATCTATATTGCTGATTCGTCGAAGACTGTTCCCTTAAATTCGTAAAATTCTGCACCAGCTTACATTCTGTGCACGCGTCTTCGTGATTCCTCATAGAGGAAATATTCAAATTAACATATGCATGGAACCTCTGCATTCTCTGTTGGTCCACGTTTCCCCGCCCGCTGTTATTTATAATATGCTGTATGCTGCTAGGCGATAGTCTGTTCAACAGTACCACAACATCGGAAAATACTTCTATCTCAATTTTATCATCTTTCGTGTGGATCAGGGACTGAAATAAATTTTTTGCACGCTGATAAGTCCTGCCGGAAACAATCGTGTCATCCACAAAGTGAAATCTTATCAAAGCTTGCTGTTCCATATATTGCAGGTCATTATATAACCCTATAATGTTGCTATACTTTGTCTTCACATTTTCCCGGAATTCTTTTTCAATCTCAAAATTCAGCACTAATGCCGCATTGTCAAATAAGTAATGGTTTACTTCTGCCAGAAAACCGGCATTGCTGTAATGTAAAGGGGATACGATAATATCGTATACGACCCGCCCCTTCACTTCCGTCCGCTTTTTCCGCTCCTCTTTCAACCATTCGATAATTCTGCCCCGTTCCTGGACAAAATACTTTTCCATACAAAAATAATACATATAGTGATTGCCATTGCGGACTACATGGTTGTATACAAGGACATTTTTCAATTTTTGTACACGGCATAAATTTTCAGGATCTTGCTCTCTTTTCATTTGTTCCAGCAGATCCGGCTCGCATAAGCCAATCATCTGCACCGGAACAACTGACGTGCGGTTTGTCTCAATCAGAGGGGTTTCCTGCCGGTAATCCTGGGGAAAACACAGGGGACAAGTCAGCGGCGAATACCATAGCGTATTTACCGACACAAAAAATTCCACGTCCGGTTCATTCTCAGGAATCAAGTCTGTTTTAATCGTTTGTCCGCTGATTTCGCGCCAAAAACGCTTTTCCATCCCCACTCTTTCGGGCCCATCGCCCGAACGGATAAGGATCAGGGCATAGTTTGCTATTATATTTATTTGCTTGTTATCACCGCAATACCCTGCGCTTATCTCTTCTTCCAACGCTTCCCGCACTTTATTATGCGTAGTCAGCGTGGAATTTATAGGGATTATGATTGCAAACTGCCACTCCTCCACATGCATTTCGGAAGGCTCCGCCCCCATATAACGGAACTTACCGCCGGTTCTCTGCTCATAAATCATATATTCTGCCTGCACGCCCTTGATCTTTTCCCGTATATTAATTACTATTTCATACAGCAGCAACTCAGAATAATTTTCATATCCAACTAACATTAAACGCTTTTCGGGATCAAAATTCAGACGTTTGAGAATGAGATTGGCAAATCTGCTGACGTAATAATTATTATGGAAAATGATTTCCGCCTCGTAAAATGTTCCGATGTGGATTTTAGAGCCCGCCCGCATATGGGTAGGACTTATCTTACACCCTAAACTATGTTTCTGAATATCGGCATTTAAGGTTTTTCTGACATTTTCTTCAAACAAGGTCCTATCCCGTTCTGGAAGTTCCAAAGTATCAAAGGGAACTAATTTTATCATCCCTTTCTCTTCCAGCCCTTTGTTACGGCCTCCATATTGTTCCAAAAGATACCTTAATATCCAGTCTGTCTCCCGATTAATGCCTTTTACCAGCATAACCTTGCTTGTAATTGTATATAGGCTGCGGAGATCGCTTCCTGTAATTAACAGCTCCCCACAGTCTCCAGCAAGATAAATCTGCATTTTGGCAATATACTCCGGCAGGCAGGACTTGCTGTAAAATATACCGAACAGACGGACAATCTCAAGCATTTGGTTTTCCGCACACTCACTGAGAATACAATAAAAATCCCGATCCTTTCTATCAATCCAATACATCCCGCTCAAAAGAAGGGATTTACAAAACATTTCGCTGGAAACCTTTATGTCCTGCTGCAAAGATATCTGTATAACAAACTCATTTCCAGCGTCGTCCGCAGCTTCTTCTATCCAGCAATAAATCTGCTGTGCAATATCATTGATCTGTCTTTCCTTTCTTTTTTGCGCATCCGAAACATCTTTATATTCAGAAAATTTTATGCGGTTCCAAACACACGCTTCGACCTTATATTCAACTTCCATATCATATTGATAATTAACATCCGACTCCACAGAAGTTACAACCTGCTGCCGCTGGTCTAACAGAGGCAGCAAAATAAAATATTCCGTTCCCGGTAAATGGTATTTTCCCGCATCCTCGCTTTTCCATGTATCCTTATTTATATAGACGTCCGTATCCGCATTATATTCATAGCCGCCAGAGCTGACCACCTTAAAATACCCTTTATTTGCAGAAACTACTGTTGAAAAAATCTGTAATCCATAATGATGCACCAGATTTTCCACGGTCCGATTGTAATCCTCCCAAAAATCACTTACATGGCAATTCGTTTTATGTTCAAAGAAATGCGAGACACACATTTCATGCAAATTACCGCCGTTAAGCACCTTTTTACGAAAATTATCAACCATATTTTCCTGAGACAAATCGAGTAAGCGAATTTCGTAGTAAAATTCATGTTCATTATCCTCAATGCCGTAATTTTCCCTCAGATACCGCTTTTCCTGCTGATTCTGATGTATGCGGATTTCCACGAAACCCTGGCCCTGCGTGCTGTACCTTACATTCTCCATCAATTGCAGCACCCCATCGGCAATGTCCCAGGCATTCATCTGTACTTTTTTAATATACTCCATTTTTCTCACTTGGGATTGCTTACAATAATACATCTGCAAGCAAAAAAGATAAAATGCAAGCATAGGCATTTCCGATATCTCTTTTTGAAATTCTCTGTCATCATATACGCGCTCATAATATTTTTTTCTATTTTGGGAGTTTCTCTTATATTCCCCTATAAAATTACTTCGGCACCGCTGCATGATCCGGCGAAACCTATCATTTTCATCCCTTGTCCTGGAAGGCTCTTTCACGCGCTCCCGCCAAAAACGCAGCTCGTCCTCCTGTCTGTCAAGCCTAATTACCGGGCTGACTTTGGCATGGGAAAATGCCCGTTCCCCCATGCGCGGCTCCAACTGCACAATCTCCCATATTTGATCCCTGGCACGCAAATATTCCCCATATATCCTTTGCTTCTTATAATCTGTTTCGGGACAAAAGCCGCAAAAAAAGTCTACGGCCTTCGCCCAAATTGCATAGCGTACATTTTTTTCGGGATTAGATGCATATAAAAACGCATACATATTGGGAAATTTATGGAACAAGGCTTCCAAATATATGTACTCTATGGTAGCGTCATCCGCTTCATGTTTTACATGTAGAAAGAATCCCACCTCTTCCCCCTCTGCAACAGCACGCTCATCAAAGGGACTAAGCGTTCCTTCTATCAGCCCCTTTGACGTTTGTGAAAAAATCTTATCCGGCTTTTCATTTTCCTCCGGCTCATATAGAAATACCCTTCCTTCCAACTCACCGCAAATATTCCGCCTGTACGCGGTATTTTTAAAGCTATCGCAAAAACGTGCTGCCGCTGTATAATCTTTTGCATAATTGCCAATATTAAATATAATTATTTTCTTCCCCATATCCGCTCCGTATCCTTTGTTCATTTATGCCTTAGTTATCGTTAGATTTCTTCTTTATTTCCCTCGTATTCTTCTCCACCAGCTTGCGGGCGAGCATAATCTGATGGCCGCAGCCTAAGCATTTGAGGCGGAAATCCGCGCCCACGCGCAGCACCTCCCATTCGCTGCTTCCGCAAGGATGCTGTTTCTTGAGACGGACGATATCTCCTACTTCATATGGAATCGGCATACTTTTCCTCCTTCTTACCTAGCGATAATTATTCCTAAGATACTAGAATCTTGCCAAACAATTCTCCAATGCTCTCTTGCAGCACGAGATTGGCAATCGCATCCCTTGGTGTGGCAGACTTATTTACAAGTACGAGTTTATCGCCCTGGTAATAGTCAATCAAACCTGCCGCCGGGTAAACTGCAAGCGAAGTGCCGCCGATAATCAGCATGTCGGCATTGCTGATATAATGTACCGCCTCTTGAATCGTGCGGTTATCAAGGCCTTCCTCATAGAGCACTACGTCCGGCTTAATTTCTCCGCCGCATTTCTCACAATGGGGGACGCCTGTGCTATGTAGCACAAATTCCGCGTCATAAAGCTGATGACAGGACTCGCAGTAATTACGATGGACGCTGCCGTGAAGCTCCAACACCTTTTTGCTGCCGGCAAGCTGATGGAGGCCGTCAATATTCTGGGTCACCACGGCCTTAACTTTTCCCACTGCTTCCAGCTCGGCAAGTTTCTTATGCGCCAGATTGGGCTGCGCCCCAAGACACAACATTTTATTGCGGTAGAAACGATAAAATTCCTCCGTATTCCGCCGGTAAAACGTGTGGCTCAGTATCGTCTCCGGCGGATAATCATACTCTTGGTTATATAACCCGTCTACACTGCGGAAATCTGGAATCCCGCTCTCTGTGGATACGCCTGCCCCGCCGAAAAAGACGATATTATCAGATTGCTCCACCATTTCCAGAAACTTTTCCACTTTTTCCTCTCTGTTTAATTCTGCCATAAGTATGCCTCCTCTTTCTTCTCTGCTTAATTCTATAAACTCTATCCTGCTGTCAGTTCCCTTACTCTGCCAATACTCCGTGCACCAGAAAACGATATTGGCTGCCCGCAGGCGTACAGGTCATCAACGTCACCGTGCTCTGCGCAGACTTGGGTTCCACGCCGGTATCGTATAGGCTTTGCTCCTTCACATCCGTCTGCCATTGGGCGTAATCCTTTTCCGCTTCAAACCGATAAAGAAACGATTCTGTGCCCAGCTTTGCTATATGGCAGGAATAAATCTCATAGCGCCGCACGCCCTCCGGTGTATAAATAAAAAATTGGGGATTTTCCCGTAACGTCTCTTCCTCCTGGAACTCGTTGAGCCTGGCAAACATCGACTTGTCCTTCATATTGTGCCCGTAGACAAAGGTATGAAAATCGCTGAAATCTTTGCTATTCTCCACTTCTATAAAAATACTGCCGCATTTGTTCTCTTCCTTATAAAACGTATGCGACAAATAATAATCATTGTCCTCTCCCTGCACAATCGGGTAACTGACGCCTAATTTCTCTATGCGAATCCAGCCCACGACATGCGGGTTTATCTTCCTCAGCTTGTCAAAATCTACCGAAAATCCCTCTTGCCGCCCATCTGTGCTATCTGCCTGGCCCGCTATAGACACTACGGATTCTTCTATCTGTTGGTACTCACGGCCTCCTTTGTAATTCTCCCACAATAACATACCCAGCTTGACGGCGGCAAACAGGAATACAGCAAGGGTAAGCAGGAATGGGATAATGAATTTCCAGTCTACTTGTCTTTTCACCTTATTTCCTCTTAAAACCCTTCCTTCTTGCGCTGAATGCGCAACTCTTTGCGTTTTTCTGCCGCTTTCCACTCTGCCCTCTCGCTTTCCGTCTCCAATAATATAGAAGGTACCTGCCTGGGAATGCCTTTGTCATCCACGGCAACCAACGTCAGGTACGCGCGGTTAATTGGTTTGCGCGTTCCGCTAAAATCTTCCACATAAGTATCGACACGCACCTCCATGGAAGTGTTGCCCACATAGGTTACCTTTGCAATCAGCACCACCAAATCGTGTTGGAACGCTCCCCTGATAAACCGCAGGTTGTCGACAGACGCCGTGGTGATATTGCCACCGGAATGGCGCATCCCCACCAGCCCGGCAATCTCGTCAATCCACTCCATCAGCTTACCGCCAAACAGGCGCCCCGCTGCATTTAAATGCTCTGGGCGCACCTGGTAAATATGTTCTATCATTGAATCAGTTATTTTTTTCGTTTCCCGCTCCATGCAGATTTCCTCCTGCTTCTTCTATGCATTCTTCTTCAATCTTCTATCTTTGCTCAAAACAACCGCCATCATCGCCGCCGTATTTATGTTCCTTTCATTATACAAAATAATTAGCCTGCGTTCAAGAAAGATTGTTTTATGAATCTCATTGAGTATAATTTTTGTTCTGTCATCCGCATCATTGATTGCAATTTCTTTCCATTTTAAAACAGCCGCCCTCCCTTTTGGGTGAGCAGCTGCTTTTTCAAAAATACATCAAAAACAGTTCAATATTTCAAAAAATTCATTGATATTGGAACCTCTTTGTCCCAACTTTTCCCATTTATATACCGTCTTAACCATTATCTCAAATTTTGTTTTATTTACTTTAAATTCGTTTACCACAAAACAATTTTCTCTATTTAATGAGGCCAGCATTACATCACTGGAACTTCTCCCTTTATGCAAAACACTATAAATTTTGGTATCCGCTTTGAATGCATCAATATCTTTGTAGCCCATCTCTTTCATAATAAATTGCGCAACATTCTGCCCTCTATAATCAGGATTATGTAGACAACTAATATATTCAAAATCAGGGAAATTAACGATCAATAAATGAGGAATCCTCCCTCTATTGTTTTGTAAAATACAGTATTCCAATAATTCTCTGAGCTTTTTCTTCTCCCCTTCTTCACTGATAGCACGATCGCCATCAATAATAATAAACTTTGCCAGAGAATTTGTATTTCCATCCGTTTTAAGTTTTTTCAAAAAATTACTATAGCCGCCGCCTTCCATATTAACAGTCTTCAACGCAATCGTAAACCTTTTCTGTCGTTTCATCTCTTCAATATAGTGATGCTCTGTATCTCCCTCGCAAAAAACCGTAAAATTTTTCTTAATCTCCCGTACTTTTCTACTCAATAACAGTCCCCCCCCAAAATCCCCTTCATATAAAATTCATAAATTTTAGTAGTTTCATATCTGACTTCCGGGAAGTCGGCCAAAGAATACAATTCCGATTCCAGACTCTCGACATTTTTTGAAATAAAATATATTTGTTCTTTCATATAATTCTTCAAATCAAGATGCAATACATTATGGGTAGTGAATATAAACTGCCCATGATGCTCTTTCCCATTGATAAATGCTATCACTCGGTCAGACAATACAGGGTTTAATACACGATCCATCTCGTCCGCAAAAACTACTTTATCTTCATAGACAACTTTGTAAATCTGAACCGCCCAGGCAAAATATTCTCTCACTCCGCTGGAATCCCGGCTCAACTCACGGGAAAACGTACTTCCATCTTCTTTTTTTCTTATAATCATTGATTTTGTAAAAGGTTTTTCTTCATCTATTTCAATATCTATAATACTATAATCAATCATCCGGAATATTTCCATATATCTAGGATCATTTAATATGTTAAAATCCTCTTCTTCACTTTTCAATGATTTATATAAATCATAATTAATTGCATTTGTTTCCGGACATAAGCTATCTCTCATCCATTCTGTAAATTTCATTGCATGTTCGTTACCTAAAATCGCCAGCTTTGAAATAAATAATCCTAGTTGCTTGGGGCTTTTTACCGCATTTTCAAAAGCCATTTCCATTTCCGGTTCCATCTCTGGAAAATTTATATCGTACACTGCCGAACCCGATGTTTTGCATATATTTTTTCCGGCACATTTATCCTCATTTCCATTACAGCTTAACTCATATTTCTTTCTGTGCACAAATAAAAGTTTCCGGTACCTTTTCCTGTATTCATTTTTGTAACTAAATTCTTCTTTCACAATCCCAATAAAATCCATTTCCAAATGATAAAGATAAAACTCCCCATCATCTGACAATATTTCCAAATCAAAAATTTGGAGTGTATTACTGTCTTTCCCACATCCCTTCCTGTCATTGTTAGCATTTACGCAACTTCTATAAGCCTTTGCCGTTTTATTTTCCTGAAAAAGAGCCCTGAGGTACTCCAAACTACTTACAAAATTCGATTTTCCTCCCGCATTCTCTCCTACGATAACCGCCGTTTTTAATATGTCACAGCTCTTGTCTGTAGATATGATATTATCTGGAAAACGATTTTTTACTTTTGTTTTAGGCGCCATCATTGAAAATTCTACACTATCTCTAAAAGAAAGATAATTTTCAAATTTATAATTTAAAAGCATTTTAATCCTCCAAACATTTTTCTGTTTTTATTATTTGTTTTATCTATTATATTATACAATATTCTATTATTCAAACTATTTTTTTGTTTTAATTGTGAATTATTTTCCCCATTTTAAAACAGCCGCCCTCCCTTTTGGGTGAGCAGCTGCTTTCCAGATAAAATTCTAATTTGTCCTTAATTCCTCCTCAACGCCTCAATCGGGCTCAGTTTCGCCGCTTTTCTCGCCGGGTAGATGCCGAAAAATACACCGATACAGCAGGAAAACAGCGTGGCTCCCAGGATGGTGCCCGCCTTGATGCCGGGATGTATGACGCTTCCCATCGAGGCGCTCATTAAGGCGCAAGCTCCCATAGCTCCTAAAAGCCCCAGAAGAATACCGATAATCCCTCCCAAAACGGTCAGGATAGCCGCTTCTGCAAGAAACTGCAAGAGAATGGAGGAAGTCTTCGCCCCCAGGGACTTGCGGATACCAATCTCACGCGTGCGCTCCGTGACGGACACCAGCATAATATTCATGACGCCGATACCGCCAACCACCAGGGAGATTGCCGCAACACAGGAAATAAACGTGGTGACAATTGCCAGCATGTTATTGACCTCAGCAAGCATATCCTGAAAGCTCTGAATCTGGTAATACTCCTCCCCGGCGCACTGATGCCTGGTCTCTAACGTATGGATAATACCCTGCGCCACATCCTCACCGCTCGCCTCGTCATTGGAAAATACCATTACCGAATAAAAGGAATCGCTCTCCCAGCCAAAATAATTAAAAGAAGTGTAAGGAACCTCCAGGGACACCGGCATTCCCTCATAGGTATAGCTGACGAAACTGGTATTTTCTTTCTGCTCCGTAACCCCCACAATCCGATAACTTCCACTTATCCCATTGATATCTACCTCGATATCCATGCCTACCACGTCATCGGACCCAAATAGCCGTTTGGCGTCGCTGTTGGAAATCACGCAGACACGGTTCCCCTCTTCCACGTCCACCGCTGTAAAATACGAACCCCTCTTCATATTAAAATTTAAAGATTTCTGAAGATCTTCCGTTCCTCCGCTCAAAGTAACAGAAAATTCTCCCTTTCCTGTAATGGTTGTTCCTGATGTTCCATCCTGAGGCGTTGCCCCCTCGACGCCCGCAATACTTTCCTTAATAGCCGTAAGATCCTCCGGCGTAATCCAGGCATCAGCATTTATGGCATCATCGCTGCAATAAACACTAATCTGCCCTGTCCCCAGGTCTTCTATCTCGGAATTCATGGCATTTGCCGTCCCATCACCTACGGCCATCACCATGATAACAGAAGATATACCAATAATAATACCCAGCATTGTCAGAAAAGAGCGTCCTTTGTTTGCCTTGATATTTTTTAATGCCATTTTGACATACTCTATCATATTACCCATCTGCGCACCTCTTCTATTCTGTTGCTGATGTTTCTTCTGATACTGCACCGTTTTCGGACGATGCTTCTGTTTCAGAAGTTTCATCGCTTTCAGACGCTTCTTCTGTTTCAGATGGCTCCGTTACCGTTATAGCGTCTCCCTCCTCATGATTGCCCGGGTCAGAAATCACAATTTCTCCCTCATCAATTCCCTGTATGATTTCTGCACATTCATCTGAGGTCACTCCGGTCGTGATGCTGCGTTTGGTCAGAACGCCATCTTTACAAATCCAGCAGAATGTACCGTCTTTACCGATATTGACCGCCTCCGTGGGCAAAATGATAACATCTTTCGCCTCAGCCGCCTGAATAGTTACTTTGGCGTCCACCCCCAGGAAGATATTGTCATCCGGGTTATCAATATGTACCGTTGCCATAATGGATGCCGAAGCAACAGCCGCCTGATTTGTGCCTGCTGAACCATCTATGGCAATCCGGCTTATTCGCTTTACAGTTCCCTGATAAGTCTGTCCGGCAAGCGTAATCTCCGCTTTCTGCCCTTCTTTGACCTTGGCATAAACATTCTTGGAAAGTGTCACCTCCACGTTTACATCTTCAATACTCTGTAAAGTAAATAGCTGCATCCCTTGTGTAACGGTAGCCCCCTCCACAATCTGTTTATCTGAAATTACGCCGTTAAATTCAGCGGAAATTCCTTTCCTGCCCTCCGCAATCAATTCCTCTATTGATTTACTCTCCAACTCTGCCAGATTGTTATTTGTCTGCATCTGCTCCCTGGCGGCGCTGCTCATGGCCCCGCTGTCGCCCTCTGCAATCGCTTTCTGGCTCTCCAGGTTTCCTTTCAGCTCTGCCAGTTCTGACTGTGCCGTCTGAAGCTGCTGCTGCAAAGGCGATTCACCTGATAAATTTGCATCTGCGGAAACAAATGTACCCTGCAAGGATTCTATCTGCTGCTGCAAAGATTCGGCTGCCTGCTGCTTTGTCTCATTGACGCTCTGCGCATCCGTCAATTCTTTATTTGCCTTGTTCAACGATTCCCTTGCGTCTTCTAATTTTTGCGGTTCGCTCTCTGCCGCTGCGGCTGCCGCATCAAAATTTACCTGCGCCGTCTGCTGATTTGTCACGGCCTTGTCATATTCCTTCTTGGCAGCTTCCGCTTCCGCTTTCGCCGTCTTTAGCTGATCCTGTAATTTAGAAAGCTGCTCATTTTTATCCTTTTCCTCTTGTTGTTGGGCTGCTTTCTGAGCGCCGGCTTCCCCAGCGAGCGCGCTGGTAATGTTTGCTACTTCCTGCTCTTTGGCGTTCACCTGCGCCTGTAACTGCGCGGCTTTGCTTCTGGCCTGTGCCTGACGGCTTGCCGCCTTGTTCGATTGGCTCACGCTGTCCTGATAACCCAGCTCACCCGCCTTAACTGTCAGCTCCGCTTTCTGATTCTGCTGCTCTAAATCCTTGAGATTAAACGTTACGAGCTGATCTCCTGCCTTTACAAGCTGCCCAACTACAAATTCCGCCGACTCCACGCTCGCGTTCACCGGTGAAAATATCATCTTCTGCTCTCCGCTGATCACTGTACCATTCGTCTCCACAGTCTCCGATACATCTCCCTTCTCCACAGAAATACCTTCCACTGCCATAGCTTGGGCAATCTGCTGCCCGGCGCTTGCCGCATTGTTTATCACTACTATTACAATTATCAACAACACAATTGCCGCGGGGATTACAATTTTCCATACTTTTTTCTTCTTCATCGCCAATGCCTCCTGCTTTTCCATCTGCTTTTTTGAGTTTTCTATTCATAAAGAGCTTCGCTTACTACATGCCATTCTTCCTATGTATTGACATAATCTTCCACAATCTTACCGTCCAGAATTCGCACAACTCGCTTGGCCTGATCTGCAATTTCATTATCGTGCGTAATTAAGATTACACTGTGCCCCGCTTCGTGGAGCCCCTTTAAAATCTCCATAATTTCCTGCGTAGAAGCGGAATCGAGATTACCGGTAGGCTCGTCGGCAAGGATTACCGGCGGCTGCGCGGCAATCGCCCGGGCAATGGCAACTCTCTGCTGCTGGCCGCCGGACATCTCTGACGGCTTATGTTCCATACGCTTCTCCAGCCCTACCTGGATTAATGCCTCCTTCGCCAGTTTATGCCGCTTATTTCTGGCAATTCCCCGGTAAATCAGGGGCAGCTCCACATTTTCGACTGCTGTGAGATTGGCAATCAGGTTGAAGCCCTGAAAAATAAAGCCAATCTCCTGGTTACGAATTTCCGATAGCTGATTATCTTTCAAAGCAGAGACGTCCCTGCCGTCCAAGTAGTATGCGCCGGAAGTGGGCACATCCAAACAGCCCAGCATATTCATCAATGTAGATTTCCCGGAACCGGAATGGCCGATGATTGCCACAAATTCACCTTTTTTTATTTCCAAATCCACATGATCTAGTGCACGGACTTCATTTTCCCCGGGATTATATATTTTACACATATCCCGGACGCTGATTAAACTATCCAATGCGTTCCTTCCTTTCCGTCATTTCATCCTCATACATCATCCAAGAAATGAGCCTGATACAGATTCTATATTTTTGTTGTATTTATCTTACGCCGAATTTCTTAAAGAACTTATAAGATTACCTTACAAGATTCTTACAATCTATAAAACGATTGTAAGACGCGTTCCTCTTCATAATTCATATATTTTCCACTTTTATATCAAAGAATCTATCTATTATCCATACTTCTCTGGCAGTATTTCTGGTAGTATTTGCGTATATTTCTATACTTTAATAAGATATAACCGCCGCATACCAAAGAGTATCGCTTGTGGAGCAAAGGTAAATAATATATAATAGGGACATAACTCACCAGCAGAAGTAGGTGCACAATGAAAAAAGCACTGCCGATTGGTGTTGACAATTTTAAGAAATTGGTAGACGCAGATTATTACTACGTGGATAAAACACTGTTTATAAAAGAACTCATAGATTTATGATAAAAAGTATATGGAAGAACTGCGCACGGAAGGTTATCGGCGCATAGATTGTTATGGAATATCCTTCTATCGCAAGGACTGTGAAATTCAATTTGGCAAAAGACTGCCGGATTAGAAACCTTTTGGTACTATGCATATACAAAATGGGGAAACTACTTATAGAAATCTATTGCAATATATGGAACTGTGTCATCTTTCATGCGGCAGTTCCATATATTTTTGTCAAACAACTTTATATCCTGCAAATATTTCATAACTATAGACACAACTTTATCCCTTGGAGGCATCCCATGAAAATAATTGACATGCACTGCGATACAATTTCCCGTATCTATCAAGAACAAAAACGGCAAAAACAAACCCATCTCAGAAAAAATTCTTTCCAAATTGATTTGACAAAGATGAAATCCACCGCTTACCTTTTGCAGAATTTTGCCCTCTTTATTGACTTAGGCGAAACCGCTATACCTTACGAGACATTTCTCGGGCAGCTCGCCGTTTTCCGAGAAGAAATGGCGCAAAATGCAGATTTGATTGCTCCCGTCACTTCTTATTCACAAATTTTAACAAACGAACGCCAAGGAAAAATGTCTGCTCTGCTGACGCTGGAAGAGGGGGAAGTCTGCGGCGGCAGCCCCGTACGTTTACAGGAAATCTATGACCTGGGAATCCGCATGATGACATTCACCTGGAATTATCCCAACAGCCTGGGATATCCGGCGGAACCGGCGCCTTTCACTGCACTCAGCAAATCGGTTACTGGTTACGAAGACAATACTCGTTTATCTTCGCTTAAAAGCGCTTATCAAACTGCCTATTCACGCCCAAAAAAGGGCCTTACCAGCCTTGGCATCGAATTTCTTGCAGAAATGGAACGCCTCGGTATCATCCCCGATGTATCCCATCTCTCTGACGAAGGCATTCGCGACGTATGCCGCCTAGCCACAAAACCTTTCTGCGCCAGCCATTCCAACGCCCGCAGCCTCTGCGGACGCGGAAGAAATTTACCTGACGACCTGATTCGGACAATTTCACAAAAAGGCGGTATTATTGGCGTCAACTATTACGGGCCCTTCCTTTCCGATAAGCCAAACGAAGATGATATCTTCTTTAGCCGCATCAAAGACATTGCACAACATATTTGTCATATTTCGGACATTGGCGGCATATACTGTATAGGTCTCGGTTCTGATTTTGACGGCATCGACGGCAACTTGGAACTCGAAAATTGCAGCCAGATGGAATTATTGGCACATGAATTGCAAAAATGCGGATTACACACAAATGAAATAGAACAGATTTTCTACAGAAACGCACTGAATTTCTATCAGGAATTATTAGAATAATGCGTAATCCATTGCGAATCACACAGAAATCGTTACATAGAGAGGAGTTATCATGCAGCAAGCCGTTGTCACCACCCCCAAAGCAACCCTTTATCAATCTGTTATTCTAAAAAACAAATGCTTTGTCGGCCAAAGTGTCTCTGATGAGTTATTGTCCGGCTGGTTACTGACCATCACCGAATGCCGCGGCGACTTCCTCAAGGTTACCACGCATTACGGTTACAGCGGATGGCTGAGGACAAGCGATGTACATAAAATATCCCCGGAGGAGTACGGCATGTGGAATATCCGCACCGGCTCCTTACTCCTGCTCACCCAACGGCTCACAGATGTTTTAGCGGCCCCAAAAGTACAAGCCCCCATCGTGACTACGCTTTTCATGGGCAGTACCGTAATTCCCTGCGGCAGCAGAAAAAACGGCTGGCAGAAAATCAGGCTGGCGGACAATACTGTGGGCTATGTACCAGCGATTGCCCTCGCCTCTTCCCAATCACTGACGGACACTCAGACAGAACTGCGCTCCTCTATCATCAACTACGCCCTGTCCTATCTGGGCACACAGTACCGCTGGGGAGGCAAGACCCATGAGGGCATCGACTGTTCCGGGCTTACATTTATGAGCTATTTTATGTGCGGAATCCTCATTTACCGTGACGCCGCCATTAAAAGTGGATATCCGGTGCGCGAAATTCCCCGCTCTCAGATAAAGCCCGCGGACCTTCTGTACTTTCCTGGCCATGTCGCGCTGTACCTGGGCAGCAACAAATATATCCACGCCACCGGCAACTTAAACAGCTTTGGCTGTGTCATCAACAGTCTCAACCCGCAGGACATGGACTACCGGGCAGATTTAGCAGAAAGTCTGTATGCTGTAGGCAGCGTATTTTGCTAATGCACTTCTTTTGTATAACAGAAAATGCCTTAATAGTCAAATACCCGCCCTGTGGGTGCATTGCCCGCGGAAATAAAATCATTGCGGCCCATACAAAAAATGAGACCGCAATGATTTGTATCTAAAAATTATTTTTTAATCCTCAAACAACGGTGTAGAGAAATACCGCTCCGCTGTGTCCGGCAGTATCGTTACCACCGTCTTTCCTTTTCCCAGTTTTTTCGCTAGCTTGATTGCCGCCGCCACGTTGGTTCCGCTGGAAATGCCGCACATAATCCCTTCCTTGGAAGCAAGCAGTTTGGAGGTTGTCAGCGCCTCCTCATCTGTGATAATACAGACGTCATCATAGATTTCCTGGTTGAGAATTTCAGGAATCAGGCCGTCGCCGATACCCATCTGCAAATGAGTGCCAATGGAACCTCCAGACAAAATTGCCGCATGTTCGGGCTCCACCGCCCAGATTACCATATCGGGATTCTTCTCTTTCAACGTCTCACCCACACCGGTAATCGTCCCGCCTGTACCAATGCCAGAACAAAATCCATGAATCGGCCCATCTATCTGCTCTAATATTTCCAAACCTGTCTGAATCTTATGTACTGCGGGATTTGCTGGATTTTCAAACTGCTGGGGCACAAATACCCGAGAATCCTCCTTCGCCATACGCAGCGCTGTCTGCAAACATTCTTCAATACAGGCGCCGATATTTCCAGCATCGTGGATTAAGATAACCTCTGCACCATAATGCTCTACCAGCTTGCGCCGTTCTTCACTGACGGAATCCGGCATGATAATTTTCGTCTCATACCCATACACCGCACCCACCAATGCAAGCCCGATTCCCTGGTTGCCGCTGGTCGGCTCAACGATGATTGTATCATCTTTAATCAGGCCCTGCGCCTGCGCTTCCCGAATCATATTGCAGGCGGTCCTCGTCTTGATGGAGCCGCCGACATTTAATCCTTCAAATTTGACAAGTATTTGTGCACCTTCCACCTCTGCCATATGATTTAGGCGGATTAACGGTGTGTTTCCCATTGCTTCTAAAATATTTTGATATACCATACTCACTCTGCTTTCTAAAAATATTCTTAAATGTCTTCCAATGATATGGCAGGTAATACAAAGCGTTGCCCGCCCATACCATAGAGGTATTTGGCAAGTTTGGCTTCTTATCCCCTGTGCATATCTAAAAATAGCAGCAACCATTTGGTCGCTGCTGTGTAATTGCGGGAGCAGGATTTGAACCTGCGACCTTCGGGTTATGAGCCCGACGAGCTTCCAGACTGCTCCATCCCGCGCCAACGAAGTCTATTATATTCCATATCATGGAAATTGTCAAACTTTTTCTTCGTTTTATTACCACATACGTTATTATACGCCAAGATACACAATTTTATTCCTCTGGCTCCGGCGACTGTATAATCTGGATGGCACGATCTCCAGATTTCGCGCTTTCTAACAATGAAGCCGCCATCTTCTGGAAATTGCCCCCGGAAGAAGTTGCCCCAGCCAGCATATCTATTTCATCCTCGTCCTGGTTCTGCAAAAGCTGTGCGGCATAGTCGCGCGTGTAGCGGTTAGGATATGTACCCTGGACGGCATTCATATTCCGCATATAGGCGCTGTCCCAGGATTTTATGAACCCTGCCTTATTCCTGGCATTGTATTCCACATTGACAATCTTTTGATCCATTACACAAATAGTAACATACTCTTTCCAGCCAAAACTATAATCCGACATCATGGCTGTGTAATAGCCGTCGACAAACCCTGTTTCCCCTTTACCGTCACCGCAAGCGGAAATTGTGATACAGAAAAAGAGGCCAAAAAGTATGCCAAAAATCTTACATTTATTCATGTTGTTTACCTCCTTAACTGGAAACGTCCAGAAACACCCTGCAATTCTTCTGCTTGCCTGTTGAGCTTCTGACTGGCTGTGGTGCTCTCAAAGCTTGCATCCAGGTTCTTTTGTGCAAAATCATTGATTTGTCCAATCTGCTCTGTCATATTTTCCAGTGAATCTTTCTGAATTGTCACAGCCTCACCCAGACATTTTGTAATATCTGAAATCTCATTGGAAATAGCCTCTATATCCTCAAAGGATTCTGCCGCCTGCTTCGCATACTGAACGCCATTTTGAATTGCATGTTGGGAATTACTGATGACCTCCGTAGCATGATGGGCAGATTCCGTGCTCTGTGCCGCAAGGTTGCGCACTTCAGAGGCCACAACTGCAAAACCTTTGCCCATCTCACCCGCCCGGCTGGCCTCCACAGAAGCATTCAACGCCAATATATTGGTCTGCTGCGCAATATCTTCCAACAGCTTATTCACCTTATTGATTTCAATGGCGTTTTCATTGATATCCTCCATTGCTCTCAGAAGGTTCTTCATATTTTCGTCGCCCACACTCAGGCTTTCTTTTGCTTTCTGCATCAGTTCCCCGGCGCGTATCGTGTTGTCGTTGACATCGCGGATATTTTCCTCTATTGCTTTTGTCTCTTCTGTCAGCACCATCAGAGAATTTGACTGCTCTGTGGAGCCGTTATGTACCATGGCAGCGCTTTCCGATACAGTCTTCGCCGTAGTTAAGACTTCTGCCGAGGACTCCTGCACGGAGCGCAGCATCGTATTCAAAGATACGATAATCTTCTCTAAAGCGTCCTTAATCTGAATAAAGTCCCCCTGAAATTCTTGATCTATGGAAACGTCAAAATTTCCCTCTGAAATGCTGGATAACACTTTTGAGAGTTGTGAAATATAGCCATTGATTCCCGAAATCGTGTTATTCAACGCCACAGACAATACCTGCGTCTCATCTTTCGTCTGAATTACATCAGCAGGCGTCTTTAAATCTCCTTTTTCTAAAAGCTCTATACGATTCGTGACGATTTTTAATGATTTACGAATTTTAGAAGAAAATCCCACAATAATTAAAAATGCTAGCACCAGCATTACTACGGTCAAAACGATACCCATCATGATACTATCCTGCGCAGGCCCCATAAAATCACTACTGGGCACGATGACCGCCAGGTACCAATTCGTACCATTAATTGGCACATAGCTCACTTGTTTTGCCTCTTTCCCCTGTCCAATGGTCACAACTCCGGTTTCACCAGATACTACTTTATCTTCCAGCTTCTCAGACCCCGTATATTCTGCCAAATCTATCTGATCCTGAACAAGTTGCGTGTCCCGGTTACCCATTACTTTACCGTCTTCATTTACAATAAAGGCCTCTCCATTCGCGCTGATATTAATACTGTTGAGCACATCATTCATAACTTCATATTTATAAGACCCTACAAGATAGTACAACAGCTCGCCTTCGTTATCATTAATTGGCTTACCCACTGCAAATTCAAGCTGTTCCCCGCTGACATTTACATCATCAACTACTACATTTTGCGTCTCTTGCATGAGAGAGAATAGTTTCCGCTCCTGTAATGACTTCGGACAAACCTCTGTTCCTGTATATAATATTCCCTCCTTATCATACAGACCAAGCCAAATGAATTCAATTCCAGATGCAGCATTCTTAATTACATCAAGTTTACGCCCAATGGGAGTGTTTGCATCCGTTATCGTTCCATTATCGCCGATCATAATCATACGGTCTGCCAGTACATGTACATTCCCCTCAACGCTCTGAGATGCCGTTTTGGTCATAGACGGCAATACATTTGATAATATCGTGCCTGTCAACGATGTCATGGAGCGCGACATTAGAGATACTAACACCAATGCCAAAAGCATTACAATAAAAATTGTGGTGATTAATATTTTACCGCTGATGCTTCTTTTCGCTTTCACTTTAAATTCCTCCTGCATGTTAATGTTCTGTTAATAAAGATAATTTTACTACATAATTTTCACAAATTCAATCCCTTGGAATTTTATTTAAGTTCCTTGAGTTACCCCATTTTTTTAATAAGTGATATTTTAGTACCAAAAGGTCTTGCTGCCTTCGGCAGTATAGACATCTTGGTACTATAAATTTGCAAAATAGGGAAACTTAAATTAAGTTTCCATTGTGTTTATAGACGTTTTTCTGTATACTTTATAATTAATTATGAACAAGTTTTTATCAATATTATTATCTCTGAAAGGAGACTGACATGTCTGAGATTAAATACACCTGGCAGGATGACTCTCCGTTCCTGGACGAAAGGCTGCAAAGCTATGCCAACAGCGGCTGTTACCCTTTTCATATGCCTGGACATAAGCGCGCCCCCATAGAGTTTCCCAATCCATATTCCATTGATATTACAGAAATTGACCGTTTTGACAGCCTTTACCATGCAAACGGCATTTTAAAGGAAGCCCAGCAGCGGGCGGCTGAATTTTATGGAGCTAAGGAAACATTTTTCCTGGTAAACGGCAGCACTGCCGGCATTTTAAGCGCTATCAGCGCGGCAGTTCCCCGGCTCGGCACGCTGCTCATGGCGCGCAATAGCCATAAATCTGCCTACAATGCTGTCTACCTAAGAGGTCTGGAAACTGTGTATCTGCTGCCGACAGCCACAGAATTCGGTATCTCCGGTTCAATTTCACCAGCGCATGTAGCGCAGGCGCTCGATGATCTGCCCCAGATTTCCGCAGTATATATCACTTCACCCACATACGATGGCGTCGCCTCAGATATTCGCACGATCGCGGAAATTGTACATGCATACGATCTGCCGTTGATTGTCGATGAGGCTCACGGCGCGCATTTTGCGCTTTCTGAAGAATTTCCGGAATCTGCATTAGATTGTGGCGCAGATTTGGTGATACAGAGTATGCATAAGACGCTGCCCTGCCTTACACAGACGGCGCTTTTGCATGTAAATTCTCAGCGCATTGACCGAGATGCATTAGAAAATTTTATTTCCATCTACCAGACCAGCTCGCCTTCATACCTGTTGATGGCGTCCATGGAACAATGCATTCGTTTTCTCAACGAAAAGAAAGATGAGCAGCTGGCAAAATACTTGCCGCAGCTCAAAAGTTTTTATAAGAAAGCCAGGAATCTCAAACATCTGAAAATATTTGACAAAGAAACTTGCCCGCAGGAATCATGCTTTGACCACGATATCACCAAGATATTAATTTCTGTAGGGGATTCATCGCTGACCGGCCAGAAATTGTACCGTAAACTGCTGCACAATTATTATTTACAACTGGAAATGTGCTCCGGCCATTACGTCACAGCCCTGTCCAGCCTTATGGATACGCCGGAAGGTTTGGCACGGCTCTTGCATGGACTGAGGGAAATTGACGACGAAATTTCGCTGGCTGCACCACGGCCAGCCTCTGGACCGGTAATTCTCGGCTCCCGCACAGCCAAACAACCCGGCCAGCTGACAAGTAACGATATTTATCAGCCCCCCAAACCACAGATGCCGATCGCCCTTGCCATGGAACAGCCGGCGGAACCGCTTTCTCTGAAAGCTTCCACCGGACACATTAGCCAGGAATTTATCTACCTCTATCCACCAGGCATACCGCTCGTTACCCCAGGAGAAATCCTCACAGGTAAAATTATCAGCATTGTCGACCAGTGCCGAAAGCTCGGACTGACCGTGGAAGGGCTGAGCGATAGAAGCAATCAGACAATCAAAGCGGTGAAATCTTAACTATTGCCGACCTTCTCTTGTAAGGGAACCACCCATACGTCAGCGAAGGGTGGTTCCTATAAGCCGTTCATAAAATAAGATAACATAACACTTCTTAATCCCATGGCAAAACATTTCCCATGACTTTTCTTGGCTGGGCTTTAATCTGCACATCAAATTTTAATGAGGTTCTGGTTATTTTTGTATCCGCATTATGTAGCCTCATAGTAATAATCCATTTGTCAAAATAAATCTCCATTGTTGTTTTGCTATTGGGCTTTATCCGAACCTCAACAATCTCTTCTGGCATAGTAATCATTTTAACAGCCCGGTTATTTTTCTCACCTTTATACGGACGCATCAATGTGCCATGCATATTATATGGATATACTTTTGTTGATTCAGAAGAATCATCTTTAATAAATTTATAAAAATCCTGCGTCCCAAACATATATTCAAAGAATAACTGCGTAAAATCTTTCACATTTTTCTGCTTCTCTATGCTGTCATCACTATTTGCCATTCCCAATTCTTTTATCTCTTTTACAAAAAGCTTGATAATAGGGGCATAAAATATATCCATTTTTTCTTCTACGCATGACCATTTCTCATATTTTCCCGCATACTCATCAATCTTTAACAATATCTCTTCCATACTATCCAGAAAATCCTGGCTACAGTGAAACCGGCCATTTGTCCATTCTTTGGCAAAATCAGGTTCTTCCGTAATTCTTGGATGCTTAACTGCCTCATGGTTATTTATGCAACTTATTCCAATATCACTTATCTGTTTCGTATGCAATTTATCCTGATAAATTGCAAAATCAATATCCCTGACATCCCCTTTAACCCCTGCACGGTCCGGCATAGCCTTAAGCACGCCATAAACCGGGTCATGGCTTGTTAATATTGGCTCTACTCTACAAAGATATCTTGCCGCTGCTCTAGCTGCCCTATTATATTTATTCGAAGATGTCTCTAAATGGATCATTTCCATCCTATCTTCATCATCAGGATCTTCCTCTGATTCTTCTGTCATCTGGTAGGCCCTTTCAATATTCTTATAATTTTTATCTTTTACTATTTCAATCCTTTCTGATCCCCAATTGTTATTTTTAAGTTCCCTATACAACTCTACTAATGTTGCGTATTCAAATGCCTTTCCTGTAATTACTGTATTTGTAATCCGACGGTCAACCTTTATTTCTGCTTCTGGATTTTCCATATTTAACAACGGTCTTAAATCCTCCGCTGTCAATATTTTATAGACTTCTTCTGCAATTGCCTCTGCCAGCCTCACCGGGACAGCATTCCCAATCTGCTTATACTTACTATCCAAATCTCCGCAAAATTCCATATCTGGCGGAAATGTCTGGATTACCGCTGCTTCTTTATAACTTAGCCTTCTATTATTAACTCCTACAAATATAATTTAATTAAGAATTTTTCCATATATGTTCTCCTTTGAATTAATTACAGAACATGTGTTCTTCATTTTCAAGCCCTTTTTTATTTATTTCTATATACTCCCACATCACAATACCCCGAACAATCCCCGGATATCCCCCTCATCTATTATCCTGTCACTGGGCTTGCCTTCATTGGCAAGCATCTCTTCCACTTTATTGGCAAGGGTCACATCAATAAAGCGTCCAACATCAATGCCGCGCAGTTCAAAGAACAATAACGGCTGCTCATCCAGACGGACGCCCACGCCATAGAGGACAGCGGAAACGTGTTTGCACATCAGCGCCCAGTCCGGGCAGCTGCATTGGAAACTGATTTCTTTGGGCGTTGGGAAAAATCCATCCTTGCCCTGGAACAGTTCCTGCATCTCTACAGGGAAATTTCCAGACATCAATTGCTCAATATTTTCCATTTTCCTGCCGCATTTTTCAATAATATTCTGGCATTTCTCCTCAGAAAGCGGGCTGATACGGATTTCTATTTTATATGGAGCTTTCCGCGTCCCCTGCACCCGTGCAAGGATTTTGCCCTTTTTTATTTTTAAGTCAAGAACTGCCCCTGTCCTCACATAACGTTTCCCTCTGTCCAGACGGTTCTCATAATCTGCATACTGCTCTAAATTACTGCACCACGCCTTGCCCCACCAATTTTTCACAAGCATCCTGCCCTGTACCACTACCGGCTCCAGGACGTTTCCTTTTTTTGCTTCCTTTTTCCTGCTCGCCGCAGCATTCCTTTTTAGCTCGGAAGCATTTGGCTGGCTGTAAAAACCTGTATTCCAATATTTGCCCATCTATTATCCTCACTAACTTTATATTCTTCTGATACTACAGCTTGCCCCAACGCGCAGGCTAAACTGCCCTACAATATCCCACTTTTCCGTTGTCATTATTCCAACCGCAGCATTGACAGCAATTCTTCATTGCTCAGTTCCGTAATCCATTTATCGCTGCCGGAACCAATGACATTTTCTGCCAGTTCCTTTTTAGACTCTATCATCGCATCTATTTTCTCCTCAATCGTACCCTCGCAAACCAGTTTATGCACCATAACATTCTTCTTCTGCCCAATACGGAACGCACGGTCTGTCGCCTGATTTTCAACGGCAGGGTTCCACCAGCGGTCAAAATGGATCACATGGTTTGCTTTGGTGAGATTCAGTCCGGTCCCACCGGCTTTTACAGAAACTACAAGAAACGGCACATAATTCTCCCCCTGAAACGCCTCTACAATCTTACCCCGCTTCGCCACAGGCGTTCCTCCATGCAGGACATAACCCTCTGTATGAAAAACACTGTTCAAAAAATCCGCCAGATATTCCGTAATTTCTTTAAACTGTGTAAATACGATAACGCGTTCGCGCTTCTCGTAAATAATCTCGCAAAGTTCTTTGAGCATCTGCATTTTTCCGCTTTCCTCTTTGGCGTATGCAGACTGGCCCAAATACTGATCGGGGTGATTGCAGATTTGCTTTAGTTTCATAATTGTCGTAAGCACTATCCCACTGCGTTTAATGCCCTCTGTCTCCTCTATCAGCCTTTCCATATCAGCTACCACTTTGCGGTACAATACAATCTGTTTCTTCGTAAGCGTAATATAATCCACCGTCTCCAACTTTTCCGGTAAGTCTGAAATAATGCTCTTGTCTGTCTTAACCCGCCGCAGCATAAACGGAGACACCATAGTTTTTAATTTCATATACCCTTCCGGATGCTCATTCAACTGCTTACAATAATCATGAAACTCTTTAGAACTTCCCAATAGCCCTTTATTTAGAAAATCAAACAGAGACCAAAGGTTTGTGAGGTCATTTTCTATAGGGGTTCCCGTCATGATAATACGCATTCTGGATTTCAGTTTTTTAATCTCCCTTGTCTGTTTCGTACCGGGATTCTTAATCGCCTGGGCTTCATCCAATACTACGCAATCCCATTCTACATCCTGTAATTCTTTGATGCGGGATGCCATCCCGTAGGTAGTAATTGTCAGGAATGACTGCTGTTTTTGAAAAATTTTTGTCAAAGCCGGCGCTGTCTTTCCATGGAGCAGCAACACATCCATATCCGGCGAAAATTTCTCTGCTTCCTTCTGCCAATTTCCCAATAGGGAAGCTGGAATGATCAGTAGCGCCCTGGCATCTCTCTTTGATTTGCGTAATTTTTCCAGATAAGCAAGCACCTGTACCGTCTTCCCCAACCCCATGTCGTCTGCCAGACAGGCGCCAAATCCCAGCTTGTCCATATAATTGAGCCAGGTATAGCCGCTCTTCTGATAAGGGCGGAGCGTAGCATGAAAACTTTTCGGCAACACAGATTTGCGAATGTTATCCGGTTTCCGCAGATTAACCAACAGCCCGGAGAGCCATTTTCCATTGGAAATAATCGGGCCAACGTCTGCTTTTCCTTCAATATTGCCAAGCTCCATCTGCATGGCGTCAAGAAGCGTCACTTCTCCCGGCACTGCTTCCATCTGCATAAGCAGCTCCTGAAGCCGTTTGTGATCTACTTCAATCCATTTACCCTTCAACAAAGCAAGCCCTTCTGTCTGTGCCAAAAGATGCCCGATCTCTTCCCTTGACAGTTCCATCCCATTCACCATCAGTTTCGGCTGAACAGACACCAGCGTATCAAATCCCAACATGGAAGGCTTCTCTTCCCCAAGGCTTACCGACATAGACACCATGGCTGATTTCTTCTTCCACCAGTTGGGAATACGGCACAAAATTCCGGTTTCTTCAATCTCTTTTATATCTTTTAAAAACATATAAGCCTCTTCTGCCGTCAGGCGCAGAGGATGGAACATCTCTCCCCGCTCCATAAATCCTGCTATCAGCCCAGACACCTCCGCCGCACGGTTTAGGCAGGATAAGAGCATAAGAAGCTTATCCCTTTCATTCTTATACTCCGTCAAAGCATATTTTAACGGCACATGTTTCACCTTACCACCCTCCCCGGTAGTGGCATATGTGGCAAGAAAAGCAAACGGATATTCCTCTTCCTTACTCTCTACCAGATGAAAAAATATACGCTCCGGCACATGCAGATGTTGGCTTTTTTCTGCAAGATACAGCTCAACCGTCCCTTCATAAGATGAAATCTCTCTTGCAAATACCTCTGTCAGCTTTTGGAAAATACTGCGAATCCATTTCTCCGTAATATTTTCCGCACCTATGGCAAAGGGCACCGCCTGCTGCAAATTATTAATCTCTTCTTCCGCCGGCTTAATCTTAACCTGCTCTCTGGCAAGTTCCAGTTCCGGCAGGCTTGTAAGCATTTTCAGAAAAGTATTGGACAACAGATACAGATAACTACCCGTAGCTGTCAAATCCTTTTCCCTCTCCTCAAATCCCATTTTGTACAGGGCATAATATCTGTCCCGCTCAAAATTCTCCAGCCATTTTTGATTCTCTTTCGTACATTCTGCTTCCCGGATATCGGGATAAAAATCTTTTTCCGTAAAAATAAATTGTAATCCCCCGGCTTTTGCCTGCGTTTTGTCCATAGAATAATTCTCCTGCCCTGTTTTTTACAACACAAGTTTATCACAGGATTTGTTTTTTTTCCATAAATAATCATTTTTCCTCTTGAATATCTTTTATTTGCATTTTCCCATATCCTATACTATACTTATTACAGAAAACGGGATGAAATAAGGACATATAAATGGGAAAAATATTTTGCTTAATGGGAAAGAGCGCATGTGGGAAAGACACTATCTATAAGCAGATTTTGTCCGCTCAAAACTTACCGCTCAAAACGCTTATCCCTTACACCACACGTCCCATACGGGACGGCGAACGAAACGGTGTGGAATATTACTTTTTAACGGATGAAGAACAGCAGGTATTGGAACGCCAGGGAAAAATTATTGAGCTGCGCGCCTATCACACAGTACATGGACTGTGGAAATATTTTACGGTCAACGATCATCAGCTTGATCTCGCAAATCATGATTACCTGATTATCGGCACCTTGGAATCTTATGCCAGGCTGCAAGAATATTTCGGCATAGACCGCCTGGTTCCCCTGTACATAGATCTGGAACCAGGGGAGCGATTGCAGCGCGCTCTTGACCGGGAACGAATACAGACAGAACCGAAATACGCGGAGCTGTGCCGCCGCTTTCTCGCAGATGAAGCAGATTTTTCCAGTGAAAAGCTGGCGCAAGCTAAAATATCTGACATTTTTATTAACAACGACTCCGTAAAATGTGCGAAAAGAATTATTTCTTTTATAAAGGAACATATATAAATAACGTAAAATACTGGATCCCACAGAGTATTAGCTGTAATCAGTGATTCATCCGCCAGTATTTTCTACTTTACAACCGCATCAAAAAATCCGATACTAATATCATAGAAAGAAAGGCAGGTGATTGCATGGCGCTCAAAGTAGAACAGGTTACCTCCGCGCAGCCTATAGAGGCTCCGCGTGAAATAGACAAAGCAGACGGCAGCTTCAAATTTGCATTGGCAAGCCACATCGAAGAGTCTGAATTACAGGAAAAGCTAAACGGCTTAATGAAAGACATTACCGCTCAGGGAGATCGGCTGGCAGAACATATGGATATCCGGGATATGAAGAAATACCGGGAACTTGTAAAAGATTTTCTCAATGAAGTCGTCAACCGCTCGCATAAATTTTCCAGAGAAAATTTTTTGGACAGAAGAGGCCGCCACAGAGTGTACGGTATTGTTAAGCTGGTGAACAAGAACTTAGACGACCTTGCCGGCGAACTGGTGAAGGATGAGAAAGACCACCTCACCATTTTAAGCAAAGTGGGGGAAATCCGCGGGCTTTTATTAGACGTTTCCACCTAATATCCTTTTTGTATTTGAACAGGAATATATTTACAGTAGACTAAATATCATATAACCGGGACTACGGCAGCCTAACTGTTACTTTGTCTCAGGTTAGGAAAATGGAGAGCTTTTATGGCAGGTTTTACAAACATTATCGGACATCAACAGATTATCGGACATTTGCAGAATGCAATTTCCATGAACAAAGTAAGTCACGCCTATATTTTCAATGGGGCGGATAAATCCGGGAAAATGCTGCTGGCAAACAGCTTTGCCATGGCGTTACAGTGCGAACGCCAGGATAGGGAGGCGTGTATGGAATGCCACTCCTGTAAACAGGCGCTTTCCGGCAATCAGCCGGATATCATTTACCTCAACCATGAGAAGCCAAATACCATTTCCGTGGATGATATACGAAAACAGGTGAATAACGATATTATCATCAAGCCTTACGCTTCCCCTTATAAGATATACATTATCAATGAAGCGGAAAAAATGAACCAGCAGGCGCAGAATGCATTGTTAAAGACAATTGAAGAGCCTCCGGCTTATGCTGTAATCCTGCTTTTAACTACCAATGCAGATAATTTCCTGCCCACCATCCTTTCCAGGTGTATTACCCTGAACTTAAAGGCTGTACCGGACAGCGAGATCCGCAAATTCCTCATTGAAGCCTATCAAGTACCGGATTACAAAGCAGATATCTGTACTGCATTTGCCCAGGGAACTGTGGGCAAGGCCATTCAACTTGCCAGATCGGAAGATTTTAATGAGATTAAGAATTCTGCTTTACAGCTTCTAAAGCGCGTCAAAGATATGGAATTATTTGAATTGGTAGAGGCCGTCAGGCAGATTGGCAATTATAAACTGGAAATCAGCGACTATTTCGATATCATGACGATATGGTATCGGGATGTCTTACTATATAAAGCAACCTCGGATGTTAATAGCCTTATTTTCAAGGACGAGGTTTACGACATTAAACGCCAGGCAAGCAAGAGTTCCTATGAAGGAATTGAGCATATCATCAAAGCGCTTGATAAGGCAAAACACCGCCTGAACGCCAACGTAAACTTTGATTTGGTGATGGAATTGCTGCTGATGGCAATAAAGGAGAATTAATATTATGATAAAAGTAGTCGGAGTCAGATTCCGCACCGCCGGAAAAATTTATTATTTTGACCCCCAACATTACGATATTAAACTGAATGATTTTGTAATTGTAGAGACCGCAAGGGGCGTTGAGTATGGAAAAGTGATGATCGCCCCCACAGATATGCCGGATGATAAAGTTATCCAACCTCTGAAACCTGTCATCCGCCTGGCAACGCCGGAAGATGAAAAGACGGAAGCCAGAAACCGTGAGAAAGAAAAGGAAGCATATCGTATTTGCTTTGAAAAAATCCAGAAACACAAGCTGGAAATGAAACTGGTGGATGCAGAATACACATTTGACAATAATAAACTGCTGTTTTACTTTACTGCGGATGGACGCATTGATTTCCGTGAACTTGTAAAAGATTTAGCCGCTGTTTTTCGTACCCGTATCGAACTCCGTCAGATTGGCGTGCGGGACGAGACTAAGATTTTAGGCGGCGTCGGCATCTGCGGAAGACCTCTTTGCTGCCACACTTTTTTGTCAGAATTTGTTCCGGTATCCATCAAGATGGCAAAGGAGCAGAATATGTCCCTCAATCCTTCCAAAATTTCAGGCGTGTGCGGCAGGCTGATGTGCTGTTTGAAAAATGAGGAAGAGACCTACGAATACCTGAACAGCCGGCTTCCCAGCGTGGGCGACCGCGTGACTACCGGGGACAAGCTCAGAGGCGAGGTGCAAAGCGTCAATATTCTGCGACAGACCGTCAAAGTTATCGTAGAAATAGATGATGAAAAGGAAATTAGAGAATACAAGGTGGACGAGTTGCGTTACAAGCCCAAACGTAGACGGGAACGCACGAAACTCTCCCCGGAAGAGCTCAAAGAATTATCTGCGCTCGAGGATAAGGGCAAATCTAAAATTGACGACACGCACTGATTGTTATAAATAATTCAGACGGAGAACACATATGTCTGTAGAACTATTAGAGAATGAACGGTTGGACGAGCTCCACCGGAACGGATATTTCATAATCCAGAATCCACAGAAATTTTGTTTCGGCATGGACGCCGTCCTGCTCTCCGGTTTTGCCCGTGTAAAAAGGCGCGAAACAGTTCTCGACCTCGGTACTGGAACCGGGATTATTCCCATTCTTTTGGAGGCAAAGACTGAGGGAGAACATTTTACCGGACTGGAAATTCAGCCGGAAAGCGCGGACATGGCAAAACGCAGCGTCCGTTACAACCATCTTGAAGAGAAAATCAGCATTGAAATCGGCAACATTAAGGATGCTTCCAGCCAGTTTGGGGCATCTTCTTTTGATGTCGTTACGACGAATCCTCCTTACATGACAGGACAACATGGATTGACAAATCCCAACGAGGCAAAAGCGATTGCCCGGCATGAAATCCTCTGTACATTGGAAGATATCATGCGTGAGAGCGCAAAAGTCCTCAAACCGCAGGGCCGTTTCTACATGGTGCACCGTCCATTCCGCCTTGCCGAGATACTGGCGCTGATGCGCCAGTATCACATAGAGCCCAAACGCATGCAGCTCGTCTATCCCTATGTTGATAAAGAGCCGAACATGGTATTAATAGAAGGGCTTAGGGGAGGTAATCCGCACGTTAGCGTGGAAAAACCTCTGATTGTATATAAAAAACCCGGCGTTTATACCGATGAAATTTACGATATCTATGGGTATTAATAGATGAATTGCCGTAACTATTCATAAGCCGTACCAAGACATGTCAGCATAACTGCCGTACGTTTCTATGGGGTTCTGAATAGTTGCAATTAATCATATATTGATAGAAAGGGCATGGTATGCAGGAAAAAACACAAGGAAAACTCTACTTATGCGCAACTCCAATTGGAAACCTGGAAGATATTACGCTGCGTGTGCTGCGCACGTTGGAAGAATCAGACTTGATAGCGGCGGAGGACACGCGCAATTCTATTAAACTTTTGAACCATTTCGGAATTAAGACCCCCATGACAAGCTACCACGAATATAATAAGATAGAGAAGGCGCATGAGCTTGTCGGCAAAATGAAAAGCGGTCAGAATGTGGCGCTGATTACCGATGCCGGAACGCCGGGAATTTCTGACCCTGGGGAGGAATTGGTGCGCATCTGCTATGAGTCGGGCATTGAAGTAACTTCCCTCCCGGGAGCCTGCGCCTGCATTACCGCTCTTACGCTTTCAGGTCTTTCCACCAGGCGTTTTGCCTTTGAGGCTTTCCTGCCCAGGGAGAAAAAGGAGCGTGCCGCCATTCTCTCCGCGCTGGAAACAGAGACGCGCACGATCATTCTCTATGAAGCGCCGCACCATCTCTTAAAGACGTTAGAGGAACTTCATGCTGCTTTGGGCAACCGCAGGCTGACACTCTGCCGCGAACTAACTAAGCGATTTGAGACGGCTTTTACTACCACAATCGCCGATGCCATCTCTTATTATGAACAACAGGAACCGAAAGGGGAATTTGTTCTTGTCATCCAGGGGAAAAGCATGAAAGACTTGCAGGAGGAAAAGCAGCGGCAATGGTTGGAAATCCCGCTGACAGAGCATATGGAACATTATGAATCTCAGGGTATCCCCCGTAAAGAGGCCATGAAACTGGTGGCAAAAGACCGCGGTATTTCCAAAAGAGAGGTCTACGCCATGCTGCTTTAAATTTCCACTTGACAAAACCAATAATTTTTGGCACAATATGACAAGAGTTTATATTTTTTTTATAATCTTTAAAATTATTTAAGAAGGTAGGAGGATTTATCATGGATAACAATGTACAAGATAATGGTGGATTTTTATGGGGTCTCTTAGGATTCTGTATTCCGGTCGTAGGTTTGATTCTTTTCTTAATCTGGAAAGATCAGAAGCCTAAGACTGCAAAAGCTGCTGGAATTGGTGCGCTGGTGAGCGTAATCATCTACGTCGTAGCCTATATTCTTATCATTGCTTTAGGAGTAGGCGGCGCTATGATGTTAGGAATGTAATTTGGCTAAATTCTTAAGATTATTTTTCGGATGCCATGCCAGACCGGATCGCTCTTTCTATTTCAGAGGAAAGCAGTTTCCAATCTGTGCACGGTGCACCGGAGAACTTGTGGGTATGATTTTATGCATACCCACTCTTATTTTTTGGGGCTGTCCCTCATTCGGAATTGTCCTGCTTTTGATGGTTCCCCTGATTATTGACGGCTCCGTACAGAAACTGACCTCTTATGAAAGCGGCAACATCCGCAGATTGATTACCGGAATCCTCTTCGGCATGGCTCTCATTTTCACATTTGTATATTTCCACCGTACCTGCGTGTGGATAGCCGGCGAGATTTTGAAATGGTTTGGCGCAGATCCCGCTGCTGTTACACGGATAACGAAACGAATAGGCGGATTTTAATTTTGACTCCACTTGCTACTGTAAAGTTACGCTAATGTAAATTATAAGGCATAGATTCGTTCAAAAGGTTTACATTGCAAAGCAATGCCAGAATGCACAAAAATTATCTTGGGAAGCTAGCTTCCCAGAGTAATGTTTGTGCATTCTGTCTTTGCCGCATAAGCGGCAAGACCTTTTGAACAGAATAGTATTACTTGTGTTAAATTCTCTATCTTTGCGCATCAGCAGCATAGCCTTTTTAACACATATTATAAAAACTATCCTTGCCAATACTTGGGCAAGTATTTTTTCAATATCGCAAACGGCGCCGGTCCCATCTTCATTAACGCCTGATGGAAACGGTAATTGCTGTAATCTTCACCGTACTTCTTCATTGCATATCCTTTTAAATTGAGAAATTCCAAATATCCGATATAATACTTGAGATAATGTGCCGGTTCTTCCACAATCAGCTGATAAATTTCCTGAATCGCCTGTTTATCAACAATATTGTACCCCTGAAAAAAATCTATGGTGTCTCTCAGCGTCCAGCCATCGTAATGAATGCCCATATCCGCCGTCGCATAAAGGCTCAATAACGCCGACTGGTTTTTTTGCAGATAAGCAGCCACCTCTTTTTCCACATCAGAATAGTAAAAAGACTGCATTTCCACATAAGTTGCCCAGCCTTCGGCATAACCGCTGCTGCCAAAAAGGCTGCGGACCGGCGCAAGCCCGCTGCTGCGCTCCATAACATTCTGATACAAATGTCCCGGAAATCCCTCATGTGCAAGCGTTGTGTAAAGTTTGAGCTTTTCATCGCCTTTCGATTCATTGATATAAATACAATTCTGGGAAATATCATCTATGGGCGGCGTCAAATAGAACGCGGGCGCCGTGTATTCCTCCAGGGAAGGATGGACAGACTTGAGCGTATAAGCCACCTGCGGAGCCTTGGGAAAATCTTTCTCCATCTTTACCTGTAAATCCTGCAAAATCAATTCCACATCTTCCGTGGGCAACTGATAATTGGCGCATTTCTGGCCGATATCGGGATTTTTCTGCGCCAATGCTTTCATATCCTCCATATCCTGCCCGCGCTGCTGCTCTGTCTGCTTTTGCATCTCTGTCACAGACAAATCAGAACCCGTAACGTCTGTTACCAGGCGGCAGTAATATTCCCTGCCCTTGGGCAAACCGCAAAGCCCGCCGCTGTTCTTTCCGCTGCCTTTTAAAGCCGCCACTTCGCCCGCCAGCACCCGGTATGCAGGAATCAACTTTTCCAGCACAAGCTGACGATTCTGCATGATATAAGCGTCCATCTGCTCTTGTGTGAGAACGTCAGACATCTCCGCAATCCGGCTGTCAAATGTGGACAAAAGGTAGTTATTTTCCGGCTCTTCAGTAAAATTATTGCACTGCTGCACAATGTCATCCGCAGCAAAATCCGCCATAAATAATCCCTGCTGTGATTTTTTCTTTTCAAATTCTATAATCTGTGCAAAGAAATCCGGGGTTATGGATAGCAGCCCCAAATAATCCTTTATATCCCGCTCATCATAAAACGTATACTCTGCCAGAAGTACCGGAAGCTGAGAAGTAAAACCCGTGCTGGGACGCAAAATTTCATCATAAAGATCAAATCCTGTTGCTGATAGTTCTTTGCTGATAAAATCTATCATTATATCGTACGTCATCTGCTGGGAAAGCGTAAGCTTACTTTTTTCAAACCCACGGAGTTTTTCCTTCCAATTTTCCAAGAGGACGGAAGTTTCCCCATTTTCATTTACTGAGATGCTTCCATATGTAATCGGATAATTCTCAATCCCATACTTTTCTGGATGGGCCAGGTTGTAATGCATATTCAATGTACTCGCAGCCACCTCTGAGCAGAAAATTTGATTCGTATACTCTGTAAATTCCTGCTGTTTGCCAGCGTTTTCCGCATTCTGCGGATTTCCCACGCACCCTGTCTCAAAACATAATAAAATAGACAAAAAGATGGGAACCAGCCTTAATAAAGTTTTTTTCATAATAAATCCCTGCACTCCTGGGTATATTCTTTCTATATTTATGAAGATTGGGAAATGTTTATGAAAAAACAGTTTCCTTGCCTGAAAATGTTTGATAAAATGGTAAGGAAGGAGGGTCTGCCATGGAAAACTTAAATAGCATCAACCTTGAAGAAATGGATTTTGTGGACATGGAATTGGAAGAAATACAGGAACTGGCGGAAAGCCTGCTCTCGGAACGAAAGTATTCCATGTTAAGACAAATGTTAGGCAATCTGAATGCGGCAGATATCGCTCTTTTGTTTGACGAAATCGACAAGAAAGAAATTCCTCTGCTCTACCGCCTGCTGCCCAAAGAAGAGGCCGCAGAGACTTTCACCTATATGAGCCGCGATATGCAGAAAACCTTAATCAATACATTGACTGACCGGGAACTGCGGGCCGTGATGGACGACATTTTTCTGGACGACACGGTGGACATGATTGAAGAGATGCCCGCAAATGTAGTCGCGCGTATTTTGCGCAATACCGATGAAGAAACCCGCAAAATGATCAACCAGGTGCTCAATTACCCCAAAGACAGCGCCGGAAGTTTGATGACGATTGAGTACGTCAATATCAAAAAGGATATGACTGTGGGAGAGGCAATCAGCCGTATCCGCCAGACTGCGGTGGACAAGGAGACGATCTACACCTGCTATGTCACAGAACACCGCAAACTAATCGGCATGGTATCTGTGAAGGATCTTTTGATGGCGGAAGATTCCATGCAGATTGAAGATATCATGGAGACGAATGTTATTTACACGGACACACATGAGGACAAAGAAGAAGTCGCTAAGATATTTAACAAGTATGATTTCATGGCCATTCCAGTCGTAGACCGGGAGGAACGCCTGGTGGGCATCGTCACATTCGACGACGCTATGGACGTTATGCAGGAAGAGAATACTGAGGATATCACGAAAATGGCGGCTATGACGCCCACGGAAGACAGTTATTTCAATACCTCTGTCTTCTCCCACGCTAAGAGCAGGATTGGCTGGCTGCTTGTGCTGATGCTCTCCGCTACTGTCAGTGGCTTCATCATCAACCATTACCAGGAGTCGTTCAAATTGTACCCTCTGCTGGTATCCTTTATACCCATGCTCAGCGGTACTGGCGGTAACTGCGGCTCCCAGAGCTCCACGTTAATGATCCGCGGTTTGTCTCTGGATGAAATCAAGTTCAAAGACATTTTCCGTGTAATTTTCAAGGAATTCCGCATTGCTATTCTAGTCAGTATTGTGCTTGCCATTGTCAACGGCATTCGCATTTATATACAATACGGGGACATGCAGATGTCCTTGATTATTGCGCTTTCGCTTGTGGCTGTAGTTGTGCTCTCCAAATTTATCGGCTGCACGCTGCCGTTGGTTGCAGAACATATCCACCTTGACCCGGCGTTGATGGCTGCGCCTTTGATTTCCACAATTGTAGATATCTGTTCTACGCTATTGTATTTTAAAATCGCAACGGTTGTGCTCCATATTTCCGTTTAGATTAAGATGATGAGAGTATAGTAATTTATTTATGACAATTACCAGGATTCATTTTTACACTCTAATCCTGTTGGATAAATAATAATATAAGGGGGAAACAAAAGATGATGACTGTAAGCAACAACCTTCTGGCGTTGAATGCCACAAACCAGCTGAAAACGAATGTAAACACCAAAGTAAAATCTATGGAAAAACTCTCTTCCGGTTACCGCATCAACAAGGCTGCGGATGATGCTGCCGGTCTCTCTATCTCTGAGAAAATGAGAAGCATGATAAGAGGGTTGGATCAGGGAACTAAAAATGTGCAAGACGGCGTCTCCTGGGTACAGACAGGGGACGGCGCATTAGACGACGCCCATGCCATTATGCACCGGATGACGGAACTGACGATCCAATCCTTAAACGATACGAACACCGACGAAGACCGCATGGCTTTGGAACTGGAATTTGAGTCTCTGCAAAGTGAGCTGGACAGAATTGGCGGCACGACGACATTCAACACCAAACCTATTTTTGAAGAGCATGTAAGCCCCTATTACCAATGTGAAGGCAATATCAAATGGAATCCCCAGCAGCTCCATGTCATTTCAGCCGGCAGCAATGATTTATCTTTTACCTACCGGGTTACGGACGCTTCACCCCAGAAAACCGTTACTGTCACTGTGCCTCCGGGACAGTACACAACCCAGGAGCTTGTAGACGAAATTGAGTCCGCGTTGAGCGCCCTGCCGCCCACGGACGAAGATCTGGTGCTTGAGTTTACACCGGAAGGTACATGTAATGCCACGGTTGAAGGAGGAACGGCCATTGATTCTGTCTCAGGAGGCCTCTCGTACCTTTTGAATAAAGTATACGCCGGCAGCAGTTTGGGCGCGCTTATCGGGACTACAGAGTTTCCCAGGGAGGACAGCAAATTATTTGTAGCGAAAGACAAAAACGACACTATGACCTTCACCATTGAAGATTTCTCCGGAAACAGCACGACAAAGACCATCACGCTGCCCCAAGGCGCTTACACAAAAGATCAGTTAATCGACATCATTAACGACCAGCTAAAAGACACTACGGTAAAAGCCGTCTCTAAAGGAACCGGCATAAAACTACAGAGCGATGACTCAATTGTTACAGGCTTTAAGGGAAACATGTTCCAAATTGACGATAAAGGCGGAACTGTCTATGACTCTGTATTTTATGACAATACGAAGTACGGCTCTGTCGATAAAACAGCCGCAACCTTTGCCGGCGGTTATGTACTGCCCACATTTTATAAGGATGAAGAACATCAATTTTTTGAGATAAACAGCGCCAACAATACGCTCATTTTACAGCCAAACGATAGCGAGAATCCTGTGACGCTTACCATTCCTGACGGAAGGTATAGCATCGCGGATATGGAAGACTGGCTCAACCAGGCGTTTCAAGCCAACAACCTTGATGTCACTGCCATAGCAAAGGAAAAAAATAATTACCAGGGGCTTTTTTTGCAATCAGGCCTCACAGGATTGGACAGCCGTATCAATTTAGATAAAACCAGCAGCGCTTACAATACCTTATTTGTTACCAGGCAATACAATACATACGGCCCCAGTGTTGACCCTACAAATGAAACAACACCCAACAAAGAAGCAATTTATAAGGCGTCTAAGGACTTGTCGGTTATTTCTCCCACTTCGCCCTTAGAAATTAAGGCCGGCGTCAATGATTCCTTTACCATCAACATTAATGGCACAGCCTCCACCATCACACTGAGTGCAAAAACATATACAGACATGCAGTCGCTCGTCGATGAAGTGAACGATCGTCTCAACGGCAGTTCGGCAACGGCCGCCTACAAAGGCAAAACGACAGTCTGGCATGAGGACGGTAAGATTCGCATAGGCGGAGTACCCTCAGAAAAAGTAGACTCCATCCGCATTTCAGCAAATGGAAACAATATGGGTTATAATGATATTTTTGTGGGTTACAAGGAATATACCCTGCCGGACAAAACACATGTCGGCTCTGTGACCCTGGACACACCGTTTGACGGCAATATTGATTCTTCCCAAAGCAATATGACGGTGGTTGTGGACAACAAGACCCATAATGTCACCCTGCCAACCGGGCCAAACGTTTCAAAGGACGATATCATCAATGCCATTGAATCCCAGATACCGCCTGAAATTATCGAGAATAAATGTCCCCGCACAAGCGCCACAGGGACTTCCGGCGACCAGAATTTCTCTACCACAGCCTTTGGCAAAAATGAAAATCCGGTTTCCTGGAACGATTCGAGCACCGGCTCTTCCTATAAACCGGAAGGAGTTGTTGATTTTGTCACAAACACACCGGCGAAACTCACCATAGGACCGCAATTGAAAGACAACATGCATGTCGGTTCCGGCAACAATGAGATCCGCCTGACTTTAAACGGTACTGCCAAAACGTTGAAATTAGATGATGGGGATTATGATCCAGCCTCCCTGGCAGAACATCTGCAAAAGAAAATTGACGAGACGTTTGGTGAAGGACTTGGCGGCGCCCTTGTAACTCTTGATGGAAACCAGCTTGTCCTGGAATCCCGGCTGCCCGAACCGGAATATATGGACGCAAGAAAGACCTCCATCAGTTGTTCCACCAGCACCAGCAGCTTTCTGAGAGACCTTAACACGGAAAAACACCCGGCAGAGTGGACGAGCAAGCTGCCTCTCTCTTCCGATATCAATATTGACAACACGAACCGCACCTTTGAATTTCAATTAACGCAAAAAGGCAACACGGTAACGATCCCTGTAAGCCTGACACCGGGACATTATAACTCATCTTCTATTATTACAGAATTTAACCGCCAGCTCAACGGCACCGGCGTAACAGCTTCCCTTTCCTCAGGCAAGCTGATGCTTACCTCGGACGCAATGGGAAGCGACGTCTACATAAGTTACAACACCAAAAAGGGAGGCTCCTCTGTGGAAGCGCTGTTTGGCAGCATGACAGCAGAAAAACCCGCCCAGGCAGTCGTCAACCAGAAGACGGAATCACCGATCGTTATTACAGAAGGATCATCCGACATTTTTACTATTTTTGTCAATGGCAAAAACCATACGATTACCTTAGACAAAGGAAGCTATGACCGCAACAGCTTTGTCAAAATGCTCAACCAGAAATTCACAGACAACGGTATAGACTTAAAAGCCTATGTTTCCGGGAATAAATTAGGGTTCCAGACAGTAGCCGCCAAAGGCACGTCGGCATCCTTCATTCTCAATTATGATACCGGAGGCACCTCCATGAAATCCATTTTCGGCGTTACGGAACTCTCCGGCATTAAGGCAGATTTTACGCCCGATGGTAAGCTTCATCTCTCCTCCACTGGCTCCGGCAGTAATATCAAAGTACCGGCAGCAAACGGAGGACCCTTCCAGCCCCAAACGGAGTGGAGAGCCGTCAATCCGACTTATACAAACGGCTACCATTCCAAGAAATACAGCAGCATACAGGGCCAGCCTCTGTCCGGAGATATCGAGATTAATGAATGGAACAGTAACTTAACCTTTAATTTCCGCAATGAAGATACTACAGAACAGGTAACCATTAATATTCCTGCCAATACCTACACCTTCGCAGAATTACAGGCTAAATTGCAGGCTCTGGTAAACAACGAAGTAGGCGGCAACGGTAAGATAGACGTCATCGTAAACAGCAGCGGCGTGCGTTTCCAGGCTGTGGAAACAGGCAGCAAATATCAATTTGGCGCTCCTAAGGGAGGCTTTGCCGATAAGGTCTTAGGCCGTTGCAAAGAGATAACGAAAAACCAGGATACCACCAATAAAGATGGCACGCAGACCGTCACCCCCGCCTTCATTGTTGGGCGCAAAGACGTCAAAAATGAAGGCGCTGAAATCCGCAAAGGTTTTAGTGATCAGCTATCTTTAGACTTAACAATTTACAATGATAAATCAAATCCTCCCATTAACAAAATGTATTCTATAAGCGTAACCTTGGACGAAGGAAAATACTCTGGTAACGAATTGCAAAAACATCTTCAGGAAAAAATTAACGATGAGCTCAAGAGAATAGGCTTGGAAGAAAACACGGTTGTGGTAGGGCTTGGCAATATTACCACCGGCGTTCAGAATGCCAACGACCACAACGCTATAAATTTCAGTCTGCCGCAATCAGACGATAAAGTTAAAATGCCGGAAAATGCCAAATATATCATAGACGGCATTAAGGGCAACGCCGCATTTGAAATCTTCTATCAGACAGATGGTAAACTTATTCCTTCTTTTATTGTGGGAACGAAAGACATCTCTGGCGGATTGACACTGAAACCGGAAGATACTGATTTTTCATTGGAAGTAGACGGCACTCCCTATACGCTCAAATTAAACGAAGGGGAATACCCTACGCCTGACGATATTCTTGACGAAGTAAACCGCGCGTTGAGCGCTGCGGGCGCTCCCCTGATCGCTCAAATGGAAGACAATTACCTGAAAATCTCCCATAAACAGCCGGGTGAACATATAATTGATAACATACAGGGAGGCTCCAGGGACGCCCTGTTCTACTCGGAAAAGGGAAATAAAGAGGAAAAACCTCCCTTCTACATCAAGCCCAACAGCATAAAGGACGACCATATCGCCCTTACCCGGCACAGATTTAGCACTGCCTACCTGAAAATTAATTCCGTCTGCATTTCCAAGCCAAAATATGCAGAAAAAGCTTTGGAAAGGTTGAGCGCTGCACTGGCAATGACTTCTGAGATACGCAGTGATTTCGGCGCTACCCAAAACCGCCTGGAATATGCATCCAACAACAACCGGAACATCGCAGAAAATACACAGCAATCAGAATCCCGCATCAGGGATGCCGATATGGCGGAAGAAATGGTACGGTATGCAAACTCTAACATTTTACAACAGGCAAGCGAAGCTATTTTAGCACAAGCCAACCAGCAGCCACAGGGAATTTTAAACCTCTTCTCTGCATAAAATGAAACAACTGTAACTATGGAAGTGATTTTATGCTCAATTACTTATGGGGTTTTATGATTGTCATTGGTATTCTCTACGCCGCCTTTACCGGCAATCTTCCCGCTGTCACAAACGCAGCCCTGGATTCCTCCAAAGAGGCCGTCACCCTCTGTATCACGATGATGGGGGTGATGTCCCTCTGGGTAGGATTGATGCGTATTGCTGAAAACTGCGGGATTATCCGCGCAGCCGCGCGAATGCTCAACCCTCTATTACGTTTCATGTTCCCCAACATCCCTAAGGAGCACAAGGCAAATGAATACATTTCCACCAATATCATTGCCAATGTCTTCGGCCTGGGATGGGCGGCAACGCCCGCCGGCTTAAAGGCTATGGAATCTATGGGAGAATTGAACAACCACAGCAAAGTGGCAAGCAAGGAAATGTGCACCTTCCTGATTCTCAATGTCTCCTCCTTCCAACTAATTCCGGTCAATATGATTGCTTACCGCAGCCAATATGGCTCGACAAACCCCGCCTCCATTTTGGGCCCGGCCATGATTGCCACCTTCTTTTCCACACTCGCCGGCATTGTATTTGCCAAAGTGATGGCATGCCTGCCAGAAAAACAGTCTTACATATCCGATAAAAAAGGAGGACGCCTATGAATATCCTCCTTTTTTTATCTGATGCTATGATCCCAATATTAATTTTTTCCATTGTCGGCTATGGGCTTATCAACCATCATTCCATCTATGATGATTTTATCAAAGGAGCGACAGACGGTTTTCACACGGTTATCGGTATCATGCCTACCTTGATTGGATTGATGGTAGGCGTAGGAATTCTGCGCGCCTCAGGATTTTTGGACCTCCTGTCCTCCATGCTTGGCGTGATAACGGAACCGCTGCATTTTCCGGCAGAACTGGTACCGGTTTCCATCGTAAAAATGTTCTCCTCCTCGGCCGCCACCGGCCTGGTTCTGGATATTTTCAAGCAATACGGGCCGGATTCCCTCTATGGCACTATAACCTCTATTATGATGAGCTGCACGGAAACTATTTTTTATACCATGAGTATTTATTTCATGACTGCCAAAGTGCAAAAAACACGCTACACACTTGCCGGAGCTCTTTTCACAACCTTGATCGGGACAATTGCCAGCGTTATTTTAGCCACATAAGCCGCTCTTATAAGTTCTGCTTTGCAAGATATTGTTTTGTCTCTGCAACTATAACACTGCTCAATAATACAATTGCAATCAGGTTGGGAACCGCCATCAATCCGTTAAAAATATCGGCAATTGTCCATACGGCGGAGACCGTCATAAACGGCCCGATAAACACACAGATTATGTACAACCGGCGGTATGCTTTTATAACATGCCGCCTTCCTCCGGTGAGATATTCCAGACACTTTTCACTGTAATAATTCCATCCTAAGATCGTGGTAAAAGCAAAACACACAAGACATACCATCAAAAGAAAAGACGATACCTCCGGCTCAAAGGGAAGCCCCGCCTGAAATGCCCTGGTTGTCACCGCCACACCGTCAAGCCCAATATTCCATGTTCCGGTAATCACAATCGCAAGTCCTGTCATCGTACAGATAATTACTGTGTCGATTACTGTGCCCAGCATGGACACCAGCCCTTGTGCCGCCGGTTCATTTGTCCGTACGGCTGCGGCGGCAATCGGTGCGCTGCCCAGACCTGCTTCGTTGGAAAAAACGCCTCTGGCAACTCCTTTCTGCACGGCAATCATCATTGCTCCCAGCGCACCGCCGGCCGCGGCGTCTAAGCCAAATGCACTGCGAACGATCACCGTCAAAGCCGCAGGAATTTGCTTATAATGAAAGACAAGAATCAGGGCCGTTGCTGTAACGTATGTTACCGCCATAAACGGCACAAGCACCTGCGCTACCCCGGAAATACGCTGTAATCCGCCAATCAATACAAGCGCCACACAGACAGTCAGCACAAGGCCGGATATAATAACGCTCCAGGAATACTCTCTACCAAAAAAATTTACAGTGCATTGATTCTGTGGGTCAAAAAATTGATTGACTGCCCCGGTAATGCCATTAATCTGTGTAAAGGTGCCGATTCCCAACAATCCTGCGCACAAACCAGAAAATGCAAAGCATTTGCCCAGCCATTTCCAGTTTCTGCCCATTCCGTGCTCTATATAACAAAACGGCCCCCCGACAATATGTCCATCTTTTGCCATTACACGGTATTTGACTGCCAAAAGACATTCCGAATACTTGGTCGCTGTGCCGACAATTGCTGCCGCCACCATCCAGAATAAGGCGCCTGGACCGCCTGCCACCAAGGCTGTGGCAACTCCCACAATATTTCCCGTACCAATTGTTGCCGATAACGCCGTACATAGAGAAGCAAACGGCGTCACCTCCCCACTTTCCTGCGCTTTCTCATTCGTAATGAGATTTCTTACAGCAAGAGGAAGATGCCTTACCTGAAGTCCTCGCAGGCGGATTGTCATAAAAACGCCTACCAATAATATTAACGCAATCAGCGGAACTCCCCAGACAAGGTCATCAATCCTCTTCAACAGAATTTCCGGCAATACGTTTGTCCTCCCCTTACTATTTATATTATTTCGTTATCTTATCTATTAATCCAGATATCTTCCCAGCTCCGGCATCCAATCGCCCAGAAACACTTCGTCTTTCAGTACCCCTTCAAATACCGGCGTCAGAAACGTTGTCAACAATTCTATGACTTCTTTCCACTGCGGGTATGACTCCATCGTGCGCTTGCTCTGGCTCTTCCAGCGTCTCTTCATATAGCCGTAATCTTTGTAACTGATAAATGTATCGAGACGTTTTTCAAAAGATGGAATAGGATATTCCCTGGTTAAACGATTCATATTTTCCCAGACTTTCCTTCCATCTACAGGCTCCTTACAAAGTACCTCATATACCTCCTTATACCATGACATATCCTTTATTAATTCTAAGTCCTTAATAATTTCATAAAATGCCAATGTTAAGTACTCCTCGGGCGGAAACATTTGATAAGTAACATTTTCCTGTTTCCCTATCATTATCCGACTTCTTTTCTGTGGAAAAATCTCGTGTCCGGGAAATGGAATTAAATGCAGTTCAAAAGGAATGCGGTACGGTTCCTTGTGAATTTCCAGAAAAATTTTCACTGGACTTCCCATACGGCTCTTCCTGCAAAACAAAATTTGCATTTCTCTTTCTTCTTCTGTGTCCTCCGCCGCTTTCTTTATCCCTTCCTCTTCTGTATCCTCCGCTGTCTTCTTTATCCCTTCTTCTATGCTCTCTGACGTTTTCTTTATCCCTTCTTCTGCATCCTCCGCTGTCTTCTTTATCCCTTCTTCTACGCTCTCTGACGTTTTCTTTATCCCTTCTTCTTCTGCATCCTCCGCTGTCTTCTTTATCCCTTCTTCTTCTGCTTTCCCTATCTCTTCTTCTGGACTTTCTGACGCTTTCTCTGTCTTTTCTTCTGGACTTTCTGGCGCTTTTTCTATCTGTTGTGCATCTGCGCTCTTTTTTGCTTTTTTATGTTCCGCTGTTTCTTGTCCTTTCATTTGAAACAGTGATATTAAATTTTCTGCTGTATCTTCGATTTCTTCGCCAGGTGTAAAAAAGACAATCTTATCCAGCAGCACCTTCTGATACTTTTCACTTTCCAGAAAAGTGTCATTTTTTAATAACAACTTTTTATTCCAGGAAACCTCTTCTATTTTTCTCAAAATTTCCTCCACTCCTGAAATTACAGTCTGGTAAATTGTCAAAGGTTTTCCTTCGTTTTTATCTATATCCATTTTTATAACCACACTCCTATTCGATTCTGGACTTTCTGCGTAACTTTCCGAAACCTTGCATACTCCAAAAGTTTCTGAACATCCTTATCCGGCTCTTCAATATAACAGCGCAGACATTTCTGTAAAGCCTCCCGCTCTAACTTTTCCTCAAATTTCAGGCAGTCACAGATAAGTCTTTCTTTATCATAGATAAACATTTTCCCATCACCAAGGGGAAATTCCAAGGCCCCTGCCAGCAGAATATCTGGCTCAATATAATAAGGCTGGATGGGGGGATAATTCATTTTAAACCTGGATTTTGAGGTATTCTTATCTATCGCAATCTGCCAACAAGCAGGTCTTGTCTCCAAATAGCCATGATAAAATAATGCCGTTTCCAGACAGAGAACCCCATCTGGGAACAATCTGCTGACCATACTCTCTTCGGAAATTTCAGTAAAACCTATACTGTAGTAACCGTTTTTGACTCTCTCTAAAATACCCTCTTCTACAAACTGCTGAATCTTCCGATAATCCATAGAAAGCTCATAGAGCTGGGAAGTTTTCATGAGCCCTCCGTGTAATTCCATTTCCCGACGCAATTTTTCTACTAGCGCCTCTTTCTTTTCTTGAATTTTTCCCATATTTTTTCCGCTCCTATTTATTTAAGGTGGTTATTTTATTGTATTCCCCCAGTAATTATTTGTCAATCCGTGTCGCCTAATTTTTCGTGCCCAGAAAAAGCCCCTTTACAAATAGTCTACTATCCTATAGATTATTACTAGAGACAAGTATTTATACCACAGGGAGGCGCTATGTCGCAAAATAAATTTAAGAAAAATCCATCCAGGGAAACTTGTGAGTCTATAATTCGCAGAATCCTCACTGCTGAAATTGGGGAACGCGGAAAAAATGAACACTTTCGTCAGGCAGCAGATTTCATGCCCTACTTTGAATCCCTCTACCTGGCTTCCGACAGTCTGACAAAACAAGTGCAACGCGCTGTCAAAATGATGAACCTACCCAAAGATGAGAACGGATATTTTATCATCAATAAGTCTCCCATGCAGGTCCAACAGGACCAGGAACTCAAACGAATTTTTCAGATGTACAATGCATCTTATTCTGACCTCTCCGGCTGTGAAACGCTCTTATTGGAATTACCGGAAACCTGCATAGACTATCTGATGCGTCTGATTGCAGAATCTGAAACGTTTAAGGGAATGTACGCAACAATGCTGAAAGTGTGCAATGGTATCCTTTTTTACACAGAAGATAAACGAGGACTTTGGAATCTGTTGAAACAATTTATTCCTTTTGAAGAATAATCTTTTACTGGCAAAATTTTAGGAACATGAAATTTTCGCTTTGTAAAGTAATACTTTCTGAAACTTAATTTTCAGATTATAACGTTATAGTTTTATATATTATTAGATAATTTATTGTAATTATACCAATGTCTTAATTAAGCTAAAAAGACAATATATCATTGATATATTGTCTTTTTAAGCTATTATTATACTAATAAAATGTCTTTTCAAATTTATTGGACTATTATTTTACTTTTTCTATTCTGTATCTCTTTCATTATTTCAGATAATCATAACACATTTACATTGTGTAATATCATCTTCATTCTCAATCATTTGAAGCATTATCTCCTGCCCCAACGTCCCCATCTGCCGCCCTTGATTTCTTTGAATTTATGTTTCTGCTGCCTGCGGCTTTCAAATTTATACCGAATTAAATAAAAATTATCCGCTAAATGGTAAATTCCAAATCCAATTCCTACAAGTAAAATAAATGATATAACCCCGATGACGATATATTTGACATTGATTTTAATTAGCTTTTTCTCCGGCATGGGAACGACATCCATTTTTTTCTTGAACTTAAATTCTGCTACTTTCGTACCAGTCATTTCTATATCTGTTCCTCCGACATCGCGGTCTGCATATGTGTATTCAATTCGCCCGACGATTCTGTCGCTGTCTTTGCTCTCTATGACTTTTGGTACAGCATCCTCAAAAGCCGCAGCTGTAGGAAGTACAACACATCCTGTCTTGTTTAATCCGACAAAAGATTCTTCATTCTCAAAAATCTTCATCTCTGGCGCATCCTCTGAATAATTCTTTTCATTTTCTGCCACATTCCAGAGCTGGAAGTTCTCAAAACAATAATCAAACAGCGTACGCGTATCAATATAATGATTCGGCGCCGTCTCTTTCATAACTGCACAAATGAGCGTCATACCGTCTTTTTCGGCAAACGTTAAAAGCGTACTCCCCGCCACGCTCGTATAACCAGTTTTACCTCCAATGCAATAGTCATAAAGATACTGCTCATCTCCTTTATAATTATTGAGCATTTTATGGTGGTTACTGAGATACGTTTCCTCGCTATGCTTATTCGTAGGAGGAATGGTGTAGCGTTTCGTGTTCACAACCATACGGAAAATATCATTTTTCAACGCTTCTCTGGAAATCAAAGCCAAATCATATACGCTGGTCCAATGATTATCATCGGGCAATCCATGCGGGTTATTAAAATGCGTATCTGCACAGCCCAGCTCTTTGGCCTTACGGTTCATCATATCAATAAAATTGTCATAACCCTTGCCTACATGCTCTGCTATCGCATAACCGCATTCATTTGCTGATTCCAACATCAAACCATAAAGACATTCACGCATCGTCATTACCTCGCCGATATCGCGTGAAATTCCAGATCCTTCTGTCTTGTATACCGCGTCTTGGGAAAACGTCACATCTTCATCCAATCCAGAATTCTCTACCGCAAGCAGGCTTGTCATAACCTTTGTCGTACTCGCCGGATAACCTCGGTCATGTGCATTTTTCTCATACAACACTGCCCCGGTAGATGCTTCCATTACAATTGCCGTTTCAGCTTGAATCTGCGGACCCTCGGGCCAGTATTCCTCCGCCTGGACCGGAACTGCATATACCGGGAGCAGGCAAATCATACCCAACAACAAAATCCGCCATCTCTTTCTGTTCTTCATAACAATTTCTCCTCATATGTAATATGTGATATCTATAACAATTCAGCCATATTACCTGCCATCCGTAGGAACAATGACTAAACTGTTACAAAATTGTTACATCGCCTATAGTATAGCATATCCAAATATACAAATCAACTTTCTCTGAAATTTGAATTTCCCCATATTGTAATTTTATAGAAAACGTTGCTGTCACTTTGTGATATGGACTGTTTCATGTTATAATATGGATTAAATAATCTTACTTGTTACAGTTTCAAGGAAAGGCTGTTGTATTAACATAAATTGCAGGAGGTACGTATGAGACTAAGAAATATTCCCGGTTCCCGGGAAGTAATTGCTGAAAACCACTGGTGTATTGCAGAAACAGAAGATTGTAAAGGAAAGTGGCGTGATATTTTTGGCAATGACCAGCCAATTCACATTGAAATTGGTATGGGAAAAGGAAAATTTATTATGGCGCTTGCCAAACAGAACCCGCAAATAAATTATGTAGGTATTGAAAAATATTCCAGTGTATTACTGCGAGGACTACAGAAAATGGAAGAAGAACCTCTGGAAAATATACGTTTTGTCCGTATGGATGCAGAAAATATTTGTGAAATGTTTGACAGAAATGAAGTATCGCGCATCTATCTGAATTTTTCTGACCCTTGGCCCAAAGACCGCCATGCAAAACGCCGTCTGACTTCACGGCAATTTTTGTTGCTTTACCAAAAAATACTAAGTAGTAGCGGGCTTTTGGAATTTAAAACAGATAACATCGGGCTTTTTGACTTTTCTCTTGAAGAAGTTAGGGAATCATCATGGATATTACAATCATTTACCAGGGACCTTCACCATGATGAAAATATGAACCGGGGGAACATTATGACAGAATATGAGGAAAAATTTTCAGCAAAAGGAAATCCTATCTGTAAGCTAGTGGCTTCTTTGCCGGATAACGTAAAATAAAATACTGCGAGATAAAAAAGAGACTGTAGCACTAATATATTTATTCGTTCAAAAGGTCTTGCCGTTTATGCGGCAAAGACAGAATGCACAAAAATCACTCTGGGAAGCTAGCTTCCCAAGATAATTTTTGTGCATGTTGTTTACATTGCTTTGCAATGTAAACCCTTTGAACGAATCTATACCTTGTAATTTATGTTAGTGCGACAGTCCTTTTTTACATACTTCCTTTATTACTTACATTGTAAATAATCTAATTCTATTCTAGCTTTATTACCTTCGCCGGATGTTCATCGTCTGTGTAAAGGACTTTTATCATATCTCCCTGCTGGTATTTTACAATATCCAGAAGGTCGGTGTTAGTTAAATCTACATCAAAAACCTCCTCTTTGCCCTCCAGCGCAAAATAAATATGTGTGTTGCCTTCTATATTTACGGGAATTAGATTGGTAATCCTGCCAGAGATACTTTTACTCTGCTCCTCTAATGTTGAAGTAATTCCATTATTTTTCAACAACTTACTATAGGCTTTCTCACATTCCTTAATACTGTTTCCAGTCGCCACCCACTGATATTTCTGAATATTCACCATGCCGTACATTTTCACCAGGCCTGCACCGTCTTTCAAAGCCATAAAATATGTGGGCTCCCCTGAAATATTAAGAAGCAGGGGGAACGTTGCTTTATAACCTAAGTTCTGCACCTGGCCTTCTGCTGACGACATTGCCGATTCCTCCGTAGCGCCTTCCACTTTATAGAAACGTGTCTCCATCGTACGCTGGTTCATCAGAACAAATCCTACGTTAGATTGATCCCCACTGACACTAGTAACGCCAGAATATACCCACACATCGTCATCCAATGCAATATAGTTATATCCATTTGTGGTCTGCAAACAATCTTTCTGTCCTAATACGCTGTTAAAGTAGCCATGCTTTAAAGTTCCGCTGTAGTCATAAAGCTCCATCAATAACTCTGCCTGATACACTTTATCTACCCACTGCGGCACTTCATCAATCTTATAATCCGTGCATTCACCGGTGACAGCATTACAAATTACTACATTTCCAATCGTCACTCCGCCAAACAAACCAATATTAAATTTCTTTACCGGACAAATCCAAAACGGCGTTCCCTCTTCATCTATCTCAAAGAAAATTTGATCTGTAAAAATATAAGTAGGATAACGGAAACGTAAATGCCTGTATATATTACGATTCAAATATTCCGCCTTAGAATACTTAATTCCCTGTTCCAGCTTCACGCATTCTGTATCCTGCGTCGCCATGTCAATCTTAATGTACGCCGGAATTCCCTTGCTTTGATTCGTCAACCATTTAATCGGGCTTGCATAAACTAAAGGCGTCACACGAACCGGCTTGTTGTTGACATTAATTTGGCTATAATCATTAGACACCTCAAACTGAGAAACCATGTCTACCATACTTCCCATCTTACGGTTACCCAAGAGCGCTGCGGAATCTTTATCCAAAATAGGAATCGTATTATAGTCAACTTCAGAAATATCTTTTGTGAAATCACGATTCTCCACACTCATCAACTGCTGATATTTCTTTGCATTTATAATTGGTGAAGAGAGCAAAGCTCCAATCCCCAAGGTGACGAGAAGAACCGCCAACAATCCCAAACATATTTTCGTTGAAATATTCAATGAAATATCCAAGGTCTTGTTCTTTATCACATATTCAATCCCTCCTCCTTCCCGGATCATCTTGCGCACAGACAAAATAACTCCAACCACAATTACTGCCCCGATTACAAACCACCAGGTTCCCACAGAATGTATATTAAATGCGGGTATGGTAATATAGTAATAGACGAATGCTGCTACTAACAATATTATTGCAATTACTACATATTTCGCTGTTTTTTTCATTACTTTCTCCTCTTATCTCTATCTGTATTATCAGGTTAGTACAATTCTACTCTTTTCCTATCTTAATGTCAAGTAAACCTTATTACTTACACAAAATTTATATTTTGATAAGCTAATAAATACTTTTTTAAAAAAAACTAAAAAAATGTAAAAAAGTTCTTGCATTTCATTAAATTTTATTATATAATAATCCTTGTCTTAGAAATGACGTAAGCGCCTCTAGCTCAGCTGGCAGAGCACCTGACTCTTAATCAGGGTGTCCAGGGTTCGAACCCCTGGAGGCGCACTACAAGAACTTGTTGTGATGATGCGCTCTCATGATGGGTTCTTTTTTTTGCCTAATCAATTATTCCTTAATATTAATTTATCTTTTACAAAAACTGAGATTGTTATTTATTGTTGTCATTACTTTTTTAAACTGAAGTTCATTTCTTGTCATTGAGAATTTTCTTTACCTCGTCAAAAGACTTTTGTATGGTACTCATCTTTTTTTCCAGATTCGGTTTTCTATAACCAACTTCCGCTAATTTCTGTTTAATCGTTTTCTTACGCTTCATTTAAGCTCCATGATTCATAGATATATTTAATTTATTATATGAGCTTTCATACTAAATGTAGTATAATAACAAGTTTTAAAAAAGAAGTTATCACACGATTATATTTACTGCTTTAGCTGTAAGGCTTTTTAAGCGACAAATAATTTCGTGCGACAACTTCTTTGTATACTTACATATTTGCAATCAAAGCTGCAATGTCATCCGGGCTCATCGGCTTATTAGGATCTGACATGTCTGGCATGGGTGGTTTCTCTTCTTCTTCAAATTTGATCGTCTCTTCCGGAAGATCCTCTGTAGCAGTATTTGCAATTAATGCTGCTATATCTTCCGGGCTCATCGGTTTATTGGGATCTGCTATTGCTTGCTCCGTTGCAGGTTCTTCTGCTTGAGCCTCCTGTGAAAAAACAGCTTCTTCTAAAGATTTCTGCTCCTTCAAAAGTTCAGAAATAATTTCATCATTTCCTTCTATCTGAATTGTCTCTGGAATCACTGGTTCCTCTGCTGGTATAACTTCCGATGCTGAAGACTCATTCATCTGTACCGTCTCTGGAAATACCGCTTCCTCTGTTGGCATTGCTTCCTGTGCAGTTTCAGTTACTACCGCTTCCTCTGTTGGCATTGTTTCCTGTGCAGTTTCAGTTACTACCGCTTCCTCTGTTGGCATTGCTTCCTGTGCAGTTTCAGTTACTACCGCTTCCTCTGTTGGCATTTCTTCCTGTGCAGTTTCAGTTACTATCGCTTCCTCTGTTGGCATTGCTTCTTGTGCCTGAGCTACTTCTTCCTGCGTCTTTTTATTGCTTGCAGAAACTAAACTCTCCACAGAATGATTTGACATTTCAATATTCTCAGAAATCTCATCTACTTCTTTCTTAATTGAATTGCTTAATTCCTGCATTTTCTCAAACAGTTCATTTTTTATTTCTCCAAAATCTTCACCCTCATGCTCACCTATTTCTGCCTGCTTGTTGACCTGTTCCCGGATAACTTCAATTGCATTACGAAATTCTGTCATTTGAACAAGAAGCTGATCGTTAGAATTCATTAATGCATCTGCATTTTCTTTACTTCTGCTAATTGTGATCTTGGCAATTTTTTTCTGATCTTGAACAATACCGTCTAACATAGATGCAATTTTACGCTGGTTTTCATCTCCGGCCTTTCCCAAAGGCATGATTTTCTGCCCAATAAAATTAATTTTATTATCAAGTTCCTTGAGCATTTCCTGCGTAATGACATACGTTCCCTTTTCCGCCTTCATAATGTCGGTATATTGTTCTTCCCGGCGTTGGTCCTCAATATCTTTCAGCTTAAACCAACTGTTTATCGTAAAAATAGTAGAAACAAGCGTTATAAATGCTGCTGTTGCCAATATGTAATCTGCGGGGACATATATTATTAGATAAATGTCAACCAAAAATACAAATAATGTAATAATTGATGTTATTTGTACCTTTCTCTTTTGTGTTTTGTTATTTCCCATACATTTTCCTCCGCTTTCGCACAAATGTGCATAAATTTTTAATTTTGCAATAGATATTCACTCATTATCAACTTACTTCCTCTATTGCGCTTATTATCATTTTATCATAGCCATATAGGATTTACAATCAAATATTAGACAGAATTTTAACATCCTGAATATTACAACTAATTATTAAAATTCTTTATGCTTCCGTTTCCAATCTTAACTTCTGTAATATATCGCTGATGATCCCTTTATCTTCCATAAAGTTGATGCCAAAACACTTTTTCCCTGCATCTTTCAAAAACGCTCCTACATGATAGGCTGTCGTTCGGTCAAGAATCAAAAACCTGTCATGGAATACTTTTGTGTACTTTATTTTCAATGTCGGGTACTGTGCATTAAAATTCTTAACATCGGCTTTCGTCAGCTTCGTCTGCTTCTGCGTATAAATAGTTACTGCAACATCAGACTTTTTTTTTGCCAATGCCCGATTGATGACCTGCCCCTCAATGGGTCTGCCGCAGGAAGAAGCAAATACCAGATTGAAGTCCATATATT
>CAJURU010000008.1 GCA_910588845.1 uncultured Lachnospiraceae bacterium
TCAACGAGGCATCAGGGCTCCTCCCGGCTCCGCCGGGTCCCTCCTCATGCCATAAAAAGCCTCAATCTGCGCCTGTTCGGAACTCAAGCCCTTTTCTTCCATCTGCACAATTGCCATCATCATGCGGTTGTAATCGTAGGGTACAATTTTTTTGAATTTCGGCAGATAACGGCTAAAGTCCTCAAGAATTTCCTTACCTTTCTGCGAATTTGTCAGCGCAACATGTTCTTTTATCATGTCTTTCAGCTCCATTACATCATATTTAGAAGTAATTTCCTGGGAAAATACCATTTCCTTATTAATTCTGGTATATAAATCATTATCCTCATCCAGCACATATGCAATACCGCCGCTCATACCCGCCGCAAAGTTTTTCCCAGTCTTTCCAAGAACGACTACCCTGCCGCCCGTCATATATTCGCAGCCGTGATCGCCGACGCCTTCCACCACTGCGTTGGCTCCTGAGTTGCGCACGCAGAAACGTTCTCCGGCAACACCGTTGATAAATGCCTTTCCGCTTGTCGCTCCATAGAGCGCAACATTTCCGATGATAATGTTCTCATCCTGCCTGTACCTGACGCCGGCCGGAGGATAAACCACCAGCTTGCCGCCGGACAAACCTTTACCGAAATAATCGTTGCTGTCTCCTACGAGCTCAAGTGTCAAGCCCTTGGGGATAAACGCCCCAAAGCTCTGGCCGCCGGCGCCGCTGCATTTAATAAGGAACGTATCTTCTGCAAGACTGTTCGCATAACGCCTGGTAATCTCTGAACCGAAAATTGTGCCAAACGAACGGTCCGTATTTGTCACTTCCACATCAAGGCTGCGCCTCTGCTCGCTCTCCAAAGCTGTTTTCAACTGTTTTAAAAGGATTTTTTCATCCTTGGTCTTTTCTAATTCAAAATCATAAACTTGTTTGGGATCGAAGATAACCTTTGCCTTAGGCCCTGCAAAGGGATTGTCAAGGATTCCCGATAAGTCTAATTCCTTCTCCCTCTCGCTTAAATCTTCCCGTACTTTCAACAGGTCGCTGCGGCCTACCAGCTCATCCACGGTACGGACGCCCAACTTGGCCATATATTCCCGCAGCTCTTCGGCGATAAAACGCATGAAATTAATCACATATTCCGGTTTGCCCGCAAAGCGTTTGCGCAGCTTGGGGTTCTGGGTAGCAATGCCTGCCGGACAGGTATCAAGATTACAAACGCGCATCATCACACAGCCCATCGTTACCAGCGGCGCAGTAGCAAAGCCGAATTCCTCCGCTCCCAGCATGGCGGCAACCGCCACGTCGCGCCCGGTCATCAATTTTCCATCGGTCTCAATGCGCACCTTATTGCGCAAACCATTGAGAATTAAGGTCTGATGCGTCTCGGAAAGCCCCAGCTCCCAGGGAAGCCCGGCATTGTGGATGGAACTTGCAGGCGCGGCTCCGGTTCCTCCGTCATAGCCGGAAATCAACACTACCTGTGCGCCAGCCTTTGCCACGCCCGCGGCAACCGTTCCCACACCTGCCTCCGACACCAGTTTGACCGTAATTCTTGCCTGTTTATTTGAATTCTTTAAATCATATATCAATTGCTCCAAGTCTTCGATAGAATAAATATCATGGTGCGGCGGCGGTGAAATCAGGGAAACGCCCGGCGTCGAAAGCCTTGTCTTAGCAATCCAGGGATAAACTTTTTGTCCCGGCAGATGTCCGCCTTCCCCCGGCTTTGCGCCCTGCGCCATCTTAATCTGAATTTCCTTGGCGCTCACCAGATATTGGCTGGTAACGCCAAACCGCCCAGACGCCACCTGCTTGATTGCGGAACAGCGGTTGACGCCGTCCCTGCCGGTCACGAGACGTTCCGGGCTCTCGCCGCCCTCGCCGCTGTTGGATTTCCCATGCAGACGATTCATGGCAATCGCCAAAGTCTCGTGCGCCTCCTGCGAAATGGAACCATAAGACATAGCCCCCGTCTTAAAACGCGTCACAATTGCATCCACGCTCTCCACTTCCTCAATCGGCACGCCCTTTTTGGGGAACTTAAACGTCATCATCCCTCGAATATTGGCGTCCCTTTCCTGTTTATCCGCAGCCGCCGTGTACTGTTTGAATAACTGATAATCGCCGCGTTTCGTAGATTCCTGCAACAAATGGATCGTCAGCGGATTATAAAGATGGCTGTCCGCACCGCTGCGCATCTTATGACGTCCGCGGCTCTCAAGCGTTAAATCTGTCTCCAACCCCAGCGGATCATATGCGCTGGAGTGAAGCGCATCTACATCCCGCTCAATGTCTTTCAAGGTAATTCCACCAATACGACTGACCGTATCCGTAAAATAATTGTTAATTACATTGGCGCTGATACCGATTGCCTCAAAAATTTTTGCCCCTTGATAAGACTGGATTGTGGAAATACCCATCTTTGCGGCAATCTTGACAATGCCATGGAGAATGGCGTTGTTGTAGTCAGCCACCGCCGCATAATAATCTTTATCCAACATATGCTCGTCAATCAACTGCTTCACCGTATCCTGCGCCAGATAAGGGTTGATGGCACAGGCGCCGTAACCGAGCAAAGTTGCAAAATGATGCACTTCCCTGGGCTCGCCAGATTCGAGAATCATCGCCAGCGCCGTCCGCTTCTTCGTCTTAATCAAATACTGCTGTAAAGATGACACCGCCAGCAGTGAGGGAATCGGCACATGGTTCTCATCCACGCTCCTGTCAGAGAGGATTAAGATATTGGCGCCATCGCGGTATGCACGGTCCGCCTCCACAAACAGACGGTCAATCGCCTTTTCCAAACTGGTATTTTTATAGTAGGTAATGGGAATTTCCACCACATGGAATCCCTCTACTTTCATGGATTTGATTTTCATTAAATCCGTATTGGTGAGAATCGGATTATCCACCTTCAATACCTGGCAATTTAAGGGCTTCTCTTCCAAAAGGTTGCCGTCTTCCCCAATATATACGGTAGTGCTGGTTACGACCTCCTCGCGGATAGAGTCAATTGGCGGATTCGTCACCTGGGCAAATTTCTGTTTGAAATAATTAAACAACGGCTGGTGGTCGCCCGCCAATGCAGCCAGCGGCGTATCAATGCCCATAGCTGAAGTCGCCTCCCCGCCATTCTTTGCCATGGGGAGAATCGCCTCCTTTAAGGATTCATAGGTGTAACCGAACGTCTTTTGCAGCCTCTGGCGTTCTTCCTTCGTATATTCCGGCACACGCTGGTTGGGAATCTTTAAATCTGCGAGTTTAATCAAGTTACGGTCAAGCCACTCGCCGTACGGCTGCCTGCCGGCATATTTCTCCTTCAATTCATCATCGTCGATAACCCTGCCCTGCACCGTATCTACCAGAAGCATTTTACCAGGACGCAGACGTTCTTTTACAATAATCTTCGTAGGTTCAATCTCCAACACGCCAACCTCAGAAGAAAGAATCAGGTAATCGTCATCCGTAATATAATAGCGTGAAGGGCGCAGGCCGTTACGGTCAAGGACCGCTCCTAAAATATCGCCATCACTAAACAGAATAGACGCCGGGCCGTCCCAAGGCTCCATCATGGTTGCGTAGTATTGATAGAAATCCTTCTTTTTCTGGCTCATCAACCCATTGTTTGCCCAGGGTTCCGGGATGGTAATCATCACGGCCAGCGGAAGGTCCATACCGCTCATCACCAGAAATTCCAAGGTATTATCAAGCCTTGCCGAGTCAGAACCTTCCGCATTTACAACTGGAAGCACTTTTTGCAGCTCCCCGCGCAGATGTTCAGACTCCATCGTCTCCTCACGCGCCAGCATCTTATCCGCATTTCCGCGAATCGTGTTAATCTCCCCGTTATGCACGATAAAACGGTTGGGATGCGCCCGCTCCCAGCTTGGGTTCGTATTGGTAGAAAATCTGGAATGCACCGTGGCAATCGCCGACTCGTAATCCTTATCCTGCAAATCCGCAAAGAACTGCCGAAGCTGCTCCACCAAAAACATCCCTTTATACACAATCGTCCTGCTAGACAGGGAAACAACATAAGTATCATCATTAGACTGTTCAAACACGCGGCGCGCCACATATAATTTACGGTCAAAATCAAGCCCTTTCTTCACATGATCCGGGCGCTTTACAAATCCCTGCATAATATAAGGCATACAGTCAACGGCCTTCTGCCCCAGCTTGTCAGGCGCAATCGGCACCTGCCGCCAGCCCAGAAATTCCATGCCTTCCTTCTTCACAATGACCTCGAACATCTTCTTGGCTTGATTGCGTTTTAGTTCATCCTGAGAGAAAAAGAACATACCGATTCCATAATCTCTCTCTTCTCCCAAAGCAATTCCCGCCTGCTGCGCTGCCTTTTTGAAAAATTTATGGGAAATCTGCAAAAGAATACCTACGCCGTCTCCGGTCTTCCCCTCTGCATCCTTTCCTGCTCTGTGCTTCAAGTTCTCTACAATCTTCAATGCATTCTCTACCGTCCCATGCGTCTTGACGCCTTTGATGTTCACTACCGCGCCAATTCCACAGTTATCATGTTCAAACCGGGGATCATACATCCCCATTGCCGTCCGTTTTGTCTCCTGCATCTTCTCATCCTCCCTGCTCTATTCTGACAGTGAAATCCTCGAATCATAGATATCGTAATTCCCACCGCTATTGCTTTGCCATGGTAAAGTGTTGCTTTAAAAATACTATACACCTTTTTTTCCCGCTTGTAAACTGTTTTTTTCTTCTAATTTTCTGATTATTTGACTATATTTTTTATTTTTATAATTTATCAGAATATTCAACTTATTTTTCTAGTTTTTCCTCTCATACACAGACAATTTCATCTTATCTCTTTAAAATTTTTATTTGTTTTTTTGTTTATATTTGCTTTGTCCTGGGATTTTTTTGTGAATTGTGCTAAAATTCATAAGACATTAATTCAAGAGATACTTTTCATAATCTTCCTGGTAAAGAGCCCTTATATAATCTGATTCATTCAAGAAACTGCCACACCCATATATTCTTCATACAAAAAGCTGGCATTGCTCTGCAACGCCAGCTTTTTGTATGAATCTACTCCCTATAATTTATGTTAATATGACAGATCCATAAATCTATATCCTAAAATTTATACTAGTACAACATTCCTAATGTTCCTAACAACGCCGAAACTCTTATCCCTATGCCCCGAACTGCATTAATCTTATCATTTGTCCGCCTTAAATAACTTATTATTCCATTTAAGAACATTTTAGGTTCTGAAAGTAACAAATCTTCTGACATTTCTCGTAAACGACAGAACAACCAATATAGCATATCATTGCTCACCTGTTCATCGGCTCTGCGTCTTATGCGTCTGGCTCTGTGATGACTGTTACTCGTAACTTTTTTGCTTCAATTAATGTTTCCTGCCTGTATTTCGGGCAGTAGAGAGGATAATTTATCAGAACAGTATCCTCCCTGATTTTATTGCAAGTTTTGTTTCCGCAGACAGGACACAACACCCATTCTGTCTGTTTCATAATTAAACCTTTCTGAAACTCCATCTGCTAAATCAACGCATCATTCCGCAATGTTTCATTCAAGTCACACTGCAAAAGACGCTTTCCGCCAATATAATAAGCAAGCGCAACAAACAATACTATCGCAGCCGCAAATATCAAAACAGGCAGAATCGGGGCTTCCGACCAGAAAACCATCGGGTCTAAATAACTTGCTGTTACGGCAAACTGCACAAACAATAGGGTAAGCGGCAATGTAATCAAAAGCGGTTTCCCTGCAATCACAAACGCTTCAATACAGAACATTTTCCTCATTTCCTGCGGTGTCAATCCAATGGACATATACCCCGCAAATTCCCGCTTCCTTTGACGGAGAAACCCTAACGTATTTGAAAAGACATTCGCAATTCCAATAATGGCAAGCAATACACAAAAAGCTCCCAAAATCATTACCATGCCTTGGATTAAACTGTCATTAGACAATCTTTCCTGTATTCGGTTTTCACTTTCAATTTCATACTGCTCCGATACAAGCCGCACGATTTCCTGTTCCAGAGCGTTTAAATCCGCAAGATTTGCAGTTTTGTTTGAAAGAATACGGATATAACTGTCGGATTCAGCTTCACATACCTTCCCCAAGGTTTTATTCCACATGGTAAGTGGGATGAAATGTACAAGGGCATAATCATCATATTCTTCCCTCAGCGCAGGAACAGTCTGTGTATAAGATAAAACGGGGATTTCTACGGTTTTATCATTTTTATAAAGTATTGTTTTCTGGTTATCCTCCCTTACAAATGGAACATATTCTTTATAGCGGAAATTGCTGTTTATACTGTCCCAAATCTGATTTAATACGATTGTGCCGTCAAGACTTGGCGTAATCCCAATTTGTGAACAGAAGTTTAAAAAGCTCCTGTCATCCAAAACAACAATCGGTGCAGATACCTGAAACTGCCCGTTTTCATTCGGCGTTCCCGCAACTGATTCAAACCCGCCAAGTGATGACAGTTCATCGCTCTGTAATCCCTCTGGCAAAAATGTCATTGCTTCCGCCTTTTGATATACCGTGGCATCTTTTATCCCCGAAATATCCTGCAATTCATCTGCTAAGCCAAAATCTGTTAATTCCGTGTCCTTTAAAGTTATCATGATATCCCACACATCCTGATACCGTTCAAAATAAGTATATCTGGTGCTGATATCTGCAAGGGTAGTAAAGCAAATCATGATGGAAAAACCCAGAAAAGACAGCAATAATGATAATGTGGATATCCGTAAGTGTTTCTTTCGGGCTTTTAATGCGTTTCCTGCAAGTTCTCCTTTCATGCCAAAAACACAAGATAAAAACCGAGAATGTTTCTTTTTCTTTAACAATAGACCGCTTGTATTTCTGATTGCTTCAAGCGGCGTCATCCTGCTCAGTTTTCTTGCGGGAATCCACGCAGAAAAAATTACGGTTAAGACCGAAACGAAAACCGTAACCGCAAATATGGACGGATGATACTGGAAAACAGATTCGTGACGTCCAGATACATCTGAAGCAAAAAAATTGATTGCTTTTATAACCCCATAGCTTATTGAAATCCCGAATATACTGCCAAGTAGCATTGGCAGTATACTTAAAGCCATCGCTTCCTGCAACAGACAGGTTCTAATCTGCCTTGGTGTAGCCCCAATACTCGAAAATATACCAAATTGATGGATTCTGGCATTCATGGATAATTCAAAAGAGCCTCGGATAATTAAGATTAACGACACTGCCATAATAATCAGTATCACCACATACAGCGTCAAAAGCATTGGCGGCGACTCATCCTCTGGGTCATGTATAAAATAACGGGACAGGAGCAATGAGTTGTATTGGATGGAATCTTTATTTAGCCCAAGCTGTGCTGCAATTAGTGGCATATCACGATAAATCGTTCGGGCATTCTTCAAATAAATATCCGCCACTATTTTTTCTTTTTTGGATAATTCCTTGTTGATGGCTGCTTTTTCTACATTCGCAAATTGACATACCATAGATAAATCATCAGAACTTAATGCTTCACAAACAATGCGCCCCTGCCAGTCGCCCTCCTCTAATATGATTTGTTCCACATCATACGCCCAAAAATTGTAAGCTATGCTGCACAACAGCGACAAAAACATGGTAGCAACAAGAGCGGCCGCCATAATTGATATACTGGATGCACGGTTATTTTTAATATAGCTTTTGGAGTAGTCTTTCCACATGCCGCTCACCTCCGCTTCTGGTCGCTGACAATTTGTCCGTCTTCGATGGTTACAATTCGGTCAGCTTCCAATGCAATTTTTTCATCATGGGTAATAAGGAGTATCGTCTGTTTTAAATTTCGGTTTGACAGCTTTAAGAGGTCAATAATTTCCTTTGAATTTTTTTGGTCAAGGTTTCCCGTCGGTTCATCAGCAAAAAGGATGGCAGGGCGGTAAATCAAAGACCTTGCGATTGCGACACGCTGCTGCTGTCCGCCAGATAGCTGGCTCGGCAGGCTTTCCAGTTTGTCCTCTATCCCCAATGTCTTTACAATCATTTTAAAGTAATCCAAATCTGGCTTTCTTTTGTCAAGCAGCATAGGCATAAGGATATTTTTCTCTGCTGTAAGAGTGGGAATCAGATTGTAAAACTGGTAAACCAATCCAACCTTTCTTCTTCTGAAAATTGCGGCGTCCGTAGCATTTAGCCCGCCAAGGTCAACACCGTCTATTGTTACAGTGCCTTTTGTCGGCTTGTCCACGCTGCCCAAAATATGCAAAAGCGTTGATTTTCCAGAGCCAGATGCCCCGATAATTGCGACAAATTCGCCTTTTCCAATAGACATGCTGATTCCATTTAAAGCAGTAACTTGATTACCGCCTTTCCCAAATACTTTTTCAATACCGTTACATCTTAGTATTTCCATGTTGTCAAATCCTCCTGTCTGTTATTTCCTTATTACTGGCGTGTCCCTCACGCCATAAAGGTATACCCTTGCGGTATTCCCTCATTGTCGGCGCGTCCTTCACGCCATAGAGGTATACCCTTGCGGTATTTTCTATACCTTGGTATAAATCTTTCTATTATTCCCGCGAGCAATGAGGAAAATAGCCATGTTTACATGGTTATTTGACGAATGCCGCGAGCGTCAAAAACCCTGTTGCTTGCAACATGGTTTTTGATTTGAGATTTCTCAAGGTATTTTTATTATAACAAAAGAAAGTGACATCTCAGTGACTACGCCCCAAATATACCATATTTTATGTGCTTCGCATTATTTTCATGAAATATAAAAACGAACCTCAAAACAAGCCCCGCCATTCGGAAGATTGAATGCACGGATAATTCCGTTCTGCATTTCTATAATTGCTTTTGAAAGGGAAAGTCCTATCCCGATTCCAGTATTTTTTGCGTTTTCACCACGATAGAACCGCTCAAACAGATGGGGTAAATCCTCTTTTGCAAATCCCTCTCCCTCATCCCATATCCGTATCTGCACATAAAGCGGATTTTTTTCATAAGAACAATGGACAGCAGTGCCTGTTCCTGTTGCTTCCATACAGTTTTTCATTAAATTCATGACCGCTTCCATCGTCCAGTTTAAATCCACATTGATATTCATCTCACCCATTTCTGGAATTTCAATCAGAACGCCCTTTTGCATGAACAGTTCATATAAATTGTCCGATGCCAGAGAAAGGATTGTAAAAACATCTGTTTGTTTCCTGTCAAGTGCAAGCGTTCCCGCATCAATGCGGGACAATAACAATAACGCTTCTTCTAAATGCATGAGCCTGTTTAGCTGCCGCCCTATATCCTTGATATTGGCGTGCATTTTACACGCCATAGAGGTATGCCCTTGTGGCGTTTCTGCGGTACGAATATCGCCCAAATGTTCTTCCGCCATCTGGACAGTTAAGGAAATAGACGTAATCGGCGTTTTAAGCTGATGGGCAATATTGGAAAGATTTTCCGCAAAATTGTTTCGTGCTGCCAGGGCTTCTTCCCTCGTCTGGTAAAGTTCCGTTACCGTCTTATATATTTCATCTTGCAGTTTTGAAAATTCATCATCTGAAGATTCCAAAACCAATCCTTGAACGCCTGTATTTATTTTTTCCAAATATTCCGTCAATGCTTGGATACGGGCATATGATTTCCTATGCCAATAACAGAAAGTGAAAAGGAATAATATGCCGCCTGCCAAAAAACCGAAAACGGCAATCCAAGGGGCTGCCGTGTCCATAATCCCCAAATTCGATGGATAATAACCAAAGTTTGATAATATATTTTTGTCTGTCATGCGAAAATCCTGTGTTTTCAATAATTCCAAAACAGCCTGTTGGGAATCTGGATTATTTTCAATCATACTGTCACAAAATCCTCCCAATATATGAAAACACACATGGCGATAATAAAGAGTAAGAATGTATGTAATCATTGCCGCTACAATCAGGCTGACTGACAACACAAACAGAACCGTTATTTTTATATTTGATTTTTTGCTCATATCTCATCCTCCATACGGTAGCCAAAGCTCCGTATTGTTTTTAAACAGGACGGATGATGGAGTTTTTCTCTAAGCCGTTTGATTGTCACGGTCAACGTATTATCATTGACATAATTCCTGTTATTGTCCCAGATTTGAGTTAGCAGCCGTTCTCTTGTGACGGTTTTCCCCTTATTTTCCATTAAAATCTGCAAAAGCTGGTATTCTGCTTGGCTGACAGTAATTTCTTCTTCGCCACAAAATACGGCTGTTTTGTTTTTGTCAATCGAAATAGAACCGCAGGAAAGATACTGGCTCTGCACATTCCCCGCCCTGCGCAGCAGTGCATGGATGCGGGAATACAGAACTTCCAGTTCAAAAGGTTTTGTCACATAATCATCTGCCCCATATTCAAAACCAGAAATAATATCACAAGTATCATCTCGGACAGTCAGAAAAATGACTGGCAGTTCTTTCCATCTTGAGCGTATCCATCTGCAAAATCCGTTTCCCTCGCCGTCTGGCATATTCCAGTCAATCAGCGCAAGACTTGGAATATGGTGTTCCAATGCTTTCTTTCCGCTTTCCAATGTTCCAAATATAAAAACGGCATACCCTTTTTGGCTTAGATATTCTTTTACAGCCGTTGCAATATTTTTATCATCTTCAATATAATAGATTTCTATCATTTTCCCATCTCCTTGTAATTTTTCCGACGCATATCTGCTGGCTTTTCTGTGTCCCGTGGGATAAGCCATACACGGGTTAGGTGGATAACGCCCTCAATACCGTTATGCTCTGTGCCTGTTTTATGTCCTCAATGAGCCTGTGGGAGCGTTCCTGCGCCTGTCTGTCAATGTCGGCAAGGTAAGTGTTCAGTCTGCCGCTTGTAAAAAGATTTGTATAGGTAACTATTCGGTATTGTTTCAGATAATTCAGATGCCGTCGTCCCCATATTCCTATTGCCTGTTCTTCTTCAGCGGGTACAGTTAAGCACGGTATTAGATAATCGCCTTGCTGTTCATATTCGCCGCCTAATCTCTCAAAGATTGATTTTATCATTTTGTAAGTCCTCCGTATGATTTGAATTTGCCTACAATCCAATCATTCCGGCTGATTACGAAGTCTTTGGATTTAACATCCTTATGGAACGCCACCCTTTATCGCCTTTTTCAAATGCAATGCCTCTTTGAATTATATTTTTTACTTCATACAAATCCGTTTGCTGATTTTTTCTGCAAACCTGACAATTCGTCCCAAATGCAATAAATTCTACAGTTTCATCCATAAATTTAACCGTATCAATAGAAAGTTCCCCAAATCCCTCATAAACTCCTATTTCATTTTTAAATCAAAGTCGCCATATATCCTTCTCGCCTTGCGAACGGCGCTTTTATTCCCTGAAATTGTTTTTAAAAATCCTTCCAGAGAATGAAACTTATTAAAATTCCATACTGAAAAGTTAATCACAACAGTTCCTCCCTATGTACAATTTTAATGGTACTTCCCTTTACTAGCCAAAATAATGTGTCTATATGCAACTTATTACTTCCTCTAATGTAAAAACTGTTTTTATTACATCATCCCACTTTATCGTTTTATTCGATTGGACAACTTACGTAAAATATAATATCCATTTATATTTAGACCTAATCGTAACCGTATAATCTATTTTGGAACCACGATTACAGTAGACTAAAATCTGTTCCAAATCCTGTCTACTTCTCGCCTCTACTTCTACTTTTATTGGGGAATTAAGAAATGATAAAAGAACATTAACAAGCAATGTTACTATGGCTGAATCAACTGCCACCCGAACGGACGCATTAGATAATACAACGCTATCAGTAATTTGAATCTTTTCCATAATTGGTACAATAATACTTATACCTGATAAGTAGAACAAAATAATACAAATCGGGGATAAAATTTTCATTGCCCAAGACAATACCCCATCCCGCCCTATCTTCTTTGAACACAAAACGGGTAAAATTGCGCTGATAGCACACGCTACTATAAAAAACCAAAAATTTCCCTTCATAAAATTCCCCTAAGCAATTCAAACACCGGAATAATAATCTTTTCAGTATCTATTGCCAAAATTCCATTATTATAACAATAAAACCTGCAATTTCTACCATCCATTTTCATACCAAACGTCATATGGCTAATATCTATTCCCTCATCATAATTATACCATTTTTTACAAAATGTAATAATATACTGATTGATTTTTTCATAAAGATAATCATTAAGTAAAGGCTTGACATCATCAATTGCATTTTCATCAATTCTGTATAACTTATATTGTTTTTGCATTGTCTTACCTCCCTTTAAATTTGTAAGCTAAATATCATCATGACAGATATCCCTAACTCTTCATTCCTCAATTCATTTTTTTATTAATAAACATTTGCCGTCGGGGTAAAATAGGCGAAACTCAGCTTGAATAATAATTAAAGACAGATGCCAACACATCTTTTTAGTTAAATAGATACAACCACGTCTCTTAACACATATTTCCAGCAAGTATATCTGATATTTCCTTCCGCGCTTCCACTAAATCCCCACAAATTTTAGTACAATACTGCCGGATTTCAGAAGAGGGCTCAATTAAATCCGGCACCATGATTGTAGTACAGCCCGCAGCGTACCCAGCCCTGATACCATTTTCGCTGTCTTCAAACACAAAACACTCCTGCGGCTTACATCCAAGCCGACTGGCAGCGCGCAAGAAAATATCGGGCGCAGGTTTTCCATACTCCACCTCTGTCCCGCTGACAACCTCTGAAAAATAGCTGCGCAGATTGGCTTTGTGCAGATTAGCCTCAATCTGCCTGGCAAAGCTGCTGCTGGCGACTGCGATAGGCATTCCTTTTCCCTTGAAAAACTCCAATATTTCCCGAACCCCTTCTTTTACCGGAACCCCAACAGATAGTTTCCTGCGGATTCTGCTTCTGCATTCCTCAGCAAGAGCAGCCCCATCTGTCACATGATAATATTGTTCAATCACTTGATGCATGCGCGCCCCGCTGGTCCCGGAAATCACTTTCACAAAGTCGCTATTCAGTTCCGTTCCCCGCTCCGCAGCCATCTCATGCCACGTCTGTTGATAAATTCGTTCCGTATCAAAGAGAACGCCGTCCATATCAAAAATTGCTCCTGTATATTTCATAATTTTCTTTCCTCCATACTATTCTAATAGGCCTCAACGTTCCTTATAAGACATCCCAGCAGACCCTCCTTATGATAACAAACGCCTACGCATCCATAGAAATGCCGCCGCACAGATCAACACTGAGAGCAGTGAACCCAAAGGCGCGGCAAGCCCCATGGGAAACAATGTATCTGTAAAATACGCCGAAGCCAAAAACGCGCCGGGAATGCGCACGCAGACGATGGACAGAAAATTGTGCAGAAAGGAAATTCCCGACATGCCATAGGCGCAGAAATATCCGCTAAACGAAAAATGAATTCCCGCAAAGATACAGTCCCAGATATATCCTTTCAGATACTGTTCACCCAGCAAAATGACTGCCGCATCTTCCGTAAACATTCCCACAACCGGCGCAGCAATAAACTGTGTAATCACGGACATAATAAGACCATATCCCACGGTCAGGAAAACGGCATAACGCAGAGACTGAGCCGCACGCTCATGCTTCCCGGCGCCTATATTCTGTGCGGAGAGCGCAGAAACGGTAGATAACATAGTGGAAGGCACTAAAAACACAACGCCGATTATCTTTTCCACAATTCCGACTGCCGCCGCATCATTTAACCCTCTGCGGTTGGCAATCACAGTAATCACAATAAATGCAATCTGGATAAAACCATCCTGTAAGGCAACTGGGACGCCAACTCTTAAAATTGGCCCTAGCGTCTCCCTTTGCGGTCTAAAATATTCCCTTTTCAGTTTTATCCCCGCTTTTTTCCTGGAAATCACAGCCAGCGCCAATAATACGCTGACAGTCTGGGACATTGTGGTGCCAAGCGCCGCGCCCGCCGTTCCCATTCCAAGCACGCCAATAAACAAATAATCCAGCACAATATTGGCCCCGCACGACACAGCAATGAAATACATGGGACTTTTGGAATCGCCGAGCCCCCGGAATATAGAGCTTATAATATTGTATGCCGTAATAAAAGGGATACCAATAAAACAGATCGTAAGATAGGTAATGGTGCCGGCTACCGCCTCCTCGGGCGTAGACATCAGAGACACAATTTGCTTTACCAGCCCCAGAAGCAATACCATACAAGCGGCAGACACTCCCATAAAGAGCGAAACCGTATTTCCAATTGCCGCCATGGCAGATTCCGGCCGCTTTGCTCCAACCGCTTTGCCAATGCTTACGGTAGAACCCATAGCAAGACCGACAATCATCACCGTCAGCATATGCATAACCTGGCTGCCCACGGAGACTGCCGTAATATCTCCCACCCCATTAAACTGCCCGATAATAAACAAATCTGCCATCCCATATAACGTCTGCAAAAAATATGACAAGAGATACGGCAGTGAGAAATATGCAATATTGCGAAATACGCTGCCCGATGTTAAATCCTTTTCCATAATCTCATCCTTCGTCAACTATTATTCGGGAACCTCATGTTTCTGAGGACGCCCCGCCAAAGCAAATTGAATGGCAGCTATAAGAAGAATTCCTGCCACCGCCGCAACCAATGTCGCCGCATAAAATGAAGATGAACCTGATTTCATCCAGGAAAATACAGGCGTTTTCACACGAATTACCGCCATCAGGTTTGCCCCCATATGCGCCAGGAACGCGCCATAAAAATGGCCTGTCTTCTCCATAAACCACGCCAATAGAATACCAAGCAGGCCAGCGTAGACAAACTGCACCAGATTCATATGAATCACGCCAAATAAAAGCGCAGACAATATCATGGCAAGCGCCCGGCTTTGACGCTCACGCTTCCTGCCCCGGCTGGTCTTTTCCTCATTATCTAATATCATTAAATCGCAAAGCCTGCCATATACCACGCCGCGGTACAGCAGTTCTTCTAAAAACGGGGTCAACAGGCAGGCGCCTAGAAGTTCGAGAAAAATACCTCCCGAAAAGAGATATTCATTCACTTCCTGGTATCCCTGTGAAATATCTTCCAACCCGCTCACAATAAGCAGGTTGTTAAGCGCAAACCCGACCGCTGCGCCAGCGAGAAACATTAAAATACCATTTAAGGCCCGCATAACCGTAGACTTCTTTGCAATCACCAGATCCATATGTTCCCAGAACACCGTAGGTTCATTCCTGTCCTTCTGATAATAGCGCGCAATGAACGGAACCGTCACCGCCACTGACGCCGTCTGCAACGACATATACTGCTCCTTAGGGTCCGCCCCCAAAAACACTGCAAGCATAGTAAACAGCGACATACTTAAGTTTATCGCCACAAAATATACAAAAACAGGATAAATAATATGAAATGATTTAAAAATAGGACTGTTCTGTCTGTCTCTCGGATTCATATTTTTCTTTCTCCTCTTCCGGCTTATCCAGCACCGCTTCACCGCTGGTTTCATCCTCAATTTGCACCTGCATCTGCCTTAGCTTGGCATCCTGGGCAATCGCACGCATAATCCGATTGATATCCTCCGGGGAAAACATATCAATCGCCTTCACCAAATCATCTATATTCTCCCTGTTAAATACCAGACATCCGCCTCTCTCCAAGCCAACCGTAATGCAGTTCTTAGGATTTGAGACATCCCCCAGGCATAAACGGTTATTTTCATAATCACAGCGAAATTCCACACCCTTATATTTTACGATGCCATTTTCATCTGCCATCAGAGAGTACGGCGCGCGGTTCCCTTTATCCAGCAGCTTTTGAATGGCTTCCTCCGCCACCATATCATCTATCGTATCCTCGATATCCGGCTGTTCCATTTCCGCAGACGCCCCGATATCCATACTGTCTATCTTCATAAAACGCATCGTGCGGAAACTTCCATTATCCATCAGCACACGTTCCTCAAACTGCTTATCTTCGTTATTGCCGGCGCCTAAAATATAAGACTCGCGCTGCTCTTTCTGCTTTTCCAGCGCTTCCTTCTCACGCTCTTTCAAGTCCGCCTTATAATCCTCGATGGCGTTATCTACCTTATCCAAAAGCTGATCCCACTCTTTTTCTGAGAACTCACCGATGGTTTTTGGCTTCCCGTCTTCCGTCTTATCCTCCGGCTTCATTCTGGCCGCATAATCGGCAACTGCCTGTGAAAAATATCCATTCCCATAGCTTCCTGTGATCTGTAATCTGTTTGTCATAGCGTCTCCTTTCAAATTCCCAAAAAGGACACTTATTTCCATCTTTCCATAGAAACAAGTACCCTCCGTAGCTGATAATTATATCGGCAATTAATTGGAAAAGCTAAACCTGCTTCTTACAATTTATAGATTCATCCGCTCCAAGAGCCTCTTGCGCTTCTCATCAAATAAGAGCTCCTTATTATAACGGTAATACCGCTCACATTCACACGCTTGAAGAAAGCTGACACTGTATGGATTAGAATTTAATTCTGTTATAAATATTACCATTTCCTGGCTGTTTCCAAATGCTCCTTCCAGAAAATCAAATACATATTCGACAATTTGCAAAGTCTCCCTCTGCCCAATCTCAAAAGCCTCCCTCTCCTGTTCAAACAACTCTTTTACACGCTCAAAAGCCTCCCCTTTATCACGAATATCTTCCAGCTTCAACATTTGCAGGAGACGTTCCAGGAAAGCGATTACCCGCAAATAAATTTTCTCCTCCTCCTGCCTTATAAGTTCTGCCTTTTTCCTATTTTTATAATCCAAGTTAAATTTACTTATTACATTCTGTAAAAGCTGTTGTCCGTTCAATTCCTGCATTTCATCTTTTACGGATTCCTTATACCCAGAAAGCATAGCAAATATCATTTCCATGTAACGTTCCGTCTGTACCGATGACTTTAACGCCTCATTAACTTTGGAAATAAGAAGCCCCAGCACACTCAGACGTTCGTCAAAGGAAGCGTGAGCCACTTTTTTTAGCAAAATCTCGTCCAGCCTGCCTCTTAAAATCTCCTCAATCTGATAATCCGTGCGGTATTTATAGTAAAGCTCCAGATAATTAGCAAAATCCTTGGCAATTTTCGGATATTGGATATACTGCACCACAACCTCTCTGTCCACTGTTTTGCCAAGTTTCTCATATATCTTGATCAAATTTGAGAGGTCTTCCCAGCCTCTTGGAGTAGCAAAATTTCTGCCGTCAACGGTAGTCTCCATCTGATAAAAGCTCTGTTTTTTCGTATTCAGATAGGAGATGACCGCCCCATGCAATCCCTGTCGATAAGCGTATTCCTTCCAGACTGTGAAATCAGCTTCCACCTCAATCTTCTTCACTCGGTCCATCGTAACGACGTCAAATTCCCGCACCGATTTATTATATTCCGGCGGATTCCCCGCAGCAACAATTACCCACCCCTGCGGAATCTTATGGTTACCAAAAGATTTACACTGCAAAAATTGCAGCATTGCAGGAGCCAGTGTTTCCGACACACAGTTGATTTCATCCAGGAACAAGATACCCTCGGATAATCCGGTTTGCTCCATTTTATCATAGATAGCCGCCACAATTTCACTCATTGTATATTCAGTAACCGCTACTTCCTGCCCGCCATACTTCTTCCTGGAAATAAACGGCAGCCCAATCGCACTCTGACGCGTATGGTGCGTGATGGTGTAAGCTACCAGGCCGATTCCGCACTCCTTAGAAATCTGTTCCATAATCTGTGTCTTGCCAATCCCCGGCGAACCAAGCAGCAAAATCGGCCGCTGACGGATTACCGGAATCTCGTACTCCCCATATTCATCCCTCAGAAGATAGGCTTCGATAGTGTTTTTAATTTCTTCCTTCGTCCGTTTTATATTCATCTATCAACCTCCAAATTTTCTAATGAAAATCATTTTCCCCTAACACTAACTTAATGGCCCAGGGCGGCACGTCCACGTCCAGATAGTCTTCACGAAAAAATACAAACGCCGCGTCATACTGCGGTTTTTTCAGGGGAAATGTGCCGTAACCGTCCGTAAAATAAATCAGCCCCCGCAGCTTATGAAATGCTTTTTGGGCCAGCAGCGTATCGACATAAGAAAATGCCGGGCGAAAATCCGTTCCTCCCATACCCTGTACCTGAAAATGTTCCATATATTCCTGCAACTGCCTGCCATTCTCAATCACAGTATCAGACTGCACCCGCTCGTCACATTGAACAATATGAACACAAAATCTTCGCGTGAAAGATTCTGATTGGCTTAAAATACTGTACGTCTCCTGCAAAAATTTAAGTACAAGCGTTGCCTTACAGGACATAGAAGTGTCAATAACAATCACGAAATCCTCTATTTTTTGAACTTCCCTGGTCTCCAAATGCTCAATCAAAGGCATATTCCCATACAATTCCATGCCATAATGGTAAAATATATAATCAAAACTATCTAAATCTACCTGCATCTCCTCTTTCAGGACGCAGAACTTCCTGAGAAACACGCGGTAATCATACCTTTGACGATTTTCTACACGCAACTGTTCCTGCAAGCCTTTGGATCCCTCCGCCGCCTCTTTGGAAAACATGTCAAGCTCCGTCTCCATCTTCTCCCGGATATCCTGCCAGCGGTTTTGCTGCTCCATCGGCAGAGGGTTATCGTTCTCTTCCCGTCCCCAAAGAAAATGTTCGTCCACGGTAAACTCCTGAATCATCCGCGCCACCACACGCATGTCCGGCTTCGCCTTTTGCAACAGAAAGAAAATGCCCTCTGCATTGAGAATCGGCACTTTCTTTTCCAACCCCTGATAAACGGCACGCCGGTAAGGTCTCGCCGGATTGCGCAGACAGCGGTAAGGCAAGCTGTCAATGACAGATTCCACTGCAATGTCACAGGCCAAATCCCAAAGCTGTCTGTTTCCGTCCCCCCTTGGATTCCACACATGCCCCAGCAGGCAGTGAAAAATGCTGTGAAGATAACACCGGTTCACCGCAGCATTTCCCAGGCGATATAATTCCATGAGATATTCCGGGTTATATTTTAACACAATTCCATCTGCCGCCGTACGCCCTAATTCCATGGAAGGCTCCGGCCGCAGACTGTAAAGCGATACATCCAAAAAGCGCATATTCAAGTAAAGTTCATTCCGGCAATCCGCAAATATTTCTTTGCAGATATCTAATTTTTCCAACAATTGTTCCTCAAACATATACCCTACCTTCTGTCGCGCGTTTCTACCCCATAAATAGCGTTCCCTAAAAATTTATCGCAAAGCCCTTACAGGCAGAACTTCTTTTTCTTTGTCGGAAACCTACGGTGCTTCACATCCATCATTATACTGACTGCCTGCGCATCCTCCCGCCGCTTCGCCGTTTCTAAAAGCACATCAATCTGCTCTGACGCAGAGGCGAAGGATTCCGCAAGCCAGCGCAAATCTTCCCCATTTTCTTGTTCCAAGAGATAAGACGATGCATCCCAGAGATGGGCCAAAAGCCATTGCGTATACTCCTCTCTTGCATCTTTCTCCAATGCATAGGGAAACCGAAGCCTAGATATTACAATTTCTGACAGAACTTTTAAATCTATATTATATTTTCCAGTCACAAAAAGGCGATCGTATTCTCTAAATTGCACCTGGGTGTTGCGAAATGCATTGCGGTACTGTATTCCCATCCCATGTGTCTGGGTGGAAATAATCCTTGCCGGCGTATTTTCCACTGCTTCCTCAAAAAATTCCGGGTAAACCAGGCGGCATAACATCTCCTGCCCATCACCCGCCGCAGCTTCTATTACGCGGTAACATTCCACGGTCACCTTCTGCTTCAAGTCCTGCAAAATCTCTCTCAGGCAGGAATTCCCCTCAAGCCTATGCATCGTTAGACAGCGCAAGTTCTCGCATCCGGTAAAAGCCCCGGCGCCCATAAAAGCAATATTACTGTAAAATGAAAAATTCCAAAATCTCAGGCAATTATAAAATATATAACGCCCCATTTTTTTGATTGTCCGAGGCAAATACAGTTCTTCCAGACGTTCGCCGCAAATGCATGGACGTTCGCCTGTATTTTCAGGTTCCATTTCCATCTCTTGTGCAAACGCATAGGCAGACAGCTCCGTCACTGGAAGCCCATTTATTTTCTCCGGTATCACCACGCTCCCGCTGCTGCCATAACAGCGCAGAATACAAACCTCCCCGTCCTTTACCTCATATGCAAAATATCCTTCCGCCATTCCGATTTCATCCCTCTATTATAATGAAAGTTCCGCCAACATTTGTTCCACTGTTTTTCCAGTCAGCGGATGCCGCAGATAAGGCGCCAGTTCTGCCAAAGGTTTTAAGACAAACTCCCGATTCTGCATATCCGGGTGGGGAATCTTTAATGTTTCCTTATCCACCACACAATCATCATAGAAAATTATATCTAAATCCAGCGTCCTCGGCCCCCAATGCAAGTTACGTTCGCGTTTCGCTTCCTGTTCCACTTCATGAAGCGTCTCTAACAGCTCCTCCGGGAACAATAGCGTACGCAGTTCCAGCATCCCATTGAGAAAATCCGGCTGTTCCTCCACACCATAGGGCTTCGTGCCAATCAACTCCGACACACGCTCTACCACGCAGTCCTCCCTGCGGTTCAGAGAAGCAATTCCCTGTCTGATATACGCTTCCCTGTCGCCCAGGTTAGAACCAACCGCTACATAACTGCGGTGCCAACCACGCGTAATTTCCACAGAAACGGCTTCCAGCGGAAGCCCAATGGGCGCCCAGGGTTTTGAAATTTCCAGCGTAATTCGCTGCATAGCTGGAAAATGTAAAAGGGTCGCCCGCGCCATCTGCTCCGCAGCCGTCTCGATAAGCCCAAACGTATGCTCCGTCATATAACTGGTCATAAAATGTGAAACTTCACCATAATGCACAGATTTTGTCAAATCATCCTTTAATCCTGCTTGTCTAGTAGAAAGATATAATGTAGCATTAATAATAAATTTCTGTCCCAGACGGTTTTCCTCCGGAAATACGCCATGTCTGCCAAAGACCTCCAAATTTCTAATATGAATCTGATCCAATTCCCACTCGTTCATGCTTCTACCTTCTCCTCAATGCAACTCCCAAGCTTCCATAGTCCCTCTAATTCTCTCTCGGGTTATAGCGCATAATGGCTTCCGCCATCTGGATGGCGCGTTTATTTGCCAGGACGTCGTGTACTCGTACAAATGCGCAGCCCGCCAACATACCCATTACGGTAGTCACCAGCGTACCCTCCAACCGCTCTGTTACCGGAAGGTCCAGGGTAATGCCAATCACTGATTTTCGAGAAGTTCCTAAAAGAAGTGGAAACCCCAGCTCCCTAAGCTCTCCCAGCTTACCTATTACTTCCAAGTTATGCTCGTACGTTTTGCCAAATCCTACGCCAGGGTCCAATATAATCTTGTCCTCTGCTATCCCCGCATTTCGAGCAATCGTTACTGTTTCTTTAAGGTCTGCTTTCACATCCTCCATAAAATTATGATACTCCGTATTGTCCCGGTTATGCATCAGGCAGCAAGATACGCCAAAGTCAGCAATCACCTGGGCAAGCGTTTCATCATATTTCAGGCCCCAGATATCGTTCACCATGTCCGCTCCCGCCTGCAAAGCCGCCTTTGCCACCTTACCCTTATATGTGTCAATCGAAACCGGAATATCAAATCTTTCTTTGATAAGTCCGATAATCTCCGCTGTTCTTTGTATTTCTTCTTCTTCCGATATCTTCTCATGCCCCGGCCTTGTAGATTCACCACCGACATCAATGATAGCAGCGCCCTCCGCAGCCATGCGTTCTACCTGTTTTAATGCCGCATCTGTATTGTTATACTTTCCTCCATCCGAAAAAGAATCCGGCGTCACATTTAAGATTCCCATTATATAAGTGGAATCTGCTACCTGAAACGTCTGATTCCCAATCTGCATCTGTGAAATTTTATTTTGCATGGTATTGTTTTCTCCTTCTCTGTGAAATATCCGCACAACGCTTATCGCCACAGAAATTGTCGTATATTTATTGTATACCAGCGAAAAGTCAGCGTCCAAGCATTCGCCAAAACTCCTCTTGCAAATGCTGCCTTTCCTCAAACTGTCCGCGCGTAACTACCGTAACGGTCTGTGCGCCAGGCTTCTTCACCCCGCGCATCGTCATACACATGTGCTCCGCTTCCAGCGCCACCATGACGCCCTTGGGTTTTAAATATTTCATCAGCGCATCTGCTACTTGCGCTGTCAGCTGTTCTTGTAACTGGGGACGGCGTGCATAGATTTCCACTGTTCTTGCTAATTTACTCAGCCCCACCACTTTGCCGTCCGGCAGATATGCCACATGCGCCTTCCCATAAAATGGCAGCAGATGGTGTTCGCAGATTGAATAGAAAACAATATCCTTTTCCAACACAATCCCACTGTCCGCAACTTCAAACGTCTTGCTGAGCGCTTCCGCAGGCGTCTGCCCCATTCCTGCAAAAATCTCCTCATACATACGGGCCATCCTGTCGGGCGTCTCCCGCAATCCTTCTCTGGAGCAGTCTTCTCCAATTCCTTCTAAAAGAAGGGTAACCGCCTGCTTAACTTTTTCTTTGTCTATCATTTTATCTCCTTAAACTAATTCTCTGACTGCCTTCTGTAAATCTGCCAGATAGGACAGCGAGCCAAATGCCAATATCAGAGAGTTTTCCCGCCCTGCATCAGAAAATGCCCTGTCCACAGCTTCTTCCACTGTCGCGCAATAAGAGACACACGCATGATACTTAGCCGCCTCTGCCGCTAACACCTGCCCGTCCATCGCCCTGGGATGATTCGGCGTGACCGTATACACTTTCTGAGCTAACGGAAGCATTATTTCCATCATTTCCTCATGCGCTTTATCTGCAAGTACTCCTATTATATAAATTATTTTGCGATTTGTAAAACCCCTTTTCAAAGTTTCCGCTAATTTTTTCGCCGCATCTTCGTTGTGAGCCCCATCTACCACAAACATCGGCTGGCGACAAAGCACAGAAAAACGACCCTCCCAGCGCGCCTGCGAGATACCCATAAGAATATCCTCATCACGAATGGTGAATCCACAATCGCACAAAGTTTTCACCGTTTCAATTGCACAGACAGCGTTCTCTATCTGGTAGTCGCCCATCATAAAAAGCTCTATCTCACTATAATTGTCCTTTAAAGAAAGCTCATCTCCGATGTGCTCCTTCTTCTCGGACCTACACAGTGGATAGGTGAAATACTGCCTCATTTCTCCCCTCTGTATGCACTGCCGGACATGGCGGGCCTTACCAACCTCGCTGTACGATAACACTGCCTGCTTCTCTCTGCATGCAGCTTCTATTACCTTTTGTACTGCTTTCTGCTGAGGCTTTACCGCGACAACCCGGCATCCCTCCTTGATAATCCCTGCTTTTATCTGCGCGATCTGCACAAGGTCATTTCCCAGAAACTTCACATGATCCATGCTAATGGAGGTAAGCACGCTCACCAGCGGATGCTCGATGATATTTGTAGCATCCGTCTCGCCACCCATTCCCGTCTCCAAAACCACCACCTGACATCTCCGACGATAGAACCAGAGGAAAGCCGCCGCTGTCTCGACCTCAAATACAGTAGGCTGCCTCCTGCCCTTTGCCAGCAAATTCTCACAGGCCCGCCTCACCTGCGAAAATACTTCCACCACCTCATGGGCAGTAATGTTTTGCCCATTCACCTGGTACTGTTCTTTTCTGTCAAACACTGCCGGAGACGTATATCTTCCTGCCCGGATTCCCGCCTGTCCAAGAATAGACGACGCCAGGGCACACACAGATCCTTTTCCATTCGTCCCAGCCACATGGACAACTTTCAAAGCGTTCTGAATATTGCCAAGCTCCTCCATCAACTCCCGCATACTCTCCAGACCCATGACAATTCCGCTCCCGGAAATCTGTTCCAAGTATTCCCAAACTTCCGTCTCTGACCTCATCTCTCCTCCATCTGTCCTAACTTCCGCCTTTAACCTCATCTGTTCTCCTTTTTGTATATCATTTATCCTCAAAAAGCCCTGTGCCGAATCCGCCGCACAGAGCTTCTTTATCTCTATATTCCCGCAGGCAATACCCCCACAGGATACTTAGCCAGACAGCCGCGCGAACGCGGATATTTGGCTATGTTATAGCCGTCTATTGTGATATGTTTATATTAGGGTATCTGTTACAATGCCCTTGATATCTTCTGCCAGCAATTTTTGTTCCTCTAAAATCTGCTGGGTATTCTTAGAAATCTCCTGCTGTCTATTCAACAACTCGCTTACATCTATTCTGTCTGGAATCGGATTAGTCTCTTTCGCTCTCTTCTTGCGCTTTTCTATATCCTCTTCAACCTCCTGCGCCTGCTTCTCCCGCTCGTAGCGAATCTCATCGAGCTCGGCCTCCTCCTTGACCTTCTCTTCTTTCGCTTCCTCAGCCTCTTCAACAGCCTCGTCCATATCTTCGTCAATCTTGTCAATTGCCTCATCCTTGAGCATACCGATAATCTCATCGCTGGATGCCTTGAGAGTCGCTTCTGTCGCCTTCTGTGCGTCTACCATGCCATGATGCTTCAAAGCCTCCAATTTAATCGCCTTCACACCTCTGGTAGCCGCCCCGATGATATCATGGGCATCCGTATACTGCTTCTTCCAGTAAGCAGCTTCCTCATTCAGTTCTGAAAGACGCATCTTGTATTCTTCATCTTCCTTATCAGCATACATCTCTCCGAGCGCTTCTTTCTGCTCCTCAATCTCCCCGAGCTGCTGTGACGCTTCCTCGGCTGCCGCCTTGCTGGTCTTTATCGTATCGCGGCACTCATCCAAAATGTCATCTATCTGTCCATCAGACTTAAACTGATTCTTAATAAACTCCATGGCATCTTCCATGGCCTTTTTCTTCTTCTCCTCAATAGGATCCTGAAGGAGATTCAAATCAGCCCCCTTAACGGTTCCATTCTTTACCTTTCCCTGCTCTTGCTGCTGTACAGCGTCTTTATTCTCTACCTGCTCCCTGCTATTGGTATTGACAACAGTCTCCGTACTTGCTAAATTATTTATCTTCATATGCACATTCCTCCCAGACACATCCTTTACAGTAAATATCGGCATTTTCTGTCATCTCTTTAGAATTATGGTACAAACGTACCATTTTCTGACATAAACGCACCCCTTTCCTATAAAATTTCCTCCATTTCCGGCTCATCTGCGCTCCTGCGGTAATCCATGTGGGAAATTACCATCAGCGCAATCTTAAATAACATCGCATCCTCGAACTTGCGAATGTCCAGCCCCAAAGCTTTCTCTATGCGCTCCAAACGATATACCAGTGTGTTACGGTGTATATAGAGCTGCCTTGCCGTCTCTGAAACATTGAGGTTATTTTCAAAAAACTTATGGATCGTTATCATCGTCTCCTCATCTAAGGCATCCGGTAAATTCTCTCCAAACACTTCTCGCAGAAACATACGGCACAGGCTGGGCGGAAGCTGGTAAATCAGCCGTCCAATCCCCAGATTCCCATAGGATACCGTATCTTTCTCCATATAAAAAATGCGCCCTACCTCCAAAGCCATTTTCGCCTCCTGGTAGGAACGTGCAATCTCTGGCAGCAAACTCGCTCTGCTGCCATAACCTACCCGAACTTTTACCATAGCCTCCGTATGAAGGTTATCTGCCAGCATTTTAGCCATCGCCATCAGTTCTTGCTCGGTCTCCATATCCCTGACATCCTTCACTAAAATGACAGATTTCTCATCCACTTCTGTCACGAAATCCCTCGCTGTGTTGACCGAAAGGTTTTTCACTGTCTCTAGTACCACACTGTCCTTTTTACCGGAAACTTCAATGACAAACACGACGCGCTGCGCCGTGTCAATATGAAGTTTTTTTGCCTTGTTGTAAATATCGACCACCAGCATATTGCCCAGCAAAATATTCTGTATAAAACTACTCTTATCTGACTGCTCCCTGTAAGCACATGAAATGTTCCTTATCTGACACGCGGCAAGCCGCCCAATCATATAAGCTTCCTCGCCGCCCGCCTGCGCCAGTAAAATATACTCCAGTTCACCTTCCATCATAATTTTAAAAAAGTGGCAGCCGAAAAGCATCTGGCTTTCAGCCATAGAGTCTGCAAACTGGCAAACTGCCTCCTGTAACTTTTCTTCCGGCTCGTATGTGGCTGCCAACAGCCTCCCTTTATCACTGTATAAAGCCAGGTCATTTCTGGATATCTCTTTGATTTCCTCTAATGCAAGTTTAAATTTATGATTCGATAGCATAATACCTCCCAAACCCAAAAATGGAAGCAGCACTTACCTGCGCCGCTTCCATATAATTTGTGCTATATTACTATCTTAACGAATTAATGAGTGATTGTCAATTCTGTTTCTTTGTCAAACACATGGATTTTCTCAACATCCATTGCCAGTTTCACTGAATCGCCGAGACGAGCAGGCGTCCTGGAATCAACCTTTGCCGTCATATTGGAACCGTTGATATTATAGTACAACAATACCTCAGAACCAAGCAGCTCATATCCAGTTACCTTAGTGGTGAAAATACTTTCCTTATGTGTCTCAAGCGCAATCTGGGAATCATCAATATCCTCAGGACGGATACCAAGCACAACTGTCTTGCCATCGTATTTGCCCGCAATCAACTTCTTCGCCTTAGCCGGAGGAAGTATTACGGAACCCTCGCCAAACTTGAGCGTAACTTTTTCACCCTCAACCTTGCAGACTGCATCCAGGAAATTCATCTGCGGGGAACCGATAAATCCTGCTACAAACAAATTATCCGGCTCATTGTACAATTTCTGGGGAGAATCTACCTGCTGGATAATACCATCTTTCAAGACAACGATTCTTGTTCCCAGCGTCATCGCCTCTACCTGGTCATGTGTTACATAGATAATTGTCGCGCCCAGTCTCTGATGCAGGGAAGCGATCTCTGCACGCATCTGCACACGCAGCTTTGCATCCAGGTTAGATAAAGGCTCATCCATCAAAAATACTTTCGGCTCACGCACAATCGCACGTCCCATAGCCACACGCTGTCTCTGTCCACCGGACAAAGCTTTCGGCTTGCGGTCTAACAACTTATCCAAATCAAGAATTTTGGCAGCCTCTTCCACTTTCTTCTTAATCTCTGCCTTAGGAACCTTACGCAGTTTCAAGCCAAACGCCATATTGTCAAATACGGTCATATGCGGATATAACGCATAATTCTGGAATACCATCGCAATATCCCTGTCCTTGGGTTCCACATCATTCACAATCTTTCCGTCAATCGTAAGTTCACCGGAAGAAATCTCCTCAAGTCCCGCTACCATACGCAGTGTTGTGGACTTACCGCATCCAGACGGACCTACAAAAATAATAAATTCCTTATCCTCAATCTCGAGATTGAAATCCTTTACTGCTTCAAATCCGTTCGGGTATACTTTACAAATATCTTTTAATGATAAACTTGCCATGTCGCTGATTACCTCCTATGTTTCTGGCTTGCAGAATTTTATAGATTTATGGTATCAAATTTATCCCTCAAATACCATCTGTATTTTAACAAAAACAGATATCTATTCTTGTCAAATCCACCAAGAATAGATACTGATTTTCCACTTCTTCGTCATTTCAACGAAATATTTATATTTTTCTGTACAAATCGCCAATTTTTCCCTCTGAGTTTTTCGCCTTTCCTAATTTTATCGGCCGTAACATAAAAGGTCTTCCAACTGTTTCGCAACTTATTCCCACTTAAACAGAATAATTCCTCCAATACAGATTGCCATTCCCAATACCCTGCGCCACTCAAACGGCTGCTTATCTACGCCAAACATTCCGAAAAGCTCAATAACATACGCCACAATAAGCTGTGAAACGACAATCAGCATCACCGCTTTTGCCGGCCCCAACGCCGCCATGCTCTTGATTACCGTAAGCGTGATAAACGCACCGATAACGCCGCCCAGCAACATGTACTTAGGCTGCATCTCCAAAATCGCTGCAAAACTGCTGCGGTCCGCAAAAAACCAGGCAACCAGGCAGACAACAAGCGCCGAGAACTGTACCCAGCTGGTGCTGACCCACATGCTGCTTCCCTTCGTCACTTCCGTGTTAAATACTCCCTGGACGCTCATCAATGCTCCTGACAAAAGTGCAATAAAAATTCCAATCATGGCTTCCTCCTAAATACATTCTTTCGGTTAGGATAACCATAATTGGAAATAATATACCGTCAATTGCCTGGCTGTGACATGGTATACGATATACTCTTCGGCATGGATAACATATTACAAAGGGACTGCCGCAATATGCACTCATGGGGATGCCGCACTAACATAAATTACAAGTTATGATACGTTCAAAAGGTTTGCATTGCTTCGTAATACAAACAATATGCACAAAAATTATCTTGGGAAGCTAGCTTCCCAGAGTGATTTTTGTGCATTCTGTCTTTGCCGCTAGAGCGGCAAGACCTTTTGAACGAGTGAATATATGAGTGCGGCAGCCCCATGAATATAAGCCGTATAATTATATTAATGCGACAGCTCCAAATCCATTCTTTGTAATTTACCTTAGCGATGCATCGCTTTTTGAACTGAATAATATATCAAATTATAATCGCTGTAACAGTCCCACTACAGTATTTTCTTTAAAATTCCAATCATCTCATCCACATGCTCTTTTTCAATTACCAGCGGCGGCACAAACCGCAGCACATTGCTGCCTGCCGTGATAACCACAAGTCCCTGTTCCAATGCCCGTTTACTCACTTCTCCCACCGGGATAGCGAGCTCTAACCCCTGCATCAGCCCTTTTCCCCTTCGCGCAGTAATACAATCATATTCCGCCTGCAATAGCTCAAGCTGCTCTTCCAGATATGCTCCGATTTCCCTAACATGTTCCGTGAGCCCGCGTTTCTCAAAGAGTTCAAAAACCTTGCTGACCGCGGCGCCTACAAAAGGGTTGCCGCCGTAAGTGGTGCCATGATCGCCGGGCTTTAAGGACGCCTCCGCCACTTTTTCCGTCATCACAAACGCCCCTACCGGCACGCCGCAGCCCAAAGCTTTGGCGCAAGTCATAATATCCGGTTTTACATCATAGCCCTGCCAGGCAAACATTTCGCCCGTTCTTCCCATTCCGCACTGAATTTCATCTAAAATCAGCAGAATATCCCGCTTCTCACAGATTTCTTTCACGCCGCAAAGAAATTCCTGCGTTGCCGGATAAATACCGCCCTCGCCCTGAATGGTCTCCATAATAATAGCGCACGTCTTATCATTTACCAACGCTTTTACACTATCCAAATCATTGTAATCTGCAAACTTGACAATCCCCGGCAACGGCTCAAACGGCTCGCGGTAATGTGCATTTCCGGTTACCGCCAACGCCCCCAGACTTCTGCCGTGGAACGAATGATTCATGGCGATAATTTCATGATCCGTGCAGTTGTCTTTCTCATAAGCATATTTCTTCGCCGTTTTTAATGCGCCCTCAATGGCTTCCGTGCCGCTGTTCGTAAAAAATACGCGGTCAAGGCCCGAGGCCGCGCAGATTTTCCCGGCCGCTTCCATCGTCGGCTGATTGTAATACAAATTTGACGTGTGCAGGAGCTTGTCAACCTGTAATTTCAATGCCTGATTATACTCCTCATCCCCGTATCCCAATGCCTGCACGGCGATCCCCGCCGCAAAATCAAGATATTTCCTTCCTTCTGTATCGTAGAGATACACGCCCTGCCCATGGTCGAACACCACCGGGTAGCGATTATAAGTATGTAAAATATGGCTCTCCGCCTGCGCCATTATCTTTTTCTCTTCCATTTTACCCTGCTCCTTCTTTTTGCCTGGAACTATCGGTTGATTTTCTTCCATGCTCCTGGCAACCTTAATTTATTTGGATATATTTGCCTAATTTCTTCTCGTTCCCCCTTACGCCCTACTTCGCCTGAGAAAATCGTTCTTCACCATCCCCCAAGATTGCTGTCCCGATTCCTCTGTTGGTAAATATCTCTAATAGCAGACAGTGAGGAATGCGGCCGTCAAGAATATGTACCCTGGAAACGCCGTCCTCAATAGCCTCTATGCAATTATTGAGTTTGGGCAGCATTCCTCCTCCGATATTCCCTCCGCCAATCAGTTCATGCGCTTCCGAAACCGACAATTCCGAAAACAGGGAAGATTTGTCATCCGGGTCTTTGTACACGCCTTCCACATCTGTGAGAAACGCCAGCTTTTCCGCATTCACCGCCCGGGCAATCGCGCAAGCCGCGTCGTCGGCGTTGATGTTGTAAGTCTCAAACTCATCATCCAGTCCGATAGGGCAGACAATCGGCAGGAAATCCTTTTCCAGCAAATCATAGAGCACCTTAGCGTTTACTTCCTTGATATCCCCCACATAACCAATATCCTGCCCCTTAGAATATTTCTTATCCACCTTCAGCAGCCCGCCGTCTTTGCCGCTGATGCCGATCGCGTTGACGCCCAATCCCTGCACCATCTGTACCAGAGATTTATTCACCCTTCCTAATACCATCTCTGCAATCTCCATAGTCGGCGCGTCCGTTTTGCGCAGCCCATTGACAAATTCTGGCTCCATACCAATCTTGGCGACCCATTTACTGATTTCCTTGCCGCCGCCGTGAACGATAATTGGCTTAAAACCTACCAGCTTCAAAAGCGTCACATCCTTAATGACATCCATCTTGAGCTCATCATCTACCATCGCGCTGCCACCATATTTTACAACGATAATCTTGCGGTTAAACCGTTGGATATAAGGCAAGGCCTCTATCAGTACTTCTGCTTTTTGTAATATTTCCTGCATATTTTTTTCTGCCATTTTTCTATCCTCTTTCTCTATATTTATCCTGTCCACATAAATTTTAAGACCGGTAATCTGCGTTGATTGTTACATACTCATGCGTAAGATCGCATCCCCAGGCCGCCGCTTCTGCCTCTCCCATCTTCATATCCACCAACACAGTTACTTCTTCTTCTGATAAAATCTTTGTCGCTTCTTCCTCGCTGTAGTCCGTGGCAATTCCATCCTTGTAAATCTGAATTTTACCACTCTTGCTTTCAAAAAACAACTCTATCTTTTCCGGTTCAAACGCCACGCCGGAATAGCCCAAGGCGCATAAAATTCTGCCCCAGTTGGCATCATGCCCATAGATGGCGGCTTTTGTCAATGAAGAACATATCACGGACTTGGCAAGCATTTTGGCGTGCTCCTTCGTATCTGCATTTAGCACCTTCGTCTCAAACAACGCGGTTGCACCCTCGCCGTCTCCCGCCATCTTTTTGGCCAGCGCAGTATTCACAACACGCAGCGCTTCCACGAACTTCTGATAATTCTCATCTTTCTCTGTGATCTTAGTATTGCCCGCCATACCGTTAGCAAGCAGCAATACCGTATCATTGGTGGAAGTATCGCCATCCACTGAAATCATGTTATAAGTGTCCTTAACATCCTCACGCAACGCCTCTTGTAGTAATTCCTTAGATATAGCAAGGTCTGTCGTCACAAAACTGAGCATCGTACACATATTGGGGTGAATCATACCGGAGCCTTTGCACATACCGCCCAAGGTCACCATTGTTCCTTCCACCTCAAATTCCACTGCCGTCTCTTTATATTTCGTATCAGTCGTCATAATCGCACAAGCCGCTTCCCTGCCGCTCTCAATCCTGCTGTCAAGTTCCGGCACCATAGCGGCAATACCTGCTTTTAACTTTTCCATGGGAAGCTGCATTCCGATTACCCCGGTAGAGGCCACCAGTACCTGGTTTGCCGGGATGCCCAGCGTATTTTCCACCGCCTTTGCAGTCTTTTGGCAGTATTCCATTCCTTTCTCCCCCGTACAGGCGTTGGCTATGCCGGCATTTACCACGATTGCCCGCGCACAATCCTCCTCTGCAACCAGACGCATATCCCATTTTACCGGGGCGGCTTTTACTACATTGCTCGTAAATGTTCCAGCAGAAACTGCCTCCCTCCGGCTCACAATCAACGCCATATCTTTTCTGCCCTCGTACTTTATTCCTGCCGCCGTACTTGCCGCTTCAAATCCCTTGGCCGCGGTCACGCCTCCTGTAATCACTTTCATCCGATTATCCTCCCTGCTTCCTATTGGAATGTCGTAATATTCGCATCATTTAATACAAAGTCATAGTAATTCAAATCTTCCCGGAACGTCCAGCCCACGCTTTTCCAGAAACAATTGCCCACCTCATTTTTCTTAAAAGCAATCAAACATACCTTATTGATATGCTCCTCCTGCAAAGCGCGCATTGCAAAAACAGCCATCTCCTTGCCAATTCCCCGCTGCCTGTAATCCTCCCTGACACACACATGGTAGAAACAACCGCGTCTCCCGTCATGACCGCAGAGGATGGCTCCCACAACTTCATCATCTGCCAGGGCAACCACGCTGGTAGTCGGATTCCTTTTCAAAAAACGCTTAATTCCTTCCCTGGAATCATCCATGCTGCGGATGCCAAAACCCTTAATTGTCTTCCATAGACTATAGACCTTATCATAGTCTTCCTCTTTCATCGCCCGGATGGACACCGAAGCAATGATTTTATCTTTTAATTCCATTCTGCAAGCCTCCCTGCGCCATGCCCGCTGCCGAAACATCCCTTGCGCGCCTTTGGCTTTATCTTTTAAGCTTCTTACGTTATGGGAACATCGGCACAAGCTGTAGACCTTCATATTCCGGAAAGCCGAACAAAAGGTTCATGTTCTGCACTGCCTGTCCCGCCGCTCCTTTTACAAGATTATCAATTGCTCCCATCATGATAATTCTTCCGGTGCGCGCATCAATCTGAAAACCAATATCCACAAAATTGCTGCCTTCTACCCACTTTGTCTCAGGATAAATACCTTTATCCAGCACACGCACAAAGTATTCATCCCGATAATACTTATCGTAAACTGCTTTCACCTGCTCATAGTCTGGATAAGCATAGGAACCGTCCGCCTGCTTAATTTTCTTCAGGGAAGCATACTCCGTCGCCAAAATGCCACGGTTCATAGGTACTAAATGCGGCGTAAAATTAATGGTAATCGTCTCGCCCGCCGCATAGCTTAACTGTTCCTCAATCTCCGGCGTGTGGCGATGCGTAGTCACCCCATATGCTTTCATATTCTCATTGACCTCACAAAACAGATTCGGCAGCTTCGCTCCTCTGCCTGCCCCCGAAGTTCCTGACTTAGCGTCCACAATTAAGCTATTCGGTTCAATCAACCCTTCTTTTACCAGAGGGTACGCCGTCAGAATCGAACATGTCGTGTAGCATCCCGGATTAGCCACCAACCTTGCCTGTTTTACTTTCTCGCGATTGACCTCGCACAAACCGTACACAGCCTCCTCAATAAAGTGCGGGCTCTTGTGTTCAATCTGATACCATTTCTCATATGTTTTCACATCCTTGATCCGGTAATCTGCGCTTAAATCTATAACTTTGGCGCTTTGCAGTATATCCTCTGTCAACACGCCTGCCAGAAACCCCTGAGGTGTCGCCGTGAAAATGACGTCTGCCTGTCTCGCAAGCTCTCCGATATTATCGTCCAGACATGTTTCCTCCACAAGCTGAAACATGTTTCCATACACCTGCGCATATTTTTTATCTATGTAGCTTCGGGAACCGTACCATCTGATTTCTACTTCTTTATGTGCCAGCAGAAGCCTCGCCAGCTCTGCCCCGGCATACCCGGTAGCTCCGATAATTCCCGCTTTTATCATTCTGATTTCCTCACTTTCTTATGTCTTTTCCTTTTCTCAGCCAACTACTATCTTTTCAGTTGCATGGCCAGCTAACACCTTCTTATATTAGTACAACTTTTTCCATCCGTAAAGTCTTTTTTTCATTTTTTTGTATATTTATACATATTTTTTTATTTTTATACACTTGCTATTTCTAAAATAATGTTGTATATTAGTTAATAGTTCAAAATCCCATGGGTTTTCCATGAGGTTGGATAGCAAATAGATAAAAACGGAGGAAAAAGTAATGAAAGAAAAAGTTATCTTAGCTTACTCCGGCGGTCTGGATACTACCGCCATCATTCCATGGTTAAAGGAAAATTTCGACTATGACGTAGTCTGCTGTTGTATCGACTGCGGACAGGACGAAGAGCTTGACGGCTTAGAAGAACGTGCAAAATTATCCGGCGCCTCTAAATTGTACATCGAAGACATCACAGACGAGTTTGCAGAGGAGTACATTATTCCCTGTGTACAGGCAGGGGCTGTATACGAGAACAAATACCTTTTGGGCACCTCTATGGCCCGTCCCGGCATTGCCAAGCGTCTTGTTGAGATAGCCCGCAAGGAAGGCGCAACCGCTATCTGCCACGGCGCAACCGGCAAGGGCAACGACCAGATTCGTTTTGAGCTTGGCATCAAAGCCCTGGCTCCCGATTTGAAAATCATTGCAGCATGGAGAAGTGACAAATGGAATATGCAGTCCCGCGAGGAAGAGATTGCATACTGCAAGGAACACGGCATTGACCTTCCGTTCTCTGCGGACAGCAGCTACAGCCGCGACCGCAACCTATGGCATATCAGCCATGAAGGGCTGGAACTGGAAGACCCCTCATGCGAACCTAATTACGACCATCTGCTGGTACTCGGCGTTTCCCCACAGAAAGCGCCCGAAGAAGGCGAATATGTAACGATGACGTTTGAGGCCGGCGTGCCTAAAACCATCAATGGCAAAGAAATGAAAGTTGCCGACATCATCCGCGAGCTGAACCGTCTGGGCGGCAAACACGGAATCGGCATTATTGATATTGTAGAAAACCGTGTCGTAGGCATGAAATCCCGCGGCGTTTATGAAACGCCTGGCGGAACGATTCTCATGGAAGCACAGCAGCAGCTCGAAGAATTGGTGCTTGACCGCGCTACCATGGATGTAAAAAAAGACATGGGCAATAAGATGGCTCAGATTGTTTATGAAGGCAAATGGTTCACACCGTTGCGTGAAGCTGTACAAGCTTTCGTGACCTCGACGCAGAAATATGTGACAGGGGAAGTGAAGTTTAAACTCTACAAAGGAAACATCATCAAAGCCGGAACTACCTCTCCCTACTCACTCTACAGCGAATCTCTGGCAAGCTTTACAACCGGCGATTTGTATGACCATCATGACGCAGAGGGCTTTATCACCCTGTTCGGCCTTCCGTTGAAAGTCCGCGCTATGAAGATGGCTGAATTAGAGAAATAAACATAAATGACAGGACAGAAAAATGTTTTAACGTTTTCCATCGCATAGCAACGGAAACAATACGTATAAAAATCACTCTGGGAAGCTAACTTCCCAGAGTGATTTTTATGCATTCTGTCATTGCCGTATAATTGACAAGACGTTTTAAACAAAATAATATTACTCAGCCGGGTAAAAATGCTTGACGCCTTTCGTAATATCCTCCGCATATACCATGCTGCAACTTTTTACCACACCCTCCTTATTATACAAAAATGCAATCGCAAGGTGCGGGTCCTGCGGCACCTCGAAATTATTGGCTTCCAGTTCCTCGTCTGAAATTGTGACATATTTGCCCCTTTTCAGTTTATACTCGCCGCGAACAACCGTGCCGTCCTCCAACTTGTCTTTGATTTTGTATGTTCCATAAAACAGCCCATTCTTGACCTTGAATTTCTTATCCGTGTCTATATGATCACCCAAGGCAATCAGCTGACGTCCCTTTCCATTGGGCACGTCTTCCTTCCAGCCGCCATCATACAGTTCCTGGTAAAGGCTGCCGTCCTCCGTATTACTGCTGACATAATACCAGATTCCTTTGCCATGCCGCTTTCCATCTTTGTAATCGCCATAATACCATTGCTTACAACTGCATTCCTTAAACGTATAAAAGCCGACTCCTTTACCGCTCTGCCCTCCATCGGGATAATAAATATAATGCTCGCCATCCCTCACGGACGCTGTCAGTATCTTGGCGTCTTCACTGTCCTGTAGTTCGTGCAGCGCCTCGGCGTCATTTGCCTCTATAGCTTCTATAGCGGCTTCCATCAGCGGACGGTAAAGATTTTCTTCTGTAATTTCCTGATTGGTTTCTTCTGCTTCATCTTTATCTTTGGGATTTTGCTGCGGCTCCTGCCCCGGGGAATCTCCCGAAACCTCATAACCGCTTTTTTCTGCATCGTGTTCCGTCTGCTGCTGTGTTTCCTTCGCAGCTTCTGTGTGTTTCTCTGTGGTACAACCGGTAAGAAAAATCATTGCAAATGCCATAAGGACAAATGCCACGGCAATCCTGCCCCGTCGTTCCATGCGATGCCTCCAATCATTCCATTCATATTCACTTGTTCTATTTTCTTAACTCTGCGATAATATCCTCTTTTAATTCCAAGGCCATATCCTTCATGCGCCGGCTTGCGGAAGGCGCTGTCAACACACTTGCCAAGAATTTGGACGCAATCTCATACTTTTTAAAATGATATGCCATATACGCCAGAATATAATCAACAGTACTCTGTTCCATACCGCACATCGGGAACATTTCTTCTGAGATAGCTTTCATAAAGCCCTCAAACGCCTGCTGGTAGAAGCCTTCCTCCTCTTTGAGAACCTCAGCTTTTGCTGCTTTTGCCTCCGGCGTATCTTCTGACATTGTCTCAGCTTTCCCGCGCAGAAGCCAGGCAATCTTCAGGCAAGTGTAGGCCTTCTCGCTATCTTTCCCCTTTTTCACCACCGTATTCACTAACGACAGTTTATAGCGGTCAATTACCTCATCATAATCATATACGGCATTCTCCGGCTTATTGCTCGGCTGAAAATTGCTCGAAATCTGCTCTTTAATCAATTTTACCTGCGTGGGCGTAAGATGCTCATAAAAACGGTTCATCGCCGTATACCCGCACGCTGGGCAGGATGTAATATCATACTTTAATGTATCAATATACTGGAACCTTGGCCGCAAATCACGGTCCGGCTCTAAACGTTTTACTCTACCGCTCTTTATCACTTTCGTCTTAAAAACATGGTCGCACACTTTACAGTGCACGGTCTTCTCTAACAGAAAATCAGATTCTGCGGGAATCTTCTCCTCTGCGCGCGCATCAGCGCCTTTTTTATCCTCCTTCTGCTCATCCTCAAACAATTGCATAGATTCTGTAGATTTTAAACCAAATTTCTCTAACCCTGAAAATAAATTCATTGCACCTTTCCTCCTCTTTGTGCTATTGGTATAACGAATATTAAGTAAATGGCCGTTTGGCTTACCTATTACTTAATTTTCATTATACTAATTCTGTGTTGGCAGCTTATAAGAACTTTTTAAAGACACAATCCTGTTGAACACTAACGCGTCCGGCTTAGAATCTTTGGCATCTGCACAGAAAAATCCCTGTCTTACAAACTGATAACTGTCATAAGGCCCTGCCTCGGCCAAGGCCGGCTCAATATAGCAGTCTTTCAATACACTCAATGAATTTGGATTCAAATTCAAACTGCCATCTTCTTTGTTGTATACACCTTTTTCCTCGTCCACCAAGTTCTCATACAAGCGGACTTCACATTTCCTGGCAAAAGGAGCAGGCACCCAATGGATCGTTCCTTTTACTTTACGACCGGTAAATCCACTCCCAGCCTTGGTCTCAGGGTCATAGGTACAATGCACCTCCGTCACATTTCCCATCTCATCTTTCACAAAACTCACGCATTTTACAAAGTAGGCATGCATGAGACGCACTTCATTCCCCGGAAACAGCCGAAAATATTTCTTAGGCGGTTCTTCCATGAAATCTTCCCGCTCAATATACAATTCCCGGCAAAAAGGAATCTTACGGCTGCCAAGCTCTTCGTTCTCCAAATTGTTCGCCGCATCAAGATATTCTACTTCCCCTTCCGGGTAATTGTCAATTACCAGCTTGACAGGATTCAACACCGCCATCATTCTGGGACGTTTTAACTTGAGATCTTCTCTGATACAATATTCCAGCATAGCATAATCTACAGAGCTGTTTGCTTTGGAAACGCCGCAGAGTTCCACAAACCTCTGAATCGACTCCGGCGTAAATCCACGTCTGCGCAAAGCCGCAATGGAAACCAGCCGCGGGTCGTCCCAACCATCCACAATCTTATCTTCCACCAGCTTCTTGATATAACGCTTGCCGGTAACTACATTGGTAAGATAAAGCTTGGCAAACTCAATCTGCTTAGGCGGATTCTCGTATTCCAACTCACGGACCACCCAATCATACAAGGGTCTGTGATCCTCAAACTCCAGCGTACAGATAGAATGACTGATTCCCTCAATCGCATCCTCAATCGGATGCGCAAAATCATACATGGGATAAATACACCATTTATCCCCCGTGTTATGGTGAGTCATATGCGCCACACGGTAAAGCACCGGATCTCTCATATTGATATTCGGAGACGCCATATCAATTCTGGCACGCAGTACCTTGCTGCCATCCTCATATTTCCCGTCCTTCATATCTTCAAAAAGCGCAAGATTCTCCTCTATGCTTCTACTTGCTCCCGGGTCTTCCTTGCCCGGTTCCGTCAAAGTTCCGCGGTACTCGCGAATCTGTTCCGCATTCAAATCTGAAACGTAAGCTTTGCCTTTCTTAATCAGTTTGACTGCCGCCTCGTACATCTGTTCAAAATAATCGGAGGCAAAAAAGAGCCGGTCCTCCCAATCTGCCCCCAGCCACTTGATATCCTCTTTGATAGAATCCACAAATTCGACCTTCTCTTTGGTGGGATTCGTATCGTCAAACCGCATATGAAACTTGCCGCCATACTCTTTTGCAAGCCCATAATTCAGTAAAATTGATTTGGCATGTCCTATGTGAAGATAACCATTCGGCTCCGGTGGAAAGCGCGTTTTAACCGTTTTGCAATGTCCTTCCTTAATATCTTCCTCAATAATCTGTTCAATAAAATTCTTGGAAACCACTTCGTTTTCCATCTGTAACCCTCCTGGCTGCACATATAATAAAATTAACTCAATGTCAAAAGGTCTTGTTGTGCAAAGCAGAATGGGAACGCCGCATTAACCTAAATTATAAGTTTAAATTCGTTCAAAAGGTCTACATTACAAAGCAATGTAAACAACATGCACAAAAATATCTTGGGAAGCTAACTTCCCAGAATAATTTTTGTGCATCCTGTCTTTGCCGCATAAACGGCAAGACCTTTTGAACGAGTAAAAATATTAGCGCAGCAGTCCCGCCCCTTTAGACGATTGAATTTTTCTCTGTTTCTGCATATTACATTATAAGTTCTAAAATCTCTTTTGTCAATTACAGGATGCCTCAGCTGCGCTTAATATGCTGATGCGTAAAAAGATGATCCTGACAGTACTCATAGTTCCCCTCGCATTTCGAGCAAAAACGAAACTGTAAATTGTCTCCATCCTTCTCCGTTCTTCCACAAATTGCGCATTTATGCTTGGTAACTCCCTGTGCCTGACGCATCTGCTGGCGGTAAACCTGTTTCCTATGAATCTCCTTTGGAGATATCCTGCGATAATTTCTGGTGTAGAAAAAGAATATCAGGAAGTTCAAAATTGAAGAAATGATTGCAACTCTTCCCGCCCAGTTGCTGACAATAAACATAAATGCCATCCAGACAGCATCGACAATCCCCATCCATTTAGCCTTAAAGGGAATGATAAAATACAGCCGGAACTGTGCGTTGGGGTAAATAACAGCAAACGCCATAAACAGCGACATTGTCACATATTGCGAGCCAAAGTAATAGCCAATCCCCGTCACCGGTATCCTGGTTACAATATAATAAATGAGATACAGGATAAACGCACCAACCGCTGTACACAAAAGTCCGCCAATCAGATAGACATTATAGCGAAAGGTTCCGATTGCCTGCTCAATGGAAGTCCCAATAAAATAATAACAGGACAAGAAAAAAATTAAAAACAGGATATTAACGGACGGCGGAATCAAAAGCCATGATATCAGCCTCCATACCTGCCCCTGCAGGATCAGGCGCGGCTCCAACGTCAACAGCATCTGTGCCTCCGGCATCGTATATCGTATGATAAACCCGAGCACCCAGGCACCAATCAGCCAGAACGTCAGGTTCGGAATTGCAAATCTGCCAAACTTCCGTTCCATTTTATTTAGAAAATTCATAATGCACCTCACTCATTTTAGTTAGGTTTCATTATAAATTTTCTGGAAAGGTTTGTCAACGAATGGTTCAATTTTCATAAATATTTTATATATTATTGTTGCTTATCACGCATAACCTCTTCCATTTCATCTTTCCAGTCATCTGATCCTTCCATTTCATCCCACGCGCCGTACTCCTGAAATCTGCCGCGTTCCCCCGATGAAATGGGCATTGGCTGGAGTGTCGCCGGAATGCACAGCTCGTCGCCAATCTGTAGATTGTATATATCCACAAAAGGATTCGCAAAGATGAGCTGTCCCACGCTCACATGATATCGCTTTCCCAGCAGGTAAAGCGTATCTCCCGGTTGTATTACATGTATGGTGCCTCCGCACGGCCCGCCAGGATAGATCGGGCCGATTGGAATAGGTATGATTCTTGCCATAATCTTCTTTCCTCCGTGTTCCATCATATATTCATTCTAAATTATTATATTCGAGGTTTGCAAAACAGTTCTACCAATCTACTTTCTGCATATACTATGTCAAAATAGACACCGGGCGGAGACCTAAGGCATCCTCCCAACTCCGGTTTACTTCTTTGGCTCCGGTTAGAGACCTAAGGCATCCTCCTTCAGTCAAATATAAACATTCCATAAAATAAAAAAAATGAATTGTTTTTTGTCATCTCCTGTCGTATAATAAACGGTGTTCGATTTCAGAACAGTTTATCTTATTAAATAGGAAGAAATTGCCAGGGAACTTTGGAGGTAATACTTTATGGAAAAACAGAATTTACATAGACTGGGCATTGATATCGGCTCAACCACAGTAAAAATTGCAATATTAAACCACCAGAATGAAATCGTCTTTGCTGATTATCAAAGACATTTTGCAAATATACGGGAGACGCTCTCCCACTTGCTGGCAGAAGCGCAGGACGCCCTTGGAAATATTATTCTTTCCCCAGTGATCACCGGCTCGGGCGGACTGACACTCGCCAAACATTTAGAGATTCCTTTTGTCCAGGAAGTGATTGCCGTCTCTTGTGCATTGCAGGATTACGCCCCTCAGACAGATGTTGCTATCGAACTTGGCGGTGAAGACGCCAAAATCATCTATTTTGAAGGCGGAAATGTAGAACAGCGCATGAACGGCATCTGTGCCGGCGGCACCGGCTCCTTCATCGACCAAATGGCAGCCTTGCTGCAAACAGACGCTACCGGTCTGAATTCTTACGCCGCCAATTACAAAGCAATTTATCCCATCGCCGCACGCTGCGGCGTATTTGCCAAAACAGATATCCAACCGCTTATCAACGAGGGCGCATCAAAAGAAGACCTCTCAGCCTCTATCTTTCAGGCAGTCGTCAACCAGACGATTTCCGGTCTTGCCTGCGGCAAGCCGATTCGTGGACATGTTGCGTTTCTGGGCGGACCGCTGCACTTTCTGCCCGAACTAAAACAAGCCTTTATCCGCACGCTCAAGCTGGATGAAGAACATATTATTGCACCGAACCACTCGCATCTGTTTGCGGCGATTGGCTCTGCGCTCAATTATAAGCCGGAAGTAACTATTGAATTAAAGAACATCTTGAAAAAACTTTCTTCTGACATCCATATGGAATTTGAAGTGGAACGCATGGAACCGCTGTTTGCAGACCAGGCGGAATATGAGAAATTCCGGCGGCGCCACGGCAAACATCACGTTATGGCCGAAGATCTTTCCACCTACCAAGGGAACTGCTATCTGGGCATTGACGCCGGCTCCACGACCACCAAGGTCGCGCTGGTCGGCGAAGACGGTTCTTTGTTGTACTCCTTTTACAGCAGCAACAACGGCAATCCTCTGTCCACGGCAACACTGGCGATCAGAGAAATCCATGACCTGCTGCCAGAACAGGCGCAGATTGTACACTCCTGCTCCACCGGATATGGAGAAGCATTGCTCAAATCTGCCTTTATGCTGGATGATGGGGAAGTGGAGACCGTTGCGCATTACTATGCGGCCGCCTTTTTCAACCCCGAAGTGGACTGTATCTTAGACATCGGCGGCCAGGACATGAAATGCATCAAAATTAAAAACCAGACTGTGGACAGCGTGCAGTTGAACGAGGCATGCTCTTCCGGCTGCGGTTCCTTTATTGAGACCTTTGCCAATTCTCTCAACTATTCTGTGGAGGATTTTGCACAGGCCGCTCTGTTTGCCGAACATCCAATTGATTTGGGCACACGCTGTACCGTTTTTATGAACTCCAAGGTAAAACAAGCGCAGAAAGAAGGCGCCGACGTCTCGGATATATCCGCCGGGCTCGCATATTCCGTCATCAAAAATGCGCTGTTCAAGGTCATCAAAGTCAGCGACGCTAAAGATTTGGGCAAACATATCGTCGTACAGGGCGGAACTTTCTATAATGACGCCGTTCTCAGAAGTTTTGAAAAAATTTCCGGCTGCGAAGCCGTAAGACCTGATATTGCTGGCATTATGGGCGCATTCGGCGCCGCCCTCATCGCCAGAGAACGCTACGAAGATACCCCTAGCACCAGTATGTTATCCATTGAAGAGATAGAAAATCTTGAAGTTGAGACGAAACTGTCCCGCTGCCAGGGCTGCACCAATCATTGTCTGCTTACCATCAACCGGTTTTCGGGGAACCGTACTTTTATCACTGGTAACCGCTGTGAAAAGGGTCTTGGCAAAGAGAAGAACAAAGAACAGATTCCCAATCTTTTTGAATACAAGAACCATCGTATGTTTGACTACGAACCGCTGGCAGAAAACAACGCGAATCGCGGTTCCGTTGGTATTCCCAGAGTGCTGAATATGTACGAAGATTATCCCTTCTGGGCGGTCTTTTTCCGTACGCTTGGCTTCCGTGTGATTCTTTCCCCGCCGTCAACGCGCAAAATATATGAGATGGGTATCGAGTCCATCCCCAGCGAATCGGAATGCTACCCTGCGAAGCTCGCGCACGGGCATATTTCCTGGCTGATTGCACACCAGGCAGATTTCATTTTTTATCCCTGCATTCCCTACGAGAGAAATGAATTCCCGGACGCTGTCAACCATTATAACTGCCCCATTGTCACTTCCTATGCGGAAAACATCAAGAACAATGTGGATGAGATTACCTCCGGCAAAGTACGTTTCCTGAACCCGTTTATGTCCTTTGCCTCCAAAGAAGTGCTCTCGGAACAGCTCAAGCAAGTATTCGCCAAGGAATTTTCCATCTCCCCACAGGACGTACAATCTGCTGTGGACGCGGGCTGGAAAGAACTTGCCGACACGCGCGAGGAAATGCGGCGCAAAGGCGAAGAAACGCTCCGATATATGGAGGAAACTGGACGCCGTGGCATTGTGCTTGCCGGACGCCCCTACCATATTGACCCGGAAATCAATCACGGCATTCCAGAATTAATTAATTCATATGGCATTGCTGTGCTGACGGAGGATTCTATCTCGCATCTTCAAGAAGTGGAACGCCCTCTGATGGTGATGGACCAATGGATGTACCACTCAAGGCTGTATGCCGCCGCCAATTTTGTGAAAACCAGAGAGGATCTTGACCTCATTCAACTTAACTCATTTGGCTGTGGCCTGGACGCTGTAACCACCGACCAGGTGAATGATATCTTGTCGAAATCCGGCAAAATTTACACCTGCCTGAAAATAGACGAGGTTAATAATCTGGGCGCTGCGCGCATCCGCATCCGCTCTCTTTTGTCCGCGCTTCGCGTAAAAGAGAAACAGCAAAAAAAACGTACAGTTATGCCTTCTGAATATAAGCGTGTCGTCTTTACAGAAGAAATGCGCAAAAATTACACCATTCTCTGCCCGCAAATGTCGCCCATCCACTTTGAGATGATCCAGCCTGCTTTTGCTGTTTCCGGATATAATTTGGTCGTACTTAATAACGACGGAAAAACTGCCGTAGATATGGGACTTCGCTACGTCAACAACGACGCCTGCTACCCTTCTATGATGGTCGTCGGGCAGATTATGGACGCTATTCTCTCGGGCAAGTATGACCTGGACAGGACCGCCGTAATTATCAGCCAGACCGGGGGCGGCTGCCGTGCTTCCAACTACATCGGCTTCATTCGCCGTGCTCTGGAAAAGGCTGGTTACCCGCATATCCCGGTAATTTCAGTCAACCTCAGCGGCCTTGAGGGTAACCCCGGTTTTAAGCTCTCCCTCCCGCTGCTTCGACGGGCATTGTACGGTTTGATTTTCGGCGACATTTTCATGCGCTGCCTCTACCGCACGAGGCCTTATGAGGAAGTTCCCGGAAGCGCCAACGCGCTCCACGAGAAATGGAAAGAAAAATGCAAACGCTTTGTCTCTGCCCCTAAGACCCCCTCTCACCGCAAGTTCAAACGGTATTGCCGGGAGATTATCCAGGAATTTGATAATCTTCCTATGACGGATGTACGCAAACCCAAGGTTGGCATTGTCGGAGAAATCCTTGTAAAATTCTTGCCTGCCGCCAATAATTATTTGGTAGAACTGTTGGAAGCAGAAGGGGCAGAGGCCGTGATGCCTGACCTGACAGATTTCCTGCTCTACTGTTTCTACAACATGAATTTCAAAGCAGAACACCTGGGTACAAAAAAATCAAGCGCCAGAAAAGCAAACCTCGGCATCAAGGCATTGGAATGGGTGCGCAGCGCAGCCCGCAAGGAGTTTGAAAACAGCCGGCATTTTGAGGCGCCGGCACATATTGAAACGCTGGCAAAATATGCCGCTCCCATCGTCTCCCAGGGAAACCAGACAGGAGAAGGATGGTTCCTCACCGGAGAAATGTTAGAATTAATCCATTCCGGCACTACGAACATTGTATGCGCACAGCCCTTTGGCTGTCTGCCTAACCATGTGGTGGGCAAAGGCGTCATCAAGGAGATACGCCATCAATACCCGCTTGCCAACATTGTTGCCATCGACTATGACCCCGGCGCTTCCGAGGTAAACCAATTGAACCGCATTAAACTTATGCTCTCCACGGCACAGAAAAACCTCAAACACAATCATACAGACATTGCCTGAAACTAATTTATATCTAATTGAAGTCAAATGTCCTCCTGGCTCGTTCTAAATAATAGAACGGGTTCAAGAACGCCGACGGCGTTCTTGCTGCGGGGTGCGGGTCAGCTTTGCTGCCAGAAACAAATCCGCACCCCTGCAATCTACGAGAGATTTTCTCTCATTTTCAATATCCGGTTCTTAACCCGAACAGTATTTTCCAAAAAAGGAGGACATTACATATGAAACATAACAAATTGTTAATTCTCATTGCCGGCATCGCTATTCTTTTTGGCATTTCCTGTTCCGGCATCATCATCGCACAGGGCATCCGCACAGGGGCAGTTCAGACATCACCCACTGACAAAAGGGATCGCTATCCAAACGCCTGGGAACTAAAAAAAACAAAACTAGACGAATTCTCTGAGATTTCCGTTTCACTCAGTTACTGTAACTTCTCCATACTACCATCTGACGATTATGCCCTTGAATACCGTATGGACGGCATCTGCGAGGAGCCTGAATACAGTGTTTCTGACGGCAGTTTTCATTTCAGTGAAGGACACACACGGGAAAAATACCGCGCAGGCTTCCACTTTTTCTTCAACCCTGCCAACTTTTCTGCCAACCAAGAACCATTTTATGTCAACCTCTATGTGCCCAAGGACGCCTATTTTTATCTGTTATCCTTATCAGATGAAAGCGGAAATATTGAGATTGGCGATATCCAGGCCGAACGGGCAGAAATCACAGCAGATTACGGAAACTTGGATATAGATAGCTTTTCTGGAAAAAAATTATCCCTCAACGCCGATTCTGGAAATATAGATTTAGGTAATGTGACTTGTGATAACCTGGAGATTTCCGATGAATACGGAAATATATCGGCAGACAGCCTTATTATCGCCAAAAACACCGCCATCAAGCTGGAAAGCGGCAATCTCAAAGTGTCCAAACTGGAAAGCGATCAGCTTACGCTCTCCAACGAATACGGCAACTGCACCGCGAATGAAATTACAGTAAAAAACAGCAACGTCTCCATGGAATCCGGCAGCCTCAAACTGCAACAGGCAACACTTGGGAGTACAGAAATCAACAGTTCTTATGGAGATACCACATTGGGACTTGCCACTGACGTCTCCGATTACAATTACGACTTAAAGGCAGAATATGGCGCTATAACACTGGACGGCACAAATATTGACGCAAATGATGATGGAGAAGTCTATTATCAGAAAGACAATGGACAGAAAAATGATATCCGTATCATCAGCGAAAGCGGGAATATCAAAATTCGCTAATAAAGCAACGCCGCCGCATTTTGACTTTATTGCGGCGGCGTTGGCTCTCTTGCTGTTATCGGTCTTTCAAAACCCAGCATACTATACCCTTGATTTACCTGAATACCAATGATACCTAATCAAAGTATTCTCCACAGCGTGGGCAACATCTAACTCCCCACCACCCCAGAGGATATGTGCGATGGCAGACCGAACAACGCATTCTCAAATGCATGAAAATTAATGCGGCAACCATCATAATTCCTCCAATCAGGCATAAAACAGCGCAAAGAACAAACGCAAGCTCCTCTGACTGATAGAATCCCAGTCCCGCTCCAATTACACAAGCTCCACCACAAAATAAGAATGTAAAAACTCTTTGCTTTGTTTTAAATGACATAATGATCTGCTCCTTTTTCCTATTCTAATTCCAATATCCTAATTGCATTGCTGTTGAGGGATGCTGTAAATATACATTGCGAATATTTTTCCCATTGCATCCGCTCATTTTTACATTATACACCCATGAATTATATGCAGTCCCTTTCTTAAAATAGCTGACTGCCTTATTTGCACTTCCATAATTTGGAGCAGTAATCCACCGACTATACTTTTTTTGTTCAATATTAGAATATCTTTTGCCATTTTTTACTTTCAAATTGGGAATATCCATGGCAACAATATACTTTGCTTTATTATAGCTTGCCCCAATTCCATAATTCTTTACCCTTTTATCATATACATAAATAAAAGAACAAATTTCTTCTACTGACCATGTATAGTTTACTTTAACTTTTTCAATTTGGGATGTTTTTTTTAGTCCGCCAAGCACACCACCCAATGCAAAGAACAGTGAAATTGACTGAATAGCCTTACTTTCCGGCGCCACAAATCCGGCAACTGTATTTAATAAACCCAAAGTCTCGGCCTTAATTGACTTACCTTTATAACTTTGTGTTACACTGCCTGTATTATAAAGCGTACCTAAATCTGTCGGAGCTGCCGTTATCTTCATTACTTTATATTTTTTACCTTTGTATTTTACTTTTGTGATCACTTTTGTAAATGTTACATTTGTTGATGCGGCAGAAAATAAACTTATACCCGAATTATTTGTACGATTTTGATATTGTGATTTTAACAAATCCTCTGGCGCTTTTCCTGTTAATTTTTGTACCTCCTTTGCAGAAATATCTTCACATCCATATTCTTTTAAATCTTCTGAAAGATTACGGTATTGATTCATATTTCCCTCTGTCAAAGCATCCACGCGTTGTTCAATCAAGTTATCTACAGCCTCAAAATCTGCAAGGCTCGATATTTTCTCCTCTAGGTATTCATCTTCACTGCTATTTTCTGCTCTTATAGGCACTGAATATGACGATAAAATTATACTGCAAGCCATAATAAAACACATTGTTTTTCTAAAAATCCTTCCTTTTTTCATTCCCTTTTGACCTCCTTTAAAATAGTCTTCATGTTTCGTCGATAGGTTTTTATCATCTTAATTCTTTTTTTCCTTTATCATAATTTCCCCCCTCCGTTTTCTATTAAGAGATTTCATATGCTCCTATATAAGAAACGTAGAAAGGAAGGAAAACACTACTTAATTATTTAAATTTTTTAAAAAACAACCCTTTTTTTATAAACCAATTCGGCTATCATATTTGCGAATCAATAGTTTCCTCATGTGCGAGTACCCTCGCTTCGCTGGGGCAGACCCTGCGCATATCATTTTTCTTCTATAGGAAAAGCACTTTCACGCTTTAGCGTGACAAGGTGTCTTCTATAAGATAAAAAACTCCTTTTTGGTAAGAATCTACATATCATAATTCTTATCAAAAAGGAGTTTTTATTGTTGCTGTCAGTAAGCTATTCCATGCAATCTCACAAAGTCTTCACCTATCAAACCAGTAAATCTAACGCCTGATAGGGATGTCTCTTCCCAGACGCCTGATATGCTTCCATGTTGCGCGCTTTCAGCCTTGCTGCAAGCTGCTGCTCTGCCATTTCCTGCTTCTGTTCTTCCATCTGTTTCGTTTCCTCAGCAAGTTTCTCCTGCGCCTCTTTTGCCTCCTGCATCTCTTCGGTCTCTTCGGCAAGTTCCTCCAGCTCCTCGGCATTCTCTTCCATAGCCTCGACTTCTTCGGTAAGATCTGAAACGTCTTCCATCATCTCTTCCATCATGCCCTTGTCTTCGTCTGTACCCATGGCCTCTTCTGCCATGTCCTCGCGTCTCTCTTCCGCTGTCTTCGGCTCCATCTTCTCGGCAGCTTCTGCAATCTTCTCGCCAAGCTCCTCTGCCTCGTCCAAGATATGCCACATCTGCTCATTGTTAAAGGACTGCTTCGCCGCTGCAATCTCGTCCTCATAACTGTGCAGCGCTTTCAGCTTTTTGGCTATCTCCTCTACCGATTCACATTCCTGATTTTTGAGGTTTTCCTTCTGCTTCTCCCAGAATGAAATTTCACTCTGTGTCTTCTGCTGCCGCTCTGCCTTGTCCTGCGCACTTTTTGAAACATTGTTTTGCAGCACAGGTAAATTTCCGGCAAACACAGAGCCGCCCTTTTGATAAGAGTCTGTCCCTATATTTGTCAATGAAATATTCATGCCGTCCTCCTTTATGCCAACCTGTTCCTCTCTACACTATCTACAGGAAACATCATAAATTTTTTATGATGTCTCCTGCCCCGCTCTTTACTGCTGTAAACACAGAAATTTCATTTACTATAGTATATGTTTCGGCATAAACAGAGGAATTCTTTACCAACTCCAACATGCTTTCAAACCCAAAAAAGTATCTTTCAGGCCTAAGCTGGTATAACCCTTATCAGCTATCCACAAGAACGGTTTAGCCACTCGGTCGACGCATCCATAGCAGTGCGGCAGGCATTCGTCTGATCCAGCGCATTCAGCATCACGAAATCATGAATGGTGCCCTGTACCCGCAAAGCAGTTACCTCCACGCCTGCACAGCGAAGCTTTTCGCCAAAAGCTTCTCCTTCGCTGCGCAAAACATCCGCCTGACCATTTATGATCATAGTCTGAGGAAAGCACCGCAAACAATCTGTGCTCGCCCGAAACGGAGACGCAGTTATTTGATTTCGCTCCTCCATAGAAGCCGTATACTGCCTCCAGAACCATTTCATTCCTTCCCGATACAAATAATAGTCCACTGCAAATTGACGATAACTTGGCGTATCAAAGCAGGCGTTCGTTACCGGGTAATATAATAGCAGCTTGTGAATACACGGACCGTGCCGCCTCTCTGACATCAAAGCCATAGCGATTGCCATATTTCCGCCAACGCTGTCGCCTGCAACTGTGAGTGTAGTACGATTAAGCATGGAGAATCGGCTCCCGATAATTTCCTTTATATGGGAAAAGATAAAATAACACTGCTCAATCGCTGTCGGATATTTTGCTTCCGGCGAACGGCTGTATTCCGGAAATATAACCAGAGAATTCGTCCTTGCTGAGAGCTCCCTGACTAACTTTTCGTGTGTATGAAAACTGCCGAATACCCATCCTGCACCGTGAATATAGAAGATAATATTTCTGATTTTTTCACCTTTGGGCGCAATAAAATATACCGGAATACTGCCCCACTTCCCGGTGTTTATACACTCCGAAAATATATCGGCAGGATATTTATATACCGGTGTATCCTGTGCTTCCTCCAATACTTTTCTGCCTTGTTCAGGCGGCATCTGAAAAATCAACGGCGGCACAGAATTCTGGTTGCAGACGGCTTCTGCTGCGGGTTCCAACGGAACGCATCGTTTCATAATATTTTTCTCCCCTAATGTTTTCACTGGTTTTTATTATAATATGCAGCGCTTCCAACTTTGTATTTCTGATGACGAACAATGACCCATAAAATATGCTCCTCCTTATAAAGACAATTTTACCATTTCAACTGCCTGTTATAAGGGGAGCATATTCATTGATATCTTATAGTATGAAAGACTAATCCTCAAGAAACGCGAGGAAATACCTTATCTTACAAATATAATTACTGACTTACTTGATTCTTCGGTAAATAATGCACATGCAAAAGCTCATGCTCACGATTCTTGAGCAAATCACTGTACAAGGTATCTACCAGCGGGTTCTCCTCGCTGCGCTTAATCTGCAATGCCTTGTCATTCTTGTAAAGTCCTTCGGCGCGCATCCGTTTCTCTGTGGAACGCGCAAACGGCTGGCCGGCTCCTGCCACGCATCCGCCCGCACATGCCATGACTTCCACAAAATCAAAATGCTCTTCGCCGCTCTCAATCTTCTGGATGAGCCTGTCCGCGTTGCCAAGGCCGCTGACAATTCCAATGCGCACTTTGCGTCCGTCCAAATCAAGCGTACACTCCTTGAGCCCCTCCATACCGCGAACGCCAATAAACTCAATCTCCTTGAGCGCTTTCGGGCTCTTATCTGCCACAACCCGGCGAATAGCCGCCTCTGTCACGCCGCCGGTCGCCCCGAAAATAACGCCGGCGCCTGAGTAGATAGAAAACGGCATATCAAACGCCTCCGGCTCCAAGCGGTCAAAACGGATACCAATCTCTTTAAGCATGCCGATAACCTCCTCGGAGGTCAGCACATAATCTACATAGGGAACGCCGTCCTTTTTAAACTCTTCCCTGGAAGCCTCGTACTTTTTCGCTGTACAGGGCATGATTGCCACAGAGACCGTCTCCTTATGTTCCTTCTTATCCTGCTTCCTGTAATATTCCTTGATGACCGCCCCGAACATCTGCATCGGGGATTTGGAAGTGGAAACATAAGGCATCAAATACGGATATTTCGTCTCCACGAAACGAATCCAGCCCGGACAGCAGGAGGTAAACAGTGGGAAATTGCGTCCCTCTTCCTCTAAACTCTCCACCAGTTCCTCAGATTCCTCCATAATCGTCAAATCGGCGCCTACCGACGTATCAAAGATAGCGTCCACGCCCAACATACGCAGGGAAGCAATCAGCTTGCCAATCGTATTCTCTCCCGGCTCATAGCCATATGCCTCTCCGATTGCCACACGCACTGCCGGCGCAATCTGCACTACCACACGCTTGTCTTCGCTATGGATCGCCTGCCACACGTCGTGGGTATCATTCTTAATCGTAATCGCACCTGTCGGACAAACCGCCGCACACTGTCCACAGTTGACGCAGTTGGTATCTGCAATATCTCTGCCAAACGCGGTCGAAATCTCCATATCGGAACCGCGGTGCGCAAAATCAATCGCGCCCACATGCTGAATCTCGCTGCACACCCTCACACAGTCTCCGCAGAGAATACATTTATTGGGATTGCGCACAATCGCTTTGGAGGAGGTGTCAATCGGACGGATGGGATTCGTATTCTCAAACCGTACGCTGGGGATGGCAAACCGGTTTGCCAGCTCCTGCAATTTACATTTGCCATTCTTCTCACATGTCGTGCAATCCCTGCAATGCGCAGCCAAAAGAAGCTCCAGAATCCGCTTCCTGTGATAATAAAGCTGCGGCGTATTCGTACGGATTTCCATGCCGTTTTTCGGCGGTGTGGAACAAGAAGCCACTATCCCTCCACGGTTATCTTCCACCACGCACATACGGCATGCGCCGTAGATAGAAAGATCCGAATAATAACAAAATGTCGGTAAGATAATTCCCGCCTTGCGGATCACTGCAAGGATATTTTTCTCATCGGTGAACGGTACACGCTCTCCGTCAATAATCATATATTTTTCCATGTCCGTTCCCTCCTACACTTCTTTTACCGCGTGGAAATTACAGCCTTCCATGCAGGCGCCACACTTAATACATTTGCTTGTATCAATGGTAAATGGTTTCTTAACCTCGCCGGAAATTGCACCTACCGGGCAAAGCCGTGCACATTTGCTGCATCCCTTACACAATTCCGGGTCAATTTGCAGCGTTACCAGCGCCTTACACTGGCCCGCCGGACATTTCTTATCTACCACATGCGCAAGATACTCCTCCCGGAAATACTTCATCGTGCTGACTACCGGAGAAGCCGCCGTCTTACCCAATCCACATAATGCCGTGGCTGAAATTGTCGAAGCAAGCTCTTCTAACAGCGTAATATGCTGCATTGTTCCGCGGCCCTCGCAGATATCGTTCAGAAGTTCCAACATCCGTTTCGTTCCCTCGCGGCAGGGAATACATTTTCCACAGGACTCATTCTGGGTAAAGTTCATGAAGAAGCGGGCAACCTCCACCATGCAGCTCTTATCGTTCATGACTACCAGGCCGCCGCTGCCAATCATCGCGCCCACCTTCTTGAGCGAATCGAAATCCAGATGTAAATCCAGATGGTCTTCCGTCGCGCTGATACAGAGACATCCGCCGGACGGTCCGCCAATCTGCACGGCTTTAAAATCGCCGCCCTTGACACCGCCGCCAATATCGAAAATAACCTTCCTCAGCGGTGTTCCCATGGGCACCTCAATCAAGCCCGTGTTCATAACGTTTCCAGTCAGGGCAAACGCCTTCGTTCCATGGTTATTGTCGGGACCGATCGACTTATACCACTCCGCTCCCTTGGTGATGATAGGTGGAACATTACAATATGTCTCCACGTTGTTCAATACGGTCGGCTTCTCAAACAGACCTTTCTCCACGGTACGCGGCGGTTTTACCCTGGGCATACCACGGTTCCCCTCAATAGACGCCGTCAGCGCGGAGCCCTCCCCGCAGACAAATGCGCCCGCACCCTGGCTGATCTTCAAATCGAAATCAAAACCGGAATTTAAAATATTCTCTCCTAACAATCCCTTCTCTTCCGCCTTATTGATTGCCGTCTGTAAACGCTCCACGGCAAGCGGATATTCTGCACGCACATAGATATAGCCATAATGCGCCCCCGTAGCGATTCCGGCAATCAGCATACCTTCAATCACGCGATGAGGGTCGCCCTCCATCATACTTCGGTCCATAAATGCGCCGGGGTCGCCCTCGTCACCATTGCAGACCACATATTTTGTCTCTTCCTTCTGCGCTAATACCTGCGCCCATTTCCGCCCGGTGGGGAACCCTCCGCCGCCGCGTCCACGCAGGCAGGCTTCGTTGACTTCGTCCACAATCTGCTGCGGCGTCATATCAAACAACGCTTTCGCCACGGCGCTATATCCGCCCACAGCGATGTACTCCTTGATAGATTCCGCATTAATCCTTCCGCAGTCCTCAAGCGCCACGCGCGTCTGCTGTTTGTAGAAGGGTATATCATCCTGTTTCTCGTAAGCTTCGCCATTCTGGTCATGATAAACAAGGCGTTCAATCACCTCGTCTCCCACAATACTCTTTTCAATAATTTCCTCACAGTCTTCTACCTTAACCTTGACATAGAGGATTCCCTCTGGCTCGATACGCAATAGCGGCCCCATCTCACAGAATCCATGACAGCCTGACTTCTTCAAGCCGACACTGTCGTCATGAGGCTCTTTCTCCAACACCAGCGAACATTTAATGCCGCGCGCGATGAGAATTTCCTGCATTTTGGCAAATATATTCAATGAGCCGCCAGCCACGCACCCAGTCCCGGCACAAATTAAAATCTGTTTCCTCTGGGTCTTTAAGGACGCCGCATATTCTGCCCTTCTTGCTTCCAGTTCTTCTCTCGTATTAATTCTCATCTGCGGCCTCCTCTCCGGCAGCTTTGCCTTCTTTTAATTGCTCTATCAATGCTCTGGCCTTCTCTGGCGTCATTGCTGGATGCACCTCGTCATTGACCGTACAGACAGGCGCCAGCCCGCAAGCTCCCAGACACGATACCGTCTCCACTGTAAACATCATGTCATCCGTGGTAGGCTTCGATTCTGTCACCCCCAAAAGACTGCGGATTTCATCTAAAATGGCTGTTGATTTACGCACATGACAGGCTGTCCCATCACAAATCTTGATGACATATTTCCCTTTAGGCTCTAAGGAAAAATTCTCATAGAATGTTGCCACCCCATATACTTTCGCCTCACTCAAGTCCAATTTCCTAGCTATGTAACAGAGCGCATCCTCCGGCAGATAACGGTATACTTTCTGGATGTCCTGCATAATTGCAATCACTGCCGTCTGGCTGTAATCATGAGCTTTTAAAATCTCATCCAGCACTTTTTGTTCCTTTTTTTCCAAACCTTCTCCTCCTTAAATTTTCGCTGTTGTTCACTTCGCGCACAGTCATTGATTCTCTTTTTGTGCCACTTTTCCAGTATAACATCATCCGCCGTTTATCTCAATTAAAATCTTGCTTTTTCCAGTATTTAATGTAACAGTTCAGCCATCGCCAAATTTATGGGCGAATCATGCCAGCATGACTGAGCACATAATGCCGGCGATGAGCGGAACGCCAGATTATGAGCAAAAAGAGTTGCGAAGCAACGGAAAGCACGTAAGTGCGGTTTTGCGAATGGCGTGGGCTGAACTGTTACTATTTAATTTATCATTTCCACGCCCCTTTGCAGTCGCTCCAACCCATCGCGAAGTCTCTCTCTCGGACAAGCGACATTTATGCGCACAAAGCCCTCTCCGCCTTGGCCATATTGACTTCCCTCGGAAATATAAAGCCCTGTAGATTCGCGCAAAAATTTACAAAACCGCACGCTGTTTTCTGTGATTTTTCGACAGTCGATCCACATCAGATACGTTGCCTGCGAGCTCACAGCCTTCACCCTGGGAATATATTTCTCTATATACTCTACCGCAAATCGTTTGTTATCTGAAATATAACGCCTCAGTTCATCCAGCCATCTTTCCCCTTTCGTAAAAGCTGCAATCACCCCATCTATGGCAAATGCATTGGGCTCCGCCAATTTTCGCTCCAAATCTTCAAAATCCATATGATACTCTTCCCCATCATACACCAAAGGACTTTGCAGCGAATTTCTGCCATTGTTTATCACTGAATGAAAGAAAATATGATACACCGGCGTCTGAATTAAAATATTTTCATTATACAGAAACACAAAATGCTAGACGCATCAAACATTCCAACGAGCCTCTTACTACAAAATCCCCTGTCAGCAAAGGCTTCCAGCGTCTTTTGACATCATCTTCGCATTGTGAATTTCTACATTGACCGCCCCGTCAAAAGAATAATTGCCGACAAGTTGAAAATCCTTAATTTTTATATTCCTGCTGTTCATAGCAAAATAATCGCCTTTCGCCGTCACATGTTCCAACAAAACGCCGTCACAACTCCATAACGTTTTTGCTGTACCAAAGCGGATATTTCCATTGAAACATGTGGAAATGGATCTTTTGTCCAGGAACGCCTGGATAAAGGGCTGATTGATTTCGGGATTGTATTTCGTACGCCAGATTTAAAAAAATACGAAGTTTACAAACTTCCCTCCAAAGATGTGTGGGGAATACTTATGCGCAAAGACGCGCCGCTGGCGGCAAAAGAAACGATTTCACCGGAAGATTTGTGGGATAAACCGCTATTAATCTCCCAGGAAGAGACCGAAGGCGGAAGAATTGCCCAGTGGATGCAGCGCAGCCTTTCCAGCCTCAACATCACTGCCGCTTATAACCTGCTGTTCAATGCCTCCCTGTTTGTAGAAGAAGGGTTGGGCTACGCCTTTGCTTTTGATAAGGTTATCAATACCTCGGAAAACAGCCCGCTCGTATTCCGCCCGCTGTCTCCAAGGATGGATGTAGAAATGAGTATTATCTGGAAAAAATATCAGGTATTTTCCAAACCCGCAGAAGATAAATGACGAATATCCGACGAAGATTGGAAAACTATTTCTTAAAATATATCTATACAATGGACTTCTCTTTCCAGCCTCCCTGGAAATACCGCAGTAAGGCAATCGCAAGTCCCACTATCCAACCTGCGGGGTTCGCCCACATGATAATCATGCCCTGGGTCACATCGGCCAGGGCATACGTCAGCGTTACCCTGGTGATCAGATTGCATACGCTGCTGGATAAAAACCATCCCATATCTGCCGCCCCCCGCAGGACGCCGTTGCTGACATTCATACTGCCCATAACAAAATAGAACATGGAAACTGTACTGAGATAGCTCGCGCCCACGGAAATCGCTTCCGCGCTGGAATCAGAATCCAGAAACAATCCCACAAAACTTTCACCCGTAAAATGCAGGATAACAGCAATCATCAGACCAATCCCCGCCGCCATTACCAGACAAATGCGATAGCCCATTTGAATACGCTCAGGCTTCTTTGCCCCCATATTCTGCGCCACATAAGTGGACGCCGCATTGCCCACTGCCACCATGGGCACAATGGCAATGCCATCAATTTTCGTCGCCGCCGTATACCCGGCAAGGAACGTGGAACCAAAACGATTGACCGCCGACTGGATTAAGAGCATCCCCACCGACACAATCGACTGCTGCACAATCGTAGGAATGGCCACCTTCACCATCGTGAGCAAAAGTTCCATATCAAACCTGGCAAATTTCTCCGTCTCGATTTTCCCTAATTTACGCATAAGGAAGAAAAAAGACAAGACTGCCGACAAAGCCTGGGCAATCAGCGTCGCCCAGGCCACGCCGGGCACGCCCATGTGAAGTTCTGCAACGAAATACAAATCCAACGCAATATTGAGCAGAGAAGAAAACATCAAAAATAACAGGGGCTTCCTGGAATCCCCCAGCGCATTAAAGATTGCGGAAAATGCATTATATAAAAAGAGAAATGCAAATCCGAAAAAGTAAATCTGCATATACTCGGCGGCATCCGCAAAAATATTCTCCGGCGTACCCATCAGCCGCATCAAGCCCCGGTTAATCACAACGCCCAAAAGACTTAAAAATACGCTTATTCCCAAGATAGACAGTAAGGCAGTGGATATCGCCGTTTTCATCTTCTCCAACTGTTTGGCCCCGAATAGCTGGGAAATTACTACAGAACAGCCGATGCCGGTGCCCATCGCCACCATCACGAACAACATCGTAATTGCCGTGGAAGCGCCTACAGCCGCCAGCGCATCCTCCCCTACCACATTGCCCACAATGATAGAATCCATGATATTGTAAAACTGCTGAAACAAGTTGCCCGCCACCATCGGCAGTGTAAATCCAATCAACGCCTTGGCGGGATTGCCATTTACCATGTTCCCTTTCATCTGCTCTGCCATGATTCGTCTCCTAACTGCGGTGATTCAGGCGTCCTCCTCCATATCCGTGTCGATTTCCTCCATCTCTTTCCTGGACATACGGAAACATTCCATAATTTTGGGAGAGAAAATACCGCACTCTCCGCCAAGAATCATATAATATGCATCTTCCCTGGAATAAGAACGCTTATAGACACGTTCGCTGATTAAAGCATGATAAGCGTCTACCACCGATACAATCTGTGCTGATATCGGTATTTCATCGCCTTTCAACCCTTCCGGATAACCTCTCCCATCATAACGCTCATGATGATACAGGCAGATTTCCATACTAACCCTATGATACTCCGGCGTCTGTAAATCCTTCATCATCTTCATGATCTCACAGCCCTTGGCCGTATGGGACTTCATGTATTCCGCCTCTTCCTTTGTGAGCTTGGCCGGCTTATATAATACATGGTCGGATATCAACAGTTTACCGATATCACGCAGAGAAGACAACTCTGCGATGACCTCCACATCTGCATCCGTCAATTTATATTCCGGATAATTCTGCTGCACCTTTTTGCCAATAATCCTGCTGATTTCTCTCGCAATCTGCACATTGTCCAAAAATTCCGGATAATTCCGCTCTAAAATATTGCAGATAATGTCAATCATCTTCTCATTGGCCTTTTTCAACTTCTCCGCCTGAACTTTCATCACCGAATACTGCTTACGCAATATCTGGCTCTGCTCTTGCACTTTCTCTTCCATCTGATTCTTATGCTGATACAAGGAGATACTGTTATACACACGGTTCTTTACCACATCCGCGTCATAAGGCTTACGTATTAAATCAGAAGCGCCCATCTGAATACATTTCTTCTCCACCTCCGCAGAATGCTCCGCAGTGACAATCAACACCGGGATATGCGCCATCCAGTCCTTTGCCTTCATAACCTCCAGCACTTTACTCCCATCTTCCCCCGACAGATGCCAGTCCAAAAGCACGGCCGCCATCTCGCCGTTATACGTCTTTAGCAACTGCAAGGCAGAAACGGTGCCTTCCGCCTGCAAGATCTGATAATCCTTCTGAAAAATTTCCGCCAAAATCAAACGGTTGCTTTCCAAATCATCCACAATCAATATTTTACGCCGTTCCATGTAATTCCTCCTTAATTCCGAAATACGCCGATTTCCTTGAATGACCGGCGCACGGTGACGTTTTTGACCGAACTTGCCGCATTCCAGGTCATACCGTTCATCTGCACCACCGTACCGGCATTGAGCGTTCCGCGCACAAGCATCTTCGCCTCGTCCGCTTTTTTGCGCTTCTGCTCTAATTCCTTTGTCAGCTCAAATTGCTGTTCCATCTGTTTGCGCTTGATATAAGTCGCCTGCTCCACCTTGAGGTAAATTTCCATCTCATTACGGACTTCCGGCGGATATTGTTTTTGCAGTTTCTTATAGGCTTCCTCAAAAATTGCCAGCTCCGATTGCAGTTTTTTCAGTTTGATATCCGCCTCTTCTTCCTTTTGTATCATCGCCTGGCTGATTCCCAGGGAAATATTAGTAAGAAGTCCCGCGCGGTTTCCGATATGGTGCGCCTCAATCTTATTTACCGCCGCCGTATTCCCTCCGATAATCGCTCCTCTGGCGCCGGAAATGATAACCTCCTTGCCGGCGATCAAATTACTGCTCATAACATAATTCGCATAAATACCATCATTGGCAATCAACGTAGCGCCCTCAAAAAATTTGCCGTGAATATCTCCCGCGGACTCTATCTTTGCCAGCCCGCCGCCGGACACGCCATTTTTGATGACAATCTTCTTGCCGCTCTGCAAATGCGCCGCTTCTACATTCCCCTCGACAACCAGTTCGTCTTCCGCCTGGATTACTACGCCGCTGCCGACATTTCCCCGCACCCAGATACTGCCGTTAAATCTGAGGTTGCCTGTAGATATCGTCACTTCGTCCACAACCAGAAGCGGCTGAATCGTTATCTTATTGTCCTTCAGTTCAATCTTACCAGACTCCCTGGCTATATACGTCTTCTTATCCTGAGACAGCAGAAAGCCCCTTCCTCTGAGGATATGCTTCTCCTGCCCGCCCTGCGCCGGAAGTTCTGTACCTTCCACGGTTCTTCCGCCCATTCCGGGCTGCGCGTCATGATACACGGCAATTACCTGTCCCGCCTTCACCTGCTCAAAATAGACCGTATTCTGATAATCAATGGAACCGTCGTCACGAATCGCCGGAATCTGCGGAATCCCGGTGCGGAAAAAATATTCATAATAGCCGTCCCTGCCTCGTTCCGGCCGAATGCCCTCTGCCGCCAGAAAACGATTGGTCGATTTATCCGCTTCTTCGAGGTATTTATCTATATTGTCCTGCTTAATCCCAAAAACAACGTTCTCCTTCGCCAGGAGGCGTATAATCTCATTCTTCGTCTTACATGCGCCCTTTTCTATCGTCACATACGCTTCCATCTTATCCTGGCTGACCGTTATCAGGCACTCCGACGCCATCTTTGCCTGTTCTTCCAGCACTTCAAACTGGAAATCTGCGCCTATGCTTTCCTCTTCCTGCCGCTCCCGCTCTGCCCGCTGCGTTTTCATCTTCTTGCGAATCCGCTCCATCTCTTTCGCCGAATACATCATACTCTGATAAGCCGACACATTCAAGCCTTCTTCCAGCCCCAGGCGGATTTCCCGCATCTGCTGCCAGCGGTACAATTCCTTCGCATAAATTGACACGTCCACACGACGCTCTAAGCCCAGGCGGATTTCCCGCATCTGCTGCCAGCCATAGTTAATCTTGGCATAGACGGAAACGTCCAGCCCTTCTTCTACGCCGAGACGGATTTCCCTTATGGACTCGCCTAAAAATTCTTTGATCAGATACACGCTCACATCCGCTTTGTGTTCCAGTGCAAGACGGATTTCTTCTAACTGATCCGGTTCATACCCCTCTTTAATATAGGGAAAAATATTCACCTTCCCCTGTCTTGCCTTGCGGATCTGGCGCAGATAGCCAGCCGACATCTCATGATAATCCGTCAGCTTAATCCCCTCTTGCAGGCCTTTCCGAATCTGGCGCATTCGGTCATACGCGATATCCGGCCTGGCGTAGACAGACACATCCAGTCCCCTCTCTAACCCTTTCTTAATCTCTTCCATCTGAAACCAGTCATACTTTACAGAAGTATACCAGGACACATCCAATCCCTTCTCAATGCCCTGACGTATCTCCTCCAACTGCCCCTTGTCAAATCCCATGGATTCATACTTTTTCATCAACTGATCGTTCATTGTTCACCTCTGCCTCTATAAATAATATCCCACCACATAATTCTATGATAAAAGCCGCGGACTGTCAACTGACATTTCCTGTTTATAAACTTTTAAGAATTCCCCAATCCCTTGATTTTCCTGGTTTTCAGCCCTTTTGTTAGCACTCATTCTTAAAGAGTGCTAATTTTCTATTGACTTTTGCAGCCTCGGGTATTACAATCTTTTTTAGATGAAAAATGAAGCAGACAAAGGAGTGTAATTTTTATGAGCAACAAACACGGAAATCTTTCCATCAACAGCGACAATATTTTTCCTATTATCAAAAAATGGCTGTATTCCGACCACGACATTTTCTACCGCGAATTAATTTCTAACGGCTGCGACGCCATTACCAAATTGAAAAAACTAGATTTGATGGGAGAATATGAGCTTCCCGACGACTATGAAGCCAAGATTCAGATTCTTGTAAACCCGGAAGAGAAAACACTCAAATTTATCGACAATGGACTCGGCATGACCGCCGACGAAGTGGAAGAATATATCAATCAGATTGCATTCTCCGGCGCCTCCGACTTCCTGGAGAAATATAAGGATAAGGCGAGCGAGGAACAGATTATCGGTCACTTCGGCTTAGGCTTCTACTCTGCTTTCATGGTTGCAGACGAGGTGCATATTGATTCTCTCTCCTACCAAAAAGACGCTGTACCCGTTCACTGGACCTGCGACGGCGGCACAGAATTTGACATGTCCGACGGCTCTAAAACGACTGTCGGCACGGAGATTACGTTATTCTTGAATGAGGACTGCCTGGAATTTGCCAACGAATACCGCGCCAAAGAAGTCATCCAGAAATACTGTTCCTTCATGCCCACCCCTATCTATCTGGCTAAGGAAAACGCGCCGGAAGAATATGAGACGATACCCGCAGATGAGGTAACAGAGAAAGATACCGTCATTGAAAACATTGTCGAGGAGGCAAAGTTCGAGGAACAGGAAAACGAGGACGGCACCAAAGAACAGGTAGAAGTATCTCCACGCACGGAGAAGGCAAAAATTATCAAACGTCCGGTTGCTTTGAACGACACGCATCCTCTGTGGGCCAAACATCCCAACGACTGCACGGACGAGGAGTACAAATCATTTTACCGCAAGGTCTTCCAGGACTACAAGGAACCGCTGTTTTGGATTCACTTAAATATGGACTACCCGTTCAACCTCAAAGGTATTTTATACTTCCCCAAAATCAACACGGAGTACGATTCCATTGAGGGAACGATTAAACTGTACAATAACCAGGTATTTATTGCCGACAATATCAAGGAAGTCATCCCGGAATTTTTGATGCTGTTAAAGGGTGTAATTGACTGCCCCGATTTGCCTTTGAATGTGTCCCGCAGCGCCCTGCAAAACGACGGCTTCGTGCAGAAGATTTCTGATTACATCACCAAGAAAGTTGCCGACAAATTGAGCGGCATGTGCAAGACCGACAAGGAATCTTATGAAAAATACTGGGACGACATCAGCCCCTTCATCAAATTCGGCTGCCTCAAGGACGAGAAGTTCTGCGACAAAATGAACGACTATATCCTCTTCAAGAATCTGGATGACAAATACCTCACGCTGCCGGAATGCCTGAAAACAGAGGATGAGAGTGCAGATGCTGAAAATACAGACAATGACTCTGTAAATACAGATACCGATGCCGCAGACAGCGCCGATTCCGAACAGGCAGAAGACGCAAATTCTACAGAGGAAAAAGACACGCGCAAACCTGTCTACTATGTGACAGACAGACAACAACAGGGGCAGTATATCAAAATGTTTAAGGAACAGAACATGGACGCTGTCATCTTAGACCACAATATTGATACTTCTTTCATCACACAGTTAGAGCGCCGGAACGAAAAAATTAAATTTGTGCGCATTGACGCCGACCTCACAGATTCCATGAAAGAAGACGTCTCTGAGGAAGATTTGAAGGAAGCGAAAGACACACTGACGGAAACCTTCCGCAAAGCGTTAAATAACGAGAACTTAAATGTAAACGTAGAAAAACTGAAAAATGCAGACATCTCTTCCGTCATCACCCTCTCCGAGGAAGGACGAAGGATGCAGGATATGATGAAGATGTACGGCATGGCAGGCATGGATCCCTCTATGTTCGGCGGCGACCAGACATTGATACTGAACGCCAACAACCAGCTGGTAAAATACATCTTAGAACATAAAGATTCTGAACATGTTCCGGTATTCTGTGAACAGCTCTACGATTTGGCGCTCATCGCCAACCATCCGCTGACGCCGGATGCCATGAGTAAGTTCGTGGCAAGGAGTAACCAGATTATGCTGTTGTTAGCAAAATAAATACTGCTTTCATATAACACAGGACCAAGCCTCCTATCGCTCATAGGTTGCTTGGCTCTGTTTCTGTCCAGAGGATGTTCTATAATTGATTGATTATAACAGTCGTTTTTCCATTCCTTTAAAACACAAGCCCTTTCTTTTTTAATATGTTCTGCATTTCTTTCTTGCTGCAGTTTTTTATCTGTTCAATCTTACCCTCCTTGTCTCGGCAGACTTCAAGATATACAGCGTCTTTGGGAGAAACGTCGGCTGTCAGCAGCCACCGATCCTTATCATAAAAAACAGCTACCTTTTTCCCCTGATATTCCCATGTGCCTGTGTGAAGGTCAGCTGTAACTCCCAAAGAAACGTATTCCTCTGGAAGACCTAAATCCAAATGCCCATTGACGCCCTCGCTGGCATCCCCTTCATCATATGCATAGGCAATATTTTCGCTGTTCTCCGCACCTGCATATTGTTCTACTGTGCTTTCTATTGCGTAAGCAATATCACTGCTGATATCCTCTACAGCGGCACTTTGTTCCTCCATATCCTCATTTACAGCGGCACTTTGTCCTGCCGTCCCTTTACTTACATAGACACTTTGTTCCTCCACATCCTCGTTTACAGCGGCACTTTGTCCTGCCGTCCCTTTACTTACATAGACACGGCCCCCCTCTGCCTTAACATCATAGGTTTCGCTGCTGTCAGTATATACCTGGCTCGCCTTCTGTGACTTGTCCATGGCAAATGCTGAGGTAACAAACGCCATAATCACTCCCACTGTCATCACACCTGACAATATCCCTACTGCTATAGACTTTTTATTTCCTTTCATAATGGCAACCACCCTTTCTTCCATTGCATTTTTACTAAAACTGTTTCCCCAGGATAGAAAAACACTGCGCTGCTCTTCCATATCTAGCAGAGCATATGCATAATCTGCACGGCTATCTCTTCCCAGGTACTTGATTACATGTTCATCACAGTCAAGCTCCATATCCCTGTTGGCTAGAATGCACATCACCCAGACAAGCGGATTAAACCAATGAAAACAACAGGTAAACAAGAGCACTATTTTTTTTACTGCGTCATAGCGCCGAATATGCATATATTCATGCGCCAGCACAAATTTTAGCTGCCGCGGCGCCTCCTCTGCCAATGATTTGGGCAGCAGGATCACCGGACGAAGCACCCCGCAGGTGAAAGGCGTTGCCGTACCTTCCCATTGGCGGACAGATACTTTGCGCCTCAGTGGAAGCGCCTCTGCCCATGCCTGGATTTGCGGATTCTCAACAGGCAGTGAGGTCTGCAATTCCTTATGCCACCTATAATAAGACAATACATAATACAGGGTAAAGAGAACTGCTCCTAAGAGATAAATACATACCCAGATTGGCGAAGGCTGCTCTTTTACCATCCGCGTTATCTCTTGCCAGCTCTTGTTTACAAACGCAGCCGCATCCTGCCAAGCGTTCTGGGCAGCTACAGCCGCATCATTCTCTTGACTTTCTGCTGTAAGAGATACCTCCTCTATGGCTTCCGTCTCTGCGGCTGCATTTCCAAACATTTCATTTTGTACAATATTCTCTGAGCTTCCACAGTCGGATATTTCCTCCATACAGCGTTGTATCATAGAATATACACTGTACTGCCAAGGAACGGCAACGGGAAGCAACAGCCGCAGGACTGCCGCCAGCCATAAAATCTGAAAAATTTTTCCTGGAAACTGTTTGCGAAACAGCCCTCGAATCAGCACAATTACCGTGATAAAAATACCGCCGCAAATACTCATCTCCCATAAACTCATAGCAATTCCCTCATTCCAACTCTCCGACAACCTTGCGCAGCTCGTCTATTTGCTGTTTGGACAGCTTCTTCCTGCCCAGCAATGCAGCAAATAGCTTATCTGCGGAACCATCATAAACTTTGTCAATCAATTCCTGCGTCTCCGCTTTCTGCACTTCCTCCTGGGAAATCAATGCATGACACATAAAATTAGGCTCTGAACGCTCAATGGCGCCCTTTTTCATGCATCTCTTTATCAATGTATATGTTGTGTTCATATTCCATCCCACTTCTTCCTTGAGCACGTCGGAAATATGTTTCGCCGTTGCATCACCTTCCTTCCACAGAACCGTCATGACTTTCAATTCCGAATCAAATAATTTCACATCCATATATTTCCCTCCCTAAACTACTGTAGTAGTTTATGTTTCTATACTACTACAGTAGTTTTTATTTGTCAATGTATTAATTTAAAAAAACGTTCCCCGGCAAATAACACTTGGGGAACGCCTTCTCTACCCGATAAGACTACCAAACACAATATTTCTCGTATACCTGAAAAAAACTATCCGTTGTCACATCCTGATTCACTTCCACTTTCACTTCATCCCAGAGCTTCTCATTGAATTCCGATGGAAGGTCCAACAGAAACCCTTGATAGACATCATCAAACGCCTCTTTTCTGCGCTCTTCCAATATCACGGACTTATTATCATCTGTCTTCTCCTGATCATAATGATTAATACACTTAACAAAATAATATCCATCTGCCGTCTTAATCTCTTCGCTGACCTCATCATTCTCCAATGAAAATACAACCTCCGCCATCTGCGATTCCACGCCGTTCTTGCTGAAAAACACTTCCGTTTCTGCATCTTCATTGTAACGGTTGGCCACCGTGAGGAAATCATTTCCCTCCTTTAACTGCCGCGCCACTTCCTTGGCCGTTTCTGCATCAGATACAAAAATCTGTTCTGCTTCCATAACCCTTGCTTCCTCATCGCTGACTTCGTCATTGACGCCTTGAGTCAGGAATGTATAGAGTTTATTCGCCAGTCCATAGCGGGTATACAACGTCTCTATATCGCCTTGCTTTACCTGCATGTATTCTTTTTCAGCATCATTCAAAGAACCATAATATTCACCGGCCGCTTCCTTTATCTTCGTCTGTTCCTCTTCCGTAAGGACAATCTCGTTCTCCTGCGCCAGATAATTCATAGCCATAATCTGTGCAAGTCTGGAGACGGTCAAATCCTTGACATAATTTTCCAGTTCCTGGTCTTTGAAGCCATGCTTCCACAAATCTATGCCATACATTGTGTCATAGATATTCTGATAATTCGTCAGCACTACCCGCGCTTGCGGCAGTGTACAGACTGCATCCCTGATTTTAAACACTTCATTCTCTGCATGGTCGGCATTGACTACCACTTCTGCACCTACCATTTTACATCCGCTAAACGACATGAAAAACAAGGCGCATATCCCAGCCATCTTTAATTTCTTGCCTATCTTCATTGGTATACCCATCCATTTCATCTGAGTTGTAAAATATTAAATTTCTGCTAAGACACTTCCGCGAGGATACTGCGCGCTACGCTCAAACCATTCGCAGACGCCTGCTGCAATCCTCTTGTGACAGAAGCCCCATCGCCGATGGCGCGCAATCCCGGCAGATTTGTCTTAAACGCCTGATCCACCACCACCTTGTTGGAGTAAAATTTGACTTCCACGCCGTAAAGAAGCGTCTCATCACTCGCAATGCCAGGCGTCACCTTATCAAGTGCAAATATCATTTCCTCAATATCTACCATAATCCGGTGCGGGAAAACTAAAGACAAATCCCCTGGTACAGCGTCCTTGAGCGTAGGAATAAGATTGTTGCGGCACAACCGTTCTTCCGTAGTCCTTCTTCCTCTGCGGAAATCGCCAAATGTCTGCACCAAAATCTTGCCGTCGCAGAGCATATTAGACAATTGGGCAATCTGCTTGCCATAGGCAATCGGCGTCTTAAACGGCTTCGTGAAATTCTTTGATACCAGCAAGGCAAAATTCGTGTTGCTGGTTTTCAGCTCATTGGATTTATAGGCATGGCCGTTCACCACGGCCAGTCCATCCTCGTAATATTCCGTTGCCACCTCACCCGAGGGATTCGTGCAGAACGTACGCACTTTATCGTCAAATGTCGGCGTATGGTAAACTAACTTTGCCTCGTAGAGATTCTGATTGAGAAATTCCATGACCTCATCCCGAACCTCCACGCGCACGCCAATATCCACTGTGCCGACCTTCGTCTCAACCCCATGTTCCTTACAGATGCGGCTGAACCAGTCTGCGCCTTCCCTTCCAATCGCACAGACGATTTCCTTGCCAAAGAAAGATTCCCCGTCTTTGGTTATCACGCCCACTGCCCTGCCGTCTTCCACCAGCACATTTTCCACCATGGTGTGAAACTTCATCTCAATACCTTGCCGCAAAAGATGTTCCTGTAACCGGCTGTATATCTTGTATCCTTCCTCCGTGCCCAGGTGACGGATGGGACATTCTACCAGTTTCAAATTGGCATTGATTGCTTTCCTGCGGATTTCCCGGATTTCTCTCTCTTTTCCAACGCCATAGACATTTTTGTCCGCGCCAAATTGTAAATAAATCTCATCCGATTCCCGAATCAATTCTACCGCCTTGTCATACCCTAAAATCTGAGGCAGATTTCCGCCAACATCCGGGGACAACGATAACTTACCATCCGAAAAAGCCCCTGCTCCCGCAAATCCAGTAGTAATCGCACAGGGCTGGCAGCCAACGCATTCTTTCGTCCTACGCTTGGGGCATTCCCGGTTCTCAATCCTTCTTCCCTTCTCAAGCATCAATACCTTAAGCTCAGGCTTCTTCTTAATTAATTCATAGGCGCAGAAAATCCCGGATGGCCCGGCGCCGATAATAATCACATCATATTTTGTCATCTCGCTCCTACTTTCCATGCAAATGCCTATACTTCCACTACCAGAAATCTTCCGTCCGGCAGGGAGAATACCTCAGACGCTTCCTCCAATTCCTCATCATCCATATAGGAAATATCTGCGCCCTCCTCCTCAAAATATGCGCGAACCTCTTTGATATTCCGGCACACCACCGCCATGCAGTCTTCCAAAAATTCCTGCGCGTCATCCAGGTTCTCAGCTACCCTCTCGTCAAAAAGCTGAGACTGATTCTCCAAAAAATATTCCAAACAAAGTTCATCATATCCATTCATAAAATCGCTCCTCCTATCTCTTCCCCTATATGATAGTATGAATCGCACAAAATTTCAATGATAGATTTCCCGGACCATAACAGAAAACCCGCAGACTTCTTCTAAGGTACGAAAAACTCTGGCTATCGGGAGCCCCACCACGTTATTATAATCTCCCTGAATTTTCTCAATAAAAACCGCCCCTTTTCCCTGAATGCCATAGGAACCTGCTTTATCCATGGGCTCTTTGGTGCGGATATAAGATAATATCTGCTGCTCCGACAGCGGATACATTGTCACCTCTGTCTCCTCATAAAATGAGTACGACTGCGATTCCCCCGACTGTCTGACAACGATTGACACCCCGGTATATACGCTGTGCGTCTTGCCCGAGAGTAAGGACAACATCTGCTTTGCATCCGCCTCATCTTTAGGCTTGCCCAAAATCTTGTCCCCAAACGCCACCACCGTATCGGCGCCGAGAATAATTGCGTCCTCCCGCACCTTTGCCGCCACCTCGGCCGCTTTCTGCGCCGCCAAATCAAGCACTGCCTGCTGAGGGCTGCTGTCTGTGATTATTTCCTCTCCCACCGCCGGGATTATTTCAAATTCTGCGCCGACCTGTTCTAACAGCTCCTTCCTTCTCGGGGAAGCAGAAGCCAGAATTATTCTGTATGCCATGACTGTCCTCCTGTTACTTGATTATTCATGATTCCCAAGTGTAATACCACTTTTACACCGGCTCAATACACCGAGTTTTCCTCATATCTTCCTTCGTGAGATAAACAACCTACACCCTAACTACTTCCCCCAAACAGAACGAATACAACGCCTTCTCCTTCACCGTCTTTCCCAGCGCACGCTCAATCGCTTCCTGGTACAACTCCATTTGCGTGCGGTAACGGTCTGCAAGCTCTCCGCCGCTGCTTACGCTGTCCGTCTTGTAATCCAGCAACACAATGCCGTCCTCCTCCTCAAAGAATACGTCGATAATTCCCTGGATTAGAAGCATTTCCGAACTTCCGCTCTCTTCTAAGGCCTCCCTGGCCGGCTTGCCCATGACAAACGGCTTCTCCTTATAGAGCTTACCGGAGTGCGCCGCCGCCTGCATACGGCTTGCCAAAGGCGACGCCAGAAACTTTTTCAAAGCTGGCAGATACACCAACTCCAGCAGATCCTCCTCTATCTTGCCTTGTTCTTCTAACATCTGAAGCTGCCCTTCTAAGCTGTCCGCCTCCCTGGTGAAATCATAACACTCGAGTACCCTGTGCATCGCCGTTCCACGTTTGGCGCCTATGTTCTCCTGCTGCACGCCCTCCATAAACGCTGGAACATAACGCTCCTCTTCCTTCTGCTGCCAACCGGATTGTCCCCTCATTTCTTCCTCGATAATTTTATCCATCGCGCGGTGTTTGAGTTCTGACACAGACACCTTTGTGCGCATCGTACACTCCTCCTCATAGGGATACACAAAGTTCAGCCGTTCTTCTACTTTCCGATCCCAAGCGCAATCCCGCTCCTGCACTCGGGCCAGCAAATCAATTTTCGTCAGCTCTTGCGCCACTGCGTGTTCCTGCTCTGCAAAAGCAAGGTCCTCCTTCTGCAAAAGGAGCGCCGGATATTTCCCCGGATAGGCCCGGCACGCCAACAGAATCAACTGTAAATAATTGTTCGTATTGAGCCGTTGTAAGAACGAGAGAAAACCCGCGGATTCCTCGGCTATCGGCGCCGCCTTCATGCATACTCCGGCAGCTAAAGATGCTTCTCCCTCCTGAGCATTCACCACGAACCCCCATTCCTCCAGCTTTTCCCGCGCTTTTTTCAGAACTCCGGTGAGAATTAATTTCTCCTTTGCACGCGTCAGCGCGACATAGAGCACACGCAGCTCTTCGCCGATGTTTTCCATGGTAATCCGCCTTGCTAATACCTGCCGTGTAAATCCCGGCGTCCGCAGCCGCCGCGCAATGTCTGTCACATCCATGCCGATACCAAGCGAAGGGTGAAGTACAACCTTCTCCTTCACATCCTGATTATTAAACATTTTTCCCAGCCCAGACACAAACACAACCGGAAATTCCAGCCCCTTGCTCTTATGAATGCTCATAATCCGCACAGCGTCCTCCGTCTCCTCCCCATCTGCCAGCGGAAAATCTACCTCATATTTACGCAATTGTTCCATATACCGTATAAAATGGAACAGGCCGCGGTAACTTGTATTCTCATAGGCTATCGCCTTCTCCACCAGCATTTCCAGATTGGCCCTCTTCACCTCCCCGCCGGGCAGCGCATAGACGTACGCCTGATAGCCGGTCTCCTCCAAAATTTCATATAAGAGCTGATGAATAGGCGTATAGCTGACCTTTTTGCGATACTTCCGCAACAAATGTAAAAACTTCTGTAATCTTTGTTTTGCCTGGGCTGAAAGTTCTATACGTTTTGCCGCTTCCTCTCCTTGCGCTGCAAACAACTCTCTGGCAACGCTAATTTCCGACTTTTGCTGGCTTCCTGGCGCCTCTCCATCTTTTTGTGCATCCTCCCCAGATATATAATGCATAACCGCCTGGTAAAATGTTTCTTCCGGGAACTGCACACGCAAAGTCGCCAAATCCTCCTTACTCAGTCCCACCACAGGGGAGGACAGAGCCGCCGCCATGGGAATATCCTGCCTCGGATTATCCACCAACTTCAGCAGGTTCAGCGCTGTCTGCACCTCCGGCGCGGAGAAATACCCGGCGCCGGCTGTGGCGCGCGCGGGAATGCCCATCTCATTCAAGGTCTTTACAAACGTATCTGCAACACTGCCCAGAGAACGGAGCAGAATTACAACATCGCCGTATCTGAGCGGACGCAGAGCGCCCTCGCTCCCTTCCGCCGGCCTTTCATCTTTCACAAGCTGTTCTTTCATCATCCTGCGAATCTCTGCTCCCACTGCCTTTGCCTCCAAATCGGGCGCTTTCAATTCCTTGTCCTCCTCCGCCGGCTGGACAACCAGAAGCCTTGTGTCAAACATTCCCGGCTTCCCTTCCGGAAATACAGCTCCCGAGTATAAAGCCGCCTGCGCATCATAAGTGATATTTCCGATATCATGATTCATAATCTTTGCAAAAATATCATTGACCGTCTCTATCACCTCGGGACGGCTGCGGAAATTTTTGTGCAGGTCCACACGCTGGTTTTTGCTTTCCTCCAACGTGTAAGTGTCATATTTCTCCATGAAAAGCTCGGGGCGCGCCATGCGGAAGCGGTAAATACTCTGTTTCACATCTCCGACCATAAAAATATTATGCCCGCCGTCCGCCTCCTTGGAGACTGCCCTGAGAATCGTCTCCTGCACATTGTTGGAATCCTGGTATTCGTCAATCATGATTTCCTCATAGTTCCTGCGCAATTCCTCCGCTGTGCGGCTGGGCTTATGCGACTGTTCATCCACGAGGATTTTCAGTGCATAATGCTCAAAGTCGTTGAAATCCAGCATATTTTTCTCACGTTTTTTTTCCGCAAACGCATGGATAAACGCCAGCGTCACTTCAATCAGCATATCTGCCGCCGGGCGGCTTTTGCCCATATCTTCCATCGTTTTCTGGGGACTTTGGAAAAAGAACTGCTCGGTAATCTTTTTGACAGATGCCTTAACTTCGTTGCGCAGCTTTTGTACACGCTCCTTTTTCGCTGCGTCGCCTGCAAATTTGCGCAGCGCAGGCAAACGCCCAAAAGAAACGGCGCGCACGCATTCATAATATTCCTCAAACGTACTGCACGCGGATATTTTTTCAAAAGTTTCCTGTTCCTCCTGCAAGAGCGCGGCATAACTTTGGGGTCCGTCTCCCATCAGACTGATTTGCACACACTGTTCGAGCTGCCGCGCCCACTGCGCAGAAAGATTGTTCAGATATGCCAGCAATGCTTCCGTCATCGGAAGCTCCTCAAACTCCTCCATGCTTTCTACCTGAAAAGGCGCCCTGCATTCCTCAAGCCATTCCTCCACCCAGGGATAACTCATCGCAAAGGAAAAGAGCTTTAAGATTGTCTCCTTGAGCGGTTGGTCCGTTTTACCGGTAGCAATCGTCTCAGACAGCGCCAGGAATTCCGGTTTCGCCTCCTGGTAATACTGCTCCAACACCCGGTCTAACACATCGCTGCGCAAAAGTTTGAGTTCCCCTTCCTCTGCCACGCGAAAATCCGGCTCCATCTCAATCCTATGAAAATAATTGCGTATGACATACAGGCAAAAACTGTGGATGGTCGTAATCTGCGCATTGTGCAGCAAGGTCTGCTGCCGTTGCAGATGCACGTTGTCCGGCTGCTTTTCCAGAGCTTTTGCCAGGGCCAGCCCTATCCGTTCTCTCATTTCCGCCGCCGCCGCATTGGTAAACGTCACAATTAAGAGCCGATCAATATCTATGGGATGGCTCTTATCCGTTATTTTACGGATAATGCGCTCCACCAAAACGGCTGTCTTTCCACTTCCCGCCGCCGCAGATACCAGCAGATTCCTCTCTTCCACCTCTATAACTCTGCGCTGTTCCTCGGTCCATTTTCTCTCCATTGTGCTGCATTTCCTCCTGTGTCTGAACTGTCGCGCATTTTCTGATAGATTTCTTCTTCATCCTTAATCTGCGCAAGCTGCCGGTAACTTTGTCCAGGCGCGCTGTCATCGAAGCCGCAGATTCCATGATAAGGACAGTAATCGCACCCGGTTTCATCCCCCAGACGGTACGGGCGCGCAGATACTTCCCCGGCAAAAATTTTCTGCCCGATTTCTTGAATTTTATGATTGACATAGCCGGACAATACCGCAAATTCTTCTCTCCCCACACGCTTTGTTTTCTTACTGGCGCTGGCGTCCATGTCCTCGCAGGCGAGTCCTTTCAGTTTCAGCTTTTCCAATATTTCCTCGCGGATTTGCGCATCCGTCTTACCGGAATCTCCGTCAACAATGGGATCATCCAGATGATAATAATACATGCCCCCAGGTATTACCTGCCTCCCCGGATATTTTTGCTTCATAATCTCCATTGCCGAATTCAGATACACCACAAGCTGTAACTGCAAACCATGGTAGACCGACAAAAGCTGGAAATCCTGGCCCCCAGATTTATAATCTACTACCTTCACATAGACGGCGTCCTGTGTTTTGTGCGTGTCCACCCGGTCAATCCTGCCCCGGAGCCTCATTTTCTCCCGCTCGCTGAGCGTAAAATTCACCGACTCCAGATTTTCAATAAAAGAAAAGGAAATCTCATATCCTTCCGGGGAAAAATGACTGGTCCGCACCTGCTCTTCGATGGTCTCCACCGTCCGCCGTAAAATCCGCTTCATCCGCTCCAGGAGATACGTCGTCCTCGCCTCCTGAAACAATTTGTTATCAAACCCCTGCCCTAACGCTTCCTCCACGGCCTGTTCAATTAACTGTTCCCGCACATCATCCGGCACGCCAAGCCAATGGTAGCCCGCCTTCTCCATAGCATAAGAATACCGCTCCAACACCTCATGGAACATGCTTCCCATATCCACCGCGGCAAATTCCCCCAGGCTGCGCTCCTCAAGCTTTAATCCATATTGCAGGAAATGGCTGCAAGCACAGGCGCTAAATCTCTCTAACCTGGTAACGCTGTTCTCCAGCACCGTCCCATACAACGCATGTGTAATTTCCTCCCCCATGTTCCCCTCATAAAAATGATAAAATGCCGCCTCAAAAAAGAGGCGCATCTGTTCCCGCCACTGTTCCTGTCCGCTGTACCAGTGGTATAGCCCCAGCCACTCCGGGGAAATATCGCCTCTTTTTGCCTTTTTCAGTCCATCCACAAAAAACTTCTGGCTGCTTCTTGGCGTCACAATCTGTCTGCCGCCAGCCTCTTCTTGCACACGCGCCGGAACAAACTGGGGAAACATGCGCCGGATAGTCCCCACCAGATAAGATTTGCGGCTCTCCTTCCCCTCGCAGCCAACCCGAAACCAGGTGAGGTACAGCCGTTCGGAGGGCTTTGTAAGGTTTAAATAGAGATAAAATTTCTGGATAAAACTGCGCTCCCGGTCCGTAGGCGCAAGCTCCATATCATTAGCCGCAAACGCCTCCCGGTCTGCCTGAGAAATAATCCCTCCATGCTCCACCGCCTTGGGAATCAGGCCGTCATTCACCCCCGCAAAAAATAACACCTTAATATCCGACAACCGGCTCCTCTCTATGTCCCCCAGCACAACCCGATCATAGCCCGGCGGAATGATACCGATAGATGCGGCCTCCATGCCCGCCTCCAATATTTCACGGTACTCCCGGACGCCCATCTTTTCTGCACCTAACAATTCTACTATCTTGTCCAGTAAATCCATGACAACCCGGTAAATTTGCGCATACTCCCTGGCAAGCGCCGTCTCGCCCTCTTCCTGGAAATAAGCTTCATACTGCCGCAGCTTCCCTTCTATATCCAGAACAGCCATTAGCCCATAGAAAGCCTTACAAACTTCAAGCGCTGTTTTTTTTTCCTGAAATGCCTCCCACAGCGGGGAAAACTGCTGCACCATCTGTTCGCGCAGTATATTAATCTCATCTAACTCCTGCTGTTCTCGCACACACCCACGCCGCACCCACTTCTGCCGCCATTTGCGAAATCCCCGGATATTTACGGACAAAAGATAATTTTCCAAAATATCCGTCTGCGCTGCGGTGATACCGCAAAGACCACAACGCAGGTAACCCAACACCGATTCATAGGAAAAATCCTGCTCTAACACAAGCAGCGCCTGCCGCAAAAATTCTGTCATCGGATGGAATAAAATATCCTTTGTGGTATCTAAAAACAGGGGAATTTCATAAGTCTCAAAAATCTCCCTGGCATAATTTCCATACAGCTCTACATCGCCGCAGACGACCGCGATATCTTTATAGCGATAACCATGCGCGCGCACCAAATCCTTAATCTCCCTGGCAATAAAGGAAATCTCCTGTCTGGGGCTCTGCAATGAATAGAGAAAAATGTTCTGCCAGCTTCTTTCGTCCAGCCCCTTATAAGCTTCCGATGAACCCGCAGACTGCTCCATCTCATTGAAACGATAGACCTGCGGCTGCGCACGAAAGAGGTTTTGTTCCAGCCACAACAAAGAAGGAGAGCCTGCAAAACGGCTTTTATTGCTATGCGTTATCCAGACGGGATCTTTCATCTCCACATGCTGCCTGGCAGCAATTTTTGCCAATGTCTGCACCGTCTTTTTGCTCATGTAAAACAGTTCCTGGACACCGCTGCACATATAAGCGTCCTCTCTTTTATCGAGCGTCACTGTCACGATAATTTCGCCCGCAATTTGAACCAGCGTTTGTAAGAGATGATACTGCACCGGCGTAAACCCGGTAAACCCATCCAGCACGATCACGGATCCTTTCAACAACTGTGACTGATCTGCGGCCTGCGCAAACACCTCCAGCACTTCTTCCCCGGTAATGAATTTTCCTTGCAGATAATCGGTAAATCCCTGATACATCGTCTGGATATCGCGGATCTTATGGCGAAACAACGGCGGCATGTCTTCCCGCTCTATCAGCGCGTCCAACTGTTCCGGCGCAATCCGATATTGTGTCAATTCCGAGATAATGGACTTTATCTCACTGATATAACCGGATTTCTTCATACCGGCTTTCATCAAAATTAAATTGTCCTGCTGTTCTTTTGCCACACGGCGCAGCACAAGATTTTTGCCTGTCTCTTCCAAAATATGCAGATTACCCATTCCCAGCTCGTCAAAGATGCGATAGGCAAGACGGTTAAAACTCACAACGTCCACATTTAGGATGCTGTGGTTTTCCTGCCGCGCAACCAGCTCCCGCTGTGTCTGCATGGTAAATTGCTCCGGCACCAGTACAAAAAAAGTGCGCTGCGGCTCTGCCTTAGACTGTTGCAAAACCTTGTTGTATACATACTCCGATTTCCCGCTCCCGGAACTTCCGAACACTAACTGTAACGACATAATCTTCTCCCGAATAAAGCGGACAAGTCCGCATCAACTTCCATCCTTTTACACATTCGCGTGACAAGATATTTCCTGGTAAGATAAACAAGGGCTGCCAGAGGCAGCCCCTTTACGACTAATTCACTTCGTGATAACGCTTATGGAATTTATCTTTTCCACAGACATGGCGCTCATGATCGTTCTCCGTAATAATATAATCGCCTTCCCGCAGAAAAATCATCCCCCGGCGGTTCTGGATAAACGGACACACGACAACCCCATCCTCTCTGGTTATCTTAATCAACTTTTCTGTGGAAATCCAGCCGTTCGTCACAATAGAAGTCCAGGGCATAAATCCATCTTCCATCCCCTTGTCCAGTTCATATGGCGCCGCCTCAACCTCAATACTGCTTCTTATATATTTCATATCCACCCAGCTCCTTTCTCCAATGTGCAGGATTAATATGTGATTATGATTTTCTAACTAATGATACCGTTTCACGCGCAATTGCCAGCTCCTCATTTGTAGGCAGGCAGATAACCGTCACCTTGGAATCCGGCGTGGAAATAATCGTCTCTTCTCCATGCACCTCATTTGCCTTATCGTCCAACTTCACGCCTAAATAGCCAAGGTAATCACAGATGCCTTTCCTGGTATTGGGACCATTCTCACCTACGCCCGCCGTAAAGCAAATCACATCCACGCCGTTCATTGCCGCCGTATACGCGCCCACATACTTGGCAGCGCGGTAAATAAAGGTCTGTAATGCACGGATGCCCGCAGCGTCATCTTTCTCTGCGGCCGCTTCCAAGTCACGGAAGTCGCTGGAAATATGGGATAATCCCTGAACGCCGGATTTCTTATTGAGGATTTCCATAACCCCCTCCAAATCCGTGCCCTCTTTCTTCGCCAGATATTCCATTGCCCCAGGATCAATATCGCCGGATCTTGTGCCCATAATCAAGCCCTCCAACGGCGTCAAGCCCATGGATGTGTCTATAGATTTGCCATTCTCAACGGCACAGATAGACGCGCCATTCCCCAAATGGCAGACGATCGTCCTAAGCTCCCCGTACGGTTTGCCCACGATCTCTGCCGCACGCTTGGAAACATAACTGTGGGAAGTGCCATGAAAACCATACCTGCGCACCTTATATTTCTCATAATAGTCATAATCAATGCCATAAAGATATGCTTTCTCCGGCATTGTCTGGTGGAACGCCGTGTCAAACACGCCAACCATCGGCACATTTGGCATCAATTCCTGGCAGGCACGGATACCAATGAGATTTGCCGGGTTGTGCAGCGGCGCTAAATCGTTGCACTCCTCGATAACTCCCAGCACTTCCTCATTCAAAATAGTAGAGGAAGCAAATTTCTCTCCGCCGTGGACCACTCTGTGGCCAACCGCCCCGATTTCACTTAAACTCTTCAAAGCGCCCGTCTTAGGATTCACCAGCGCGTCCAGTACCATCTGAATGGCCTGCTTATGCGTAGGCATGTCCGCATCGGTTATCTCTTTCTCACCGCCTGCCTTCTGATATACCAGCCTGCCGTCCAGGCCGATTCTCTCACATAATCCCTTTGCCAGCACTGCCTCCGTATCAGAATTGATGACCTGATATTTCAGGGAGGAGCTTCCACAGTTCACTACTAATATGTTCATTTCTTTCTCCTTTCTCGTCCTCTAGCGAAAAATTACTCTTTCTTCCATTATAAACCAATCTATTTCGGCATACAAGATGAATTTATATATATCTGATGGTCGCGCCAAAAGGCATCAGGGACAGCTTTGCTATTTTAAAACATTGCAGCCCAAAGGGAATACCAATGATTGTAATACACAGTAATACGCCATTCAATACTGCCACACAGGCCAGAGGAATCCCGCTGAAAATCAGCCAAAAAACATTAGCAATGACCGACACGCTGCCCCCGCCATATTCAATTTCCTTTCCAAATGGAAAAAACGTTAATGACGCCAGCTTAAAGCATTGCTTGCCAATCGGAATGCCAATGATTGTAATGCTCCACAGAAGCCCCGCAATCACCCACGAAAAACCTTCCCACAGCCCGCAGGCCAGGAACCAGATAATATTTCCCAAACAACCCATGATGTACCTCCTTCGTCTATATACTTCCTCTAAAGTAATAATAAAACTACGCTTTTTATATTATACATCCGCTTCCTATTCCATGCAACTTAAAAAGAGCCGGAACTATAACAAACAATACCAGTACACAGGCTGTTTCTACAAAACATATTCATTCCGATGATTATAGGTGAAATAAGACGCTATCTGCGCGATAACAATTCCATTCGTGTGAGCCGTTCCCTGCGCGACACGGCTTACAAGGCTATCCACGCCAAAGAACTCCTGTCCAAAGAATTATCAAGAGAACCCACGATTGAAGACATCGCCGAGAAAATTGACATCCCCAAGGAAGATATTGTCTTTGCCCTAGACGCCATCCAGTGCCCCATCAGCCTGTACGACCCGGTCTACACCGACGGCGGGGACACTTTATACGTCATGGATCAAATCAGCGATAAGAAAAACAGGGAAGAGACCTGGGTAGAGGAACTCTCCTTGAGCGACGCCATGAAACGACTGAACGAACGGGAAAACTATATCATCAAGCTCCGTTTCTTCGAGGGTAAAACCCAGATGGAAGTCGCAGAAGAAATTCACATCTCCCAGGCCCAAGTCAGCAGGCTGGAAAAGTCTGCCTTAAAAAACATGAAAAATTATCTCTCTATAACTCCCACTTGTCACAGAGGGAATTAATCTGGTCGGCAAATTTGCCGAGCTCCTTGTTGGGACGTCCCTGGCTCTTACGGATCACGGCAAGGAGACGCTCGCCAGCGGCCACAAGTCTTGCAAAAATATTAGAAACTGCATGTGTTTCTTTCTTCTTAACCGCACGCTCCCGGCTGCCCTGCACGACGCAGACATTTTCTGCCAGGTCGTAAACATCCCCGCTATAGGGTCCGATTGCCGGGATGCCAGTTTCCTTTTCTACCATCCGCGCAAACTCATCGCACACACTGTCCTGCCCATGAACCACAAACACACGCTTGGGCGTGCTGCCGAACGCCTTGACCCACTCTAAGAGATGCGCCTGGTCTGCATGGCCGCTGATTCCCGGCAGTTTCGTAATGCGCGCCCGCACCTCAATCTCCTCACCGAACAGCTTCACCGATTTCACTCCGTTTAACAAATGATTGCCCAACGTCCCCGGCACCTGATAGCCCACAAAGAGAATCGTAGAGTCTGGCCGCCACAAATTGTGTTTGAGGTGATGGCGGATTCTTCCGGCTTCACACATACCGGAAGCAGAGATAATCACAATCGGCTTTTTAACAAAATTAATCATCCGCGATTCATCGCTCGTCACGGCAATTTTCAGTCCCGGGAAAGCAAGCGGATTGTTCCCCTTCTCCAACAACTTCTGCGCCCGCTCATTAAAGCACTCGTGCACATTTTTCTGGAAAATATTTGTGGCCTCCACCGCCAGCGGCGAGTCAATATAAACCTCAAAATCTGCAAATTCCGGCAGCAGGTTTTCCATCTTAATCCGTCTCAGGAAAAATAGCATCTCCTGCGTCCTGCCTACGGAAAATGCCGGAATTACCACGTTCCCCCCGCGGGTAAAGGTCTCTCTGCACACTTCGGCAAGCTCCGGCGCATAATCTGGCGGCCTCTTATGTGTGCGGTCGCCATAAGTAGATTCCATAATGACATAATCCGCTTCTTTTATGTATTCGGGATCACGGATTAACGGACGATTACCGTTTCCAATATCACCGGAGAATACCAGCTTCACCTGCTTATCATCTTCTGTTCCCCACACTTCTATGCTCGAAGAACCAAGCAAATGCCCCGCGTCAATAAAACGGATCGTAATCTCCGGGCACAGCGTAATCTTTTCCTCGTATTCACAGGGCACGAAATACTTCAAAACCCCTTCCGCATCCTCCATGCTGTACATCGGCTCTACCAGAGGGCGCCCGGCACGACGCGCCTTGCGATTCCTCCACTCCGCCTCAAATTCCTGGATATGCGCCGAGTCCTTTAACATAATATTACAGAGTTCTGCCGTCGGCCGCGTCGCATAAATCTTCCCCCGGAATCCATGGCTGTACAGAAGCGGCAGCAGACCTGAATGGTCAATGTGCGCATGCGTTACCAACACATAGTCAATCTCCGCCGCATTAACCGGAATCTCCTGGTTCACATAAATATCCTTTCCCTGTTCCATACCGCAGTCAACCAGCAGATTTACCTTCCCCATCCGCAAATAGTGACAGCTCCCGGTCACCTCATGGGCAGCCCCCAAGAATTCTAGCTTCATCCCACCATCTCCTTTGTATGCTTTATTCTTTGTGCTTAAAAACGGTCTCTTTGGATGATTTTATTATATCAAACTGCCTATCGGGTGTAAAGCGCATTCCTGCGCCTGCGGCGTTTAACTATACATAATTCGGACTCATTGATGCTCACTCAAACCTGACAATCTCTTTTTTCAGCCGCTTCATTATCTTTTTTTCCAATCTGGAAATATATGATTGAGAAATTCCCAGTAGATCTGCTACCTCTTTTTGCGTCATCTCCTCGCCGCCTGGATTTTTCAGTCCGAAACGCAATTCCACAATCGTCCTCTCCCGATCCGACAGCTTTTCTACGGCGCGCTGTAAAAGGCTTTTTTCCACCTCCGTCTCTATATCGCGATAGATAATATCCTCATCCGTCCCCAAAATATCAGACAAAAGCAATTCATTTCCGTCCCAGTCCACGTTCAGCGGTTCGTCAATCGACACCTCCATCCGCGTCTTGTTATTTCTGCGCAGATACATAAGAATTTCATTCTCAATACACCGCGACGCATAAGTGGCAAGTTTAATATTTTTGGCCGGATTAAAAGTATTGATGGCCTTAATCAGACCAATCGTGCCGATAGAAATCAAGTCCTCCACACCGATTCCCGTATTGTCAAACTTCTTCGCTATGTACACTACCAGGCGCAGATTGTGCTCAATCAAAACGCTTCTCGCCTTCTCTGAATCTTCCTCCCCCAGCATCTGGATATAACGGTTTTCCTCCCGCGCATCCAACGGCGGCGGCAAAATTTCCGCTCCCCCGATATAGTGGATATCGCCTTTTTTCATCAGCAGCATACTGCGGATATTGGCGATCAACTTTAATTGGAAATGCTGTGGTATTGCAATTTTTATGTACATATTCATCCTCCTACTTATCCATACTTCTTCCATTTAAAATCACATCATATCTCCCGTACTGAAACAAATTCTCCCTCGCCAGCCCCAGCACCGGCTTTTCCAGATACAACGGCTGTTCTTCTCTCAAAATGTACATCCCCTCAATGGTAACGGCCTCCAGCATCCCATTTTCCTCCCCCAAAGAATGGAAGGGGATCAGCCGCGCCATCAGACGTCCCTCCTCGAGCTGCCCTTTTAAAATTTCTCTTTTGACAATATGTACCGGCTTTCCCACCGTAGGGTCCATAAGAAGGTTTCCCGTGTCAAAAAAACCTGTCGCTGTAATATTCCCCTCTGCCGTCACCAAAAGAAGTTCATAGACCGTTGCCTTCTGCCTGCCAAAAAAATCTACAACTTTAGCCGCCAGCAGGAGAAACAACAGCGCAACGGCAAGACAAAGCCAGAATCTGCCTCCCAGGCCAAGATTGGTAACTCCCCATCCCATAATTCCTCCCAAAAGGATTACTGCCAGATAAGTGAGCATCCATTGCCCAAGAAACTGCTTCCATTTACGGCTGTGATAACAGAGCCAGACCATTGCCGGATTTACCAAAAAATGAACACCCAGCTGATACCAGGTGTAATCGCTCAGAAAAAAGAACAGGCACATGGAACCTGCCGTCCCGACAAAGCTTGCCAGCAGGAGCCTTCCTGTGCGGACACGCTGTTTCATTATCCTGCCGGCAATCCAGAGAGCAATCGTATCCATGCTGAAATTTGTCAGAAACCAAATGTCCGCATACAATTCATATCTCAATTCCCGCCCCCTTTGCCACTGCTGCTATTTCTGATAAGGACAGTATATAAGTATAGAACCGATTTTTTTGTCAAACCATTGTCCGTTTTGCAAAAAATTAAATTTTCGTCATCTTGACGAATTGTATGATATAAAGTATTATATATATGGATATTTTAACCAAAGAATCTTTAACAGGGGGAAATTTTTATGGAGAAAACCAGCCAATCGTATCAATTAAAAAAAATTATCAAACAATCCGCTATATCCGTGATTGCCGGCGCTATATTGCTGCTGCTTTCTGTCGGCACAACCTTGTGGATGGGACACGTGGCGGACCAGGAACTTGAAACCACAACATTTTTAAATCAGTACCGCCTAGGCTCCAAAGCCTTGACGTACGCAGTACAGACCTACGCCGTCACCGGCAACCAGGATTATTACGACGATTATATGAGAGAGCTGAACGAAGACAAGAACCGCGACATTGCCTGGGCTGGTTTAAAGAAAAACAATCTCAAAAGCAGTGAATGGGCGCTTTTAGAACAAATCGCCGAGCTCTCAAACGGTTTAGTCCCTCTGGAAGAAAAGGCCTTACAACTTGCCGAACAAGGAAATACGAGCGAGGCAATGTCCCATGTGTTCGGTAAAGAGTACGAAGGTACTACGCAAGAAATCAACGCTCTCACAGACGATGCCATACAAAAAATCCAGTTAAGGGTGAGCAAATCTAAGAGAAACCTGCGCGTCTTTCAGGTTATGATTCAGTTGCTCTATATCTCTTCTTTCCTATATTTAATTCTCCAAATCCGTAAAATAGTCAGATTTTCCGAGAATGAACTTTTAGAGCCAATTGTTAAGGTATCTGGCCAAATGATTTTGTTATCGGAAGGTCATTTCCACACAGACCTTGCCTTGGAAGCAGATGAGAGCGAAGTCGGCAAGATGGTGGCTGCTATTTCGCTGATGAAACAGAATATCGTCGGTATGATCCGGGAAATTTCAAACATTTTGGAACAGATGGGGAACGGCGACTATTGCTTTGAGATGCAGCAGAATTATGTAGGCGAATTCGGGTTGATTAAGGAGTCGTTTTTGAAAATCAGCTGCAAAATGAGAGAAACATTAAACACGATCCGCGAAGTCTCACAGCAGATTGACTGCGGCTCGGAACAGCTTGCCTGCGCGGCTGTAGACTTGGCAGAGGGAAGCACCGAGCAAGCCGGCAAAGTCTCCGATTTAGTTACTCTGATGGAAAATTTGTACAAGAGCATGGAAAACAGCGCCCAAGAGGCCGCTTCCACCGTGGAGCTTTCTACCCATGCAGGCGAGGTATTGGTATCTGGAAATGCCAAAATGCAGGAATTGAAAGAAGCTATCAGTGAGATCAGCAAATGTTCCGAAGAAATCGACGAAATTATCAGCACCATTGAATCCATTGCTTCAGAGACCAACTTACTTTCCCTGAACGCTTCCATTGAAGCGGCGCGCGCCGGAGAAGCCGGAAAGGGATTCGCCATCGTGGCAAACCAAGTGAAAAACCTCGCCGATGAATCTGCAAAAGCTGCCGGCGAGACAAACAAGCTGATTGAACGGACCGTCCTGGCAGTGGAAAAAGGAATTACAATCGCCGACGAGACAGCAGAAAATATGGACGAGGTAATGAAAGGCGCCAAAGAGGCCACCGAAAAAATGAAATACACTTCTCGAATCCTGGGAGACGATGTACGGAATATGCAGCTAATCAATGAGAACATCATCCGCGTATCAGAAATTGTGGACAATAATTCCGCAACTTCACAGGAGACAGCAGCTGTCAGCGAAGAACAGAAAGCACAGGTTGAATCTATGGTAGGGCTGGTAGAGAAATTTAATATTTAAAAGATTCGTTCACGCTTTAGCGTGACAAGGTATTTCCTATAATATAAAGAAATCCCGGAGACACATCGGCCTCCGGGGTTTTTTATATTATGTATCTATTTCCTTGTATTCTTCAAGAATTCAGGAATCTTGATGTCCTTCTCATGTACGCTGCTCTCCGGCCTGCGAACAGTTCTCTGCCCCCCTGCACCAGATGCTGCCGTACCAAAACCACCGCCTAACGCAGATGACGCGCCGGTCGTGCCGTAAGGAGATGATGCGCGAGCCGTAGTTCCCATACCAGTTAATCCCGCGGTTCCAGTCGTCCTTGCAGCTCCAGCAGGCCCTCTATTCGGCATAGTCTGTGTGTACTTCATATTCGGCATAACCTTCGGCGCTGCTGACGCATCCTCAAGCCCTGTCGCGATAACCGTGATAATAGCCTCATCCGCCATGGTCTCATCGTACTTGGCGCCAAAAATAATGTTCACACTATCCCCTGCCAAATCCTGTACATAACTTACAGCATCGTTGGCGTCCATCAAGGAAATGTCGCCAGAAATATTGATAATAACATGAGACGCCCCTGAGATAGTAGTCTCGAGCAATGGGCTTGATACTGCAAGCTTCACCGCCTCAGCCGCCTTATCGTCTCCCTTGGCAAGACCAATTCCAATATGAGCCATTCCCTTGTCTTTCATGACTGTCTGAACATCCGCAAAATCAAGATTAATCAAGGCGGGAACATTGATTAGATCCGTAATTCCCTGCACTGCCTGCTGCAATACTTCATCCGCTTTCTTCAACGCATCCGGCATCGTGGTACGCCTGTCCACAATTTCCAGTAATTTGTCATTAGGAATTACAATCAACGTATCTACATTCTCTTTGAGACGCTCCACGCCCTTCAATGCATTCTGCATACGCGCTTTCGCCTCGAACTTAAAGGGTTTCGTCACAACGCCTACTGTTAAAATCCCCATTTCCTTGGCAATCTTCGCCACAACCGGCGCAGCTCCCGTTCCGGTTCCGCCGCCCATACCACAGGTGACAAAGACCATATCTGCACCCTTAATTGCCGCTGTCAGCTCATCAATATTCTCCTCGGCAGCCTTCTCGCCGATTTCCGGCTGTGCGCCTGCACCAAGTCCCTTTGTAAGCTTCTCGCCAATCTGAATCAATGTAGGAGCTTTACATAATGTGAGCGCCTGCTTATCCGTGTTGACACCGATAAACTCCACACCGCCAATATTTTCCTCAATCATTCTATTCACCGCGTTATTCCCGGCTCCGCCTACACCAACCACGATGATTTTTGCACTGGACTCCATGCCAGCTGTCATTATTTCAAGCAAGGTCCTTCCTCCTTCTATTCTATATCAAAATTTCTTCTTGTCCAAATCCGTATTTATTCAGAACTCCTCCGTTTCCCGGACAGTTATCTAAACTCAGTTATCACTCGGCATAATCACCGACATTTTAACTCTTCTACTATAGTATAATTTTTTCGATAATTAATCAATAAGAAATTTCAAATTCTTGTGTTTTTTTCTTATTTGCCCTTTTCAAATGTAATATCCGTTGTATTTTCCGACCAGCTCTCCAAATGCAGCGTGCCTTTCTGCCCTTCCAGCTTAGGCAGAATTCTGGAAAGCCTTGATATCTTTTCATTAAAGTCCTTTGCCTGTCCCAACATAACGGAAATTTTGCCAAATTTAAGCGTATAACTGCCCTCCGTCCCATATTTAATGTTCTTTGGCGTCAGTTCATACTTCTTCAATATCTGTGTGAGGGACAAAAGATTCTTCAATACGCTGTTGCCCTTGATGGGCAGCTTCTCATAGAGCTCAATCTTGTCCACATCAATTCCGGTAACTTTGGGCACGTCCTCCACTTCCTCCGAGGACATCTCCACTACCGTGCCCCCCTTATCAAAATAAGCATTCTGCCCCAGCGAGTCAATATAAATACGCCCCATCAGCTCTTTCTCATGCACAGTAATCTTCAACGTGTGCGGCGGGTCCAGGGACACATCCACAGAATCCACGAAGGCAAGTTCCCTTGGCGCCTGAAATTTATATTTAAAAAACACATACAGGCTGTTCCAGGAATATTCGTCATCCAAAAGCCATTCTTCAACCGCCTCTTGTGAATAATATGTATTCCCAGACACGATAACCTTGTCCACAGTGAATAGTTTGATCACAACTAACGCCCCCACTGCCAGGAGCAGCAGGAGGAGGAGGAAAACCATTCCTGCAATCCGCCCTCTTCCTTTGCGTATTCTTCTCTCTTTTTCCATCTTTATTCCTCCAGCCGTATTCCCCTGGACACGCTCAACACTAATCCAATCTCCGCCAGCAGAAACGCTACGGACGTGCCGCCGTAGCTGATAAACGGCAAGGAAATCCCTGTATTCGGTATGGTGTTTGTCACCACCGCAATGTTTAAAATCACCTGTATGGCAATATGCGAGAGAACACCGGTTACAATCAAAGCCCCATACAAATCCTGCGCATTGTTGGCAATTACCATAAACCGCCAAATCAGCACCAAAAATAATAAGATGACACAGATGGCGCCAAACAGCCCCAACTCCTCACAGATAATCGAGTAAATCATATCGTTCTGCGCTTCAGGCACAAACCCAAGCTTCTGCATACTGGCTCCCATCCCTTTGCCAAACAGGCCGCCTGAACCAATCGCATACAACCCCTGCAAGGTCTGGTATCCCTTCTCATACTTTTCCGGCTCCAGCCAGATTTTGAGACGTTCTGCACGGTAAGATTCCAACATAATAAATGCTGCTCCAAAGGCGACCACCACGCCCCCCATCACAAAAAACTGCATATACTTGGGGCTCGCCACAAATACCAGGCAGATGGCAATTCCCAAAATAATAATGGCAGTGCTCAGATTCTCCGACGCTACAATCACTACCATAGGCATGACTAGAAGCATCACCTTAATTAAAGCCGTGAATTTGCCCATCTGTTTGGGCATACGGCTGATAATGGTCGCCAGGAAAATGATAACGGCCACCTTGGCCATCTCCGAGGGCTGAAAACTCAACGGCCCCAATTTCAGCCAACGCTTTGCGCCGTTCAGTTCCTGCCCCACAAACAACACCAGCGTGCACAGGCCAAATGCCGCCGCGTACGCCAGAAACCAGAATCTTTTCCACACACGGTAATCTATTCTCGCAATCACCGCCATAACGGCAATTCCCAGTACATCTGCAAGTAACTGCTTTTTCAGGTAGTAAGCGCTATCCGCAAATTTGACCTGCCCATTGTACGAACTTGTGCTGTAGAGCATAACCAAGCCAAAACAGACCAGAAAACATACAATCAATAACAGGCTGTAATCGAAATAGCGGATGCTTCTTTGTCTTTGGTCAGCAATTTGCGCTCTGTCCATACCTGCACCCCTAAATTAATGATTATTCTTCCAATCCTTTCACCATTTCCTTGAACATATCTCCCCGCTGTTCATAATCCCGGAACATTCCCCAGCTTGCACAGGCCGGCGACAGCAGCACTGCATCCCCGCTTACTGCGTTATCATAACAGATTTGTACCGCCTCCTCCAAACTGTCCGTCAGAATAATATCCTTTGCCGGGTAGCCCATCCGAACTGCCGTATCTCTTATTTTCTCCCTGGTAGCTCCCAGAAGGACAAACTTCTTCACCTTCCCGTCAAACGCGCCAATCCACTCCTCAAACTCCGAATCCTTATCGTAACCGCCTCCAATCAGCAGCGTAGGCCATTTCATCGCACGGATTGCCTGAATTGCCGCATCGGGGTTGGTTCCCTTGGAATCATTGTAGAAACGGACGCCACGTTTCGTTACCACATATTCAATTCTGTGCGCAACTGCTGTGAACTGTTGCAAGACTTCCCTTATCCGCTCTATAGGGACGCCAAACATAATTGCCATAGCGGCCGCTGCCATCACGTTTTCGTAATTGTGCAGCCCTATCAACTGTAATTGATTCGTATGGCACACCACTGTTTCCTCGCCGTCCATAACCCAGACTATATCTTCCCCATCTAAGTAAATGCCCTGTGAAAGCTTGCGTTTGCTGCTGAAAAATACCACCTTTGCTTTTACGTTTGGGGCAAATTCCCGCAGCGCAATATCCTCGTAATTGAGGATGCATACCTGTTCTTTGCCTTGGTTCATGGCAATACGCATTTTCGCCTCCTGATAATTCTCCATCGTATGGTGGCGATTTAAGTGATCCGGTGTGATATTCAAGATAGCCGAAATGTGCGGGCAGAATGTATGTACAGTTTCCAATTGAAAACTGCTGATTTCCGCCACTGTCACGGAATCGCAGGCCGTATGCTCCACAACGCTCGTATATGGAATACCAATGTTGCCTACAACTTCTACCTTAGAAATCCCCATATCTTTGACATTATTCTCTGCTAAAGCTGCATATTTCATGATTTCCCCTAACAGGGAGGTCGTTGTCGTCTTGCCATTGGTGCCTGTCACCGCCAGAATCTTCCCCTGCTCAAACATATAAGCAAGCTCTATTTCTCCCCAAATTGCAAGACCCATACTGCGCATTCTTTGCACGGCTTCAAGGTCTGTGGGCACGCCAGGACTTAATACGGCAATCTCACATTCCCTGATTACGGCCTCCGGCAATGCGCCAAGAACAATCCGCATATTCCCAAATAACGGAGACCTTCCACGAATTTCCTCTTCTGTCTGCTTCTCATTGCCCTCGTATAGTATGACTGATAGGCCGTTGCGTAAAAGAAGTTCTGCGGCTGCCGTCCCGCTGAGGCCTGCTCCAAATACTAAAAATTTTTTCCCTTTTAATTGAACTTTTCTATCCATTTTAAAGTGTTCTCCTGTTCCTATAACACCAACAGCCCCAAAGAGGCCATAATCTTTTGCAATTTTGCGTCCGCCGTTTCTCTTTGTTTCCTATAACGCCAACACGCCTATCAGACATAAAATGGCTGTGACAATGGAAAAAACCGCCACCACCCGTGTCTCAGACCATCCGCCCAGCTCAAAATGATGGTGGATGGGCGCCATGCGGAAAATCCGTTTGCCGCCTGTCTTTTTAAAATAGGTAACCTGAATCATCACAGACAAAAGCTCAACCCAATAAATCATTGCCACAATCAATATAAAGATTGGCATCTGTAACACATACGCCGTAGCCGCCACAAAACCGCCAAGCGCCAGGGAACCGGTATCTCCCATGAACACACTTGCCGGATAAACGTTAAACAGCAGAAATCCTAAAAGAGAGCCTACCACGGCACAGGTAATAGGTTCAATCCCGCTGTCAGTGCCAATGGCAACAACTGAAAAGAATGTAGCTATCAGTACCGTAACGCTGGAAGCCAACCCGTCTAAACCATCCGTAAAGTTGGCGCCATTTACGGTTCCTAAGATTGCCAAAAACATTACAGGAATAGCCAGCCATCCAAGGTTCAGGAAATAACCATCCTCAAATCCCCCGGTAAACGGTATCAGCGCTCTGTCCGCGCCATCCGTATAGAAATACATATAGAAACTGAACACCCCAGTCACAAGGATCTGCCCCAGCATCTTCTGCCATGGCAGCAAACCGTCGGAGCGGCGCAGCACAACCTTCAGATAATCATCCAAAAATCCAATAATTCCAAACCCGACTGTCACAAATAGAATAGGCATAATCCTCGGATAATCCTTCATATAGACGACGGCAGTCACGACAATACCTGCAAGTATCATCAGCCCTCCCATGGTTGGCGTCCCCTGCTTCTTTTGGTGAGACGCAAGCTCCTCGCGCTCCGTCTGCCCTACTTTGAGTTTCCTCAACAGAGGAATTACCACCGGACCTAAAACTGCCGTAATCACAAAAGAAATTAAAACCGGAATTATCACTGTCTGCGCCATTTTTAATACACCTCTTCATCTCTACGGTGTTCTTGCCACCGTTTTTTCACAATTGTCCTGTTACCTTATACGGCAAGCCGTACTTTTCACGATTGTCCTATTACTTGTACAGCATATTGCCATACTTTTCGCTATTCATTGTTCTCCTGTGTTTCATCGTCCTCTTGCGTCGTTTGCTGTCTCTCAATGCCCAGATACGGCAGGATATTTGTAAATATTTCCTGCACCACCGGCGCTGCAATTGTTCCGCCGTAATAAATCCCCTGCGGATTATTGATGATGCAAAGCGCCAATACCTGCGGATTTTCGGCCGGCGCAAATCCTAAGAAAGAGGAGATATATTTGTTTGCGCTCCTTGGAAGCGTCTGCGAAGTCGCCGTCTTTCCTCCGATGGAATACCCTTCTATTTTGGCATTCTTACCGCTTCCCTCTGACACCACCTTTTCCAGCACGCTGCGCAGGACCGTGGAAGTCTCGCTGCTGACAATGCCTTCCTTGACATCATAGCGCAGCGTCTTCACCAGTTCCCCCTGGTCGTTTTTCACCGATACGCCAAAATGCGGGGTAATCCTGTTTCCTCCATTAATTAAGGAAGAAACCGTTGTCACAAGCTGTATTGGCGTTATCTGAAACGACTGTCCAAAAGATACGGTAGCCAACTCCACCGGGCCGACATTTTTCTTGTCATGCATAATGGTAACCGCTTCCCCCGGAAGGTCTATATCTGTGCGCTGCAAAAGCCCAAACTGTTTAAAATATTTATAGAAATTGTCTGTTCCCAGACGCATTCCCAACTCGATAAATACCGGATTGCAGGAATTCATAATCCCCTCGGTAAATGTCTCCGCCCCATGTCCCACACGTTTATGGCAGTGAATCCTGCGATCCTCCACCAACTTGTAGCCCGGACAGAAAAAATTGTCATTCAGGCTTACTACCCCCTCCTCAAGTGCGGCTGAGGCAGTAATTATCTTAAACACAGAACCCGGCTCATAAGTATCGCTGATACATTGGTTACGCCACATCCGGTTTAACTGCTCCTGCGTAGCTTTTCCAGAAGATTGTTCCTGGGCAGACCCTTCCTGCGTTTCATTCCCTCCCGCCAATAAGCCGTCGTCAGCCGTCACCAGCGAAAAAGGTTCGTTTAAGTTGAACTCCGGCACATTCACCATCGCCATAATCTCGCCGTTCTGGGGATTCATGACAATGACGGAAACGCTGTCGGCAGACTTCGCCTCCATAACTTTCTTGGCCGCCTGCTCGCAGTAAAGCTGGATATTATAATCCAAGCTGATGTGGAGATTATTGCCGTCCACAGGTTCCTGCCTGCGCTCTCCAGCATTTTCAATTTCCACGCCCCTGGCGTCTGTCAGGGTAAGAATCTTTCCGTTTGTCCCCTTTAAGCAATCCTCGTAAATAACTTCCAGACCAATGATACCCTGATTATCGCCTCCTGTAAAGCCCAAAACTTTGGAGGCTAGCGTGTCATATGGGTAATATCGCTTATAATCTTCATCAACTTTCACTCCTGCCAGCCGGTAATCACGGATTTTATCTCCGGTCTCTTTGTCCACATTGGACTTCACCCTTTCGATAGAGCTCACTTTCTCCACACGCTTTCTGACTGCTGCTTCTTCCATGCCAAGCTCTTTCGTCAATACCTCGATTACTTTCTCGGGGTCTTCAAGCTGGCTGTGAATTACCGAAATAGTACAGACTGTGCGGTTAGTGGCGAGCACTGTCCCCGTAGCGTCAATAATTTTGCCACGCGCCGCCTTGATATCCCGCTCTCTCTCATGCAGATCTTCTGCCTTTTTCCCATAATATTCCGAACAGTACACCATCAGATATACCAGCCGGCCTGCCATCAGGATAAGGACCAAGGATACCGCCGTAAAAATAATCAATATTTTCTTGCGGTTATATGTTTTGTTGCGGACCATTCAAAAAACCTCATAAAAACTGTTATTACAATCTATTACTTTAATTATGAGGTTATGTACATTTCCGATAAATCAGACTATGGATATTCTTCCGGGGTTATTCCGTCCAGCAAATCTTCCGGTTCCTGAGGAATGCCTTCCCCACCGTCCGGCATAGCGTTAGGCGCACCCTCTGACGGCTGCTCATCACCCTGCGGCGAGCCGCCCGTATCCTGCCCCTGTGCTCCTTGCTGCCCCTCAGTCATTGGCATACCTTCGTCCGGCGTCACATATTCCTCATCGGGAAAGATATTTAAATATGGAAGGATCTCTGCAAATATTTTCTTAGCAACTGCCGTTGCCAACGCGCTGCTCTGATCATCTTCAGCCACATTCGCTTCGTCAATTACAACATATACCAGTACCTGCGGGTCCTCCACCGGCGCAAAGCCAATGAAGGAAACTACATATTTCTTATCTTCACGTTTCCCCTTCTGGGCTGTTCCGGTCTTCCCGCCCATGGAATACCCCTCTACTTTCGCGCTCTTTCCGGTTCCCTCAGAAACCGTTTTATAGAGATATCCTTTCACCATGTCGCTGGTCTGCTTAGAGACAGTCTGTTTGAGCGCCGATGTCTCCACGCTCTGGACGGTATTTCCGTGCCCGTCCACAATCTTCTTCACCAGATGGGGCTGATAATAATAACCGCCATTAATTAAGGAAGAAAACGCGCTTGCAAGCTGTACCATTGTCACGTTGTAATTCTGGCCGAAGGAATTTGTGACAAGCGACGTCATATTCGTGTTATCTACCGTATAAATCAGGCTGTCTGTCCTCGCTTCTCCCGGTAAATCAATATTGGTCCTTAATCCAAAATTAAATATATTCTGATATTTATAAAAATCCTCTTTGCCGATATCCATTGCCATCTGCATCAACGCATCATTACAAGAATCCATCACTGCCTTTTCAATCGTCTCCGTACCATGACCGCTGCGATTGATACATTTTATCTCATGTCCTCCTATTTTCTCTATGCCGTCGCACTCATACGACTCTTTCAATTTTCCTGTTTCCAGTCCGGTTGCCACCGTAAACGGTTTAGCCGTAGAACCAGGCTCATAAGTGTATGTGATACAGAAATTCTGCCAGATAGCATTGAGTGTTTTCAGTCTCTTTTTCTCTGAGAACTTGTCGATTTTCTCCTGGGGATAATACCGTGTCAAATCCCACGGATTATTCAGATCGTATGTATAATTATCTGACATTCCCAGTATTTCGCCATTCTGAGGATTCATGATGAGAACTCCCGTATGCTGGCTGCCTGCACCGGTCACTTCCCCATCTCTGTGTTCTTCCTGGAACTGCGCAATATTCTGCTCAATAATCCTCTGGATATTCAAATCTATGGTTGTGACTAAGCTATTACCATTGACTGGTTCTTTTGTGGTCTTCTCCAAATTGTTATCCGAATTCAGATAACCATACTGCCTGCCGTCTATCCCATTTAACGTATCGTTATAATAATCCTCAAGACCACCAATTCCCTCATTGCCGGACGTCGTAAAACCCAGCACTTTACTGGCTAGCGTACTGTACGGGTACTCTCTTTTATACTCTTTTTCAAACCATACGCCCTGTATATTAGGGTTTACTTTCTTACCCTTTTTATTCTTCTTGGTTTGCAGTTTCAAAAAATCTTCTATATCCTCATAGGGCAGTTTCTTGCGCAATACAAAATAGCGGCTTTCTGCCTGCTCTGTGAGCGCCGCCTGCACTTCCTCCTGCGTAATGTCTGGAAAACAATCTAACAATGCTTTTACCGTAGGCTCCATATACTTTTCTTTGTCGTCATTGATGAGCTTACAATCCAAAATAATGTTATATACATCCACATTGGTCGCAAGAACGGTTCCCTTGGTGTCAAGAATCTCCCCTCGCTGATAAGGAATCGCCTCGCTCCCATAGCTCTGCTGGCCCAGCACCTGTTTCTCGTACTCCTCGCCTTTTACCTGATCAATATAGATTAGCCTTCCAACAAGGCCAATGGATAAAGCGACGATTGCCGAAAACACCACAAGCAGCTTCTTTTTCATATCCGGGGAAAATTTTGTTGTTTTCCTTCTTTTTCTATGTACCTGTTCTCGATTAGCCAATGGAACTTCACCTTTCCGGAATATTTTCATACTGATTCATATAATCATCCTCTTCCACTTCAAAGTACTCAATCTGTTCTTTCTGAGGATATACCATGCCAAGCTCATTCATTGCCCGCTGCCTGATATTTTCTAAATCTATGGAATTACTTATTTTTTTCTGCGCCGCATCATTGTCGTTTTTCAGATTCAAAATCTCCTTCTCCAACCCTGCCACATTCTGTACGCTTTTGTTGAGATCCGACTGCAATTGCAGATAACAGGCAAACACCATCACCATCACAGCCATCGTTGCTGTCAGAAACAGCACATAGCCCGGGCTGATTTGCAGCGCACGCTCCCTGTTCTTCTGCACAGCGGCCCTGGTCTGACGTTCGCGCCTTCTCTGTTCCCGCTCTTCTTCCTGTTGTTCAACATACTCCTGATGTATCTGCTCCTTGCGCTGCGCAACCTGCGCCGCAAGCTCTCTTGCAGTATTTCCATCTATATATGCCCTGCTTGTCTCCCAGTATTGTAAATCTTCCTGCTGTCTCATAATCTCGTCTCCTAACTCTGATTTCTTTACTTCCGCTCAAATACCCTGAGCTTTGCGCTCTTCGCGCGGGGATTATACTCTATTTCTTCCTCTGACGGTACTGCCGGCTTCTTAGTCACAACCTTACCTGACGGTTTTTTGCCGCACACACATACCGGGAAGTCACTCGGGCATGTACATGGGTTCTCATTTTTCTTAAAAATGTTCTTTACAATCCTGTCCTCCAGGGAATGGAAGGTAATAACACAAATCCTTCCTCCCGGATTCAACAGATGAATCATATCATCCAGAGAATCTTGCAGCACTTCCAATTCCCGGTTAAGCTCAATCCTTATCGCCTGGAAAGTACGTTTCGCCGGATGCCCTCCCGCCATACGCACTTTCGCCGGAATTGCCGCTTTGATAATCTCCGTCAATTCGCCTGTCGTCTCAATATCTTTTTCCCCTCTCGCCGCCACAATATGCTTGGCAATGTTCTTTGCAAATTTATCCTCTCCGTAATCACGGATGATTCGGTACAATTCCTGTTCGCTATAAGTATTAATCAAATCTCTTGCGGTGAACTGCCGCCGTTTGTCCATTCTCATATCTAAGGGCGCGTCCTCCACCCGATAGGTAAAACCGCGGGTGGGATCATCCAACTGATAAGACGATACCCCCAAATCCAGCACAATCCCGTCTACTCTCGCAATTCCAACTTCCGCCAGTACCTCCTGCATTTCACAGTAATTGCCCCTGATAACCTGTATTTTGTCCTCAAACTCCGATAATCTCCTGGTCGCAGCCTTGATAGCGTCTTCATCCTGGTCAATCCCGATAAACTTACCCTTTTTCGTCAAGCGTTTACATACTTCATAGGCATGTCCTCCTCCGCCTAACGTGCCATCCACATAGATTCCGTCCGGATTGATGTTCAAGTATTCCATTGTCTCTCTCAAAAGCACCGACTTGTGTTTGAATTCCATGAAATCTCCCCTTTCGCTATGCGATACCCTTCCGGTCCAAACCAAAGTCCCGGATACGCTATCCACTCTGTTAGTTCTCTCCTGGGTATATCACTATATCACAAGTCCCAGGCTTGCCATGTGTTCTGCAATCTCCTCCACATCATCATACTCGCTGGTCTCCTGCCATCTTTCTTTACTCCAGATTTCAATATGGTTTACGACGCCAGCTGATATAATTTCTTTCTCAATCCCTGCAAATTCTCTCAGGACTGCCGGAAGGAGCACGCGCCCCTGCTTGTCCACCTCACAGACTGTCGCGCCTGCAAAGAAGAATCTCGCAAACTTGCGGGCTTCCTTGGAGAACTGTGATACCTCACGGAATTTAGTCTCAATGAGCTTCCATTCTTCTGAAGAATACACGAACAAGCATCCATCCAGTCCCTTTGTCACCACAAATTCATCTCCCAACTGGTCTCTGAATTTGGAGGGAACTATCAGTCTGCCCTTTGCATCAACTGTGTGATTATATTCTCCCATGAACATCTGCATCACCTTCTGACTTAAGGTCTGTGGATGGATAAGCGTATGTTATCCACATTTTTATCCACTTATCAACCACTTTAATCCATTTCTTACCACTTTCCTCCACTTTCATTCCATTCTAGCTTATTAGAGGGAAAATTGCAATAGAAAATTACTTTTTAAAAGTTCACTATTCTCAGATTTATTACTGTTCTATTACCGATTTACCATTAGATCAAAAAAGAGCCCTGATATTCAAGGCTCTTTCTTTATTACCATATTCTATTGTTCTTTTCTCACCAATAAGCGCTCCCTAAGCTCTACCACAATCTGCCTCGCTCGTCTGTCAACGAGGCTCCAGACTATCCCATTCGCTCAGGTCATATACCCGCACTTCTCAAGGTGAAAGTTCTCTTTTGTATATCGCATGTAGTCTTCAATGAGACGGTCCAGACGAAGACTGGTCTGATAACACTCCTCAGCATCTATACCGTCTGCCACAACTACATCCAACTCTTTCCGTACGATCTCAATTTCTCTTTGCAGCTCACCTAATTTTTCCATCTCGCAGCTCCTTGTCTTTTGCATCATTAATTGTAGACCCTTTTTATGCAAAAATCAAACGAAAATCGCGATTTTTTTACAGGAGATTTCGACAGAAAAGGCTTTTATTCGACAATCTTTTAATTTGCTGCAACGCCTGGCTTCCTGGATGACCCTCTTTGAACCAGCAGAAGGACTGCTTCTACCACTTGATGGCAGAGAGACACAATCTGACGACAGTCTTCTTCGACAGTATTTTTCAATTTTATATATGCCTCATGCTTTTTCCTGATAAAGTTACAAATTGCTTCCGTGCTGTTAAGGTTCTGCACAGACTTAAGAATGTGAGGCTGATTCCTCTTGGCCTCCCCACTCTGGATATAATCTTTCAAACTTTGTTTCAGGTGCTTTTCATAAATGCAGTGATCTTTCAGATTTCCGGTAAACGCAGCATTATGAGGAAAAGTAAAATAATCTGCAATATAGTGAATCATTTCGCCAAGATTGCGGTAAAATACCCGCATATTGATCTTGGATGATTGCCGAAGCTCCACCAGATTCTTCAGCTCATTCTGAATCTTAGGAAAGGTTCCTTCAATTTCGTGCTTCACTGTTAAAAAGGATGGCTTACAGTCCGGCAGGATACTTCCCAGATAAAAAGCCTTCTTATGCTTCACCAAATCCTGTTCTTCCAGACTGCCTACAATATACTTCGCCAATGATATATGAGATTTCTTACGCATTTCTTCCTCCTGTACTTCCCATTCTGCATTCCAGTCCTATTCTACTTCCAGTTATATGAGAATACAAGTACTTTCGTATGATTCTTTTGTAAATTTTTTGTAAACTTTTTATTGACAAAAAATGAATATGCTATTTGCAGTGACAATCAAAGCTTGCGCACTCCGTCTCTGCACAGCAGCAAGCGTTGCTTCCTGCAATGCCGATTTCATCCGCCTGGCACTTACAGCCCTCGTTAAAACGACATTTTTCTGCATGGCAGCCCACATGGGTATCCAGTGTTCCCTGCTGCACCGAATTCGTCATGCTCTCACTTCTCTCACGAAAACTCTCGCAGCAAGTTTCATTTGGTTTGCCTGCATCCTGCCCTCCTACCATAATATCGTTCTTAGAGCAGAGCTTGTCATCATTATACGCACAGTTTGTTACAGTACATTTTAAACGTGTCATTTTGAAATCTCCTTTCTCACGCCTTGTCTTGCGGCTACATATTGATAAAAGAGCTGCCGTATCGTATGCTCTATCAGAAATACAACAGCTCCTTTATCAGTATCAAGAGATTTCCTGTTTTTTATACATGGCAAGAACTGCCGCTGCTTACAAAAAATTCATAAATTAATTTATTTGCCGGAAAACAGACAGATAAAACCGCAAATGGCTGTCCGCATTATTTCTTCTCTTCCTGTACTTCCTCCCTGCGAATTTCCTTAGTACGAATTTCTTTACAAATCTGCTCAATAAACGCATCCAGAGATTTGGCGCCTTCGTCTCCCGCAAAACGGCTCCTCACAGATACCGTTTGCTGTTCTTCCTCCTGCTGGCCCACAACGAGCATATAGGGAAGTTTATCCAGGCGCGCCTCACGAATTTTATAACCAATCTTCTCCGAGCGGTTATCGACCGTACAGAGAATTCCGTTAGCTTTCAACTGTTTTTCAACTTGTGCGGCATAAGTTTCATACTTGTCGGAAATCGGCAATACCCTTACCTGTTCCGGGCACAGCCACGTCGGAAATTTTCCTGCATACTTTTCTATGAGCCATGCCAGCGTGCGCTCATAGCAGCCCATAGATGTCCTGTGAATGATATAAGGGCGTACCTTATCGCCGTTGGCATCAATATAATACATATCAAACTGCTCGGCAAGCAATGCGTCCCACTGGATCGTAATCATTGTATCTTCCTTACCATAGACATTCTTGGCATTGATGTCAATCTTAGGTCCATAAAAAGCGGCTTCTCCCACATCTTCCGTAAACGGAATCTCAAGTTCCACCATAATATTACGCATATGCTGCTGAGTTTCCTCCCAAACCTCTGGCTCTCCAATGTATTTTTCCCGGTTATCAGGGTCCCATTTTGAGAGATGGTATGTGACGTCCTCCTCCACGCCCAATGTAGACAGACAATATTTCGCCAAGGCAAGACACCGTTTGAATTCCTCCACCATCTGGTCTGGACGTACAATCAGGTGCCCCTCAGAAATCGTGAACTGCCGTACACGGGTGAGCCCATGCATTTCGCCTGATTCCTCGTTGCGGAACAAGGTGGAAGTCTCACCATAACGCAGAGGCAGATCACGGTAAGAATGCTGCTCTGCCTTATACACATAATATTGGAATGGACAGGTCATCGGCCGCAGCGCCAACACTTCTTTGTCCTTCTCCTCATCCCCGAGCACAAACATACCATCCGTATAGTGATCCCAATGACCGGATATCTTATATAAATCAGACTTCGCCATCAACGGGGTCTTGGTGCGGATATAGCCCCACTCATTATCCTCAAGGTCTTCAATCCAACGCTGCATAGTCTGAACCATCTTGGCGCCCTTGGGCATCAGGAGCGGCAAGCCCTGTCCAATGACATCGACCGTGGTAAATAATTTCATCTCACGCCCCAGCTTGTTGTGGTCGCGCTTTTTAATATCCTCTAAATGCTCCAAATACGCGTTTAACTCATCTTTGGCGGCAAACGCAGTTCCATAAATTCTCTGAAGCTGCGCTTTCTCAGAGTCACCCCGCCAATATGCCATTGAAGAGGAAATCAACTTGAACGCTTTAATCGGCTTTGTGCTCATCAGATGCGGTCCCGCACATAAATCGGTAAACCCTTCGCCCTGGCTGTAAAACGATATCTCTGCATCTTCCGGCAAATCTTCTATCAGCTCTACCTTATACGGCTCCTGCCTCTCCTGCATAAAACGAATTGCCTCTGCCCGCGGCAGCGTAAATTTTTCCAAACGGTTACCCGCCTTAATGATCTTCTTCATCTCTTTTTCCAGCTTATCTAAATCCTCCCTGGAAAACGGTTCCGCCTCGAAATCATAATAAAATCCTTCCTCTATGGACGGCCCGATAGCAAGTTTGGCCTCTGGAAACAAACGTTTTACTGCCTCCGCCAGCACATGGGAACAGGTGTGACGCACCGTGCGCAGCCCTTCTGCATCCTTCTGTGTCAGTATATTCAATTCGCTATCGCTGTCTACGATTGTCCGCAAATCGACAACCTCACCGTTTACTTCACCGGCACAAGCTGCTCTCGCCAAACCTTCGCTGATATCTAAGGCAATATCATAGACGCTTTTTGCCTCGCTGTACTCCTTTACTGAGCCATCCTTCAATGTAATTTTCATTGTAATCTCCTTTCTTATTCCTATTAAAAAAATGTCCCATACACTGCCAGCGGCAATGCATGGGACGTTATATACGCGGTTCCACCCTGCTTGTCCTGTCCCATAACCTGGGACAAAACCTCTCTTTTGACGATAACGGAGTCACCGTGCTCTATTAAAGCCGCTCCAAGGTGGTCTTCCACTGTTTCCTGTCAGGCCGCTTCCAGCACCGGGGTATTCACCCGCCGGCGGCCCTCTCTGCTTATGCCTGCAATCTGTTCCCGCGAGGCGCTCGACATTTCACAGCGTACTCTTCTTGTCATCGCTTTGTCTAGTTAGTATTGTAGCCTCTTTCTCTCAATCTGTAAAGAGAAAATTATTCTAAGTTTGCCCATTTTTTGTAATAACCTATATTTCAGTACCAAAAGGTCTTGCTGCCAAAAACAACCTGGACATAGACTACTATTTATTCTTTCCACAGCATTTCTTATACTTCTTGCCGCTTCCACAGGGGCATGGGTCATTCGGATATACCTTCTGCTCCTTGATAATCGTACCTGACTTCTTCTGTTCCAAATATAATCTGTGGCGCGTATCCTCGTCAAAGATGCTTTCCCATTGCGGAAGCTCGTAAAGCCAATCGGCCTTGGCATCCACCATATTCTTATAGAGCTTCTCCTTGTCAAAAGCAAGGCTGACTTTCGTGTCTTCGTCCATCTCCTCAATAGGATTGGCCTCTATCAAGCTCTCATTGATTCCATCCAGAAAACCGACCATCTCCATGAGCGTAATGCCATATTTCTCTGCCAGCTCTTTCACAGTTCCTTCGACTACTTCATCAGGATTCTCCAGCAATATCTCATAAATACCTTTCTCCAGTAGAAAATATCTCTGCCAGAAACGCTGGATTTCTCCTTTGTTTGCCTCCTGGTTATAGGCAACGCTTCTCCACTCTTCTAATATTGACATCTCAATACCATCCTTTGCTATTTTTTAACATTTATACTTTCTTGAATCTCTCAACTTCACCACACAGCTCTCTGGAAATACTCTGGCTGTTCTGGGTCTCCTTCTGGATATGAGCCATTGCCTCCACAAGGCTCCCCGTATTCTCCGCAACATTGGAGACACCCTTGGCACTCTCATCCACAGTTGTGGCAATGTCATTGATTCCCACGTTAATGCGTTGCATTGTCACCTGCATCTCTGCGGTTCCACTGGCAAACTCTGTTAAGATAGCGTCCACATCCTCCGCATCATGATGGTAATTATTGGCGACATCCACAAATCCATCATAATCCTTCATGACATTTTCGTCAATAAATTCTAACATATTTTCGGCATTCTGCGCTAACTTTTCCACCGCAGCCGTCACCATGTTACTGATACTCTGAATATTATTAGCGGCATCTCTGCTGTTATCCGCCAGCACACGAATTTCATCTGCCACTACGGCAAATCCCTTTCCTGCGTCGCCGGCCCTCGCCGCCTCTATGGAGGCATTGAGCGCGAGCAGGTTCGTCTGGCTGCTAATGTCGAGAATATCTCCCGTCAATTCATTGATACGCCCTACGCTCTTGCTGTCCTGCACGGCCTGCTCCAACATAGTACGGATCTGTTCAATCATCTCACTGGCTGCCGCTTTGCTGCCAACCGCCGCTTTGCGGATCGTCTGCGCCCTGATTTTAATCTGTTCCACAAGTTCCGCGCCGTTTCCTGCCCTGCCGGCCATTGCCTGTACTTTTTCATAGATATCGTTGCTTCCTTCTGTAATCTGCTCTAAGCTTGCGGAAACTTCCTCCATGCTTGCTGCCAACTGCTCCATGGCGGCAGACACGCTGTTTACATTCTCATTGGAGATATTCACCCTGTCGGTAATCGTATCGGCAGACTCCATCATGCGCGCTGATTCACCCTTCAGCTTTCTCATAAGAGACTGAAGCTGTTCAATAAATCCATTGACGCCGCTGACAAGCTGCCCCACTTCATCCTGGGTCTTAACGGTGATACGCTCTGTCAGATCGCCCTCGTCTTTCTCAATTTTCTCAACAATCTGATTCAAGTGGCCGCTGGCTCTCTTTGCCGGGCTGGCGATGGTACGCACTACAATTAGAAAGGTTGCGCCAACCATCAATATAAACACAACAATCATTATAACATTAAACAAGTATGTATTAAAAATCTTCTTATCAATCTTCGTAGCTACATAGCTGATTCTGCTCTCCATAGCCTCCGTGTAGGCTATCTTGCAGCTATCAAGGACTTGCCGCTTTTCTCGGCTCTGGCTCAACACTTCGAGTGTCGCAATGCTGTCTCCTTGTTCAACTACTTCCGCCGCATGAATGCCCAAGGCCATAAATTCCTCAAACTGCTCCTTGTAGGAGGTAAAACTATCATTCAACAACGTATCATTCGTCTGACTGCACAACGCATCCATCTTGTCTAAATATACCTGCAAACCGGCAGCTTTTTCCTCTATCTTCGCCGCCCCCTGCGCCTTTAATTTCCCAGACTCCATAAGGCCTCGAAACTCCTGCGCCTGCACGGACATCTGCCCTTCTATCTTCTGTAATTCCAGATAAACTTCTGCAATCTCACCATTCCGATCACTTATTTCCGAGAGAGCCATTACATTTGCCACACTGAAAGCCAGAAAAAACAACGATAAAATCCCTAACAGAACAATAACTTTTGCTCCAATCCGTTTTTTCATCCTTCTCCTCCTTTGCAATTACCACCGCGATTCTTAAAGCGTTTTCTATACCTACGATAATTTCTTTGCACAGGCTACTGCCAAAGAACCAGGTCCAATGTGACATGCCACACTTAATGACAATGGATCAACGACCTCTACTACCCTCCCTGGAATTGCAGCTTCAATCTGCGCTTTAAAATCCAAGGCTGCCTCTTTATTCTTAGAATATGCCACAAAAATATGCATATTCTCCCCCGTTACATCCCCAAATCTTTTGGCAAAGTCGCTCTTAATAGCGTCAATCATAATCGTCCTTGCCTGCTTGACAGTCCTTGCCTTTGCATAGCTGTCCAGCTTCTCCCCTTGAATCTGTAAAACTGGCTTGAGCTTAAGCAGCGTTCCCAATGCTGCCGCTGCCGGCGTAAGGCGACCGCCTTTTTTCAGGTAATACAAGGTATCTACCATAATATAGATACTGGAATCATATTTTGTCTCTTCCAGATAATCTTTGATTTCTTTCGCCGTTTTCCCACGTTTTGCCAACTCCAATGCATCCTCTACCGACTGCCTCTGGGTTACGGAAATACGCTGGTTATTCACTACCTGAACCTTCCCGCCGTACTCCTGCGCCAGCATAAGCGCCGTCTCGCAGGAACTGCTCAAACCGCTGGACATAGGAATATGCACAATCTCCTCATGTTCTTCAAGCAGTTCATCCCATAAATCAGTCACAGAACCAACAGAGGGCATAGAAGTAGAAATATCATCGTTCCCTTCGAGCCTTTCATAAAACTCTTCCTGGGTGAGCGAAATGTCTTCAAAATACGTCTCTCCATTTATAAAAAAAGGCATTGGCAACACGTTTATTCCATACGCTTTTGCCTGCTCCTGGGTAATTCCGCTATTACTGTCCGTTACTACTGCAATCTTTCCCACAGATAGTCCTCCTTTGGTCTTCTCAATATTCTGAATTATATCATATTTTCCGGACAGATACAATCACAATCTTTTGTGACTTTTGGGAATTTTGGGAATTTTTATCTTCTGTTGGAAATCCGTTCTGAAAACCGCTCTTCTATTTCCGGCGAAATCGTCTGATATGCCTCCCTATCTGATTCCCGTTCCCGCACCGCCTCTTCCACAGTCAGCAATCCCTCCCTGACCATTTCTGCAAGCTCTCCGGTACGAACAGGATAGCCATGCTTTTTAAGGCTGCATTTTTCTGCCATTGGATGCGCCCAGCAGTCAGGATGCGGCACGCTGTTTTGCGGGCGAATCCAGCCAATATTCTCCTCAAGGAATTTCATTTTCTCCTCCTCGCCCACATTATGGTACATAAAGTAAGAAAGAGAAGTCACCTCAGCATCTGGCAGAAAATCAATACAGCTATGTCCATCCAGCTTATCTGCTAATTTCCCAAACATCTGATATTCAAAAGACTTTAGATTGCGGGAAACAGCAAACGGCTCAATGTATTTTTCTTCATCTGCCGACTGCAATATCTGGCTCCTCGTCCGCCCATTTACAACCAGGGGGACGCCATACTGCGACGCCAGCAGATGGCTGTAATAATGGCAGAAATGAAAGCAGACGCTGCAAAAATTTTTCATCAGTTTCATACTCGCGGAATAAAACTGCCTGAGCATAGAATCCTGCACATTAATCCAGATATGTTCCACATCCAATTTCCGCAAAAGAATTTCTATATTCCGTCTTCCAAACTCAGTAGAAAATCCATTATCCAAAGTGTATGTCAACACCCGCATTCCATACTTATGCTGCAATTGATACGTAATGTACGCACCATCCTTTCCGCCGCTTAATCCTGTGATACAATCGTATCTGGCGCCGTTTGCCGCCGCCTTTTTCTTCGCCTCTGCCGCCTCCTTTGCGAACTGCGCCTCTAAGGCGGCAAAGTCGGACAGTTCTTTCCTGTGTTTCTCATAAAATCTGCAAAAATTGCATACATGGTATTCGTCAAACACAATCTTCTGGTACGTTTCCGGTAATCCGCATTTCACACATGCGCCCATAACCCCAAACCTCCTTTAATCTTTCTCAAACATACAAGCCAAGGCCGCCGTTATTTAATATTCGCTGCACTAGGCCTAAATGGAATCAAAATAATCCTCTGGATGCTCACTCTGTATCACTTCTGCAAAAATCCTGCAAAATGCCTCGGAACCTTTGGCATTCATATGGTGGTCATCCTTAAATTTGTCATCGGTAAAAATACGTTCCCTGTCCTTATAAAAAATAAAATTCAAAAAATCTGCGCCCCACATCTCTGACTTTTCCCTGAAATATGTATGTAATTCTTCTAAATCTTTTGCACCATCCAGGTATGCCTGCGTATAGGGCATCATTACAAATGTCAGATGAATCCCCTTTTCTTTGCAAAAGTCCGCTATTTTCCCGAGATACAACAATGCTTCCTCCTGCACCTGCTTCTCCCCATTTTTCGCGCTCCAGGAATTAACTCTGCCGTTTTTTTCGTTCTCCCTGCCTTGAAATACATCTTCTGTATACCGGTAACCTCTGCCTGCATAATTAGAGGACATTTCTTTTGTCACCAGCTTATTTTTCAAATTTGCTTTTATGCTCCCCAAATCAAAATAATCTTCTATCTGCGTGGTGTAAAGCAGAGATGAAATCCATACGTCTTCCTTCTGTACAGCCAATAGATAACGCAATTTCCACTTCCAATTGCACATATTCTCAAAACCCGAAACATAATGGCGCGTACCCGCCTTTTCCTTTAACGGAGGCAGCGCGACTGTAACATAAATCTGCCGGACGGGATTATCTTCCACTGCATCGCGAATCAAGTAATATGTACCGATATATGGCTGAGAAGCGGTTGCCAGGTTAAAACTGCTTGTGCCCAAAACCTCGTCTAAAACCTGCGGACGGTATGCATAATATGTCAATGAATTTCCACAATAGAGCGTGTCAATCGTTCCTTTCAGCTTGCCGCGCTCCATCTTAGACTGGACCGTCTGCGTGACCCAGCTCTCATAACAAAGGCGCGCCCCGCCTTCCAAGGCAGCCGCAAAAAACATCACCAGAAAAAACTTATAAATTGCTTTCCTAATATTGTGCATAAGCAAACCCTCCTGTCATATCTATACCGAATTTTCCCAGACACAGAATAGCGGCCAGAAGAAACGCATAACTAAGCCAGCGGACGCCAAACGGCCTGGACGCCAGGGATTCCCGCAGCCGTCTTTTCTCCTCAAACAAATCCACAAAGAAAAAAAGCGCCAGAGACATTGCCAGAATTACAACCTCTTCCACCGGCATTCCTGGAAATACTTCTTCAAAGCTGCCCGGCAGCCGTAAATCGAGGACAAACTTCTTGGTCATGCCAAGCGCTGCCTGCCCGGAAGAAGCCCCTGGAAATATTTTCAGGGCGCTGACTAAGAGGAACGTACGGAATTTGCTGAAAACACGCCATCCTTTTGATTCTTGCCGGATATGCAGAAACTTCTTAGCCCCGGTAAACGCCGGCTCCACTACCATTGCGCCCATAATTACCGCGCCGTTCGCCACACCCCACAGAACGTACTTTACGCTGGCGTCATGCCAGAGCCCGGTCGCCGTCCACACAAAGCTGAGGGCAAACAAAGATGGAAATAATTTTCCGATACGCGCGCCAAACCATTTCCGTCCTAATTTTCCAAATTTGACTGCCGGAGAGGACACCGCCAGTGGATAAAACATATAATCCCGGAACCAGCTGCTCAAAGTAATATGCCAACGCCGCCAGTATTCCGCCAATGATTCTGCAAAAAAAGGACGTCTGAAATTCTCTTCCAGACGAATGCCAAATATCTCGGCAGTCCCAGACACAATATCCATATAGCCTGAAAAATCTGCATACATCCAGACCGTCATATAAATACAGCCCAGAAAACAAGTTACGCCGCCGTAACTCTCATAATTGTCAAAAATGGCCTGCATCATCGGACGCATACGCTCTGCAATTACCATTTTCTTGAAAAATCCCCACAGCATTCTCTGACAGCCAAACGATAAGTTATGGTAATCATAAGCATGTCCTTCATAAAGCTGGCCGCCCAGCTGCCTGTAGCGGCTGAGCGGTCCTTGTGTAATCTGTGGAAAAAAAGACAAAAACAGCATAACTTTCAAAAAATTCCGCTGTACCTTCGTTTTCCCCTTATAAATATCAATCAGATAACCGATGGAAATCAGTGTATAGTAAGAAATGCCAAGAGGAACTAAAAATTGCGGCGCTGGCAGCGAGCGCCCGGTAAATACGAACATACCATTTAACATTCCTCCCAAAAGCCCTCCATATTTTAAAACAGTTAATATACCAAGATTTATCAGGATTGCCGTCGTCACAATCCGCTTCTTTTGTTTTTTACACCTGGCTTCTGCCTGTTTCTGCTGGACTTTCGCAATCTCCCGGCATTCCTCCCTATACCGAACAAGTCTTACCTCGCACCGTTCCACACAAATTCCGGCTGCCCAGATGACAATTCCCGTCACCAAAATATAAACCGGGGACGCTGCGCAGGCTGTGACATAGAAAAAGACGCTGCCAAAAAGCAATACAACCCAACGGTATTTCACAGGGCAGACCGTGTAATAAGCCACAAACAACAAGAGAAGAAACGGCAAAAAATATATAGAATTTATCGCCATTTTACCCCTCCTGTCTTAAAGTCTGTATCATCTTCCATATTCTCTCTGCCGAATTGAAATTTTCCGGCTCAATCTCATCAAAGGATATCTCCACGTCAAACGCCTCATTGATTTCCCCAATCAGCGAAACCATATCAAAGGAATCAAGTATTGCATTATCAATCAATTTCTGCTCATTTGCAAAATCTACTTCCGGCCTTAACTCTTTTAAAATATTCATCAGTTTTTCCATTTTAGTTTCCTCCAATGTATGTATTTTTCAATAATATCCTGCCTTCTTTGCGCAAGATGCTGATACTATCCTCTGCAAAGCACACGGCCTCTTTTTTTTGAGGCTCGGCTTGAATCTGATAACTTTTCCAGAATATAGTTCTGTTATTTTGTACAACGCAGGGTTTCTTCACAACATCCAGCCCGCCATAGTCCAATGCCCGCAAAAACGCACTGATTTTATGGAAGGGCCAATCCATATTAAGCCTGCCGTCCGCCGGCGTTTGCCAGGAATAATGCATCATCGTTCTCTCTCCTGTCTGAGCTTGTGTCCTAGCGCCGCCGAAAAGCAGCGGTTCCAAAATCTCGCAAAACGCCTCGTACGCCAGCTTCATTTGCCGGCGGAAAACTGAGAAAGAAGTGACATCCTGTGAGATTGGCAGCTCCTTCTGTATTAAAATCTCTCCACTGTCCACCTGCGCGCGCACTTTATGCCAAGTAATGCCTGTTATCTCATCTTCCTCATAAATCGCCCACATTTCCGCGTTTCTCCCCGAATGTTTCGGCAGCAGCGCCTGATGACAGTTGATTGCCTCAAGATAAGGATTTTCCAGAACTTCCCGGGGAATAATCCAAGGATTAATGGCGCTTACAAGAAGTGTCGGCGAAGAAATTTCCGCCAAACATTTTGCCAGCGCTTCCCCTGACGTCCATTGGCAATCAATTCCTTTCTGCTTCGCCTGCCGTTCCAGCGTCTTTGACCTCTTAGCTCCGGTATCATATATACGGCAGGATATCCCATGCCGTTTTATCGTATCGGCGCATGAAAGCGCAAGACTGCCAGTACCTAAAACCACGGCTTCCCGATAAAGATAATCTTTTTCTGTCATTTTGCATGCGCCAGCATACTTTCTTTTCAGAAAAACCCTGTCAATTTTCCCTCTCTGATTGCGGGGCATCTTTGGCAGCCATACCAGACGGTTCGGACACATATACTTGGGCAGCATTTTCTGAAGTTCCAGAACTGCCAGGCTGTCGCAGGCTTCTTTCGCCTGATAGACCATGACAATTTTTCCCTTAGCTTCATCATACAGGCAGCAGCAGGCGTTCATCCAGGCAACGCTATTACCGGCATTCTCAATTTCCGTCAGCTCTATCCGATGGCCCATATGCTTAATCTGCCAGTCCCTCCTGGCAATGAATTCCAACATCCCCTCCTCATTATATCTGCCGTAATCTCCAGTATGGTAAATCCTGTCCGAAAACATGCGATTGCCAGGATTCTGGCAAAAGACTTTCTCTGTCGCTTCACGATTATTGTAATAGCCAAGCGCAAGGCAGCTTCCCTTGACGCAGATTTCCCCCAGCTCACCCTTGGGCGGCTCCTTGCCTGCATTGTCCAGCAAAAGTATCTGTGTATTGCCAAAAGCTTGTCCGATCGGTATCGTCTCCCGCAAACCAAATTCCCTGTCAAGTATATAATAGGTACAGTTGCAGGTGATTTCCGTTGGCCCATAAAGATTTACATACATGGCCTGCGGCTGATACTTCCTCCAATAATTGAGAACTTTGATTGGCATCACTTCCCCGGAAAAAAGGATTTTCTTTAACTGCAAGGGAACGCCCTTATCCCAAACTTTCATAGCCGCCAAAATACTGAGCGCAGAGACAGCCCAGATACATGTGGTAATCCTTTTTTCGCTGAGAAAAGATACCAGCTTCTTGGGCGTCGTAAACATACTTTGCGGCAGAATAAACATAGACGCGCCATTTCGCAGAGTACTGTAAATGTCTTTCACTGACACGTCAAAATCAAACGGCGCCTGATTGGCAAATATCTCTTCCGCATCAAAATGAAATACTCCTGCAAACTGCTCCGCCAAATCAATCACGCTTCTGTGCGCCACCAATACCCCTTTGGGAACCCCGGTCGAACCGGAAGTAAACATGAGATACAACGGGTCTGTATCCAAATGATTCCTCCTGATCCCTGCCAACGTTTCTTCCCTAATTTCCACTGACTGCAATTCTTCTCTGGAAACTAATATCCGGTTTTCCAGGCCACAGGGGATATCCTTCTTATCGGGAACAATAATTACTTTCGGATCGGCCACAGTAAGCATTGCTTTCATACGCGCCTGCGGCTGCTTTTCATCCAGAGGGACATAAAAATTTCCACTGTATACCACGCCCAAAAATGCAATCAGACAACCCACAGAATGGTTCGTGATTACTGCAATCGGCTGGTTTCTCAAATGAAACGAGGAAAGATACGTCCCGGCCTTTTTAGCTAAAATCATTAGTTCCCGATATGTCAGCTCTTCCTTGATATCCCCGAAAACAATTTTATCTGGAAAACGTTGCGCTTGGTTTTCCAAATACTCTAATACGTTTACTGTCATATCACACCTTCTTTATATTTTTTATAAACAATAGTACTATACCATCTGATTGTGATGAAAATTTAAGGTCATAGAACAGCAAACATAAAAAATGGATGAACAAGACTTATCGTCTTATCCATCCATTTTATGATCTATTTTAAATTTTGTCTGGGACTTACATCATGCCCATTCCACCTGCGCCTCCTGCCGGCATAGGCGGTACGTCTTCTTTGATATTTGCAACTACGGATTCCGTTGTCAGCAAGGTAGATGCCACGGACGTTGCATTCTGTAATGCACTCCTGGTTACCTTCACTGGGTCAAGTATTCCGGCTGATACCATATTTACATACTCCTCTTTTGCCGCATCAAAACCAACGCCCGGTTCAGACTCTTTGACCTTGTTGATAATTACCGCGCCTTCAAGCCCTGCATTGGCAACAATATAATACAATGGAGCCTCAAGCGCTTTTAAGATTACCTTTGCGCCTGTCTTCTCGTCGCCCTCTAAGGTCTCTGCCAGCTCTGCCACCTGTTTTGCTGCATGGATATATGCAGAACCGCCGCCTGCAATGATTCCTTCCTCTACGGCTGCTCTTGTAGAGTTGAGCGCGTCTTCCATACGCAGCTTGCTCTCTTTCATCTCGGTCTCTGTCGCTGCGCCTACGCGGATAACTGCCACGCCGCCTGCCAATTTTGCAAGTCTTTCCTGAAGTTTCTCTTTATCGAACTCTGAGGTAGTCTCCTCAATCTGCGCACGAATCTGTGCCACTCTGGCTGCGATGGCATCTTTGTTGCCCTCGCCGTCAACAATAATCGTATTTTCTTTCTGAACCTTTACGGATTTTGCACGTCCAAGCTGTTCCATCGTAGCTTCTTTCAGCTCTAAGCCAACCTCCTCTGAGATTACCTGGCCGCCGGTGAGGATAGCGATATCCTCTAACATAGCCTTCCTTCTGTCGCCATAGCCCGGAGCTTTTACTGCAACTACATTGAAAGTGCCGCGGAGTTTATTTACAATCAATGTGGTAAGCGCTTCACCCTCGATATCCTCCGCAATAATCAAAAGCCTTGCCCCTGACTGCACTACCTGCTCTAACAGCGGTAAAATCTCCTGGATATTGCTGATTTTCTTATCGGTAATCAGAATGTACGGATCGTCGAGCACTGCTTCCATCTTATCCATATCGGTTGCCATATAAGCGGAAACGTATCCGCGGTCAAACTGCATACCTTCTACTAAATCCAGCTCTGTCTGCATGGTCTTGGATTCCTCAATGGTGATAACGCCATCGTTGGAAACTTTCTCCATCGCATCTGAAACGAGATTTCCTACTGTCTCATCGCCGGCAGAAATTGCAGCCACCTTGGCAATCTGGTCCTTGCTGTTTACTTTCTGGCTCATCGCTGCGATTGCTTCCACTGCCTTGTCAGTAGCTTTCTTCATACCGCGGCGCAGTACGATCGGGTTTGCGCCTGCCTCTAAGTTCTTCATACCTTCTTTAATCATGGCCTGTGCCAAGACCGTTGCCGTGGTGGTTCCGTCTCCCGCCACATCATTGGTCTTCGTTGCCACTTCTTTGACAAGCTGTGCGCCCATATTCTCAAAGGCATCCTCCAACTCAATTTCCTTAGCGATTGTCACGCCGTCATTGGTAATGAGGGGTGCGCCGAAAGATTTATCCAGTACGACATTCCTGCCTTTGGGCCCTAAAGTTACTCTTACGGTATTTGCCAATTTATCTACGCCAGACTCCAATGCTGTTCTGGCCTCTGTTCCATATTTTAATTCCTTTGCCATGATGTTTCGTCTCCTTTTTAGATTGTTTATATGATAGAATTAAGGAAGTTCTGTTCGCTAACCTCAACCTTCGCCTTCGGCTTGATTTCACTGATCTCACAGAACGACCTCGCAACACGCTCTGTCTACGCCTGCGGCTTGCCAGTCGCTAGTTGCTTTCGGTCACAATAGCAAGAATATCATTCTGCTTGACAATAATGTATTCTTCTCCGTCCAGCTTCACCTCGTTACCTGCATACTTAGAGTAGATCACTTTGTCTCCCTCTTTCACCTGCATAGTTACTTCTTTGCCGTCAACATTTCCGCCAGGTCCCACTGCCACTACCTCTGCCTCCTGCGGCTTCTCCTGTGCGCCGCCTGTCAGGATAATACCGGACTTCGTAGTCTCCTCTGCCTCACACTGCTTTAAAACAACTCTGTCTCCCAATGGTACTAATTTCATTCCTATTCCTCCTTACCAGGTAATCTTTTCTGATTTTCTTTTCTATCCAGGGCCCGTATGCCAAGGCAATCCATGTACTGCGCACGCTCTGGCACACTGTCCTATCAATGTTATTAGCACTCTGTATTATCGAGTGCTAACAGCTTATGTACATAAATTTAGCACTCCTTATTTTCTTTGTCAATAACAAATATCGTATTTTATAAAAAGTTTAGATTTATTCGCAATATCAAAATAACTTTTTCCTGCGAAAGAACCAGAAACAAGCAGCCACCACCAAGACGCTCAAGACAGATACAAACAAGTAGCCATACTTCCATTGCAGCTCAGGCATCCCTTCAAAATTCATGCCGTACCATCCGGCAATCAACGAAAGCGGCATGAAAATTGTCGTCACTGTGGTAAACAATTTCATAATCCGGTTCTGCTCGTAAGACAACGCGGCGTCCAACGCCTCCCGGATATGCACAAGCTCTTCATATAAGAACTGTGTTTCCTCCGTCAGATGGCGCAATTTATTCTCATAGACACGAAAATAACACGATGTCTCCTCATTCAACACCGCTCCCTGCGTTTCTTTCTTTTTCTCTTCAAGCCCATTGATACCCTCAACCATATTCAAAAACTGGGCATAATCGTTTTTCCATACCGTCAGCAATCGTTTACACTCAAAAATAGAGCGGTTGCGATTCCGGTTAATCCTGCCGCTTACAATCTCCTGCTCCATATCTATCAAATATTTTTCCATCTCCTCCACCGCCTGCTGTCCCTGCTTTAAAATAATTTCAAAGATGGATTCCAGTTTTTCCTCCGTCCCGCCTTCCCCGGCAGGCAACGGCTGTCTGTGCAGCATGTTCTTCTCATCCTTTAAGATTACCATCAAGAATTCCCGTCCGCTCAGTAAAAATGCCGCGCTCATAATCCGCCTCTTTACTTTGTCATTTTCATGGAAGCAGAAAGCCCCGTATAAGCAGTCCTCAAGAAATTTCACTCCTACCCAATAAGCCGGTTCCAAACGGCGTACAGATTGCATGAGCAATTCCTCCGAATCGCTGCGTTCTTTCTGTTTTAATTCTTCCCACTCCATAATACGGACGGCAATTCCTCTATCTTTTGGCATCGTAAGCTCCTTCTTTCCTCAGGGCGCAAGCACTTTATGTATGATATCTGCCAAAGGTTCCATAGCATTCATCGCCTCCTCAAACGTATTGGTCTGAGCGCCTACCTCCACGAGAAGGCTCTTGGGACGGTAATGGAGGTTATAGCGGTAGCCTTTGAGATATGTAGCCCGCGCAAAACCAGGATAATACTCTTCCGCTGCCAGCTTGAGCTGGAAAGAGAATGCCAGGTTATCCGCCAGGTTGGGATTTGCCAAATAAGCAATATTGCCGTTTTTCGTAGTCCGGCTCAATCCGTTAAAAAACATAATCTGCGCCGTCTGCTTCCCATTTACTTCCGATACAAGGCGCGTACCCTCCGCCACGCCGTCCCGGTGCAGGTCTATGACTACCTCAATACTGGGATTCTCCGCTAAAACCTGCTCCAATGCCGGCCCGGCATAGGAGTATGCATTATCGCGGTCTGCCACATCGTACTCTCCCGTATGGTGAAGCACATGGAAGCCATACTTCTCTGTCAGCAGCTGCGTCAGACGTTCCCCCACGGCAACTACACTGCTGCCCGGATCTCCCGGCTCGGAGTCCGCATACCCTTCTTGAGAATGCGTATGGTAAATCAAAATCTGTACATTCTCGCCGCCTCCTTGCAGCTTCATGTCCTTACCAAGCATTGCCTGTGCATTGAGCTCACTGCTGTCAATCGTCGTAGTGCGGTCCACCTGATAAAAGTTCTGAAGTAAGTAATCAAAATCGTTCAATTTTTCTCTGGGAATTTCAACGGCTTTTCCTCCTTGGCCGGCGGCGTCCGCGGCTTCTGCTGCTGTCGTCTCATCCTTTTTATCCTGCTTTTCTTGTTTATCTGCCTTTTCTTTCTTATCGTCTTCTTTTTCCTGCTCTTTTTCTTTTTTGCTCTCCTCTTCCTTTTGCTCTTTTTCGTCTTCTTGTTCTCTATGGCTTTCCTGTTCATTTTCCGCCACCATGCCCGCATTCAAATCACTTTCAATCTGCGTATCGTATTCGGAAATTGTTTCACTGAACGCATAAATAGGGTAAAAACCCTCAATCTTTTGCATAAGAAAGCTTTCTAATGTAAGCGGGGCTTCCTTCTGCTCACAGAGCATTGCCATCATACAATTTTTCCACGCAGATACCGCAATTTCCTCCCTGGCATAACCCACAAGCTGCCCAAGCGCAGGCGCGTCTCCCAGGAACGCCATGTTCTGATAGCAGACAAATACAAACAGCACGCCAAGAACAGCGATCAGCAACTGTCCATATTTTCCCTTCCTCTTTCTTTTCATTATCTAAGCTTTCCCCATTTCAGTTATCCTATTTCGGGCGGGCTGCTCTCATCCTGTGAAAATATTTCCGCAAATCCATACAACAGCCGCACCCATTTTCTTAAAACCTTGTAACACTTAAATATATGCCTGTACAAAATATTTTATGCAAAGGCAATATTTAATCCCTCTGATAAGGTAAAGCTCAGGCGTTTGATGGACTCGTCTATATCCTTGGGAGTGACAAACATTGTGTTCAACTGCGGGGAAAGGAGTTCCCGGATGAGCTCATATTTCTCCATATCATTCAAGGCATTCAAGCCCGTACTCAAGGTGCGGAAATGACTGTGCTCTTCCATGGCCTGAATCAACATCTGCATCGTGTCGCTGACAATCGTCGCCGCGTCCACCACCGTGGGTACGCCTATGGCAATTACCGGAATTCCCACAGTTTCCTCCGACAGTCCGTGACGGTGATTGCCTACACCGGAGCCAGGGTTAATGCCCGTATCTGTAATCTGAATCGTCCTGCCAAGCCGCCGTGTGCTGCGCGCCGCCAATGCGTCAATCGCAATCATTACATCAGGCTTCGTCTCCTCAACCGCTCCTCTGACAATCTCCTGGCTCTCCATACCGGTCTGCGCCATCACGCCAGGCACAATCCCGCTGACGGCATTGACTTCCTCCTCGCCAAATGCATATTTCCCGAATTCTTTCAGCACATGGCGGGTGATCATGATATTGTCTACCACTCTTGGCCCCAGCGCATCGGGCGTCACTTCACGGTTCCCAAGCCCCGCCACCAACACGGAGAGCGGATCTTTTTTCTTAGGCAGCAAGCGTTTTATAAGCCGCGCAAGCTCAAGGGAAATTTCCCTGTGGTAGTCTTCGTCCTGACAGTCCATATTGGCAGCTTCCAGGGTAATATACGTTCCCTTGGGCCTTCCCATCGCCTTGGCGCCATTTTCTGTCTCAATCACCATCGTGGTAATCTTAATCTCATTTTTCTTGCGGTGTTCCTCCTCCACCCGCACCCCTTTAATCTCTACATTATCTTCCTCAAATTTTTCTCTGGTTTCCAATGCCAGGTCGGTACGCACCTGAAACTGACTCATTCTCTGTCCCTCCAACAAGTGTCTATTTTGCATAATAACATTTTTTGCAAAAAAAAGCAGAATATGTATTGACAGATAGAATTTTTGGGACTAAACTATATGAGTATGTTTACATTAGAACGTCCGTGTCCGGCTTTAATGAAACAACAGTAGAACACAAGGCAGTCCTTTTGCGGGATTGCGGTGAGTCATATTTTTGCGAATGGGAGGTGTACGGATTGGCTAACATCAAATCAGCAAAGAAGAGAATCTTAGTAACTGAGAAAAGAACAGCCCGCAACAAATCAATCAGATCTGCTGTGAAGACTTCAATTAAGAAAGTAGATGCTGCGATTGCTGCAAATGATAAAGAAGCTGCTCAGGCTGCATTGAAAGCTGCAACTTCTAAGATCAGCAAAGCTGCGACCAAAGGTGTGTATCACAAGAACACCGCCGGAAGAAAGATTTCCCGTCTGACAAAAGCTGTCAACAGTATCGCTTAATTAATTTTATATATTACAAAAAAGGAAGCCAATACCGTCATGTTGGCTTCCTTTTTTGACACCTGACCTTACGGCAAAGGGTGTTCCGCAATATACTGCTCCATAATTGCCGCTGCCATCCGCACCAACTTGGGACAAGGACGTTTCTTATAATACCCTTCCGTGCGTTTCTCTGGTATCGGCTCCTGCCGTTTCTCGGTCAGTCCTAACAAGTCCCGGCAGACAATCGAACCATTCTCCTCCTCATAGGCTTTGGCAAGCTCCTGCACCCGCTGATAATGCTCTGTCTTTTCCTGCTGCGCCCCAGGGGTATCATAGCCGTAGAGAAGCCCCGCCGCCATAAACATCCCGCTGACAGCGCCGCAAACCTCGCGCAAACGTCCCATACCGCCGCCAAAAGAAGAACTTAGACGCGCCGCCGACTTTTCATCCATACCGTATAAATCCCGGAAAGCGAGAAACACCGCTTGTGAACAGTTATAGCCCTTGCGGAAATTCTCTTCCGCAAGCGCCCCATATTTGCTATTTTCTATGTCCATATGTATTTCCTCCTTAAAGGTATCGGCACGCGGCGCCATGCGCCACCTGCCAAGTCGTCACTCAGTTCAAAGCATGTAAATTCTTCAGGGAAATATCCATAATCGGCGCAGAGTGTGTCAGCGCGCCGCTGGAAATATAATCAACGCCCAGAGAAATATAACGCTCAATATTCTCCTTCGTCACGTTTCCGGAACATTCAATCTCCGCCCTTCCTGCTATCGCTGTAATTGCTTTTTGCATCTCTTCCACGCTCATGTTATCCAGCATGATAATGTCTGCGCCCGCCTCCGCTGCTTCCTGCACCATCTCCACGGTCTCGCACTCAATCTCAATCTTACGCACAAATGGGGCGTACTCTTTCGCCATCTCTACGGCCTCTTTCACGCCTCCGGCTGCCCCGATATGATTATCCTTGAGCAGCACGCCGTCGGAAAGATTGTAACGATGGTTGTAACCGCCGCCCGTTTTCACGGCATATTTCTCAAAAATACGATTGTTGGGCGTAGTCTTCCTGGTGTCCAAAAGCTTGGTCTTACTGCCCTCTAAGAGTTTGGCTATAGAATTCGTATAAGTAGCAATCCCGCTCATACGCTGCAAATAATTGAGCGCGGTACGCTCGCCGGAAAGAATCGCGCGGATATCGCCAGTGATTGTGCCGATAATTTCACCGCTTTTCACCGTTTGCCCATCCTCATAGGAAAACTTCACCTCAATGTCCTCATCTAAGAGCTCAAACACTCTGCGAAACACAAAAAGCCCGGCAAGTACGCCGTCCTGTTTGCAAATAAGCTGCGCTTCCCCTTTCTGTGCCTTACGCATCACTGCGTTGGTGCTCACGTCCTCGCTGGAAATGTCTTCCCTGAGCGCACCCAGAATCAATTCATCCACATTTAACGTCATGGTTATGTTGTTGTTCATACGCTTTCTTCATCCTTTCTATTTCTTGCAGCACTAACTTCCTATTTTCCTGCTGCATTTTCTTCCTGTCCGTATACTTTTCCGGCTCAAATGCTACCTCGGCTTCCACTTGATGCTTTTTGTTGCCTGCCGCAATATCCAACGCAGCCCGCCTTGCAAATACCAGGCTCTCCAACAGCGAATTGCTGGCTAAACGGTTGGCCCCATGCACACCGTTGCAGCTCGTCTCACCCACTGCATAAAGACGCTCCATGGAAGTCCTGCTTTCCAAATCGACACGGATTCCTCCCATGAAATAATGCTGCCCCGGCACCACCGGAATGCATTCTTTTGTCACATCATAGCCCTCTTCCAGACAACGCTTATAAATATTAGGAAAATGCCCTAGAATATCTTCCTTGGCAATGTTCTCCATCGACAGCCACACATACGGTTTTCCATCCTTCTTCATCTGCTCTTCAATCGCGTGGGTCACCACATCCCGCGGTAAAAGTTCATCCACAAAACGTTCCATCCTGGCATTGTAAAGTACCGCCCCTTCTCCGCGCACTGATTCCGAAATCAAAAAGCTCCTGCCCGGTTTCTTAGAATACAAAGTCGTTGGATGAATCTGCACAAAATTCACATCCCGCAAGGCTATGTTATGGCGCAGCGCAATGGCAATCCCATCTCCCGTCAAATGAGAAAAATTCGTGGAATGCCGGTAAAGGCCGCCAATGCCGCCGCAGGCAAATATCGTGTCCTTTGCCCGCAAAGCGCACACATTTCCCTGGCTGTCCACGACTACAACGCCGCAGCAAACATTCTCTTTGCACAAAATATCTATCATCTCCGTGTGCTCATAAATCGCGATATTACTGCGCTGCCTTGCCTGCTTCAACAATTTACTGGTAATCTCCTTGCCCGTGATGTCCTCGTGAAACAAAATCCTCGGACGCGAATGTCCGCCTTCCCTGGTAAAAGCCAGCTTTCCGTTCTGACGCTCAAACTCAACGCCATAATTGATTAATAACTCAATAATCTGCTGAGAGCTGCGTATCATCATTTCCACTGATTGCGGGCTGTTCCTGTAATGTCCCGCTTTCATGGTGTCCTCATAGTAAGGTCCATAATCCTCCTCAGACCGCAGCATGCAAATTCCTCCCTGTGCCAGAAAAGAATCACTGTTCTTCGCCTCGTCCTTAGTAATCACGGTCACTTTAGTACTTTCCGGAAGCTGCAATGCGCTAAACAGCCCGGCGGCTCCGCTACCTACAATTACAACATCTGTCTCTCTGTCCATGATGCCTCCTAATCATCTCTTCACGCCTTTTCCGTCACGGCAGGCGATTCGCAGCCTGTGCAACATGATCTGCTTGTCCTTTTCCTCAATCACCCGCTCCTCATCACCCAGAAGGTATGCCGCTTTGAGGCTGTCTTTCTCGTCTATTTTCATTCCCCGAACGCCGATAGCTCCCTTCTTCTTCTGAGGAACACTTGAGGCCAGAAAACGCAAAAACATCCCTTTTTCTGTCTGTAGGACGATACTCTCTTCTTCTGTCTCCGCCAAGGGCTCTGCCAGGAAAACACTTTCACCCGCATTTAGCTTGGTCGCTGCCGTCGTCCGTTTCGACACATCAAACTCCGCGCCGTCCACCTTTTTTAACATACCGGAACTGCTGACAAACAAAAGCTTTCTGCCCAGAAGTCCGCCCAGACTATTGATATAAACAATTGTCTCCTCACTGCTGTTATAGTTACTAATATTATCAAGCGGCGTTCCCTTATCGCGGAATTTGCCATACGGAAGGTCCAATATCTTCACCGTGTGGAGATGTCCTGTATTCGTAAATATACAAAGCTTGTCTGTATTCATGCAGTGGATCACATACTTATTCTCTCCGTCCGCCGCCTCCTGATTGCGCTCATATGTGGAGACGTCTACCGTTCTGGTATAACCGAAACGGTCTATCAACAGAACCACCGGCATTTCTTCGATTTTCTTCTCCTCGTAAACGGCTTCCTTAGCATTCTCAATCTTTGTCTTTCTCGGTGTTCCGTATTCCTTCTGGAAACGCGTCAAGTCCTTCACAATCACTTTTGCCATCGCGCTGCGGCTGCCAAGGATTTCTTCATACTTAGCGATATTGGCAAGCGTCGCCTCATGCTCTTTCATCAATGCCTCAATTTCCAAACCGATCAGCTTGTAGAGGCGCATTTCCAAAATTGCAGCAGCCTGCCGCTCCGTGAAACAAAGGTTCTTAGCGTCCGCTTCCGAGCCTTTGTAGCGGAACTTAATCTTCTCCGTGTTGCCATTCATCAGACAATCCTTGGCGTCCTTAATATTCTTAGAACCACGCAAGATTTCAATAATCAGGTCAATCACGTCGCACGCCTGGATTAAGCCCTCCTGGACTTCCTTTTTGTCCAGCTCCTTTGCCAAAAGCGTCTGATACTTCCTGGTGGCAAGCTCATACTGGAAATTCACATGATGACGGATAATCGGCACCAGCCCCAGTGTTTCCGGCCTTCCATCCGTCACCGCCAGCATATTTACGCCAAACGTGTCCTCCAAACGCGTTTTTTTATAAAGCATATTGCAAAGATTCTCCACATCCGCACCTTTTTTCAAATCAAGTACAATGCGAATGCCCTCTTTGGAAGACTGGTTGGAAATATCCACAATATCCGTCGTCTTCTTTGTCTCTACCAGATTGTAAACATCCATAAGAAATTTCCCGATATTTGCGCCCACCATCGTATAAGGAATTTCCGTAATTACCAGACGCTGCCTGCCTCCTTTGGCCTGTTCCACTTCAACCTTGCCGCGCAGTTTGATTTTGCCGGTTCCGCTCTCATAAATTTGTAGAAGATCATCCTGATTGACGACGATTCCTCCGGTGGGAAAATCCGGTCCCTTGATATGTTCCATCATCTGGGCCGTCGTAATATCGGGATTTTTCATATAAGCTTTGACGCCCTCAAGCACTTCGGAAAAATTATGGGGCGGAATGCTCGTCGCCATACCGACGGCAATTCCTTCGGCGCCATTTATCAGCAAATTGGGTACTCGCACCGGCAATACGGACGGCTCTTTCTCCGTCTCGTCAAAGTTAGGCACGAAGTCTACGACATCCTTGTCCAAATCCGCAAGGTATGCTTCCTGCGTCACCTTTTCAAGACGCGCCTCCGTATAACGCATCGCCGCCGCGCCGTCGCCCTCAATGGAGCCAAAATTTCCATGCCCGTCTACAAGCGGGAGGCCCTTCTTAAAATCCTGCGCCAAAACCACCAGCGCTTCATAGATAGAACTGTCCCCATGAGGATGATACTTACCCATGGTGTCGCCGACAATTCTCGCACATTTTCGATATGGCCTGTCGTAGCGTATTCCCAGCTCATGCATATCATAAAGCGTCCTGCGCTGCACCGGCTTTAAGCCGTCCCGGACATCCGGCAGCGCCCGCGCCACGATTACGCTCATGGCATAATCTATATAAGACTTCTGCATCAGCTCCGAATATTCCGTACGAATAATCTGTTCATTCTGCTCCATGATTTATTCCTTTCTATATGTCCAGCTCTGCATCATGCGCATGCTCATGGATAAACTCTCTGCGCGGAAGCACTTCCGTGCCCATCAGCATTTCCGTCACCTCAGACGCCATTCTGGCATCCTCAATCTCCACCTTCTTGAGCATCCGCGTCTGAGGATTCAATGTAGTCTCCCACAGCTGATCTGCATCCATTTCTCCCAGTCCCTTATAGCGCTGCAAGGTAAAAGCACCTTTATGGCGTTTGCGATATTTCTTCAAAGCAATGTCGTCATACAGGTATTCCTCCTCGCCTCTGCTGGGAATCGCCTTATACAAGGGCGGCATCGCAATATAGACGTGCCCCTCAAAAATCAGTTCCGGCATAAAACGGTAAAACAAGGTCAGCAGCAAGGTGGAAATATGCGCGCCGTCCACATCTGCGTCCGCCATAACAATAATCTTGCCATATCTGAGTTTTGTAATATCGAAATCATTGCCGTATCCCTCGGAGAACCCGCAGCCAAACGCATTAATCATTGTTTTAATCTCTGCATTGGCAAGCACCTTGTCAATGCTCGCCTTCTCAACATTGAGAATCTTGCCGCGGATTGGCAAAATAGCCTGGTAATTGCGGTCCCTTGCTGTTTTCGCCGAACCGCCCGCAGAATCTCCCTCCACAATAAAAATCTCGCAAAGAGACGCATCCCGGCTCTCACAGTTGGCAAGCTTACCGTTGGAATCAAAGGAAAACTTCTGCTTCGTCAAAAGGTTTGTCTTTGCCTTTTCCTCTGTCTTTCGTATCCTTGCCGCCTTCTCCGCACAGGAAATCACTTTCTTGAGATTTTCTAAATTTTTATCAAAATATAGTTGAATTTCTTCCCCGGTAACCTTGCTGGTTATGCGCGCCGCATCCTGGTTATCAAGTTTCGTCTTCGTCTGGCCCTCAAATCTGGGCGCCGGATGCTTGATGGAAATTACGGCTGTCAGCCCATTGCGCACGTCCGTGCCGGTAAAATTGGCGTCTTTTTCTTTTAAAACACCGAGTTCTCTGGCATAATTATTAATTACCGTCGTAAATACAGTCTTAAATCCAGTCAGATGCGTACCGCCTTCGGCGTTGTAAATATTGTTACAAAAGCCCAGCACATTTTCACGGAACTCATTGATATACTGAAACGCCGCCTCGACCGTGATTCCTTCGCCCTCTCCCTTGAAATATACGACGTCATGTACCGCCGGGGCTTTGCGGTTCAAATCCTTGACAAAGCCGATGATCCCCTCCTCCTCATGGAATTCAATTTTCTCTGGGACATCCCCGCGCTTATCTTCATAGACAATCGTAAGCCTGGGATTTAAGTATGCCGTCTCATGGAGGCGGCTCTTGACATCCTCCTCCTTAAAACGCGTCTTCTCAAAAATCTCCGGATCCGGCAAAAAGGTAATCTTCGTACCCGTCTTTTTCGTTTTACCGATGACTGGAAGCAGTCCCTGTTGCAAATCGACCACTGGGTTGCCGCGCTCATATCTGTCATGATGAATCTTACCGTCGAGATACACTTCCAAATCAAGATATACCGACAATGCATTGACAACGGAAGAACCTACGCCGTGAAGCCCGCCGCTGGTCTTATAAGCGTCGTTGTCAAATTTGCCTCCTGCGTGCAGCGTGGAAAATACCAGACGTGCAGCCGATATCCCCTTCTCGTGCATGCCCACCGGTATCCCTCGTCCATTATCCTCTACCGTGCAGGAACCGTCCTTCTCTAAAGTCACCTTAATTCTATCGCAAAACCCTGCCAAATGCTCGTCCACAGAGTTGTCTACAATCTCATAGATTAAATGATTCAAGCCCTTGCGTGACACGCTCCCGATGTACATGCCTGGCCTTTTCCTTACGGCTTCCAAACCTTCCAGCACCGTTATATTGCCGGCGCCGTATTCCTGTTTCTCTGCCATGTTCTGTCTTCCTTTCCTTGCTTGCCTGACATAACTCGCCCTGCAAAAAATATATCATCCCAAACAGGTCGTTCAATATCCGACTTCCTTTTTCACTTGCCGCAAAACGCCCGGCTTAAATCCTCCCTCAACGCATCGCAATCCTGATAGCGTTCCCCAGGGTCTTCCCGCACACACTTACAAATGATCCTCTCTAATTTACGAAACTGAGAAAGCCTGAAACGACAGTCAAAAAACTTACTGCACTTTCCACACTTCTTCTCTACCAGTTCAGGTCCTTTTCCTGTCAGGAGCTGATACATTGTCACTCCTAAAGCGTAGATATCCGTGCGCGCATCTACGCATTTATTCATATCAAACTGCTCCGGCGCCGCATATCCTCTGGTTCCAAGACGCAGAGAGGATTCTTTGCTTTCCTGCCCGCTCTCCATCACGGCTCCAAAATCAATAAGCCTGAGATTTCCTGCTGACTGGATCATAATATTATCCGGCTTCATATCGCAATATACCAGCGACGGCGTATAACGGTGCAGATAAGAGAGCATCAGACATAAATCCATTGCCATGCGCACCACTTCCCCTGCCGGCAAAGAACCCAGCCTGATAAGACGTTCCCCCGCAGTTTCCCCTTCCAGGAATTCCATGATGATATAATCTGCCTGCTCCGTCTCCACGATATCAAATATTTGTGGAAAATACGGATATTTCAGTTTCCATATTATCTGAGCTTCCCTGCGCGCAAACGCATAAATCCTACTGTCCCCAGACTGATTAATTTCTTTTATCGCACGCTTTCTGCCACTTTCCACGTCATAAGCCAGATATACCTGCGCATTCCCGCCTCTGCCAAGATGCTTTTCTATCTGGTAACGCTGTGCCAGCGTTTCTCCGACCTTTAAACCCATTCTGCCTGTTCGTTCTCTGTTTTGCGGTCACGAAGCATCAATTCCTGTACCGCTTCCTTCACCGGCTTATTATGGAACAATACAAGGTTTACCTGCTCAATAATCGGCATCGCTACCTGATATTTCTCAGACAGTCCCATTGCCGCTTTGGCAGAATAAATACCTTCCACCACCATCTTTACTTCTGCGGTAGCTTCCTCCATCGTCTTTCCCTGTCCAATTAACATACCGGCTTTACGGTTGCGGCTATGTCTGCTGGCACAGGTAACAATCAAATCTCCAATACCTGTAAGGCCGCTGATTGTCTCATACTTCGCGCCCATCGCCAATGCAAGCCGCCCAATCTCCGTAATTCCTCTGGTAATCAGCGCTGCTTTCGTGTTGTCCCCGTAACCTAAACCGTCCGCCATACCAGCCGCCAGGGCAATGACATTCTTCAAAGCCCCTCCGAGTTCAATGCCCAGCATGTCAGAGCTTGTATATACGCGGAACTCATCATTCATAAACGTATTCTGCACAAATTCCGCCGCTTCCCTGCTATCAGCTCCCGCCACGCAAGTCGTGGGAAGTCTCCTGCCCACTTCCTCTGCATGGCTGGGTCCCGACAACACGGCAACTCTTGCCTGCGGAATTTCTTCTTTTATAATATCACTCAAGACCATCAAGGTTTTCTCTTCTATGCCTTTGGCCACGTTGACAATCAACTGTCCTTCCTTCACAAAGGACTGCATGTTCTTTGCAGTGCCCCGGGTAAATACGGACGGCACAGCAAGCACCAACAATTCCCTGCCCGCCACAGCTTCCTCAAGATTTGTAGTGAGGCCAATTTCCTCCGACAGTTTCACGCCAGGAAGTTTCGTCACATGCTCCCGCTTTTCTTTGAGCATTGAAATTTCCTCTTCCATAATAGACCAAATTGTCACTTCATGCCCATTACGGGCCAACACAGACGCCAAAGCCGTCCCCCAGCTTCCTGCGCCAATTACACTTACCTTAGCCATATATTTATATCCTCATTTCTTTTCCAGATTTCCCGACTTCTTAAAAGAAAATTTATTCTCTGTCCCTGAAAGCAGCCGCTTAATATTCGCTTTATGGCGCCAAATTCCCATTATGGCAAACAGCGCGCCTACCGCATACATCTCCACCATAAGCTCAGGCGCTACCCGCAAATATCCCAACTGCCCGAACACCACAAGCTGTATAAAAAAACAGAACATCACCAAAATAGAACCCAATGACACATATCTGGTCACAGCGACTACCACAATAAACAAAAGCAAGCACAAAATTGCCATCGGCGGATAAAATGCCAGGATAAATCCTGCCGTACAGGCAATCCCCTTGCCGCCCTTAAATTTTAGATACGCCGGAAAATTGTGGCCCAGCACCGTGCCAAACCCCGCATACATTTCCAGGAGCATAACCCCTTGCGGGTATCTTTCATGAAAAATCAGCCAGGCAATAAGCATTGACAGTATCGCCTTGCCCAAATCCCCGATAAAGGTAATGAGCCCGGCCTTGAGGCCGAGCGTGCGCAGGGTATTGGTCGCCCCCGCATTTCCACTGCCATGCTGACGAATATCCACGTGGTGCAGTTTCCCATAAATATATCCTGTCTGAAACATCCCCAGGCAATAACCGATTACAATGCAGATTCCGCGTGCCAGTACCATACTCATGCTTATTCCCCTTTCCTTTCCCGAATAAAAAACTTCAATGACGTCCCCTGGAACCCAAATGCATCCCTGATACGATTCTCCAAATATCTGATATACGAAAAATGCATCAACTTCTTGTCATTGACAAAAATAACAAACGTTGGCGGTTTGACCGCTACCTGCGTAATATAGTAGAGTTTTAATCGCTTTCCTTTATCGGAAGGCGGCTGCTGCATCGCAATTGCCTCCGACATAATCTCGTTGAGTACGCCGGTGGCAACGCGCATAGAATTGTTCTCCAACACAACGTCTATCATGTCGAAGAGTTTCTTCGTTCTCTGTCCTGTCTTTGCTGATATAAACAGAATCTCTGCGTAAGGCATGAAACTCAAAATCTCTCGTATGCGCTCTGTGTGCTTATAAATGGTCTTATCATTTTTCTCAATCGCATCCCACTTATTGACGGCTATAATAATGCCTTTTCCGCGCTCATGGGCTATCCCGGCAATCTTAGCGTCCTGCTCCGTCACGCCCTCCGTAGCGTCGATCATGACGACCACTACGTCCGCGCGCTCCACAGCCGTCACCGCCCGGATAATACTGAACCGCTCCAATTCCTCCTTAATCTTGCTCTTGCGGCGCAGCCCCGCAGTATCAATAAAGACGTACTCCCTGTCCTGATAGATAATTTCCGTATCTATGGCATCTCTGGTCGTACCCGCAATCTCTGAGACAATCACGCGTTCCTCGCCTACCAGATGATTAATCAGCGACGATTTACCTACGTTCGGTTTACCTACTATGGCAATCTTGGGCCGTTCATCTTCCTTATCATCCTCGTCCTGCTGTGGAAAATGTTTTATTACCTCATCGAGCATATCGCCGATACCCAGTCTGGAAGCCGCGGAAATCGGAATCGGGTCGCCGATTCCCAGATTGTAAAACTCATACACATCCGGCATATATTTCTCAAAACTGTCCACCTTATTTACCAACAGCAATACCGGCTTCCGCGAGCGGCGCAGCATATCGGCAACCTTAGAGTCCGCGTCCACAAGCCCCTGCTTGACATCTGTGAGGAATAGAATGACATCCGCAGTGTCGATCGCAATCTGCGCCTGCTCCCTCATCTGTGAAAGGATAATATCACTGCTGTCCGGCTCAATTCCTCCCGTATCAATCAGGGTAAACGACGCATCCAACCAGCTCACATCCGCATAGATCCTATCTCTTGTCACACCGGGCGTATCCTGCACAATGGAAATGCGCTCGCCCGCCAGCACATTAAACAACGTAGACTTCCCCACATTTGGACGCCCTACAACTGCAACTACCGGTTTACTCATTCTTATCTCCTTATTCCATTTCTGCAACTATAATCGTCTAACAGACAGGATACCAAATCCTGTCCGCTTGATTTTACAATATCTACCTCTACTTGTAAAGCATTTTCCACCTGCGCAAGCGTCATGTCATCGAGAAACACTTCCTCCCCGCTGCGCAAAAGATTACAGGGCAAAAGCAACTTGCTGCCCAGGTTCCTGCCCCTAAGCTGTTCTACAATATCCTGTCCGGTCAGAAGGCCGGAAACCGTAATCTGTTCTCCAAAAAAACGGTTGACAATCGGAATCACCTGAATTTCAATCTGGGGAAATACTTCCATAAACTTCTGTGCCAACTCACATATTGTCGGCGCCGCCAAAAGCCCCGTAGCAACTGTAACGCGGCTTACTATAGACGCCGTTTCTCTATTATCCACTGCTTGCGCTGCGCCATCCTTGCACGCTTCCTGCTGAACTTGCGCTGCGCCATCCTTGCATGTTTCCTGCTGAACTTGCGCTGCGCCATCCTTGCACGCTTCCTGCTGAACTTGCGCTGCGCCATCCTTGCATGTTTCCTGTTGGGCTTCTGCCAACGCCTCTGCAAATTCTGTCCGCAGAAGACGCAGCATACCCACGCCATTTTCTAGCTGGATATAACCGTCATAACTGTCTTCTTGCGGTAATTCTTCCTCAGCCAACAGATACCATTCATCACTGGCATGGATGAAATGTATGCCGCATTTTTGCATGCAAACTCTCTGGAAATGATGAATCATCTCCAGTACCTTCCTGGCATCTTCTTTTGTAAACGGCTCCAAGGGAAACAAACCTTCCCGGAAACGGCTCAACCCCACCGGAACCACAGACACGCTCTCCATCACCGGCATATACTGCATCAAATCTCTGATACTGCGCGCTAGCTCCTCACCGTCGTTTATCCCCTTACAGAGCACAATCTGCCCATTCATAGGGATGCCAGCCTCGTAAAGTTTGTCCAACTTAGACAGGGCGTCTCCCGCAAAACGATTGTTCAGCATCTTGCATCTAAGTTCCGGGTTCGTCGTCTGCACAGATATGTTAATGGGCGCCAACTTATACGCGATAATCCGTTCCAAATCATGCTCTTTCATATTCGTGAGCGTCACATAATTCCCCTGCAAAAAGGAAAGCCTGGAATCATCATCCTTAAAATACAAGGTATCACGCATCCCTGGAGGCATCTGATCAATAAAACAGAAAATGCACTTGTTTTGACAGGATTTGTAGTCGTCCATCAAGCCATTTTCAAAAGCAATGCCAAGATCCTCCTCGTACTCCTTCTCAATGTCCAGCTCCCATTCCTCTCCATCCGCTTTGCGGATAGATACTGTCAAATACTCTTCATTCGTGAAATAATGATAATCAAAGACATCTCCAATCTCACAGCCGTTCACTGACAACAACACATCTCCTGGCTCCACGCCCAGCTCTTCCGCTATGCTGTCCGGCATAATACGGCTTATCACATGTTCCTTTTTCACGTCTTATTACTCTTCACTTTCCTCGTCTACAACTCCTGCTACTGCTCCCGCTACAGAAGCCACCACAGCAATAATCACTGCAACTAAAACTACTCCGCCAATAATAAATACTAACATACGCTTCCTCGCATTTCTCTCATTTTTGCCTTTATCATAGCATATTCTGGAATATATGTAAACAACCACTTGTAAGCATTACGAACAAGTGGTTGTCTATTTGACTAATTATTCAGTTCTCTGGAAAATCCTTCCCTATTGAGGACGCACCGACTTTCTCTCTTCAATATAATGCTCAAGCACCTTTACTGTACCGGAAACACCGAGCGGGCTGCTATTAATACAAATATCATAAAATCTTGAATCGCCCCACTTATGTTCCGAATGTCTGTTATGGTAACGTCTCCTCTTAAAATCATGTCTTTCCATCTTCTTAAAGGCGTCTTCTCTGCTCAGCCCGTATTTCTCCATGACACGTTTCACCTTGCATTCCCTGTCGCCGTTGACAAATATGGAAATCATGCCTTCCACGTCCTGCAACACGGTCTCAGAACAACGTCCCACAATGACAAAGGACTCTCCGCTCTCCGCCTTTTCCCGGATAAAATCAAACTGTGTCTCCGCCAGAATTTCCTCCATGGAATTTGAATATTTTCCTACTCTCCTTGACAGGATGCGGTTGCGCGGCTTCTCATCATATTTCTCAAGTACTTCAATATTGACGTCCATCTGTCCTGCAATCTCATCGAGCATGCTCCTGTCATAAAACTTGATGCCCAAATCTTTTGCAATCCTCTCTGCAATTTCATGTCCTGCACTGCCAAATTCACGGCTTAATGTAATAACCAATTGTTCGCTCACAATATTCCTCCTCTCTCAGACATTGATACCAAACTTCCATTTAAACCAGGCATATTTCACCATCGGACCGCCGTTCCCAGCCCGCCGCATAACGTTGCCAGGCTTTCGATTAACAGTACCTTACAAAAATAAACAGCATAGATACCGTAATTACAATCAATGTCGCTGGAACTGCTGCTTTACAATATTTTCCCCAGCCTATCACGTAACCGTTTTTGGCTGCAACAGACGTTCCCACTACATTAGCCGAAGCGCCGATAGGCGTTGCGCTTCCTCCGATATCAGTTCCCATAGAAAGCGCCCAGGTAAGTACGGAAAGATCCACACCCTGTGCAACAGAAAGACTCTTAATTACCGGAACCATCGTAGCTGCAAACGGTATATTGTCGACAAGCGCGCTTGCCACAGCAGATATCCAAAGGATAATTGCCACCATTATGTACAGGTTATCGCCACTGACCTTACCAATAAATCCAGCAATCATTTCTAGTATATTGGTCTGTTCCAATCCTCCTACTACCATAAAGAGACCGATAAAGAACAGAAGTGTCTTATAATCAACTTTCTTTAAAAGCTCCAACGCATATTTCCAGGAGGTCAACAAGGTAACAATTGCAATGGATGTCCCGATAAATGCAACCGTAAGCCCAGTATATTCATGGGTTACCAAAAGAATTACTGCACAAGCGAATATCACGCTGCTGATTGCAAATTCACGCTTATCCAAAATCGCTTCCCTGGGAGTGGGCATCGTCGAAATATCTACCTTCTCACCCTCCTTGGGCTTTAAATCTTTGTGGAACACCAACAGGAAATAGAACACAATGAGGATCAGGCTAATACCTGCCATAACGCCTGTATTGGTAATAAAATCTCCAAATGAATATCCCAATGACGTACCGATGATAATATTTGGCGGATCTCCGCACATCGTTGCCGAACCTCCCAGATTTGCGCAGAAAATCTCTGAGAGAATCATCGGAATCGGATTAAACTTCAACAATTTTGCCAGTTCAATTGTGACCGCAACGAGAAACAGAATTACGGTGATACTGTCAATAAACATCGCCAGCCCTGCCGACATAATCATAAATGCGACAAACAGTGGAACCGGCTTGTAATTTACAAGTTTCGCCAACAACATACAAAGCCAGCGGAAAAACCCTGCCTTTGCCATGCCTTCGACCATAATCATCATACCGGCAATGAAAATAATGGTTGCCCAGTTAATTCCAGCCGTGCTCTCTCCTTCACTTCCCGAAGCGTACCAGAACCCCAGCTTAAAAATACTCTGCAAATTGAGCGTCTCAAGGATTGCATGAGTATCTCTCATAATAATACCAAACACTCCAACAATCGTCAAAACTCCACATCCTAATGTGACGTAATGTCTTTCAATCTTGTCTAATACAATCAAAACAAACATAACAACAAATATTGTTACTGCTAAAATCTGTGCCGCTGCCAAGCGAATCATCTCCTAACATAATTTTTCATTTAACAGTCCAGCTATCACCCTCCGCAAAGGTGGTCAATGCTTGCTGCTTTTCTTCTATCGTATCTGACTGTGCAGTTATTTTGGATCATAAGCGACTAAGGTTAAATACCTTAATACTATATGCGATTAAGCGGTATATATTTTATCCATTATACAGACTGCAACCATTACCGCAACCAGCTACAGCCCATGCGCTTGTGAAATCTCACAATCTCATTTCATTAAAATTGTATCGTCTCATTTCATGAGCTCTTGCAAGAGACTTATGACTTCTCTCACTTCTTGGAACTCTTCCCTGATACTTCCTGCCATATTATACCCTACAGGACTGATATTTTCCAGTTTTTTTTCATATTTTGCAAAACAAAAGTCCTAAAAACCCACATCATCATTAAGGCTTTCAGGACTACTAAAACAGGGGAAGAGGGATTCGAACCCCCGTGAACGGTTTTGGAGACCGCAATACTGCCGCTGTATGATTCCCCTATACATTATAATATATTCCACGCCTGTAATACTTATACGTGGAATACTTTATTTTATTCATGATTTCCTGTACCTTCAAAAATTCACACAGCTTAATCCGTTCCTTTGACTCCGGGCCTTTCTTGGTCAAGCCCTCGACCTATTAGTGGCAGTCAGCTGCATACATTG
>CAJURU010000009.1 GCA_910588845.1 uncultured Lachnospiraceae bacterium
TCGATGCGACAGGATTTGAACCTGCGACCTCTGCGTCCCGAACGCAGCGCTCTACCAAGCTGAGCCACGCATCGACATCACTATGGCATAATAACATATATTTTTTACTTTGTCAACATTATTCTTTTTCTTCCATCACACTCATATAAGCTGGACGGATAATCTTACTCGTTCCAATCAATTCCTCCATGCGATGCGCACTCCAACCGACTATACGGGCAATCGCGAAGATAGCGGTATACAGCTCCATGGGAATTCCCATCATCTCATACACAAATCCGCTGTAAAAATCTACGTTAGGACTTACGCCCTTGAAAATCTTGCGCTCCCCGGCAATCAGCTTGGGCGCTAATTTCTCTATTGTATTGTACAACAGCATATCATCCTCACGCTCTTTGGCAACTGCAAGCCGCTCCACATACCCCTTAAATACACGTTCCCTGGGGTCGGAAAGGGAATAGACCGCATGACCCATACCGTATATCAGGCCCTTATGGTCGAACGCCTCCCCAGCAAGAATTTTTGCAAGATATGCTTCAATCTCCTCCTCATCATGGACATCCTTGATGTTTTCCTTGATGTTCGCCATCATTTCCATTACCTTAACATTTGCGCCGCCATGTTTCGGCCCTTTGAGGGAGGACATAGCCGCTGCAACTGTAGAATAAGTATCAGAACCGGAAGACGTTACTACTCTGGTTGTAAATGTAGAATTGTTTCCGCCGCCATGCTCCATATGCAAAATTAACGCCACATCCAGCACTTTTGCCTCCAGACGACTGTAATGCTTATTCGGACGCAGCATCATCAGAAGATTTTCTGCTGTCGAAAGTCCTGGCTCTGGCCTGTGTATATACATGCTGTCATCATTTTCATAATGGTTATATGCATGATAGCCATACACAGCAAGCATCGGAAAAATACTAATCAGCTCCATACACTGCCTGAGGCTGTTCGTAACAATTTGCGGAGAATTTAGCTGGCTGTCATAAGAGCCCAGGGTAAGGATGCTCCTTGTCATGGAATTCATGATATCCTTTGTGGGCGCTTTCATGATAACGTCCCGGGTAAAGTTGGTCGGAAGCGTCCGGCTCTGCGCCATAATCTTGCAAAAATCTTTCAATTCCTCTGCGCTTGGCATCTCGCCAAAAAGCAACAGATACGCTATACGCTCAAAACCATAACCATTGTCCCCTATACAATTTACCAGATTTTGCACATTGTAACCGCGATACCAAAGCTCACCATCACAAGGAGACTGCACTCCATCTACATTTTTAAACGATACAATTTTAGAAATATTTGTCAGCCCGGTAAGGACGCCTTTTCCGTTCATGTCGCGCAAGCCGCGGTTTACCCCATACTCTTCAAACAATTTATCTGAAATGCTGTCATTCTTCCGGCAAATTGCTTCCTGTTTCATGGCATAATTCATTAATTCATCTTCATTTCGCATACATTACCTCCTAACTTCTTTGCACCGAACCTGCTGTTCAAGCGCTTCTTTAATGTTTTCATTAACTTTCCTGGACACCTTGAGCAAAACATCCTGCTCCTCTGGCGTAACGCCTTTCAGAATAATATTATACATCTGCTTGCGGAGCGCGGTAATCTCCTCAACTACCTTCACCGCTTTATCGGTGAGCATAATATGCATACATCTCCTGTCATCTTGATCCTGAACAGAATAAATAAGCTGCTGGTTCTCCATCCTGCCAATCGACTGAGAAATATGCCCTTTATTAAACAAATTGAGTCCACTGATATCCTTTGGCGTATTATGTTCTCCAGATTTGAAGAGAAAATATAAAATATCAATATCGACTTTTCTGAGATCGTATTCCTGACGCAAAGTTTCAATCCTTCGGTTATACAACTTTTGGAACTGCGTACCCTGCAAAAGACCTTCCAACATCCAGTCCATCGGTTCCACCCCATAGTTTAATTTTAAACCAATATACCACTTATTAACGCAAAAGTCAATAACCCTGCCATTAGGCGCACAGAAAGCACCTGCCATCAGGCACACAGAAACCAACATCATATGGTAATAACATAGTTTCCTATTATCAAACATGGAAATTAAACTTCTTAACATTTCCCGTGCTGCCCCACATATACATAGGTAAAATTTATTTATTGACAAATTCCTTGTTTGTTTTTATACTTAATATCGAGAGTTTATACTATTTTCCATATTTTTAGTGATTGAGCTTTAAATACCCAATGCAAATATAAGTTACAAAATTTATATCCAACACAGGGAGAATGAAGATGAAAAATTTACCAATCAGAGATTTAGAGCCAGGAATGATTGTTGCAGAAGCAATTTATACCAGCCGCGGACAATTAGTTATGGAAGAGGAGACGGTACTCACCGCAGAACTGATTTCCCGCCTTTCTTTTTACAGTATTTATAATGTAACCATCAAGGACGCCGGCGCAGCGCAAGCAGGTGTTCAAACTTCCCAGGAAAACGAGAATGCGGAAGTTGAACACGCACCCTTCACAGATGGTTCACAGGAGGATAACACAGCGTCACAGACAGCCTCTCAACAGACCTCTCCCGAGCAGCAGAGCAGCGCGTTGCAGGCGGCCCTCAATCAGAAATTACAGTCCGGCGCCCTTAACAGCCTGACTTCCAATGCTTTCTATTCTCAGAAAGTAAAATCACAGCCAGAATTTTTAGAATTCCAAGTTACATATAACAAAGAAATAAACTCCATCAAGGAAATTTTTGACGCTGTCATCAAAACGCCGGAAGCCCCTCTTGATTTTCGTCAGATTTTAAATGATTTTACGGAGTTGATCGCTTCATGCAGGACAACTGTAGCCTTATTTGACAAGCTGCACAATATGCGTCAGGACGACGACAGCGTATACGCGCACTGCCTGAATGTCGCGCTGATTTCCAGAATGATGGGAAAATGGCTGAAACTTGACGACAAAGAACGCGATATTTTAACATTATGCGGATTGTTTCATGATATCGGTAAAATTTCCATACCGGATGAAATCCTCAACAAACCTGATAAATATACAGACGAAGAATTTGCACTGATTCAACAGCATCCGCTGTTCAGCTACAAGTTATTGAAACACCAGCCAATAGATGAAAGAATTAAAAAAGCCGCCTTACAGCACCATGAACGCTGGGACGGTTCCGGTTACCCACAGAAAATCGAGGGGGAAGCCATAGATGATTTCGCAGCGATCGTCGCAATCGCGGACGTCTATGACGCAACCACCGCTGCACGTTCCTACCGTCCGCCGCTGTGCCCGTTCCAGGCAATCAGCATGTTTGAGAAGGATGGCCTGTCAAAGTACCATCCAAAATATATACTGACCTTCTTAAACAGAATTGCCACCACTTACCAGCACAACCGTATCCTTCTAAACAACGGACAGAGCGCAAATATCGTTATGATTAACTCCAAGCATCTGACCAGGCCCATGATTCAGATGAATGATGGTTCCGTCATCGACATGTTGGATAATCCAGATTTAGAAATCACGAAAATCATCTGACATACAGTTCAGCACCCCAAAAAAGGGAAAGCCAGAATTATCAAATTTATTTGATAAAGTCTGGCTTTTTATTTTTATGAGGGTGGTAACCACCCTCAGCCGCAGACGTTAGAGAGGCGACAGGCAGCTCTGCTTTTGGGCTGCGGCTTGGGGACTGAGCTGTCGGCCCTGACGTCTATCCCCCCTAACTCGCTATTACTTTTTATAGTCAAAATCCGGTATTTCCTGCCAGCGCTCCCGGAAATAATGCGCTGCCAGCTTAGGTTTGCGGTCTCTGGTAAAGATACCTTTCTTATTTCCCTGCACGCGCAGCAAGCTCTGACTGGTGGCAAAATCGGCAAAATTCCAGGCCTGTTCTCCGATCACAATACTGTAGTCGTCAAACACACCGTTATTCATCTTGTAAAAGTCTACCTGATATTCCTCCGTATACATAACCGGGGTGGCGTCGTGGAAGCCCATCACAGTATCCGCACCATACTCCGTAAAGATGACAGGCTTTCCAACCGTCTGCCAATATTCCAGTTCCTTGCGCAGCGCAGCCTCCGGTGCTTCCAAATCCGGTCCCCCGAAATACCAGCCATAATAACGGTTGAGACAAATAACGTCGCTCAACTTCGCCGAACAATCCTTCTGTGGTTCCGCCATCTGCACGCTCACCAGCGTACAGGGGCGTTTCTGCAAATCAAGCTCCCGCGCCAAATCATACAAGGGCTGAAAATATTCATACGCTCCCTCGGCAGCGGAATCCGGCTCATTGGCAATACTCCACATCACCACGCAGGCATAATTCTTATCACGCAAAATTAAATCCCGCACAACCTCCTTGTGATGTTCCAGCGTCTTCACGCCATGTTCCGGGTCAAACGTTCCCACTTTCTGTCCACCGAAATTCGCTCCGCCGCCAAACTGTAAATTCACGCCTACCGCCGTCGTCTCATCAATGACAACAATCCCCTCACGGTCGCACAGACGCATCATCTCTTCACTGTAAGGATAATGGCTGGTACGCAGGCTGTTCGCCCCCTGCCATTTCATCAGGGAAATATCCTTGGTATTCATGGGCAGATGAATGCCCCTGCCATTGGGAAACGTGTCTTCATGTTTGCCATAACCTTTAAAATAGAACGGCCTCCCATTGATGAGAAACTTCGTTCCCTCCACGCATACGGTGCGCACGCCATAGGGCAGCGTGTACTCGTCTTGCCCATACTTGACTTTGACTTCATACAGATAGGCGTTCAATGGCTGCCAGAGATGGACGTTGTCAATATGAAGCACACCGGCTTCTTTGTTGCTCTCCGCCACCTTCACGCCTTTCTCATCAAAGACTTCCACCTTACACTCCAAGTCCTCATTGGCTGAATGCTCCACCTCTGTCTGAATGCGATAAGAAATATCGGCATTGGCCCCATCCACCTGAGACACCAAAGTGATATCTTCAATATAAGATTTGGGCGTCGTATAAATTCGGATAGGCCTTGTAATCCCACAGTAGTTAAAAAAGTCGAAATTAGGATGGTTCTGAGGTTTGGAATCCGCACTTTCTGCCATGCCTCCCATAAGGCCGCCTAACATATCGGCTTTTCCGCCTACCGGAAGCGTCGTGTAATCAATCACATTATCCACAGCAACGGTTAGAAGGTGTTCCCCTTCCGTCATCAAATCTGCAATTTCCGTCTCAAACGGCAGAAAACCGCCCTTATGCTCACAGAGCAGCTTGCCATCCAGATAAATTTTCGCATGATGCGTCACTGCGTCGCACCGCAATACTACACGCTCCCCGACAACCGCCTGCGGCAAAGAAATTTTGCGCTGATAAAATACCCAGCCGTAATGGTCCCGAAAATCAATCCCCTCCTTCAAATCATTGTAGGAAGCCGGAACCGGCATTGTCATGGCATTTTCCAGAGGCTTTTCCTGCCATTTTTCCTCAAATCCCCTGCCATTGTCGAGTTTAAAATCCCATACGCCGCTTAAATCGCAAAGAAAGCGGGATGGTGTCAGAATCGGATATAACATGCTATGTCCTCCTTCGCACAAACGATGTGCGTTTTCTTATTACCATTCCCGCTAAATTTATTTTTATGCAATTATAAGGTGCAAATTGATATCATATGCCAGATGTGCGCACATGTATTTCACTTACTTATAACGATTTAAGCTGCCTTGTACAAAAGCATCATCCCGCCTTAAACTGGAACTTTTGAATTTCTTTCTCTGAATTGACTTTCTGAATCTGCGCCCCCAGGCCTTCCAGTTTGCGGTCGAAATTCTCATAACCTCTCTGGATGTAGTGGATATCGTCCACAATCGTAACTCCCTCTGCGGAAAGCCCTGCAATCACAAGAGCTGCTCCTGCACGCAAATCCGGCGCGCTGACTCTGGCCCCTGTATAACCCTTAACGCCGCTGATAATCGCGATATTGCTCTCTACTTTAATATCCGCGCCCATACGGGTCAGCTCATCCACATATTTAAAACGGTTCTCAAAAATGCTCTCCGTCACCGTACTTGTTCCCTGGGCAACCCCCAGCACAACCGTCATCTGAGGCTGCATATCTGTCGGAAATCCCGGATAAGGCAGCGTAGTTACCTGCGTATGGCGCAACGGTTTCGACGCCACGACACGCACTGCGTCGTCAAACTCCTCCACCTCACAGCCTGCCTCTAACAATTTCGCCGTAGTAGCTTCCAAATGCTTGGGGATGACATTCTTAACTGTCACATCTCCCTTGGTCGCCGCTGCCGCAAACATAAAGGTGCCCGCCTCAATCTGGTCGGGAATTACCGAGTATTCCGTCTTGTGAAGCTTCTCCACGCCGACAATACGGATTACGTCTGTCCCGGCTCCGCGGATATTGGCGCCCATACTGTTGAGAAAATTCGCCACATCTACAACGTGGGGCTCCTTAGCCGAATTCTCGATCGTCGTCTTACCTTCCGCCAAAGCTGCCGCCATCATGATATTGATCGTGGCGCCCACTGAAACCTTATCCAGATAAATATGTCCTCCGATCAGCCGATTTGCTTCCGCTGCCACGGCGCCATTGCGGATTTCCACATGCGCCCCCAGCGCACGAAATCCCTTGATATGCAAATCCATGGGGCGGCTTCCGATATTACAGCCCCCCGGCAATGTCACCTCCGCGCGTTTGTATTTGCCGAGCAGCGAACCAAGCAAATAATAAGACGCCCGAATTTTCTTCATGGATTCATAGTCGACCGGGATATCCTTCACAAAAGAGCCGTTAATCTTCACGGTGTGCGCATCTATCCGTTCAATCTTTGCTCCAATATCGGTCATAGCCTGAAGCAAAGCATTGATATCACGTACATCAGGCAAGTTATCTATCGTTACGGTTTCATCCGTCATAATCGCCGCCGCCAAAATTGCCAGCGCCGCATTTTTCGCGCCGCTGATTTCCACTTCGCCGACCAGCGGATTACCGCCTTTAATCACATACTGTTCCATTTTGCACCTCTATGCTCTGTTTTCGTACAAGAAGTAATTATAATGATATATCCTATGTTTTGTCAAGTTTCTGACAAATCCTGAATCTTTCCATGTTTTATCACACATTTTCAGCATAACGCCCAAATGGCCTCTGACAAAACAACTTAAATATCATTATAACACACTTTATCAATTTGTAAATCTGTTAGCTTATTTTATGCCAAATCACAATTTCTGTGCCTGACCACTATCAATCGCTGTAATTTTCCTCCAAAATAGACGAATCTTTGTCACGCCTATCCTATATCTTAGCATACTTAACCTGGGATTCCTATAATATTTCTACTGAAATACAACATTTTTTTCCGAATATTTCGTCTTAATCACTAAATAGGGATATGATTTGGCCTCGTTTACCTGTTCCCCCTTAGACGGCCCGATCAAAGTCGTGTCAAAATAAACGGCATTCTGCGTGAGATAACACTGATTGACAGAAATACTGTAGCCGCCTGTCTGTTGTACGCCGTATCCCACAGCTATGTACAGACTTTCCTCGTCCGTATACGTCAACTTGAACATCTGCTCCTTTTTTTCTTCTATGACGGCGAGAAACTCCTGCGGTATCTCTTTCTCCTCCAGAATTGTATAAGTGAGGTCTTCGAGCTTCTTCTCATCTGTTTTTTCCAGACCGCATCCACCAAAAATCCCCAACATCAAAATAACCGCCAAAACAATCCACTTTCCCCTTGTGATAATTCCTCTTTTCATGAATAACTCCTTTGCCTGCTGATACGTTCTCTCCATATTTTATAGGCGTAATCCAATATTTATGATTGTATTTTCCCAAATACCTATGTATAATGTAGGCAAACGCTAAAAAGAGGTAAAAGACATGATACGACTGATTCTGGTTTCACTTTTTCTGATTTGTTTTCTGATTTTGTCGATTCCCATCATGATTTTTGAATGGATTTTCAAGAAATTTAACAGCTATGCTGCGGACATCAGCAGCCTGCGCATTGTGCAGTGGGCGTTCCGCGTCGTCCTGTTCCTCGCCGGCACCAAGGTTACGATTATTGGGGAAGAGCGCGTGCCCAAAGATCAGGCAGTACTCTATGTCCCCAACCATCAGAGTTATTTTGACATTATCATTACTTATTCCCGCTGCCCAGGACTCACAGGTTACGTTTCCAAGGATTTCTTAGAGAAGGTGCCTCTGCTTTCCGTGTGGATGCGGCGTCTCAACTGCCTGTTTTTGAACCGCTCCAACTTGAAGGAAGGACTAAAGACAATCCTCACTGGCATTGAATATATCAAAAAGGGCATTTCCATCTGTATCTTCCCGGAGGGAACGCGCAATCCCCACCCGGAAGAAGGGCTTTTGCCATTCAAAGAAGGAAGCCTGAAAATTGCAGAAAAAAGCGGCTGTCCGATTATCCCAATTGCGATTACGAACAGCCAGGAAATCTGGGAAAAGCATATGCCCTATATGCGCAAATGCAGCGTAATTGTAGAATACGGAGAACCTATCTACCTCAAAGATTTAGATAAGGAACAACGCAAATTCTCCGGCGCTTATACCCATAATAAAATTGAAGAAATGCTCAAACAGCATCAAAGTATGCTTTAATTGCTTCCACCACTTTGGGATATTCCATAAAATGCGAAGCCTTCACGAGCACCGTATCGCCTTCTTTGAGGTAGGTAAGAAGCTGGTCTGTCATTTCCCCACGCGTCTTATAATGGAACACCTGCTTCATACCGGCCTCTATTGCGCCGCGCGCCAACTCTTCACTAAGCGCGCCGGCGCAGAAAAGCGCGTCTATCTGTTTTTCCGCCGCATAAGCGCCCACGCCATAGTGGAGGCGTTTCTCATTCTCACCCAGCTCGCCCATGTCGCCCAAAACGGCAACCGTACGCCCCAGGCCATTGCGCAAAACATCTAAGGAAGCGCGCATGGACACCGGATTGGCATTGTAACAGTCATCCAATACCGTCATGTTTGCAATTTCCATCAGATGGCCGCGGCCGCTAATCGTTTCCACATTCTCAATCCCCTTCTTTATCTGCGAAAGCTCCATGCCAAGAAAACGCCCAACTGCCGTAGCCGCCATAGCATTATATACGTTATGTTCCCCAGGTATGGGTATGTGCACCTGAATTGTGCCCTCGGGCGTATGTATCTGTGCTTTCACACCCTTGAGCCCGCAATTTACAATTTGATCTGCGTAAACATCCTTACGGACACCTTGTTCCTGCAAAAATCCATAAAACAACGGTCGAACGCCTGAGACCTCCCCTATCGTGGAGAGTTTATCATCCTCGCCATTAAGTACAATATGGCCTTCCGGTTTCAAATAATCGAAAATCTCGCTTTTGGCCTGTAAGATACCGTCTCTGCTCTTTAAATTTTCCAGATGGCAAATGCCAATATTGGTAATCACACAGATAGAAGGCCGCGCCATTTTTGCCAGGCGGTGCATTTCACCAAAATCGGAAATCCCCATCTCTACAACTGCCGCCTCATGCTCCTTGCGAATCCGCAAAAGCGTTAGTGGAAGCCCAATCTCATTGTTGAAATTCCCCGCTGTCTTGAGTACCTTGTATTTCTGTGACAGTACCGAAGCGATCATTTCTTTGGTGCTGGTCTTGCCTACGCTGCCCGTAATGCCTACAATGGGTATTGCGAGCTGGCTGCGATAATATTCGCCAATATCTTTCAATGCCTGCACGCTGGATTCCACTCGTATATAAGGCACGCTACAGCCTGCGAGTTCTTTTTCCGAGAGCACGGCAGCCGCTCCCTTCTCAATCACGCCCGGAATAAAATCGTGCCCGTCCACGCGCGCGCCTTTGATGGGTATGAACAGATAACCCTCTTGCACCTCGCGGCTGTCCGTAACCGCTCCCTTAATCTCTGCGCGTATTTTTGCCGGCTCGCCCACATACGTTCCATGACATGCCTGCGCAATATGTTCTAACGTCATCTGTCTCATACTTTCCCCCCATATTTTGCCAGAGAAATCTCAATAATTTTCTCACAGAGCGCTTCAAAGTTCATGCCTATTGCCTGCGCCTCCTGTGGAATCAGGCTGGTAGACGTCATGCCGGGCAAAGTATTGGCTTCCAGGCAGTAAATATTGCCCGCCTCATCCAACAGAAAATCCATGCGGGAATAGGTGTTTAGCCCCAGCACCCTTGCCACATCCTCGGCACAACGCTGCATCTTCCCGGCGATATCCGTCGGAATCTCCGCCGGACAAGTCTCCACGGCGCTTCCGGCCGCATATTTATTTTTATAGTCATAGAAACCTTGAAGCGGCGCAATTTCAATTACCGGAAGCGCGGCGAAGTCAATGACTGCAACCGAAAACTCTCTGCCTTCAATATAGTCCTCAATGATAATCTCCTTCTCCCAACCAAACGCTTCCTCCAACGCTTCCTTATATTCCTCTTCACTGCGCACAATAGATACGCCGATACTAGAACCGCCGCAGCAAGGCTTTACCACGCAGGGCAGCGTCAGTCCGGTCTTGGCAAACTCCCACTGGCACTCTTCTTTCTTCATTGAAATCCCCTTGGGCGTGGGAATACCGTTTGCCTCGAAAAGCCTCTTAGACAAACCTTTGTCCATCGCCAGTGCGCTGCTGAGATAACCGGTTCCGGTGTACTTAATCCCATAGAGATCAAACGCTGCCTGCACCTTGCCATTCTCCCCATTTTCCCCATGCAGCGCCAGGAATACAATATCCGCCTTCCTGCACAACGCAATCACATTCGGACCGAAAAAACAATCGCTCTGATCTTTACGGCTCTTCTTCACCGCCGCTAAATCCGGCGCGTCCTGGGAAATACCAGATACCGCTGCGCTAACCTGCCGGGAACGCGCAAACACGTCTGTAAAGCCTTCTCCTTCTTCCTCCCCATATCCCATAAACACATCCAGTAAAATTACCTGATGTCCATTTTTGCGCAGAGCCTCTGTAACATTCTGTCCCGTCGCAAACGAAACGTCCCTCTCTGCACTCAATCCCCCTGCCAATACCACAATATTCATTTGGCAATCCTCCTTCATCCAAACTTGCAAATGGCGAAATCCGTTCATATGTCTCAACCATTTTTACACACAGAATCATCTTATACTATTTTATGCCTTGTGGCAAGAAACTGCGAAAAAAATCTTATTGGCAGGGCTACAATTCGACCTCAAAATTTCAAATGCAGTTTTAACGCGCAATGGTATCTTGACAGGAAAAGGGCCGCCGCAATAAGTATCAAATATACGATATTCGCCAGTTTTCTCAGCTGATTTCCTTTCTATCGTATATTTCCCACTTATTGCGGCAGCCCCGTTTAACCGCAACGCTTGTCCTTATAACTCAGGCTCAATCAATCCGTAAGTATTTCCTTTTCTCTTATATACAACGTTCACTTCCTCTGTCTCCGCATTCTGGAATACGAAGAAGTTATGGCCTAACAGCTCCATCTGCACGCAGGCGTCTTCCGGGTACATCGGTTTGATGTCAAAACGCTTGGTACGGATAATCTTCACATCCTCATCTTCCTCTACCTCTTTGTCAATGTATTCCTTCTGGAAGTTCGGCGCCGACTGTTTCTGGTCTATAATCTTATTCTTATACTTCTTCAACTGCCGCTCAATGACTTCTTCTACCAAGTCTATGGAAACGTACATGTCATTGCTTACCTGTTCTGAACGGATGATATTTCCTTTTACCGGAATGGTAACCTCAATCTTCTGGCGCTCTTTCTCCACGCTCAAAGTTACGACAATGTCGGTCTCAGGAGTGAAATACCTCTCTAACTTGGACAACTTCTCTTCTACTGCCTGCCTTAATCCCTCTGTTACCTCGATGTTTTTACCGCTTAATGTAATGCGCATAGTGTCCAACTCCTTTGCTGTTTATTTTGAGGATAGCCATATCATATAGGCCAAATTCTCATGCCATATTATACCATACCCATAGTAAATCTGCAAGATTTCTTGACATTTCGGACTTCAGGGATTACCATAGCGTTATTTACCGGCAGCATCCCATGATGAAAGGAGAAATCTTCTTATGAAAAGTAAAATCGCATTTATCACCGGCGCATCCCATGGCATTGGGCGCGCTATCGCTGTAGAATTCGCGCGGGCGGGCTACAGTCTCGCCCTTAATTGCCGCAGTTCCGCAGACGATTTAAATAAACTGGCAAAAGAACTGAACGAAACTTACGGCATCCCCTGTATCGCCCTCATTGGCGATGCAGGAGACGAAGACTTTGTGAACCATGCTTTTTTGCGGACAGAACAAACGCTTGGCGCTGTCACAACTCTGGTAAACAATGCCGGGCTCTCACACATCGGCCTGCTCTCAGATATGAGACTGATGGAATGGGAACGGATAATGAAAACAAACCTCACCTCCGTGTTCTGCTGCTGCAAGCGGGCTATCCCCAATATGGTGCACGGCAAATACGGCCAAATTTTAAATATTTCTTCTGTTTGGGGAAACATCGGCGCATCCTGCGAAGTGGCATATTCCGCCTCGAAAGGCGGCGTCAACGCTTTTACCAAAGCCCTGGCTAAAGAACTTGCCCCCAGCTGCATTGCGGTCAATGGTATTGCCTGCGGCGTTATCGACACACGCATGAACCAATGTTTTTCTGAGGAAGAACGCCGGCAATTAGCCGAAGAAATCCCAGCCGGAAGATTTGGCAGCGTGCAGGAAGTCGCGCAGTTGGCGCTCTCAGTCGTTACCTCTCCCCTCTACCTTACCGGACAAATTATTACCATGGATGGTGGCTGGCAATAAATTCACATATATGAACAGTAAATGTGTTTCGCGCATTTCCAGTATATTTTGGTCATTTTTTCGTAAAATAGTTTTAAATGCATTGACAATTCTAACTAAAGAGGACTATTTTATGAAATTCTCTACCAGACTTGAAAATTTATTGGAAGAACGTAATCTTACGCAGAGGAAATTGGCCACCGAATTACATATTGCGCCGTCAACTCTCAATGGTTACCTCCGCCGCGGCCGCGAACCGGATTTTGACACCTTAATTCGGCTGGCGGAATATTTTGAGGTATCCACGGATTATCTGTTGGGTGTTACCAATATTCGCCGTCCTTCTCTCCCGCCGGAATGTTACGATGATAAGGAGGGCGAACTTCTCGAAACTTATCGTTCTCTCGGCCCGCAGGAACAGACTTATCTAATCAAACAGGCACATATTTATCATCAACAGGATTTGGACGAGCCCCATTCTCAGGAAAAATCCTGGATTATGCGCGGAATCTGAGATTGCGTAGAACCCCAAAATAGAAATTAAAATAATTTACTGGTTATTTTCCTCTCTGTCATGTATAATGAAATCCGACATTCTATCAGCCTTTATGATGCAAGATATATCATTTGTAAGACGCAGACAGGGAGGAAACAGACGAATGAAAAAAGAATTTCAGAATGCCATTGAAGATTCCCCGGTAATCGCCGCGATAAACAGTCTTGAGGGCCTTGAAAAAGCACTTACTTGCGAAAGCCGCATTATATTCATTCTATTTGGAGATATCTGTAATATTGCCGATATTGTGGCAAGAGTTAAATCTGCCGGTAAAATTGCTATGGTTCACATTGATCTGATCCTGGGACTTGCACCCAAGGAAATTGCCGTAGATTTTATCCATCAATGCACCCAGGCAGACGGCATCATCTCCACCAAACCGTCTTTAATCAAACGGGCCTGTAAACTGTCGATGTTTACTGTCCTGCGCTTCTTCGTCATTGACTCACTGGCTTTTTCCAATATTGAAAAGCAGCTTGAAAATATTCATCCGGATGTGGTAGAGCTTCTGCCTGCTCTGATGCCGCGGGTCTTAGGAAGGCTGTGCGAAAAAATTCCGGTGCCCGTAATTACCGGAGGATTAATATCGGATAAAGAAGACGTCGTTTCCATGCTTTCCGCTGGAGCAGCTTGCGTCTCTTCTACGTCTGTCTCCACCTGGTTCCTATAACTCTCTCTGCAATAATATTAATTTTTAATTTATTAAAAACCTCGGATGCTGTCGTTTTCATCTTCTTGGGTATTTTCAATTTGTTTAATCACGACATAATAAGTGTAATTATCATTTACTTTGATTGATATCCGGTCTCCAACTTTATGTCCAAGGATTGCTTTGCCTATCGGAGACTCAGTACTAATCAAATTCTTCATTGAATTTCCGCGTATGGATGTTACCAAGCGGAAGGTCTGTTCCTCCTCATCCTCCTCAAAATACACAGTAACCGTATTGTTAATGCCTACTTCATCCTCCTTGGAAACGTCGGAGACAATTACCGCTGTTTTCAGCATCCTCTCCAGATAACGAATGCGGCTCTCATTCTTATTCTTGTCCTTCTTCGCAGCATGGTATTCAAAATTCTCACTCAGATCGCCATGCGCTCTGGCCTCTTTGACCGCCTCTATAGCCTCCTTGCGTACTACCAGTTTGCGGTACTCTATCTCTTCCTCTATCTTTTTTACATCACTCTCTGTCAATTGTTCTCGCATTTTTCTCCTCTTCCTTAATTATAATTAGATATAACTTTTGTTCCACAAAAAAGATATTCCGGGGATTTCTCAATCTCCGGAATATCCTCTCTTGTATTATTTTACCATTCTCCCATGTTTCAAGCGGAATATTACTTCACATAAAAGCGGTAAACGGTCTTCGTAGTAAACACATCGCCTGCCTTAACAATCGGAGAGGGTACGTTCTCCTGATTCATGGCATTGGGATAGAATTGAGATTCCAAACAGAAGCCGCAGCGTTTGCAGTATGCCTTGCCGCCCTTACCGGTCTGGTCTCCGATAAAATTACCGGCATAGAGCTGCACTCCGCAGCAATCGGTGGAAGCTTCCATAGCAATTCCTGTCTCCTCACAGTATGCATTCGCCATCACTTTCATCTCACCAACTTTATCACTGAGCACGTAATTATGGTCATAGCCGCCTGTAAATTTAAGCTGCTCAAAGTCAGCTTCAATATCCTGCCCAATCGGTTTCATAGTCCTGAAATCCATAGGCGTTCCAGCTACCGGCGCTATCTCGCCTGTAGGAATGGACTTGGAATCGCGCACCGGATTGTAAGATTCCGCCAGAATCTGCAACTTCTGGTTCATAGCGGAACCGCTGTCATGCCCTCCCAAATTGAAATAAGAATGATTGGTAAAGTTCATAACTGTCGTCTTATCCGCTTCCCCGCGGTAACTGATTTCCACTGCATCCTCATCTGTCAATGTATATGTAACTTCAACTTTGAGATTTCCAGGAAATCCCTGCTCCTCCTCCGTGCTGAGATGGGAAAATGTGATGCTGTTATCGGTACGCTCCTTCACTTCCCATACTACACGGTCAAAACCATTGGGGCCGCTGTGAAGATTATTCTCGTTCTCATTTGCCGGGATTTTGCACAGCTCACCGTCAATCATCATCTGCGCCTTATCTATACGGTTGCCGTTCCTTCCAATGGTTGCCCCGAAATAGCAAGTATGGTTGTCATACTCCAATGCCTCATCATATCCAAGCACAACATCCCTCACTATGCCATCTTTATCGGGAATTAAAACAGATACCAGCGTTGCGCCGTGATCCGATACTTTAATTACCGTATGCTTCTTATTCTCCAATGTATACAGAGATGCTTTTTCCCCCCGCTGGTTTACTCCAAATGCCGACGTCTCCATTTCTTTGTTACCTCCTTCTCTTTCTTTGATGTAAAATAAATACCCCATGGACACTCGCTGCCCGAAGCATTTCACACTACTTTTATTTTATACCGTTGTACAGGCAATTACAAGATATTTTTTCTATTCCCCAATCAGCTTGTCCGTTTTCAAAATGTGATTGGAAAGCCAGCCAAAGAGGAACTCCATCAACTCCTCCAGATATTCCTGCTGATTGTCATCCACATGTTCCAAATTGAGGTTTTCCAACTTTAACTCAAAAATCTCATGCGCTATTTTCTGTGCTTCCAGCCCCGGATAATGAATGCTCTCCATATAAGCCTCCTCGTCCCGGAAATGCTCTTTCGTATAATCCCTGAGTTCCGCAAGAATGCCGACAATCTCATCGTATTTATCATGCAGAAGTTCCGCCTTTACGAGCTCGTCTGCCCTGCCAATAATTTCAAATAACCGCTCATGTTCCCCATCAATCAGCGGAATACCGGTCAAATATTCCTCCGTAAAAGCACAGGGCTTTTCTTTTTCATGCCATTCCTTCACGGGAGGCATTTTGCCAATCATGATATCGCTTCCCAAAATATGATGGTACAGCCACCGGGTCAAACAGCTCATCAGTTCTTCCAGCGTTTTTTGCTGTTCCTCCGGCTCCTCTATATCAGAGACATCCAAAGCGGCAATTTTGTGCCTAAATGCCTTATGTTCTTTCTTTTGGATTTCCAGCTCTGGATCGTTGATGGATTCCATGTATGCTTCTTCATTGGCAAAATGGACATCGGTATAATTTTTTAATTCCGCAAGAATCCTGCGCACCTCACGGTACTTGTCTTTGAGACGGTCATTATGTAACAAATCAAGCGTCTCATTCACCAGACGAAACAACTTTCTGTGTTCCTCATCAATCTGTGGGATTCCCGTCAAACAATCTTCTGTAAATTGATACATCGCCTTCCCTTCCTTTCTTCCGCCTTTTTTGGCAGTTCTTTCCATGAGTATTATAATGCATCCCCAGGAAGCATACAATAGCATTTTTAAAATCTTTCAAGTAACGAGAAACATACAATATACAGTAGTTGCAACAACTAAAAACATCTGTATATTGTATGTTTCATCTCTCATATATCAACTTCCCGGCTGTTCACCTATTTTTTTACACTCACACTGACAATTTTAGAGTAGGGACCATATATCTTCTTTTTGCCTTCCATATAATAAGGACGCACTTTCACATACAGCTTTTTGACATTTTTCTTCGCACGGATTGTTGTTTTGACGCTCTTTACTTTCTTCAAGGTTTTCACTACCTTGAACCCTTTACTTTTCTTGGAAGAAGCATACACTGCATATCCCTTAGCGCCTTTGATCTTCTTCCAGGAAACCGTAATCTTCCTTCCCTTAGAAGCCTTCAATTTTGCCTTGGCAGCCGCCAATACTTTGACCTTCGCATATTTCGTGCTCAATTTGCTGTTGCTGTCTGCCTTCTTAGCTCTTGCCAGCACTTTATAATAGTAAGTCTTTGCCGCGCTCACTTTTTTGTCAACATAGCTTGCACTCCTGGTATTGGCAATCTTCTTATAGCCGCTCTTTGCTTTTGTGGAACGGTAAATATCATAACTCACCGCGCCGCTGACTTTACCAAAACTTACTTTGACAGCTTTGCCGGTTGTCTGCTGCACTGCTTTGACCGTCTTAACCGTACTCAGGGGTTTCGGACTTTGCGTGCCTCCCGGGTTGCCAGGATTTCCCGGCTCTCCGGGTTTTCCTGAATTTCCGGAATCTTTTTTCTTCAATCCGTCAATTGCTTCCTGCAAAGCCTTGACTGCCGCCTGCAACGCATCCTCTGTCTCTACCGCGCCGGCCGCCCCCTCTGCCGTGAGGATTGCCGCCTGCAAAGTTCCGTAACTTTCATCCGTATAATCGCCCTTCTGGATCGTCTTCGCCTGGGCGATAAGATTTGTCAGGGATGAGACGTCGAGTGAAATAAGGCCGTCTATCGCCGTTTGCAGCGCCGTCAATGCCGCGTCGAGCTCTTCCTGCAACAGGGCGTTGTCCTTTGCCTTTTCGGCCTCTTCAATCGCTGTCTGTAACGCGCTGTAAGTTGCGTTGGTGTAATTGCCTTTCTCAATTGCTTTCGCTTCGGCAATCTTATTTGTCAAGGCCGCATCGTTGAGCGGTAATCTTTCCAGGCCATCGACTGCTGCCTGCAACGCCCGCATTGCCTCATCGAGTTCCGCTTTGGAAGTTACCGTATCGACAGCTTTTCTCGCCGCCTTAATTGCCGCCTGCAACGCCGAATAGCTGCCTTCTGTATAATAATCTTTGTTGACAACCTTCGCTTCCAGGATCTGTTCTTTCAGCGGCTTGGGATTCACAATCTTACCTTCCAGAATGTCAATATCCCGCTGCCCAAACGCATAATTGTACACCGTGAAATCATCCAAAAGCCCTTGATAATACTCTCCGTCTCCCCAGTTTGCCTTACCAATCTGCAAGACGCTGCTCTCGCCAAGAATCTCTTTGAGGTTTCCGCTGGCAGCCTTTTCCTGGGCAAGCACGCCATTTACATAAATCTTCGTGTAATCTGCCCCATAAACGACTACGATATGGTTCCATCCCGCTTCACACTCTGCGGTCGGAACTTCCTGGCGCCCATGCAGATAACGTTCCGCCGTAACCTTGCCGTCTTTTTCCATGATTCCCAGATAATACTCGTTATTAAATGCCTGGGGTTCTCCATTGAGAGCTGCAAAAAACACCCAATTAGTGTCGCTTCTTCCGGCTTTACTATAATAAGAAACTGTTATTTCTTCTGCACCTGTCAGTAGTGAGGAGCCGTCTTCTTTCATCACGTTCAGCCATACGCTGCCTGTTCCGTCTAAAGATAAAACCTTCCCTCTCTGCGCATCATTCACGAAAACCGGCGTGCCGTTGGCCTGAACTTTTATACCAGGGCTTTGAACGCCGCCTTCGCCGTCAAAGGAAATCTCTCCCAGCACAGCCTCCGCATCCGACGACAGTTCATGGTATACTTCCTCTGCCTCAGCCAACACATCTAAATTTGTGACAAGCTTCTTTTCTTCTTCTGTCAGGCTGTTATAAAGCTCGCGTGCCTGCTGGATTTTTGTCCTGGCGTCAATATTCGCCTCCACAAGCCCAATCACGCTGATTTGATGAATCGTCTGCTCTATCTTCTTGACGTCCAAAGCCTTCCCCAGAAACGCTTGCGCCTCCGCCTTGATTTCCGCCTGCGTCATAGCCGTTCCCAAAATCTTGAAATTATCCAAGTATCCCTTATAGTACTCGCCGTTCCCCCAGTTTCCTTTCCCAATTTGAAGAATCCCATTCTCACCGAAAATATCAGACAATGCAATGCTGCTGTCCTTGCTGTCTTTTTCTTCTCCGTTAATGTAAAGCGTGCTCTTGTCAGCCGTACATACGAGGGTTACATATACCCAGCCGGAGGCGTCGATCCCGGAAACGCTTACAGACTGCGGCCTCTCACCGCTGTTTTTATAGCGTTCTGCGGTAATCGTCTCCTCAAACTCCGTCATTCCAAGATATGTCTCCTGATTCACTTCCTGGGCGTTTGCATTGGGCGCAGCAAAGAACATCCAGTTGCTGTTCCCAGACTCAGGGCTTGCCGCAAAGGAGATTGTCAGCTCATCTCTTCCTGTCAGCAAACTGCTTCCGTTTCCTTTGGTGACATTTAACCATTGGCCGTCGCCATCCAGATACAAGGCGCCATTCTTGATCTCGTACTCGCCTTCTGCCACTGCCTGGCCGCCAATCAACCCGGTCTCCTTATCATCGAAAGTAAATTCAACCAGGTAATCGCTCATCATTGTCTCAGCCGCAGACAACTGCGCCAGATTCGTAACCTGGGCAAGCTCTTCCCCGCTGAGAAGATCACAAGTCTGTCGTGCCAGAATTACTTTGCGGCTGCAATCCGGCGTCAATGCGACTTCGCCGATCGCTGTGATCCTTGATTTTGCCTCCTCAATGGTCGGCGCTTTCTCCACTAGTGCACGCTGCGTATCTTTGAGGGTTTTAGCCGCTTCTTCCGCCTGGGCGTCCGTAATCCCTTCACTTGTTGTCTCATTATCATACATTTCCTGAACATTCTTAAGGGCTGCTGCATAGGGCTCCCAACTCTTAACCGTATAGTTTGGTTCCTGGCTCACCTCCACAGAATCATGCAGGGATTCATCCACACGCATCCACGCCTGCACCTTACTCAGCGCTTCCGTCGCCGCATCCACCTCGGACTGTTTTGCCGCTTCATTTGCCAGCACGTTCTGGGCATTCTGTAATGAGGTCTGGTATGTCTGCCAGCGGTTCCTCTCCTGGCTGTACTTTTCCACTTCCTCGGCGTACTGTTTATCCAACACTGCCTGAACCTGGCTCTTGTCAACATATTTCAAGGCTTCAACCCTGACTTCATCCTCGCTCCATGCCCTGGAAACTATTTTAAAGTTATCAATCAGGCCCTGGAAAAATTCTCCGGTTCCCCAATTTGCTTTTCCTATCTGCCAAATACTGTTTCCTCCGAGAATCTCATACAGCGGCACATCGCTGTTTACCGTTTTCTTCTTTTCACCATTGTCATAGATTGTAATTTCTTTCTCTGAAAATACAACTGCAATATGATGCCAGATATCCGCGCGCCCTTCCGTTTCCGCATACTCTGCGCGCACACCCTGATTCTTAAAGCGCTGCGCCGTGATTGTTCCGTTATTATCAAGGATGCCGATATACTGCTCCCAGCCAACCTTCTGGCTCGTGCTGTTCGGCGCCGCATAGAGCGCCCAGCCGGCGCCTCCCTCTTTCTTTACCTGCAGGGAAATTGTCATCTCTTTGAGCAGGCCGCCGGAGACCAGAGGACTGCCGTCCGCTTTTGTCACTTTGAGGAAATCACGCCAGCCGTCCAAGTAAATTGCCTTGCCGTCGTCATGCTCCCGGAAACTATACGATCCGTTTGCTACTGCCGCGCCCCCGGCAAACCCTTTTTCTGTATCATCAAATGTAAAATCTGCTAAAATCTCCGGCAGGCTGCCTTCCGCGTACGCTGAGGCTTCCGCTAAAGCTTCGTTTTCCGTCATGGCATGGCCTGTGATCTTAAAGTTATCTATCGCTCCTTTAAAAATCTTGCCGCCCGCCAGATTGGCCTTTCCGATCTGCATGATGCTGTCCGCATCCAGGACATCAGAAATTGTATAATCCCTGACAGTCCTTGCCATCTCTTTTCCATTGATATACAAAATGGTCTCTGTCTTCGTAATCACAACGGCTGCCTTGTACCAGCTGCCAGCCCCGACCTCATCACTGACTGAGGTAGACGCGGCTGAGACAACGCCGTCTTTACATACCTCTGCTGTGACAACTCCGTCTTTCTCTTTCACGCCAAAATATGTCGCCTTGCCCTGCTCCTGGCTGGCCTTATCCGGCGCGGCATAGAAAATCCAGTTCTCATTGCCGGCCTTAGGCAATATATCGGCGGAAACCGTAAATTCGGACTCACCCGCGAGCACGCTCTTGCCGGTGGTCGTCACCACAGTCTGGAATCCTTCCTGCCCGTCAAGAGATAAGGCTTTGCCCGCGCCATGCCGCTGCAAAACGTAATCCCCCTGCAAAGAAGCGTAGTCTGTGCTGAAACCGCTCTCCTCATCGTCAAACGTAAATTCCGCCGCTCTCTCCGTGGCTTTCTCCACCGTCCAACGCTGCGCCGGGTTGTTGGAATTCCAATAAGCCCCTACGGCGTCGTTACGCCACTGCAAAACTTTAGCGTTGTCCGCCGTACTGTTATTTTCTAATGCCAGCACAAGATAATTGAGAGACGGCACAATGCGGAAAGAACCATCATTCTCCGCCAGAAAAGCAAAGCTCTGCGTCAGGGAATCGACTGCATCCCCGGTACCAATCTGCGTCCCATAAGAATAGTAGCCATTGTGATTGTCTGCATCCCCAGTGCTGTTGAGCTGCATACGCTTGTCGGTCACCATATTGGTAAGCGTATATTCACCATCGCCCTTGTTCTTAATCAGCCACCATTCATCCTTTCTGGTTCCTTTGGCCGCCGAGGCAAGATTTCCCTCGTCGTTGACAACTAGAGATTTTCCACTGGCAGCAGACATGATACGGTAAACGCCGTCCGTCAGGTCGCCCTCCACCGGCTCATCCTCTATGCGTGTATCCAGGTTGGCATAAGTCAGGCTGTACCAGCCCAGCTCATCCAAGCTGTTGCCCGGCGCGCCTTCAATATATGTACCTTGTGTGTTTTTTATCATCTGATCCATATTCGGCATGGCGAGGCCTTTACGGTTCACATAATGGTTATACATCTGATAATAGATAGGACGCCAGCTGATCTGATAATCAATCGTGCCATTATACCAAATTGGCCTTCCATTTTTGCCCTGCCGGTACTCATAGCCGGTTGTCGGTATATCCCTGACCCCAAGGCTGTTAAATCTTATGCTGTATTCTACCGCTTTCTTAAACCGGCTGTCCGACATATCGTACAGATTGTCTCCCTGATTCCAAGCCGTCTCCATAATTACCCCAGCAAGCACAATCCCCAGCGTCGTATGCCCCTGGTCCCGGACAGATTCCTGCCACTGCACAAGCCCGCCATCTTCCTCAAACGCATAAGGCATTGTATGGTAGAAAGAACCATTGCCCTTCCCGGTCTTGAAATAATCTAATGCACGCTCATAGATATCCTCCCTGTCACAATATACACCGATAGAGATCATGGACGCAAGATTTGCAAGCTCCCAGTTTGCCCAATAATTGCCGATATAGGCGTCGTTATGGCGTATCATAAAATCATCGTTCATGGGATAAAATACGTCTAAGAGAAGCCTCTGCAATCCTTCGGTATCAAAATTCGGATGATCCCGCATCATCTCCCCGATATTGGCAAGCTCATATCCTTGAAGCCCAGCCGCCAGGAAACGGTCTGCATTTCCGCCCAGCCATTTCATATTTGCCGACCAGGCGTTAATAATACGGCAGGCTGCCTCACCGTGCGCCTCATCGCCGCTGATTTTCCAAATGAGGGCGTTCTGGTACGCACGTTTTACATCAATACGCAATTGGTTGATACTGTCACGGCCGCCGCCTCTCGTAACGCCCTCTAAGGGTCGCGGCCACCAGCCGGGATTTGAAAATGTATCCCACCACAAAGCATCCCAGGTCTCCTTATTCGGAGATACATTATTCTGCACATTTTCCCACATCTTCTCAAACCCTTCCTGGGTATGGAGCAGGCCCGGATGCTTAAAACGGCTGCCCGATGATACAGATGCCCGCGCATTTGCTGTGCTGTTATCCGTCCCAGTTTTACGATCCAGCGCTTGCACCTCATTTTCCGTTCCATCTCCTGCTGCCTTCACTTCCATCCCGGTCAGCGGCAGGCTGCCAACGAGCATTGCCACTGCCAGCAAGAATGACAGACAGGTTGTCGCTAAATGATTCTTCCTCGTCATAGTTTCTCTCCTTCTTTACATAATTCCAGCAACAGCGCGGGCCACAAGTCGCCTGCGCATGAGCCTAAACTGCTGCGATTTACAGACACTTATATATTTTTTATTATAATATCTTTTTAAAAGCAAAACAAATCTATTTCCGAGCTAAAAATGCGCAAATTCGATTATTTTTCAAATGTCAACCATGTGTAATTTTATTGTTGACATTTTGTTTCCTTTCCATTATAATACCACTCAGATTAAAATTTTTACATATAAAGGAGCCACCATGAAAAAACTTGCGAAAGATATCATTGACGGACGCCGCCTGACCAGGAAAGACAATCTGTCCATATTTGCAAATGCAGACGCCAAAGAGCTTGCCGAGGGCGCAGACATGATCCGCAAAGCATACTGCCAAAACCGCGTGCATCTGTGCACCATCATCAACGGCCGTTCCGGAAAATGCGGCGAAGACTGCAAATTTTGCGCACAGTCCGCGTCCAGCCAGACAGGCTGCGAAACATACGATATGTTAGATGAAGAAACGATTTTAAGAGACTGTAAAGAGAAGGAAGCCGCGGGCGTACATTCCTACTCTATTGTCACAGCGGGCCGTTCCGTTGCCGGCAGGGATTTAGACAAGCTGATAAAAATATTTGAACGGCTGCACAAGGAATGCAACGTTCATCTCTGTTCCTCCAACGGGCTTTTGAGTTACGAAGCTTTTGTAAGGCTGAAAGCTGCCGGCGTAGAAACGTATCATGAGAACATTGAGACTTCTCAGAGAAATTTTCCCAATATCTGTACTACCCACACTTATGAGGATAAAATCGAGAAAATCCGCCTCGCCAAAAAAGCCGGGCTTCATGTCTGCTCCGGCGGAATCATCGGCATGGGGGAAACCTGGGAAGATCGTATCGACATGGCTGTTTCGCTTTCTGAGCTGGAAATCTTCTCTATCCCCTTAAACGCACTGCGTCCCATCCCTGGCACGCCTTTCGGCGAACTGCCGCCTTTGACAGAGGATGAAATTGTGCGCACCGTCGCCATGTTCCGCTATATCAATCCTACCGCCTATATCCGTATAGCAGCCGGCCGGGCTTACTTCAAGGACGGCGGCAAACGCCTCTTTACCTCCGGCGCTAATGCCGCCATCACCGGGAACATGCTGACTACTATCGGCAATAACATCCGTGAAGATATACAGATGTTTGCGGAATTAGGCTATGATGTAACCCCGGAGAAATAACATATATTTCACGACCTGAAAGGAGTACTTATCATGTCAAATGTTTCAGCAACCACCAATTCCACACCCCCGAAACCAGGATTTTCCACCCGCCAGCTCTCCGTCATCGGTGTGATGACGGCTGTTACCTGCGTGCTGGCGCCATTCTCTCTGCCGATTGGACCTGTACCCATTTCGCTGACGAACCTTGCTATCTATTTTTCTTTATATGTACTCGGCACGAAATACGGCTGCATATCTTACCTGGTTTACCTGCTGATCGGCTTTATCGGCGTCCCGGTATTCTCCGGCTTCACCAGCGGTCCCGGCAAGCTCTTAGGGCCTACCGGCGGTTATTTAATCGGCTTCCTTCCCATGGCGCTGATTGCCGGACTCCTCATTGACAAATTTATTTCCAAGCGCCTTGTCTGCCTCCTGGGCATGATTAGCGGCACGATAATTGCCTACGCCTTCGGCACGGTCTGGCTCGCCTACCAGGCTGGCATGGACTGGAAAGCTGCGCTGATGGCGGGCGTCATTCCTTTTATCCCCGGCGATTTGGCAAAAATGGTCCTCGCCATGATTGCCGGGCCTCAAATCCGTAAACAACTGGTGCGGGCGCAGTTATTTATAGATTAAGACTGTACTCGTCCGGTAATACGATATCAACATAATACCAATGCGCAAACGAAAAGAAACTGTAAAACTCAACGGGGAATTTTACAGTTTCTTTAAATTTCAAGTAAGTTATTGATCTGTTTCCGCAAACGCTCCGATTAACATACGCCCTGAGCGATCATTGCTTCCGCTACTTTCTCAAATCCGGCAATATTAGCTCCTGTCACATAGTCGCCCTCCTTGCCGTAACGCTTTGCCGCGTCATCTAAGTTGTGGAAGATATTTACCATAATGTCTTTGAGCTTGCCGTCCACTTCCTCAAATGTCCAGCTCAAACGCTCGGAGTTCTGGCTCATCTCCAAAGCAGAAGTTGCCACGCCGCCTGCATTTGCAGCCTTACCCGGAGCAAACAGCACTTTATTCTGCTGTAAGTACTCAGTTGCCTCTAACGTGGTAGGCATGTTCGCGCCCTCTGCCACTGCAAGGCATCCATTTGCCACCAACTGCTTTGCATCCTCAAGAAGAAGCTCATTCTGGGTAGCGCAGGGAAGCGCAATGTCACATTTCACAGACCACACGCCGCGTCCTTCATGGTACTCTGCGCTCGGTCTTGCTGCTGCATACTCTGTCAGGCGTGCACGCTTCACTTCTTTTACTTCCTTTAATAAAGCAACGTCAATTCCCTCAGAATCATATACCCAGCCGGTTGAATCGCTGACAGTTACAACCTTTGCGCCAAGCTGCTGCGCCTTCTGGGTTGCATAAATTGCCACATTACCGGAACCGGAGATACATACCACCTTATCCTTCATATCATGACCGTTGCATTTCATCATCTCTTCGGTCAGATATAACAGACCGTAGCCTGTAGCCTCGGTACGAGCCAACGAACCGCCGTAAGAAAGTCCTTTTCCGGTCAGTACGCCTTCATATACGCTTTTAATCTTCTTATATTGTCCGAACATGTAGCCGATTTCCCTGGCGCCGGTTCCAATATCTCCCGCCGGAACGTCCGTGTCTGCTCCGATATATTTGCAAAGCTCTGTCATGAAGCTCTGGCAGAACGCCATAACCTCGCGGTCTGATTTGCCCTTGGGGTCAAAATCAGAGCCACCCTTGCCGCCGCCAATCGGAAGACCTGTCAGGGAGTTCTTGAAAATCTGCTCAAATCCCAGGAACTTAATAATACCAAGGTTTACGGACGGATGTAACCTCAAACCACCCTTGTACGGTCCAATGCTGTTATTAAACTGTACACGATATCCAGTATTCACCTGCACCTGTCCCTTGTCATCTACCCACGGTACGCGGAATTTGAACTGCCTGTCCGGCTCTGTCAGACGCTCTAACAATGCTTCTTTGCGATACTTCTCTTCATTGGCTTCAATCACCGGCCTCAAAGACTCTAACACTTCTTTCACTGCCTGATGAAATTCAGGCTCCGCCGGATTCTTTGCTATTACGCGCTCTAATACTTCATCAACATAGCTCATCTTTCATTCTCCTTTACATTCATACTTTCTTTTTCAAAGTACATTTTAATATTATTTTTCCAATTTTGCAAGATTTTTCTTTATTTCTTTATAACTTTATTATGACAGCGCGATAAATTATTTCATCTGCATAGAACGCCTATTATCGTGATCTTCCCACGCCATTGCTAAATTCCTGTAAATCACAGCAGATTGCTTTGCCAAATCTACCATCATGCAATTGACAGACCATATCTCAACCGCTACAATAAGACTGCAATTAAAACAAGAACATTTCTATATGGAGGATTCCACGCATGAATAACACTACGAAACGACTCGTTTTTTCAGCTGCTGCCATTGCCCTGGCTCAGACCGCTTCTATGATTAAAGTCATTGAAATGCCAATGGGCGGCTCTGTCACGCTGCTCAGTATGCTGTTCATTGTCCTGATCGGTTACTGGTTCGGTCCCTCTGCCGGGTTAATTACAGGAGCCGCCTACGGACTGCTGCAATTTATGATAGAACCCGTTTTTTATACCATCCCCCAAATGCTCACTGATTATCCGTTGGCATTTGGCGCTTTGGGTTTGTCGGGATTTTTCCATAAACAGAAACACGGCCTGATCATCGGTTATCTGGCAGGCGTATTAGGGCGGTACTTCTTCTCTTTCCTCTCCGGCGTTATCTTCTTTGCCTCCTATGCGCCTGACAATATGCCCGCTGCGCTCTACTCACTGGTATATAACGGTTCCTATTTGGGAACAGAGGCCGCCATCACTTTCATACTGCTTGCCTTGCCGCCTGTCTCTAAAGCCCTGCAACAGGTAAAACGCATGGTCTCCGAAGAATAATGATAGATTGCGGAAACGTTTAAAACTACTTATAAATTTTCCTTTTTTGCATATAATCACTTATATTAAGTTTCCTAAATAAGAAAGGAAATGACTATGCAAAAAAAGTTATTATGTTACACAATTGCAGGCATTGTTTTTACTTCCATTTTAGGTACGCTCGCGCATTTCATCTACGAATGGTCCAACGAAAATTTTCTGGTCGGGCTTTTCACGCCAGTCAGCGAGTCCACCTGGGAACACATGAAACTTTTGTTTTTTCCCATGCTCCTCTATGGCGTTTTCATCTGCGCGCGCCTGGCGCGGGAATATCCCTGCCTAACATACGCCTACCCCTTGGGCATACTGGTCGGTACTTTTGCTATCCCGGCGCTTTTTTACACTTATTCTGGAATCCTAGGCACAACTTACACGCCGATTGATATTTTGATTTTTTATATAAGCGTAGTTCTGGCTTTTTCTATCGTATATGTTGGAACTTTGCGCTGCCAGCAGAAAGGCTCTTTTGTGCAAAAAAGCCCGTTCTTTTTTTGGCTTCTCGTCTTTGTTCTGGCAATCAGTTTTATGATCTTCACCATTCACCCTCCTTCTTTGGGAATCTTTCAAGTCGGGTAATACAAAACGGCATAGCACAAGCTACGCCGTTTTTATTTATTAATCTTTGAGTACTCCGCCAAGGCGCTCAATACCACCCTGAACCTTCTCCAATGATTTGAGGATATTCTCTACGCCTGATACCTGTTCCCCGGTTGACACGCTGATCTCAGTCGTGGTCTCCGCAGACTTCTCAGATATCGTCTCCAGCCTGTTCATAGATTCCAGCAATGATTCCTTGATATCCACGATATTGGACAGCTCATGACGTAAAACTTCGATAACTGACAGCACCTCCTCAGAAGAATCTATCATCGTCTCAAAAATCTTCACCGTATCGTTTAACTGGTCATAAGATTCTTTGACTGTCATGCCGTTTCTGTCCATAATTTTATTGGTCGCTTCAACAGTTTCAATGATATCTTTTAAGATTGTGTCAATTTCCTTTGTCGCCTGTGAAGACTCCATAGACAACGAATTAATCTCATTCGCAACTACGGCGAATCCTTTCCCCGCTTCTCCAGCCCTCGCCGCCTCAATTGCCGCGTTCAACGCAAGCAGGTTCGTCTGCTGTGCAATCTGATCAATGCTGTCTACAATTCCCGCAATCAAGCTCGATTTCTGGGTCAGCGTGGCGACGCCCTCAGCGGCCTCTTTCGTAGCCTGGATATTATCGTCAAATTTCTTGGAAAGCTGTGAGATAGAAGCAATTCCCTCATCATTCTTCTCTTTCAGCTGTCTCATGTTCATCATTGTAACGTCGACTTGTTCTTCCGAGGCTTGGATTTTCTCATTCAGCGTGTTGAAAATCTCAATGCTCCCGCCCACTTCTTCAATCTGTCTTTCCGCGCTGGCAGAAATCTCTTCCGTAGAATTTGCAATCTCCTGCGTGCTTTGCCCAAATCCGCTCAGTGAAGAATGGATGCTGTCTGTCGACTCCTGGATTCCCATAAACGCCTGACGCACATTGCCGAGAATTTCTTCGGCCTCAGACTCCTTCGTCTCCACCGTGTCAAACAATGCGCGCGCCCTTGTGACAATCATCACTGCCGCCAAGACTGCCAGCGCATATACCATCAAAATAAAAATCCAAATAGACAATGTATACATGCATAGATACGCATCAGGAAACAGTATCAATCCGGCTGCATTGGAAACGATAAGAACTACAGAGTACACGGCTATTGTAGACAGATCGTAATAAGAGACTGCCAGAAACAGAATCAGGAAATACGCTTCCGCCATCGCGCCAAAGGCTCTGGGCGTACCGCAAATAATCGTCACCGTTCCTAACACCGGCAGAATAGAAACATATAAATATTTGGCATATTTGCCAAGCTTTTTCTCCAACAATTTTACCAGAATCCCCAATAATACCATTGTTACAGCGATGCTGTCCTTTACTGCCCCTCCGTTAAACAAAAGCACATACAAAAAAGCAACGAGCGGGACTACAGCATAAAACAAAAACATCACAAAATTCGTTCGCTTTTCCTCATTTTTTAAGATGTCAAGTTGCATAACTCACTCCTCCAAACCTCATCAAATATTTATGAAAAACGAAATATCACGGGTAAATTTTATCATATTCTATTTGGGTTTACAAGAGTCGACATTATATTTGCAGGCTGAACTATTACGGTTACAGAACGCTTGAGCTGATTTGGGCATATGCTAAAGAGAGAAAAGGAAAAGGATTTATTTATGAATTACGAAAATCTAATACCTGTGACAGGTATCATCCGCAATATTGCCCAGACGCCCGGTAACTGCTGCAACCAGATGGTTACCGTCAACACGCCGAACGGCATCAACAACTTTATGCTTTCACCCACTACCGCCGTTATCGGAAATACGCAGCTGCGCACCGGTATGCCGGTAACCGTCTTTTATGACGGCAGCCGCCCGGTGCCGCTGATTTTTCCACCGCAGTTTCAGGCAGAAATTATCGCACCCATGCGAAACGACGAAACTGTAACGCTGAATTTCTTCCAGAGGAACCTTACCGCAGCCGATAACTCGCTGCGCCTGAATATTGCCCGCAACACGGAAATCCTCACATTAAATGGGCAGCGTTTCTCCTGTCCTCCGGGCGGAAATTTCCTGCTGGTTTACTATTCCGTTACCACCAGGAGCATTCCGCCGCAGACCACGCCAAGGAGAATTATTGTTCTTTGTAACCAGAATTAACAATCTCTCTTGCAGAGTGCACCGGCAGGCAGTATAATATTACCAGTATCGGTTCCGGGAGGAATGCGGCAATACCTATGATATTTCCGTATCGCCGGTGTCTCGGTTCAAGCATAAAATTATCCCGGAGGAACACGCGGCGGCCGATACATCCTTTAACCACATCATTTTGAGAAAGAAAGAGAAAATCATGAGAAAACGCGAAAGAGAAATCACAGATATAAGCGAAATACGCTCCATCTTAGATAGTTGTAAAATTCTACATCTTGGCCTGAGCGATCATGGGCAGCCCTATGTCGTACCCCTGAATTTCGGCTATGTGCTGGAAGACGACGCACTCGTTTTCTATCTGCACGGGGCTGCTGAAGGCTATAAATATGATGTCATCCGCCAAAACCCCAGAGTATCCTTTGCCATGGAATGCGACGCTCTACCCTTCGAGGGCAAAGCAGCCTGCCAATACGGCATGTCTTACCGCAGCATCATGGGTATGGGAAAAGCTGAGATTGTCACAGACACGGACGAGAAACAGTATGGCATGTCTGTTCTCATGAAGAGCCAAACAGGGAAGGATTTTACCTTCAACGAAAAACTGGTATCCATTGTTCAAGTAATTAAGATTATCGTAGACAGCTATTCCGCCAAGAAACGCCCGCTGCCCGGGGCTTCTTTATAAGAAGCCCCTTTCCAGCCATAATTATTACTAATCTCCTATTCTAAAATCAACTTCACACAGCCATACATCCCGGCGTCATTCCCCAAAGACGCCAATGCAAAACGGATGGAATCACAGGAAGAAAACGCTGCTTTGCGGTAATACTTTTCTACAGCGTCCAACAACGGCTTGCCAGCTTTCGATACGCCGCCGCCAATGACGAATACTTCCGGGTCCAGCACACAGGCAAGGTTACTCAAGGCATTCCCTAAAATACTGGCAAATTCTTCAACAATCGCCTCCGCCGTCTCATCATCTCCATCTTTATAGACGTCAAAGACCGCTTTCGCTGATATTTCACCAATCTCCTCCAACAAGGAACTTTCATGCTCTTTGGCAAGATGCTCTCTGGCAATGCGTGCAATCCCTGTTGCAGAAGCATACTGTTCTAAACATCCCTTTCTGCCGCAGTTGCAGGCAACCGTCTCGTGAGGATTCACTGTGATATGCCCGATCTCACCACCTGCGCCATTGCTGCCCGGCACAATCTCACCGTCAATAATGATTCCGCAGCCTACGCCGGTGCCTAAAGTCACCATCACTAAATTCTTGCAGCCTCGTCCACCGCCCTGCCACATCTCTCCAAGTGCAGCCGCATTGGCGTCATTCGCCGCCTTTACCTTAATGCCGCCCATCAATGTTTCCATCTCCTTAGCGACATTCATATTCTTCCATCCGAGATTAACGCATACGGGAACAACGCCGTCCCGGCGCACCGGACCGGGAAGTCCGATTCCGATTCCCTCAATGTCTTCCTGGGGAATAATCTGCTCTTTCATTTTCTCGTCCAAAGATTTCGCAATATCAGTCAAGATATTCTTGCCGCCTTCTTGCGTATCCGTGGGAATTTCCCATTTTTCCAGAAGCACCCCCGTGGTCTCAAACAATCCTAACTTACAGGTTGTCCCGCCGATATCAACGCCAAATCCATATTTTTTCATACGCCTGCCACTCCTTCTATTTCATATTTCTTTGATCTCTTTTGCTATTTACTTGATGGTATCATATTTTAATCTCATTCACAAGTCCAATACCTTTATAAAATATTAAGTTTTCCCACCTTGCAAGACTATTTGCCCAAATGATAAAATAGAAGCAAAATCATCAATGGAGGAGCACCTTATGGCACATATCCTGCTGGTCGAAGACGACAAAAGCATTGTTACTAACCTAACAGAATTCCTACAGAAAGAAGGCTTTTTTATCACAGCGGTCGATGGGCAGGGCAAAGCCCTTGCATTGCTGGAGGAATCCGCACCGGAATTTGATTTAATTCTATTAGACGTCTCTCTCGCTGAAGGAAATGGATTCTCCGTCTGCCGCGCCGCCAAATCTACCACCAATCTGCCCGTCATCTTCCTCACGGCATCCGGGGATGAATTCAGTGTTGTGACTGGCCTGGATTTGGGCGCGGACGATTATATTTCCAAACCTTTCCGCCCAAGGGAACTTGTCTCACGCATCCATAATATTCTGCGCCGTTACGGCAAAACTAATACGATCATGGAATACAAAAACCTCAGCGTCGACGTCGTAAAGGCGACCGTCCGCAAAGATGGACAGGAAATCATGCTGTCTGCCCTGGAATACCGCCTGCTGCTATATTTTATCAGCAACCAGGGCATTGTCCTATCCCGCGCAAGGCTGTTGGAAGCTCTCTGGGACATCGCTGGAGAATTCGTCAACGATAATACCCTGACTGTCTACATCAAACGTCTTCGTGAGAAAATCGAAGAGGATCCGCAGAATCCTCTGCTGATAAAAACCGTCCGTGGACTTGGTTACAAAATGGGGGACTGATTTATGAATCTGACACGCAATCCTGAAATTCAAAAAAGCCTGCTCGTCCATCTTGCCCTCGCCATACTGGCAGTAACAGCAGGCTGGTTACACGACAAATATACCGCTCTGTGCCTGTTGGTCTTTTCTGTTTGTTATATTCTTGCACATTATATTTTCACAGTGAGCCGATATCGGAAATTAAAACAACTGAGCCTTGAGCTGGATGCCATGCTCCACAGCAATACGCCGATAGACTTCCAGAGATACCGCGAGGGGGAATTGTCTATTTTAGAGAGCGAACTGTCTAAAATGACGCTGCGCTTGAACGAACAGGCGACAGCGCTCGCCAATGACAAACAATTTCTTGCCGACTCCATGGCGGACATCTCCCACCAAATCCGCTCTCCATTGACCTCCTCCAACTTAATACTGACGCTCCTGATGGAACAGGAATTGTCCGCAGACCGGCGCAGGCAGCTATTGCGGGAGCTGACGCAGTTATTATCACGCATCGACTGGCTGGTGGAATCTCTGCTGAAAATATCGAAACTGGACGCCGGAACAATTATTTTTAAACGCCTGCCCATCTCTGTCCCGGAATTAATAAAACAGGCGTCAGAACCGCTGTTAATTCCTATGGAACTGCGGGAGCAGACCTTGGAAATTATCCCTCCGCAGTTACAGGATCAGCTTACAGACGTCCCGCAATTTTTCGGAGATTTCACCTGGTCCACAGAAGCAATCTTAAATATTTTAAAGAATTGTATGGAGCATACGCCCGCCAGAGGCAACATCCAAGTATCTTTTTCACAAAATGCAATTTATACGCAAATTGTAATTGAAGACAACGGCGCTGGATTTGACAAGGAAGATCTGCCCCACCTCTTCGAGCGTTTTTATAAAGGCAAAAATGCCTCCGCGCATAGCGTAGGTATCGGGCTCGCCCTCTCGAGAATGATTGTCACGCAGCAGAACGGCACCCTGAAGGCGGAAAACCGCCCGGAGGGCGGCGCACGATTTGTGATCAAATTTTATACGAATAATCATTGATGAAAGATTCCCGGCAGCGTGACAAAACTGTCACTTTCCAGTCACCGGAGCGTCACCATGGCTGGTTATACTTTAAGTATCATAAAAAAGGAGTTATCGTTATGGAAATTTTAAAAGCAGAACATTTGACAAAAATTTATGGTACTGGAGAAAACCAGGTCAAAGCATTGGACGACGTTTCCTTCTCCGTGGAGAAAGGAGAATTTCTTGCTATTATCGGACCGTCCGGCTCTGGTAAATCTACGCTCCTGCATGTGTTGGGCGGCGTAGACACCCCGACTTCCGGCAAAGTCTATATGGAGGGTACGGACGTCTATGCGCAAAATGAAAGCCAGCTTGCCATTTTCCGCAGGCGGCAGGTAGGGCTCATCTACCAATTCTACAACTTGATTCCCGTCTTAAATGTAACGGAAAATATGACGCTGCCGGTGCTCATGGACGGAAGGCCCGTCAACGAGGAACGTCTGCATGAGTTGATTGACATACTCTCTCTCAAGGGACGGGAAGGACATTTACCCAACCAGCTCTCCGGCGGCCAGCAGCAGCGCGTCTCCATCGGCAGGGCATTGATGAACGCCCCCGCCGTCGTGCTCGCCGACGAGCCCACCGGAAACCTTGACTCTAAAAACAGCCAGGAAATTGTGGAGCTTCTCAAGTATTCCAATGAAAAATATAAACAGACCCTGATCGTCATCACGCACGATGAAAACATTGCCTTGCAGGCAAATCGCATTCTCGCCCTCGAAGATGGCAAAATTGTTAGAGATGAGGTGATCCGTTCATGAATATTTTTCAGAAAGTCACACTCCGCTATTTAAAGGAAAACCGCACGCGCACGCTCGTTACGATCGTAGGGATTGTGCTCTCAGCGGCTATGTTTACCGCCGTAACCACCAGTATTTCTTCTCTCAGGAATTACTTAGTCAATTCCACGATATATACAGAAGGAAATTGGTACGGCGCAGCTTACGGCCTGTCCGCAGCGCAAAAAGAAAAACTGTCTACCGATTCCCGCACGAAAGAAGCGGTCTCCATGGAACTTTTTGGTTTTGCAGACTTAAACGATTCCAAGAACGACGCCAAACCTTATCTCTGTGTTTTGGGCGTCCAGGAAGATTTCACAGATATGATGCCTGTGCATCTCCTGGAAGGACGGCTCCCGGAAAACAGCAGTGAACTTTTGCTGCCAGAGCACTTGAGCAGTAACGGCGGCATTGACTGGAACGTAGGCGACAAACTTTCTCTTGCATTGGGCACGCGTATCGGCAGCGCCGGCAGTACGCTGACAAACGAAGATTCCTACAATAATGGGACTGACGATGGTTTCCAAAATGGCGAAGTTATCTCTGGTCTGACGGAACATCTGAGCAACAAAGAGACTTATCATTATACCGTCGTCGGCATCTATGAGCGCCCCGATTATGAAGCGTATCTGGCGCCCGGATATACGGCGCTGACTGTCGGGGAAAACAGTGACAAACACTCTTACAGCTTATATTTGCGGACAGCGCCCGGCAGACATGTGGCCGATACCATTGAGCAGATGTTTGGAATGTATGACGATATCGGCTGGGAACTGAATTATAATTTACTGAGAATCTATGGTTACTCCGGCGAGTCCTCTTACAACCGCGTCCTGAAAAACCTGGGCGCTCTGCTTATCCTCATTATTATGTTTGGCTCCATCTCACTGATTTACAACGCCTTTTCCATTTCTGTCAGTGAACGCACAAAGCAATTTGGCCTGCTGGCTTCCATTGGTGCGACCAGGCGGCAGCTTACCGGAAGCGTAATTTTTGAATCGCTATTCCTGAGCATGATTGGCATTCCTCTTGGCATTTTATCGGGACTTTTAGGTATCGGGATTACTTTTTATTTTGTGCAGGATATGATGGCAAACATTTTAGGCATTGGCTTTGGCGGCAGCTACCAGATGATGCGCCTAACGATGATTTTCGGCCCCGCCAAAAATGTCGCCCTGCGCCTGCATCCTTCTTTCGGCGCGCTGGCTATTGCCATCGCCGTTTCTCTGCTGACAGTGGTTATTTCCGCTTATATCCCGGCAAGACGCGCCATGAAAAAGTCTGCTATCGACGCCATCCGCCAGAGCAGTGATATCTCTATTCGCGCTAAGAAAGTTAAGACCTCGCGGCTGACACAGAAGCTTTTCGGCTTTGAAGGTATGCTCGCCACTAAGAACTACAAACGTAACCGCAGGAAATACCGGGCAACCGTCATTTCGCTTTTCTTAAGCGTCGTGCTGTTTATCTCGGCAAGCAGCTTTTGCGCATACCTCTCGCTTTCCGCCGGAACTGTGCTGAACAAAGATACTTATGATTTAGCTTATAGGCTTGATTCCTCAGAAAAGGAGACGCCGGATTCTCTGCTCGCCGCATTATCGGAGCCCGCAGACGTCACGGATTCTACCTATGCGATTCGCATGTTTTTTAATTGTCCTGTGGAAACGGTTAAGCTTAATCCCAAGTTACGGGATTTTATGAGAAAAGAAGCGGAGGCCGGGGGCGGAGTTTATGAAGAATATGAAGAAACCGACATGGAATTGTCGCTGGTCTTCCTTGCAGATCAAGACTTTCGCGCTTATCTGAAGAAGCTGAACTTATCGGAAGACGAATACTTTAACGCCAAAGCGCCTAAGGCTGTCGCCGCGGATTCCCTGCGCCTGTATTCCGGCTACTCGCAGAAATATTCCAGTTTCCCGGCATTCACAGACGAGAGCCCGGCAGAATTAAACATTTATCTTACCAGGAAACGGGAGGATTACGATTATTCCGGGACGGGCCGCATGGAAAACGGCGTCCCTGTCTGCGACTTTTACATTAAGAGTACCGATGATGAGATTGTAACTTTCACAAGAGAGGAATCTTGCCTGCCGCTCCCGCTTGCAGTTGGCGCAACCGTACGGCAGGCGCCGGATTTCTTCTCCGATGAAGATGGATGTATTCGTCTGTTTTACCCCTACAGTATGCTGGATTATGTCTTTACCGGACTGGAGGAAGACACTGAGTATTATCAGATTAATGATCTGCCGCTCAGTGAGAATACATCCACGGAATTATTCTTTCAATGCCAGGATCATGACACGACAGACAGCTTCGCCGCCATGTCAAAACTGCTGATGCAAAAAGGATTTTCCACCTCGGGACTTATCGACTACGCCGCTTCCGTGGAGAGCAGCCGTGCAATGGTTACAGTCATTAATATTTTTTCCTACGGGTTTATCATCTTGATTTCCCTGATTGCCGCAGCGAATGTGTTTAACACGATCTCCACCAACATCAACCTGCGCAGAAGAGAGTTTGCCATGCTAAAGTCCATTGGCATGACGCCAAAAGCTTTTTCTAAAATGATGGACTTTGAATGTCTCCTCTATGGATTTAAAGGGTTATTGTATGGCCTGCCGGTTTCCTTTGTCTTGACCTGGATGATTTACAGCGCCATTGGGCCGGGCCTGGAAATCGCCTTCTTCATCCCCTGGTACAGCATCGCTATCGCTGTCGGCAGCGTATTTCTGGTAGTGTTTGTCACGATGCTCTACTCCATGAAGCGCATCCAAAAGGAGAACACCATTGATACGCTAAGGAATGAAAACTTATAACGAAATGTTCAGACTAGCGGGGCGCCTCATCCACAGGCGCCCCATCTTGCGGTATTCCTTCTTCCGGCGTAACCACATTGTAATCATAATTATTTTCATCAATGTAGGGCAGGAAATCGACGGGGTCAAGCCCCACATGGATCTGCTCCATAAAGTTCTTCCAGATATTTCCGGGATAGCTCGCACCGGACAGGCCCGGCAGTTCCCGCGGCATGTCATATCCCACCCATACGCTGGTGGTAAAATAATCTGTGTAGCCCACAAACCAGCCGTCCTTGTTGTCATTGGTGGTTCCGGTTTTGCCTGCGCACGGCATATTGCTAAGGGCAAGGCCGCGCCCTGTCCCGGACTGGACAACAGAGACCAGCATATCGGTCATCATGCGCGCCGCATTCGATTTGTATACTTCCTTTTCTTCGCTTTGCGTCTCCAAAATCACATTTTCCTCGGCGTCCGTGATCTTCATAATACAGGTTGGCTCCCGGTATTTTCCATCGTTTTCCAATGCCGCATAGGCCGAAGCCATCTCCACGGCAGACACACCGTTCGTAAATCCACCCAGCGCGCTTGTGGGGCGTACGTCCTGCTTATCCAGCCTGGAAAATTTCATTTCTTTCAGATAGGAAAGTCCTACCTCCGGCGTCAACTCCTCCAGCATATTCCAGGCCACTGTATTCTTAGAGGTCTGTACCGCATAGCGCAGGGAAATATTGCCCTCATAGCCGCCTCCGGCATTGGCCGGACCTTCCTCCGTTTTCACGTCTTCCACCATAGAATTGGGCGTGTATCCACGCTCCAATGCCGGCGTATAGACAATCAACGGTTTGATCGCGCTTCCCGGCTGACGGAAACTTTGGTATGCACGGTTTAAGGTATAGCCGGGCAAATCCTGGTTTCTTCCTCCGACAATTGCTTTCACATAACCGGAGTGATTATCCACGCACACAGCCGAGGCCTGTAACGTAAATATCCCCTCCTCATTCTGTTCCGTAAATTCCGCAAGGCCATTGTCCACAGCGCCCTGTAAGATCTGCTGCATATTAAGGTCAAGCGACGTATAGATACGATAGCCTTGCGTATACAAGCTCTTCTGGCATTCGCCATACAGCAGGTCGTACTCCTCCTCATATGCACTGCGCGCTTTTTCCGAGTCAAATTCCGTCTTAAACTCAAATCCCTGTTGTTTCATCAATTCCCGAATCGCACAGTTGTATGTGTACGTCTCAACATAATCGCTTTTCGTCTTCTGCGGGCGCTCAAGAAGAATCTCTTCATCTTTCGCCTCCTCGCAGGTATCTTCTTTAATCTTGCCGTCATCCCGCATCTGATTGAGAATCCTGTTGCGCCGTTTGATCGTGTTCTCAGGATGCTGCACCGGATCATACAGCGTAGGGTTATTGGGAATTGCGCACAGGAACGCAATCTGCGACAGATCAAGGTTATCTACATCCTTATTAAAATACCCCTTGCTCGCCGCCTGTATGCCGTAATAGCCATTGCCAAAATAGATATTATTAAGGTAAAACTCCATAATCTTATTCTTACTGTAAATCTTCTCCAGCTCTACAGCAATGAACATTTCCTCCACTTTTCGCTCCCATTTGACATCCTGCGTGAGGAAAATGTTCCTGGCAAGCTGCTGGGTAATCGTACTTCCGCCCTGCGTAACCTTGCCATTTTGAATCATGGCCTTGGCGGCGCGCATGATAGCCTTGATGTCAATGCCGTTGTGACTGTAAAATTTCTTATCCTCAATGCTCACCATGGCCGCCGGCACATAAGCCGGTATATTATCATAATCCAGATAATATACGTCTTTTTCGCCTTTCAGCGTGGACACCAACGTCCCGTTCGCATCATATACAAGGCTGGTCTCTACCGAACGGAACGTGCTCTCGTCTGAAGCGCGTACCAGCTCCTTCGCCTCCTTCTGAAGCTTACTCACCGTCTGGGCATAGCCGCCGAAATAGTACCATCCCAACGCCACTGCCACCAACAGTACCAATAAAATCTGTAGTCTCGCAAAAAACCAGAATACACGGTATTTCTTTTTTTTCTTATGTTTCTGCTTTTTCTTTTCACTCATAGCCCTTCCTACCTGCTAAGCAAAATCTTTCCATATGGTATGTTATTCCGCTCAAGAATTTCCATCTCACGCCTCTGACAAGTGAAGAGAAAAATCTGCCCATTTTGCCTGCTCAACCAATTAATGGCCGACTCCAATCTTTTCTCGTCAAACGACGCAAATACCTCATCTAAAATAATCGGCATGGACTCTTCCTTCGTGAAGATGCCGCCCGCCCCCATTCTCAGAGCCACATACATCTGCTCCATCACACCCTGGCTGAGTTGCCAGGGCTGCAATTTGCGGTTATCTTTCTCCACGATCAGATTCATCTGCTCATCAAGTCCAATCCTATCATATTTCCCCTGGGTCATTTCAGTCAGAATGCGGGACATTTCCTCTTCCATCTGCTTCCTGCTGTCCTGGTATGCGTCCTTGGATAAACTCTGTAACGTGTTATAAGCAAGCTCGTAGGCCTGTACCTGGAGTTCCAGCTCCTGTTCTTCCTCCGAGGGCTGTGTATTCTGCTCTATTTCCTCCCGCAAATTCAACAACAAAGCCTGCTTTTCTGCAAGCTGTTCCTGCAACAACTCTTCTACTACGCGATGTTTGGCCTTCGTCTCCTGCTTCTGCCGCACTTCCTGCCATTCCCTGTCTTTGGAGACAGAAATATTGCGCTCCCGCTTCTCCTCCTCATGCTGTCGGATAAGCGATTTCAGGCGTTTCTCCTTCTGGAACCAATGGCACACGCTGCCGACGCCTCCCAGAAATCCAAACAACAGCGCCAGTTCTAATACAAGCCAGCCCCAATTCCCGCCTCGCATCAACGGGTGTGCAGTGGCATTTATAATTCCCAGCACAAGGCTGAAAAGCGTAATCACAGTGGAAACCAGCAGACGCACCCGATAGCCTTTCTGTACGTTTTTCTGGCGGATATCCCACAAATACTCCGCCATCTGATTACTGTCATGCTCAGGCAAATCTGCACCCGGCCGCTGTCTGGAAATATTTTCATGGCTCTCCTTCTGCTGTTCCTGCAATTGCTCAATATCTCTTTGCAGAAGCCCCTCCTTTACCTGCAGCTTTTCCGTCTCATCCCCGCGCTTCTGTCTCTGTTCTTCCAAACGCTGTTTGGCGTCCTTCTGTTTCTCTTTTAAGCTTTTGCGTGCGCCGGCAAGGTCGACTTCCCCCTCGCCTCCCATAGACATATTTACAAAGTAATTCTGTAAAATTTCTGCAAATTCCTTCTTAGTCTCAATCTCAGCCTGGTGGATGCAGTATGTATTCTCGTAGGAAGCCTTCTTGATGCCTCCCAAAAGCATTTCCAAATCTCCATGTTCCACAGACAGCTCTTCGCCGTCCATCTCGTTCGTAAGTTTCGCTGATTTCTCTTTATGGTAAAAATTCCTCTCCAGATAAAAAGGTTTATCCCCCACCGTAAACTTCAATCCGCCTGCAAAAAAAGAATTACTGTTCCAGGGCTCGTACTTCTGATAGTGGTCGTTTTTCCCCGATTTGCCCCGCTGCTTCTCCAAACCGAACAGCATACTTGTAATAAACCTCTGCATTGTGGATTTACCGGTTTCGTTCTCCCCATATATCACATTCAGCCCCGGAAGGGGACGCATGTTGATATTATGGAGCTTTCCAAAATTTTTAATCTGAATCTCTGTTATCTTCATTCTGCCATCAATGCCTCCACACCATAGTATAATGCTTTTTCCGTAATTTTATTCTGTGGCATTTCCTCTAAAGCCCGGATGTAACGGCCTAAAATCTGCTGTCCATACTGCCGTTTTAATTCCTCAAAATCATAATCCGCCCGACACTGGTCGATTACCTTTACCACCCGATCCATAGATTTTATCTTTTCCGTATCAATCGGCGCTTCCTTATCACAAAAACCGTTGAGCGTAACCTTAAATTTCTTGTATGCCGGCGCAATGCGAATACGGCTTTCCAAAAACTCCTCTAAAGCCCCCTGCGTAATTTCCGGGCTGACCTTCAAGTTCAGAGGAACATATTCACAGTAATGAAGCGGCACAAACTTTACATGGCACGCATGATTCTTGATTTCTCCCTGAAAATATCCATGCTCTCCCAAATCATTGCAGTCAATAGGCTGCAACGCGCCTGCCATCACCACTTTATCCTGCACAAGCTGTATAGGTTTATGGATATGCCCGCACGCCACATAAGCAAATTTGCTATCCGCAAAATCACTGCCTTTGATGGGAATGTGCTTCTCATCCCCGCCATGCGCCAGTAAAATATTAATATAATTGCCTTCCTTGGCCTGGACGCCCTTATAACGCGGCTCCGAAATTTCTTTATGCCAATAACTCATGCCATATATCCTTGTACCAAGCCCTTCCAGCTCTATGTAATCTATCTCTTCCGACTTTAAGAAATGCACGTTTTCTTCCCAGCGGAACGTACAGTAGCAGGAAGACAGCGTCAGATGATCATGGTTGCCGGCAATCAGCGCCACCTGCGTCTTGGGAATGCGTGAAAACTGGTAATTGACCTCCTTGAGCTCCTTCACCAAAGGCTGCCCATGAAACAAGTCGCCTGCAATCAGAAGAAGCTGAACCTGCTCTTCCTTCACCTTATCAATCACTTCTTTAAACGCCTGCCAGCTGTGAGGCTCGCGCTCCTTCGCCCATTCCCTGTCTCTGTCGGGCCTGGCTCCTAAATGTATATCGGCTATATGAATAAACTTCATAAAAAGATTTCTCCTTCGTATTTGCAAAAATAGTTACTTTTCTATTTTACACTTTTGGTCGGGAATATACAAGATTGAATCCTATAAAATAGGAAAAGACAGAACATTGACAAAAACACGGAAAAGATTATAATTGAAAAGAAACTGAAACAATAACCCAAAAGAGCTTCCCTGAATGGAACAGGGCTATCGCAAACATACTGAACGGAGGAACGCATAAGATGAAAAAAGTTCAATACGCGGCTATAACAATCTGTGGAATCCTGCTGATAATCTGCTGTGTTTTTTTTGCCTGCCAAAGTTGGAACCTGGGCCGTCGCTACCAAACGCTGGAAACGGAAGCCTCCGCCCTCCGGGACGACAATTCCAAACTCCAACAGGACAAATCGAAACTAGATACGGAGCTGACAGACAGCGCTGCACAATTAGAAGAAAAGGAACGTTACGTTGCCGGACAAAAAGAATATATTTCTGAATTATCCGGTCAAATTGAATCCCTCACAGAAGACAGCGAAGATGACGGCGGCTCGCAAACGACAAATGACAATTCCAGCGCAGACAACGACGCAGACGACTCGGCCGGTTCCGGGAATAATACATACACGAACCCGGATTCAGACGCATATCCCAACCTCTACGCCGAAGGATGCTCCCCGGAAGACATCAAAAAAGTCGTCTATCTGACCTTTGACGACGGCCCGTCCAACCTGACCCCTAAAGTGCTCGACTTGCTGGATCGCTATAATGCCAAAGCAACATTTTTCGTTGTATGCAAAAACAATGAGGAATACGCCGAATATCTATCTGAAATTGTAGAACGCGGCCACACGCTTGCGCTTCACTCTTACAGCCATAACTACAACGAGATTTATGCCTCAAAAGACGCTTTCCTTCGCGACTACGAAAAGGTATACGACTGGGTTGTTGATAATACAGGATACACGCCCTCTCTGTTCCGTTTTCCCGGAGGCAGCAACAATGGCTCCTCCTACGTGGTAAACGGCATCATTGATGAGATGGAAGAACGCGGCTTTCAATACTTTGACTGGAATGTCAGTTCAGGCGACGGCAGCGAACTGACTACCACGGAGAATATCATTGACAATATTTGCAGCAATGTCGGCGTTCCTGAAAATCCAGTCGTACTGATGCATGACGGCAGGGGAAAGAACGCCACGCTGGCTGCTCTCCCCACCGTACTGGAATACTTGTCCGACAATGGATATGAATTTTGCTCCCTCGACAAAAATGTAGAAGCCGTACATTACCGCTAGGCGGGTATAAATAATCTATAAAAGCCGGGATCGAAAACAGTGGGGCTTATTGCTCCATCTGTTTCCCCAGAAACCCGGCTGCAACTCTTGCCATCTTACTCTCGGCTTCCCCTATACCGCCGTTGTCATCCCGATTGTACATCACCACGGAACCGATCGCATCTCCCTCGCAAATAATTGTGGACACTACCTGGGACTGAAAATCCCCAGAATCATCTAAAGTAATTTTTACAAACCCTTTCTCATTCTTGCGCGCGCAAAATGTCTCTCTGTCTGTAATCACATTTTCCAACTGCTTACTGATGGGCTTACCGTCAAACTCTTTTTTCCCGCTGCCCGCTGCGGCAACTACATGATCCCTGTCCGTAATGCACACAAGACAGCCGCTGGTCTGAGCAAGGCTCTCCGCATACAGGCCGGCAAACTGCCCTAGTTCTCCGATAGGCGAATATTTTTTGAGGATAATCTCACCCTCACGGTCCGTAAAAATTTCCAGCGGATCTCCCTCACGAATCCGCAATGTGCGCCGGATTTCTTTCGGCACTACTACCCTTCCCAAATCATCTATTCTGCGAACAATTCCTGTTGCTTTCATAAAAAATCCTCCATTTACAAATATCTTATCTTTTTCTCGATACTAGTATCTGTAAACGGAGGCATTTTATACCTTGATTTGTTTTTAAATTGTAAGTGAAACAAAGCGCTGTTTCACGCCGCCTTGATTGGATGAAAACTCTGCTGCACCTCAAACCTGAACTTATTCAAAAAATGATACAAGGGAGGAAATCCGCTCGGTAATCTCTGCCACTGATTTCTCAATATCATTGTATATTACCGCGGACTGTGATGATAACTCCTGCATATTCTTGGCTACCACTGCAAACCCTGCGCCCGCTTCCCCGCTTCTCGCAGCCTCAATACTGGCATTCAGGGAGAGAATATTCTGCTTCTTGGCAATAGCCTTCAAGTGGCTGGTATTGTCATTGATCGTCTGGATTAACTCATTCGACTGTTCTACGCCCTTCTGTACGCCGCCTAAACGGCTGGCATTGCTGTGCTTAAAATATTCCAGGTTGACAAGCTGATTGACGATAACCCCCAGCAAAGCTGCGGATGCTCGTATTTTAGGCTCCGTACTGACCGTAACCTTCCTGAGCGCCTGAATATACTGGTCTGGATCAATCCCCAATTCCACGGCTGTCTGGCGGAACTTCTCTTCGTCCGGCTCATGCGGAAGCACCTGACCACCAATAATTGCCCCAACCTTCTCATCATTTATCATAATATCGACAGAAAAATCCATCAATCCAGCATGACAGAAATATGTACCGGTGCACTCATTGTCACACTTCACGCACCGCCTCAACCCTTCCTGGCTTCCTCTCGTATACTTCATGCAAAAATCGGTAAAATTGCTTCCCTCTGTGAGATACTCCCCATCCATTCCCACTGCAATCGCCGCTAATCCCGTAGCGTTTGAGAAATCATCCTGAATCTTTTGCAGTTTCGATATATCCATAAATTCTTTTAATTCCATGCTGCACCTTTCCCTTTCGTCCATCCTCTCCAAGCTCCCACAATTCCCGTAAGCTTTGAGCAAGCCGCTATGCTTGTGCGGATTTATGTTTTATGATTTCAGTACCTTTTCAATTTCCTCTATCACAATTCTCAACGCCTTAATCCTTGCATACTTCTTATCATTAGATTCCAATACATGCCAGGGCGCATAAGACGTGTTCGTTTTCTTCATCATCTCATTGACAGCGTCCTCATACAAATCCCATTTTTCCCGGTTACGCCAGTCTTCATCCGTAATCTTCCAGCGTTTCGCCGGATTATTCTGACGATCGTTAAAACGCTCCAACTGAACGTCCTTATCAATCTGCACCCAGAACTTGATAATCACCGCGCCCCAATCAGACAGTTCCTTTTCAAATTCATTGATTTCATTGTAAGCGCGCCGCCAGTCATTCTCTGAACAAAATCCTTCCAGACGTTCCACCATTACCCTGCCGTACCAGGTGCGGTCGAAAATCGTCACATGACCCGTCTTAGGAAGCCGCGTCCAGAAACGCCACAGATAATGTCTTGCCTTCTCATGCGGCTCCGGGCTCGCTATCGGCTGCACTTCATATCCGCGTGGGTCCAGCGCTCCGGTAATGCGCTTAATGTTACCGCCCTTTCCTGCTGCATCCCAACCCTCGTATGCAATGATGACCGGTATCTTCTTGCGGTAGATTTCATTGTGCAGTTTCCTCAACTTATCCTGAAGTTCCTGAAGTTCGCTCTTATATGCGTCCTCGGCAATCGTCTTATCTAAGGGGATATCGGCAAGCTTGGGGATCTTTTCTAAGGGGAAAACATTCTGTAAAAGCGGAACTGCAAGCGTACTGTTTTGCAGCGCCGTCTCAATTCCGCTCGCAAGCGTCTCAAGCACTTGAAGCTGCGCCCATTTCCTGCTCTGTGCATCCACAATATACCAGGGAGAAGTGGAAGCGTTCGTATCATCCAGGTACTGATCGTATACCTTGAGGCATTTGTCATAATGCTCGTTCTGCCATACATCATTGTTGCTCACCCGCCAGCTTGTGCTGGGGTCTTTGTCGAGCATTTTAATCCGGCTCTTCTGCTCCTTCTTGCTGATATGGAAAAAGAACTTCATCACCAGATAACCATTATCCGTAAGCTGTCGTTCAAAACGTTTCACGCTGTCTATCCGTTTCTTATATTCCTTCTCCTTTAACGCGCCATGCAGACACTCCCTTGTCACCTCGTCCATCCAGCCGGAATCCAGGAAACAAAATTTGCCCGCTTCCGGTATCGTCTTAAAATACCGATAGAGGAACGGTTTGCGGCGCTCCTCTTCCGTGGGGATATCCATAGTGGCAACTTTAAAAAACCTGGGATCAATATTCGTGATAATCTTGCCCAGCGTACTTCCTTTTCCCGCTGTCCCCCAGCCCTCAAACAACACCAGCACAGGAAGTTTACGATCTTTAATCTGCATTTGCAGCACATTCAGCTTCTCTTTGGCCGCCTCCAGCCGTGCATCCAATTCTTCCGATTCGGGCTTTTCCAACTTACTCCAATTTTTCAGCATTCCTTCTCCTCCTTTAGCTCACCGAAAGCTATTCATTCCGAAACACCCCAATATTTGTAATTCTTTCTCCTTTTCAATGCTTATCAAATATTTTAACACATTCCCAAAAACTTTTCAATTTTTTATAGAGATTTCATCAAATTTAGCGGCAAAGCCTAAGCCTTGCCGCCATCAACCATGTATTCGCCAATTTTCCTCCTACCGGACTAATAGCCGGTAGATGATAAAAGAAATGATGATTCCGATAATACTTGCAATGTTAATTTTAATTGTCAGTCCCAGCGTCAACACAAACACGCCCAAATCCAGCACCAACGGACTGGTAATACCAAACACCTGGCCATAATCCAGCCAGCTCAACGCGGAAATACCGCTGCAATAGCTGCCAATGACCGTTCCGATAACAAGACCGATCAGCATAACGATTATGATAATCCATGAACTCTTACTCCTCAACCCTTTTCCTCCTGTTGTCTTTGACTATTGAAAATATACATAATAAGTGCCGTCCACACATTTTATACGATAAGAATTCCCAGCCGGTTCCGGTACTTGCGAGCCCTTCTCGCTTCCACCGGCCGATATTTCATAATCCGGCCGGATAACAAACGAATAAGAAGCAAAAATAAGCATGCCAAATACCAGGAACCAAGAACCTGTAAATATAAGGTTTCTCCTTTTGTGCCCACGGCTGGCCGATACAATTTTAAACCGTTCAAGGATTTCCGATTCATAATTCTTTGAGACAAGGGCTGTTGTCCCATAAAACGCTTTTGCCTGCCTTTTGGCCTCTGCGTGTTTGAGCATAGTCACAATGGTCGTTAAATACTCCGCCTTTTTCGCATTCCCCATATGTTCGGTCACATCTAAATCACATTTAATCTCCAACACCTGCGCAAAGTCCCTTTTCAGCAGATAGATGGCCGGATTCCACCAGAAAATACACCAGTAGATATGTATGAAAGCTTTCATCAGCAAATCCCTGTTTTGAAAATGCGTGTATTCATGCCGCAAGATAAAATACAACTGTGAATCACTGTATTCTGCATCCGGCAACAGAATAGATTTTCGGAAAATCCCCGCCCCCATAGGAATACTTATTCGCGCACTGCGCCGTATGGTAATTTTCATCTGCTTTGCGCTGGCGTTCAGGACGCGGTTAAATACCCGCTGGCACTGTTCGTCATCGCGTACACTGTATGTAGAAAATTCTGCCATAGCCCGCGCGTATTGCCAGACAAAACGTATCATCAGCGCCACAGACACAAGCGCCCAGACCACTGCCAGCGCGGGCAGCACGGATATTTGCGAAGTTCCAATTTCATTCAAGTCAGCGTCTTTATAAAGGCCGCTGAAAATCTCGCTAGAAGGGATTTGCCTGGTAAATGAGAATTCATAGGGAACCAGCATGCGTACAATGGAAAACAGGTACAAAAACAGCAAATTGGTAATTCCCAGCTGCCGGATAAAAAAATGTTTCTTGCGGCAAAGATAATTAAACGCTGCCAGTACGCTGCTCCATACCACAGACATCAATAATGAAAAAAGCGTAACCTGCATCTTTATAACTCCTTTGAGTCCGAATTCCTCAGCTCTTCGATAATTTCTTCTAACTGTTTGACTAACCCCTTACTATTCGCCTCTTTGGTCTCATTCACCATAGCCACTGTGACTGCCGCAATTGAATTACTGCCAATGCCTTTCGACATTACAAGCTTTGCGGCATACTGCTCTTTGGTGACTGCCGGGATAAACTGCCTGGCATACTGTGTCCCGCACTGCACCGTACCACAGACCTTTATCATCCCCTTTTTTAAAAGTGAACGCAGCATAATATGTATATAATTTCCATTCCAGGAACGATCGGCGGAGATATTCATGATTTCAACACTCGTCAACGGCTCTTCACTTTCCCAAAATATTTCCATCAAATCTTCTTCACTGCCCGTCAAATGTTTTTCTTTTTTTACCATAATGATTTCTTCCATTCTTCCTTAGATAAATCAGTAATTATATAAAAGTAGTAACTATCCAGTCCCCAACACATCATTATGATAACTATATGAGTTCTGAATAGTTACAATATAGTATATCTTTACTGACACTTCAAGTCAATATCAATCTTCTTATTCTTTCACCTGCAGCAATTCTAAAGCCTTGCGCCTGGTCACCTCTACCGCGGCTGTAAGAGCCCCGCAGATACATCCCAGGAAATACAATGCCCAGCAGAATACAAGCGTCTCCGCCCCTTTTGCAAACAACCCCGGACAGAACAATGCAAGTACCCCCGCCACAAGCACAATACCGGCAATACTGAGGACAAGCTGTTCAAACACCAGCATACACCTGGCGCGTTTCTTTGTGACGCCTAAGATGCGCAGAGACGCCGCTTCCTGTGCCGACTGTAAGAGCACAAGCCCCGGTCCAAACAGCCCAATCAGCACTGCCGCCGCCACGGCAATCGGGAACAACGACTCTAACAAGTCACGGATGCGTCTCGCATTCTCTAAGGCTTCCGAATCAACATGGTATGAAGCCATCGGTGAATACTGTATGCTTTTATTCCTCCATTCTTCCATCAGGCTCTCCAATTCCGCAAGTTTACCATTATCTGCCAGCGTAAATTCACAGTAATCCACAGAAAACGGCTGGCTGTATAAGTTCTCCGACGATTGATTGATAGCCCCGAAAATACCCGCGTTTATATCCTTATCCTGCGATTTCAAGATACCTACCACCTTATATGGTTTTCCTGCCCGCGCAATAGCAAACTCAAGCTCTTCCTCCGCATAGATTTGCGGCATGAAAGAGTACAAATCCTCCGAAATCAAGGTTATCTCCTCCCCCAATTTAACGCCAAGCTCCTCTGCCAGCGTCTGCCCCACTAGGCACACCGGGCCCGTGCCTTCAAATACGGAGACGTCATACCCTTCCAGATAATCTACCGTATAACCATCAATCAGATAACGGTCAAAATCATTCGTAAACGTGACCGGGCTAAGCACCCCCACGCCGTTTACGCGCACGCTGAACTTACTGTAATAATAAATATCTGACAGCAGGCCCGAATTCGACATTTCCACGACCTTATCCGAAGTAAACATCATCGCCCGGCCCTTCACGCCAGTCTCACGGGCCGTTTCCTGATAGGAAAGCCTCGCCAGCACAAACATGCCGAGCCCGGCGGCCAACACAACTGTGAGCACAAAGGAAACTGCCGTTTTGCCGAAGCCCCGCTTCATATGGCGCAGGATATAGGCGCCTACCTGCCGTATCGCATTGTATTTGCCATACGCAGGATTCCTTGTTCCTTGTTTGGCTCCCGGTACGTCCGCCGTTCCTAAGACGCCCGAAAGTTTTGCCATGTCAAGCCCTTGAGGGACAGGCGCCGTGTCGGCAGCCTGCATCATATGCCCGGCCGGCGCAAAGGAATTCTGCAAAATCCCCGTCCTTTTTGCCGCTCCCTCCTGCAGCAGTTCCAGCGGGGACATTTTCTTCATCTTCTGTAAGAAAACAAGCGTTACCAGGGAAATAAATAACAGCTCGCAAAGCAGGCAGATAATTACTACACCCAGGGGAAGCGCTGCATCCAGGACATAAGAATATCCTTCCGGGGCGGCGCTGTCCGACATGCCTGCAAGCGTTTTTGCCGCCGTGTAGGAGGCATAATAAAGCCCCGCTATGCCGCCGGCTGCCATTGCCACTGCCGACAATGCGCCAAAAGGCAGCGTCAGTGAACTTGCGGCTCTCCTGCTGGAAACTCCCAGCGTCCGCATAATGGCATATGATTTCTTACTCCTGCCAATATATAGGTACACGGCAAGCAGCAAAGCCAGAGCCGCCCCGAGCACATACAGCATAGTTGTCAAGAATGACGCCAGCGAGCCCGTCTTAAAATTATCCTTCATGCCTGACCAGCCTCCGTCTGAGAGACGCAGCCCTATACTCATTTCTCCAGCCAAGGGCTCCGCAGCCTCCCGAAACGCTTCTATATCATACGGATTTTCAATAAATACGCTGAAATCGCCCATAAGTATCTCATGGTCCCCAGGAACCTCCAGCGGCAAAAGCGAAGACGGCACAAAAATGGATGATGGGCCAAACGACCAACTGTTCTCATTCGTATAACGTTCCATTCCGTCATTGGTAAACCGATAGGAACCAATAATTTCTAATTCTACAGGCGTAAAATGATCCGGCAGTTCCTCTTTCTCCATGACCCGTGTGCCGCCTTCTCCATAGCGGCTCCTGAGTTTATCCCCAAGCTCTATGTTCAGCTTGTCTCCTACAGACAGTCCATAAGCCTGCAGAAAAGCCTCGCTTACGACACAGCCTTGCGTATCCCCCGCTGTCAGGGGACGTCCCTCGGAGATTACCAGCTTATGTTCGTTCACATAGGGAATCGCGCGCATATCCGAGGTATACACCATGTCAAAGGTCCGAAAACTCTGGTTTAACGCCTCAATCTTATCTTTATACCAGGCAAACTCCTCTGTTTCCAGATAATTATCCCCCGGCCCATCTATCACATGCAGGCACTCCTCTGGAGTATAATAATAGAAATTCAGTTCAAGGGCCGCACCGGTTCTTTCACTATAATCGCCAAGGACCAGAAATCTGCTCCCTTTCTTCAATCTGTCAAAAAACGATGTAGAAAACGGCTGCTTATAATGGGAGACGGCTTCCGGCCAAAAACTTGCCACTACTTGAAGCGGATGCCGGGGATCCACCTTGACATCTCCGGCAAGTACTTTGATATCACTGAAATTCAAATATCTCTTAATATAAGAACCCACATCCCCATATTCGTAATCCTTATATCCCTCATAAGTACCCTCCAGCACAAATTCCGCAGTTTCGTAACTGCTGTCCTCGTCTATGATACGCTTATAATCCTCAATTAACCCATCTGTCATATACCTTGTATCTGCCAGCGTAACTCCGGGAAGCGAAGAGAATTCCTCGATCTGTGCATCAGACGGCCATGGCTTCGGCTCCGGATAATAGTAATCTATCGGCGGAGTGCTGTTATCCAGGGCGGCAACGCCATAATAGAAACTCTCGGCCTTCGCTGATTCCCGCGTGGTAACCGCATAATCTGTGACCCTGGAAAACAGGGCAAACGAAGCTGCCGCTATCAAAAGAAATGTCAGCAGCGTCTTTGCCGGAGATCGCAAAAGTGTTTTTAAAGCTGTGGATTTTCTCATAAGTCTTCCTCCTAAATTATTTATATAGTTTATTGTTTTATTTTTATATTTACTACTAATATTTTTAATTTTTATTAGATATATTGTAGACCTATAATCAGCTATTGTCAATAAAAATTCTATGAATTTACAAAACGGGGAAACTTTCTAAATTATACTATATCTCAAATTATTTGTTACAGCGAAAAAAATCCTCTCGGGAAAATCCATAATTATTACAGATCTCCCAAAAGGATTATCAATCTAATTCATAAAAAGTTTTTAGAAAATTTGCGGTTTTACTTTCGGCTGCTAAAAAAACGCGTCAATAAGCATAAGCCAAACCAAAGGAAAAATGCCGTTTCTGCAAAAATCCCAAATCCCAGCGTCCGCACAAACGCCTCTATCCAGCCGGAATCTAAATCCGTCTTGGGCATCTGCACAAGCATCCTTACCGCCTGCCATTTCTGTTCCCACAACTGCGCCCAGAAAGAAAAATCTGACCAGCGCGAGGGGATGTAGTCATCGGGAATCTGTACATGGCTTTGGAAAAGCGTAAACAAACAGAGGACAATTATCAGTATCAACGCCGCCGGGACTACTTTTAAGACAAGCTTTTTCTGTTGCCTGCATTCGTAGAACAGATAGCATAATAAGCAAATGCCTGACGTTATGGGGAACAGCAGTACACAGAATCCGCCGACGCCTCTGAGAAACTCCACATCCAAAACTGTGATATCCACACCAAAGCGGCTGCTCCATGCCAGATAAAGATCACGGACAGATTTATCAGCCGGTTTTCGCACGGTAAGGCGATTTAAAACATTATTATCCATAGCCTGATCCTGCAAACTGCCCGCCGTCCCGCTGTTTCCGGCAATTTGGCCTTCCGGCTGGCTGTCTCCCGAACTGCCGCTTAACGGAGCGTTATTCCCGCCCATTCCACTTGTCGTCTCATTACTTACCTGAATGGCAAATATCTTGTCGTCTCCCGCAATCACACTTCTTATCACATATGATTTTCCATCATAGGAAATTTCCTTGCCCACTACCTGTGTGCTGCCAAACAGTTCCCACGCCGTCTCCTCATCAATCAGGCAGCCCTGGCTGTCATTCCTCGCCGGCAGGCGGCAGTCTTCAAACAATACTTCCGGGTTCCCGCAAAGAAAGACTGCATTTGCCTGCGCGTTTCTGAAAAGGTTTTCATTCGTAAGCATCACAGCGTCCTTCTGTCCCCAGATACAAAATTCCGTCATTGTCCCGTCCTCTGTTTCCTGCTGACCGTTATTTTCCTTCTCCTCCCGGATTTGCTTTTCTATCCCATCGGCTTCCCTGACACTGATTGGCTGCTCCAAATAAAACATTACTTTTTCTTTCGTCGCAATCAGGTTTCCCCAGGCGGCAGCCGACAGATAAAACAGGAAAATTCCCAATCCCGCAACAACTGCAATCAGCACATACTTGACATATGTTTTCATGTTTATGATTCCTTTCTTCTGACCCTGCTGCCCTCCTGAATGCTTCTGCTTGCACTGCTGACAATCTCCTGCTCACTGGTCAAAAGCCCTTCTTCCAACGCCGCATTCGTATTATTCTTATCTACAACCTGCACATCAAGACGTTTCACTACCAATTGCGTGCCAAGCACACCCTGCTCTTCCTGCAACACCAACACATAACATCCATTCTGCTCCTCGTGCAGCGCCTGCAAGGGAACAACAGAATTGTATGTTTCTGTTTTAGGCGTAATCTCGGCGTTTACCAGTGTACCTGTCTCTATCACACCCTGCGGCAACTCTACCGTGACATCTAACAACGTGTTATCCTGCTCGTTTTCCGCTATACTTGTGACAGTGTAATCAGTAATCTCTTCCTTGCTCCCGGAAACCTTGAGCTTTACCGGGCTCCCTTTGCTGACATATTCCTCATTCATTTTATCTACTGAAAGTACCAGCCTGCCGCCCTGGGCGGTATCCGCTATCCGCACAGCAGCGCCCTCCGAAGTAAAATCCCCGGTGCTCACCAGGATCTGTGTAATGATACCGCTGGCCGTTGCTTTTACCTCGCCTTCCGCCTCCTGCAGGCTGAGCAGTTTATTTAACGCCAACTCCTGTTGCTGCCTGGTAATCTCATTCTGTTTCTGTGCGGTGTCCGCCGCGCTCTGCGGGCGCGAAGCATCTGCCAATGACCTTGATGTAGACTTAATATTGTCTGCCCGTGCGGAAACCGCCGCATCATAAGCTGCTTTTGCCTCTGCCACAGCCTGTTCCAAAGATGCCTTTTGTGCCTCTCTGTCGTCTGTGCCATTGGCTCCCGCCTGCCCATCCTGCGCGGAAAGATTATCTGTACCGCCAGCGTTTCCCTCTGCTGATTGGCCGTCCGGACAGCCGGGGCCTTCCCCGGATGATTGTTCGTCCGCTCCGCCGGAATTCCCATCTGCTTTATCACCATCATCGTTCCCGCCTGATTGACCGCCGTTGGGGTCAAGTATATCTGTACCGCCATTTTGTACATCTGCTCCGCCATTCCCTGCATCTGTACTGCTGTTTAGAAAGTCTTGTAAAGCCCTCTCGGCCTCATCCCAGACTCTCTTAGCTTCCGCTACGGAGGCGTCTCCCTGCGCCACCGCCTGGTTATAATCTTCCTGCGCACGCTGCTTTGCCGTCTGCTGGTTGCTTTGTTCAAATGCCTTAGCATTCTGCACATCCTGATTTTGCAGTTTCGCTTTTTCCAGCTCCTGCTGCGCCGCAGTTATCTGCTCATTCAGCTCTTCTAAATCCAGCCGAAACAACACGTCCCCTTCTTCCACGGACTCCCCTTCCTGCACGCAGATTTCCCTGACCCTCTGCCCGCTTTCCGTATACATGGCAATCTCTTTTCCTGCCTCCACCCTGCCGCTCGCAGTCACTTTATGTTCAATGGGCCCGGTCGCTATTTTGACAGTTTCGACGCGCGCCATAGACGCCCCGCTCACTGCCCGCGACAAAATGGTAAAAATCAGCATAACCGCCAGGAATCCGCTGAATAACTTGATAACCTTCTTTCTGTCCATGTGTCAATTCCTTTCTATTCTGAGTTCCTCATTTCTTAAAACCCAAATTTTCTATTCTTTCACCGCCCCGGCCATAATTCCCTGCTCGAGATAATCCTGCCCTCCCAGAAATACCAATACTGCCGGGAGAAATGTTACCACGGATGCCGCAAACGCCATTCCGGATTTGCTGACGCTTGTGATATCCGGCAGGAAAATGGACAATGGGAACAGGCTCTTATCTTTGAGAAATGTCAGCGGCTGCTCAATCAGGCTCCAATACTCCAGAAATCCAAGCACCATACAGGCGATAATTCCCGATGAGCCAATCGGCAGCGCAAGATAGAAAAACAATTGCCACTCCTTGGCTCCATCCAGTTTTGCCGATTCTATCAGGCTGTCCGGTATTTCCGCAAAAAAACGATACATGATAAATACCGGGAATGTGGAAAACACACCGGGCAATATGATACCCCACAGATTATCGGTAAGTCCAAACAAATCCAGCACCAGATAATCCGAAAGCATCAGAACCTGAAACGGCAGCAGCATCAATATCATATAGAGCAGGAAAAATCCTTTTTTCCAGGGAAAATCATACTTGGCAAATCCCCATGCCGCCATCGTGCCCACAACAAATTGCCCAATGAGCACGCCGAATGTAATTTTTACGGAATTCCAGAACATTACAAAGAATTCCGGGGAATCAAGAAATATCTCCACGTAATGCTGCAAAGTTGGGAACATAGGCAGGAGCGGAAATTCTGCATACCCTTCTCTCCCCAGGAACACGGCTCCCAGATAATTGCCCAGCTCATCGTTTCCCATCAGGGAACCCGCAAGCAGAAAGACAATCGGATAAAGAACGACAACCGCCAATATTGTCAATGATGTCCAGAGAACGATACGCCCCGCCCGGGCGTTCAATTGTATCTTTTTTGTTTTTACACTGTTTTGTCCCTTGCTGTTTTTCATCCTTATACTGTATTGTATCTTCCCGCTTTTCATCTTCACGTTTTCCTTTCTTTCAGGGATTTCTGCAAAAGCAGAATCAGCGCCAGCAGGACAATGCTTTCCAACACCGCGGCAGCCGCCATCTTATCAAAGGAAAATGCGCGGAACCAGTTGTTGAACAAATGCTGCATCATATAGATACTCTCATGTGGATAATCTCCGGCAACAAGGTATGCCTCGCGGAATACCTTAAAAGAATTGAGGAAAGACAATACGGTAATCGTATACAGCGATGATTTGAGATTGGGCAGCGTAATATAGAAAAAGCACTGCACCTCCCCCGCACCGTCCACCCTGGCGGCCTCGTAAATGCTCGTGGAAATTCCCGCAAGCCCCGCCATCCACAGAACGATATCATAGCCAAGATTTTTCCAGATATAACTGATAAACAAAATCCCAAAGGCGCTCCCGGTATTCATCCAGTCGTTTCCGGCAATGCCCAGATTGCCGAGCCAGTGGTTCAAAAGCCCTTGAGAATGGAAGAGTATCCGCCACACCAACGCTACCGAAACTGCGGGCAGCGCCATCGGCATCAGAAACGCACTTTTAATGATTCCACCGTATTTGCTCTTATATAATGCCACCGCACAGAGCAACGCAATTATAATCAATACCGGAATGCAAAGCATCGTAAACAGAAGCGTATTTTTTACTGCCAGCAGAAACGCCGTATTTCCCAGCACCGTTTTATAATTTTCCAGTCCTACAAAGCGGTTGTCAACCGCTCCAATAAAGGAGCGGCGGACAACATCTGCATAGGGCAGAAGGTAAAATACCATTACTCCCAGGAAACTTGGCAATATCCACAGGAATCCCCGCATATTTTTATTGGATCTTTCCATTTTGTTTTTCCTTTTTCCTGAAAATTTAATTCTCATTTTCTGCATATCCTACCTGTTCTTTTCCTAAAATTTCTTTGCGATAAGCACAATTTGCACTGCTGCAAACTTCCATTTATTCTGCCAGGTAAATATTGACCTTCTGCATAATGGCAGCCGCGCCCTCCTCGGGGCTTTGTTCTCCTTTCAGTACCTTTTCTCCCTGTTCCACGACCGCCTCTTTAATCACGTCATCCTGCAAAGCCGGGGTTGTCAGCGATTCCACAAGTTCCGTCAGCTTCGTAATCTCCTCTTCCGGCGTAGGCTCCATGGCATAATCAAGTACTTCACCCTCGTCATTGCCGCCAACAGCTACAAGATTTTCTGTTCCTTCGTATTGATGTCCATCTATCACGCTGCGGAACGATTCTTTCTCTACCGGGAATCCGCCGGATTGTGAAACTTTCTGCGCCTCCTGGGAAAACAGATATTTGACAAACTCCTCCGCCATTTCCGGCTGTGCGCTCTTGCTGCTGATGCCCATAACCATGGAGGGGACAAATACATGGTCTGCCTGCCCCGGCATAAGATCCATTTTACCGTCTTCTAATTTCTCATTTACCGCCTGCTGCATTCCGTAATCCATATTTCCATACAACCCAAAATTCGTATTGCATCTTCCATATGCCAAATCAAGATCCCCCATGAAGAAATTTATGGCCTTTATCCGCTCAGTACCGCCTCCCTCTGTCGTGACGCCCGCAGCTGTATTTACATCCTCAAGGCTGCTGTCATATTCGCCATAAGCATTTTTCAATTTCGTCAGAAATTCCGTAATCTTCGTCTCATCCAGGGTTTTGTCTTCCTTCTGCCATGCTGCTCCGCAAGTATACCAGAACTTTTCCACTACATTTTTAGGCAGCATGTTTACCATCGTATCTTTGCGCTCCGTAAAAGCGTTTAAATCTTCGCCCGGCGTAAAGTACGCGCTGCCGGCCTGTATCATAGGTATTGTAAACCTTGCCGGAACTGCGCACATCTGGCCCTGCGCATCCTGATAAGCATTGAGGATATTCTCAAAATAACTGCCGCCGCTCTCTTTAATCAGCGCGGACAAATCTTTTAATACACCCTTCTCAATATACGTTTCTACCGGCATTCCATCCAAAAGCAGCACATCCGGCCCATTGCCGGCCATGATTTCCGTCGTCAGCGTCTTCAAGGCATCGGAAACGGTCATTCCATTCTCCTCTGAAAGCGCCGCCTGGTAATTCACATACACATCCGTATGCTCTTTCTGGAAACGGGTGATGGACTGGCGTATTTCCTTATTATCATAAAGGGAATACATTTTCAGTTCTTTATCGGGTCTGGCCGGGGTATCCGCAGAATATGTGTACTTATACACGGCAATCCCTGTCCCAGAAGTTGCATTTGTATCATTGGCGGCTACCAAAAGATTCTGTCCATCTATCATTGTCAGGGCAATGGGATAACAAGCCGGCGCGCCCAGGGAATTCATATTCCCATCAATGAGCTGCTCCATTACGCTTCCCCCAAATTTATAATGATACAGTCCTCCCCGTGAAAGACAGTATACGCTCCCCCCGGCATCCATCGTATCGACTGCGCTGTAAAGCCCATTTTCGGAGGCTCCTTTGTTCAAAGCCTCCTCGAAAGATTTCTGCTCCCCGGTCTGCATATCGTAAATTATCACCTGGGACGCATCCTGCGCCATAAGGGTATTCCCCACAGCATGCACTTGAAAATCTCCCTGAGACGTATCAATCTCATAAGTATATTTTACGCTTCCATCCGAAACATTCACCTGATAAACAGTCCCGGCTCCATTCTGCAATATAATCTGGTCATTCACCGGAAATTGCAGATTCAATATAATATCTAAAGCTTCCTTCTCCCCTGACTGAGGAAGTTCAAATGGAATCTGGCTTGCCTTTCCTTCTTTATCTACAAGATAAAGAACCGACTTAACGCCGCCGTCTACGGCCGAATTATACGCGCATACTATCTGCCCATCGGGGGATAACGCTGCATAATCCATCCAGGCGTCGTTCCCATCCTGCAATTCATCCGGGAAATCGAATGCTTTTTCCCATGTTGCCCCCGCGTCTTTGGAATCCCAGACGCCTTTAAGCCCATTATTCCCATCTGAGCCGGCTATGCGCACGCTTCCGTCTTCCAGTTTCTTCATATCAAAAATATTGCCGAATACACCCCCTATATCCAATTCTTCTTCCAGAAAACGCCCCATCGTCTGTTCTCCGGCATCCTGCGTCTCATTTCCCTGGCTGCTGCCATCAGTTCCGCCGCCTTCATTACTGTTTTCAACCGCGCCGCCTTTGCTGCATCCGACAAGGCTTGCGCATATTAAGGACGCTGCCAGCAACGCACCCATTACACGTTTCCATTTTCCATATTTCATATCTGCATCCTCCTTTAAGAATTCTATAATCTTGTGCAAAAAATTTTTTTATATTCGTTTGCCAAATATAAGATACCACAGTTATCTCTAACCTTTCTCTAAAATTGATAAAAAATTTTTAGAGATAAATTAGAGATAACTGTGGTAAAATATTGATAAAGCAGTTTACAGTTTAGCCAGCCGCGATAAATCAAGGCAAATCATGCATCTTTGCGTATAGCATGAGCTAAACTATTATCGGAATATAAAGAAAGGCTTTTAAACACCATGCGAATACTAATTATAGAAGACGATAAATCCCTGGCAGAAACGCTCCGCTTCCAATTAGCGCGCAGCGGCTTTGAGGTTGATGTGTGCCATGAAGGTGAAGAAGGGCTTCATTTCATTGAACAGCAGGCGCACGATTTGATTCTGCTTGACCGCATGCTTCCGGGGCTTGACGGCATTTCCATCCTTAAAATTACCCGGGAAAAAAATATTTCCACGCCCATCATCTTTGTCACTGCCCTGGGCGCCTTGAACGACAAGATTACCGGGCTTGACTGCGGAGCAGATGACTATCTGGTAAAACCGTTTAATTTTGAAGAATTGCTTGCCAGAATCCGCTGTATCTTGCGGCGCCCACCCAAATGGGAAGGCTCCAGGCCGCTGGAATACGGAGATCTCTCTTTCGATATAGAGCAGAAGAAACTATACTGCGGAGAACTTTCCTGCTCTCTCTCTGCACGGGAAGGAGATCTGCTGGAATTCTTTCTACGCAATCCAAGACAGACAATCCCCCGCCTTTCCATTCTCTCAAAAGTCTGGGGGCCGGACGCCGAAGTAGAAGAAGGCAACCTGGATAATTATATTTATTTCCTGCGCCGGCGTTTAAAAAGTGTGGAGAGTATGGTATCATTAAAAACCGTGCGGGGCGTAGGTTATCAATTGGAGGTAATGTATGTTTAAACGGCTTCATATCCAGCTCACACTTTTATGTACTGTGGTCAGCAGCCTCATCCTGATTATTATGTCATTTGCCTGTCTTTCTTTTCAGGAGGCGAAATCCCAAGAACGTTATTTTTCGGAATTTCAGGCAAATGTCAATATGTTAATCAATTATTTGGAGAGCCAGTCTGTCATTTCCCATAACTGGCTCACACAGTTCCATCAGGACTCCCACTTTGAAATGGATATCCTGGATAACGGAAACAAGCTTGCTTTCACAAATCTCAAACCGATCCCATCCAAGGAGGCGCTGTTTGAACTGGTACGCGAAACGGCCAGAAATGAATATCTGATCTTTGAGGAATCCATTACCCCGCAGTCAATACTCTCATCACATGCGGAATTTGAAACAACCTACCAGAATACACCCTACTATGCCGCTGTTGTCATGCTCCCCAAAAACGGCGGAGTGTTAAACATTGCCATCCTTCATTCCCTGGAAGAATTACAACAGATAACTTCTGTCCAGCGATTGTTTTTTGCCGCCGCAGATATCGCTGGAATCATTCTCCTTGCCGTCTTTTTCTGGCTCTTCACCTGGCGCATGATTCTGCCTTTGATTGAAAACCGCAAAAAACAGACGGAATTTATCGCTTCCGCCTCCCACGAGCTGCGCTCTCCGCTGACCGTCATGCTCTCCGCCCTCTCCGCCATGAAACATGCCTCTCCGACGGACGCCGAACGCTTCTCCCAGACGATTGCCCTAGAAGGGAAACGCATGAGCCGCCTGATCGACGATATGCTGGCTCTTTCAAGCGCTGACAGCGCGCATTTCACCGTGCGCAAATCCGCTGTGGAACTCGACACTCTGCTGCTGTCCGCCTATGAGAAATTTGAAGCCCTGGCGAAAGATAAAAATATTTCACTGAAGATTAATCTGCCAGATGAATCCGTTCCTCCCTGTCAGTGTGACAAAGAACGCATCGAACAGGTGCTATCTATTTTACTGGATAACGCTTTGAGCTACACGCCCATAGGCGGCGCCATCCGTCTGTCGCTGCAAGCGCAGGCGGACAAGTTTACCCTCCGGGTTGCAGATAATGGCATTGGTATTCCTGACACCGAAAAAAAAGCAATATTCGACCGCTTTTACAGATGCGACAAATCGCACAAGGACAAGGAACACTTTGGGCTCGGCCTGTGCATCGCCTGGGAAATCGTGCACATGCATAAGGGAAAATTATGGGTGGAAGATACCCCCGGGGGAGGAGCAACGTTTGTGATGGTGTTGAGATAAAAGCATGCAAAGTTCTTGCTAAACATGTCCCAGCAGTTCCAACATCTCCTCCCGCGTAAACTTTACACCTTCAAATCCTTCGCTTCCCAAAAGCTGCTCGGCAAGCCGGCTTTTTTTCTCCTGCAACTTGAGAATATTTTCCTCAATCGTTCCCTTCGCAATCAGTTTATAGACGGTCACGGGGTTCTTTTGCCCAATACGGTGCGCCCGGTCTGTCGCCTGGTTTTGCACGGCCACATTCCACCAGGGATCATAATGAATGACAATATCTGCCGCTGTCAGATTCAGACCTGTTCCCCCGGCCTTTAAAGAAATACAAAACACCGGAATTTCGCCTTTCTGAAATTCTTCCACCAGCGCGGCACGACGTTCCTTGCCGGTCGCTCCAGTAAGGCTCAAAAAAGGAATCCCCGCTTCCTGTAACTGTTCCTGTATTTTTGAAAGCATGGACGTAAACTGGGAAAATAAGAGGATTCTGTGCCCGCCTTCCATTGCATTTTGGATCAATTCCATACACATAATAAGCTTCGCGGATTCTGCGTGGTAGTCCTCATACACCAGAGCTGGATCACAGCAGAGCTGCCGAAGACGCAGCAGTTCAGAAAGAATCTGAATCTTCTGTGCCGCAAACTCCTGCTCTGATTGGCCCTCTAACGTCAACCGTAACCGCTGCACATGCGCGCGGTATAGTCGTTCCTGCTCACCCTCCATTTTACCAAAAACCGCTTCTTCCATTTTAGCCGGCAAATCTTTTAATACATCTCTTTTCAATCTGCGCAGCACAAACGGACGAACCATTTTTTGCAACCGTTCCATCTCCTCCTCTTTATGATTGGCAACGATGGGGATTTCCAGCTCTTCCCGAAATCTGTTGTAGGGGAAAAGGAATCCCGGCATCAGATAATCAAAAATACTCCACAATTCACTCAGCCGGTTCTCTATCGGCGTTCCGGTCAGCGCCGCCTTAAAATCTGCCCGGATTTCCTTTACTGCCTTTGCCGCCTTCGTGATATGATTTTTAATATACTGCGCCTCATCAATGATCTCATAACTAAAATGGCATTCTTTGTACCAGGCAAGGTCGCGGCGCAGCAAATCATATGAGGTAATAAGAATCTCTCCCGATCCCGCATTTTGAATAATTTCTCCTCGTTCCTCCGCCGTTCCTGTGACAGTGACAGCCGTAAGCATTGGCGCAAAACGTTCTATCTCACTTTGCCAGTTGTAAACAAGCGAAGCCGGGCAAATGATTAATGCAAACTGCGGCGTATTTATGCCCTCCTCCCATTCTGATAACAAAAATGCAATTACCTGTAAAGTTTTTCCCAGTCCCATATCGTCCGCCAATATTCCACCGAAACTGTTGGTTTTCAATGTCTTTAACCAGAGAAAACCTTGTTTTTGATATTCCCGCATCACTCTGTCCAGGGACGCCGGAACTTCAAAATCATTATCCTCCACGGTCTTCATATTGCGAATCAACGCACGGAAATCTTTGCTTTTCGCCGCATGAAAACTGTGCTGCTCATGCAGTTGTCCATCGAGATACAGCGCGCGATACTTGGGAAGCATAACCTTGCCGCTCACCAGACTTTGCGCAGAGATACCGGCGCCTTGCTGAACCCGCGAGAGCACGGCAATACCACCCTCTTCCAAACTGAGAAAATCACCGTTTTTGAGTCGGAAAAACTTGCGTTTACGCCGATAAGCTGACAATACCTCCATCAGCTCCGATAATGGCATTTCCGGGCTGTCCAAGGTCAATTCCAACAACTCCTCTTTCAAAGAAACACCCACGGAAATCGCCGGCGTTTCCTTGATACGGATGCCTGCCAATTCGTCGCTGATATATAAGACGCCGATCTGCGACATAGCTTCCACGCCCTCCGTAAGAAGCTGATACATTTTCTCTTCATCCCCAGCAATAAGCATCTGTTTTTTCTGTGGGTCTGTATGGGAAAACCATCGCAACGCCTTCTGCCTGGCTTTTAGTTCATCTAACTCGTCACGGTTGTCCAGCGTTCTTTGCCTATCACAGACATTATATTTTTTATCCCCATATACAGCAAACATTTCACACGTTACCGTCTGTGCATCAGGAGCATCAAGATATAGTTCATAGTCTGGTTTCGGCGGCAGAAAATCCCGCTCCTCAAACTGTTGCCGCTGCACTAGGTAATGACGTTCCAATACAGGAAGCAGTTCTTTGCAAAATGATGGCAGCTCTGGCTTGCCCACAAAAAATTCTTCGTATTTGAAATTGCGAAGATGTTCCCAGAAAGGCATGATTTCCTGCGCTTTCTCTAAATGCATACGAAACACACATCCATTTTTCCATAAATAAGCATACTTTCTTCCATATACGTAAAACAAGGATTCAGTCTCAATCGTCACGCCGTCTTGCTGTCCACGCACAGTCAGATGCGGCAAATATTCCTCATGAACGACACGCCACATTCTTTTTGCGTCATAATCCATTTCCACCGCAAACTCCATGCTTCCGACCGCTTCAAAAAAATTGTCCATATTTCCGTTGTCAATCTCCACAAAGCGGCCTTTCTTCCCATAATATTCCCAGCTTGCCTTCGCATTGCTTCGCGTTTCTGCTTCCTGTATGAGAAACTCCGCCAGCGGCCGGCTTTTTTTCGTAAATGCCTCCAGCGTATGATAAAATTCCAGCTCTTTCCCATATTTGACAAACTCCCTGCGTCTCAGCGAGTCTGCAAATGCCTGCGTATTTTTGAGCACATATTTCTTTTTGCCGCCAATTTTAAATTCCACAAAAATTTTCCGGAAGGTGATTTGCATCTGCGGCGTCAGCTCAATCGTCCCGTTTAGCTTATCCTGCTCAAATGCCAGCCGCTCTTTCTCTTTATAGCCTTGAATCAGACGGCTCACGCCAAGACTGCTGCTGCGCTGCGGCTGTATCGCGCGGCTTGCCGAGGAGCCTCCCGGCAGTAATCTTTCGCCTCCAAGGCGATTGCTATTTACGTAGGGTTGTTTCACTGATGAACCTCCTAAAACCTCAAACACTTACCAACTTTTTGCTGGAGGAATTTCCTATCTTTTATGTTTCATTTATTACACTTCTTATTTACGTTCCAATGTCCATATCTTCTTCCACCAATTCTTTCAACAATACCTGCTCGTTTTAAACTAGTCACGGCTCTCTGTATTGTTTTATATGAAACGCCTAAACAGTCAGCTATTTCGGACAATGAAATGTCCTTTTGCTCTTCTATAATCTCTAAAACCCTTATATTCATAGCATTTCCTTTTAGGACATCATTTGTCCTATTAGAAATTCTATTTGTTGAAACTGCGGATAATTTAATTGTAATGTCATCTCCTACTATGCTGTATTTCGACAACCATCATTATTTGACAACACCAAAACAGACAAACCTGTTATGCCCCAATTCGTTTACAAAGACCACATTCCTTCAAACTTTCCAGTATACAAATTCCCTCAAATAGGATAAAATAAATATACTACAAATTCAGCAACAAAATATATTGTAAAGGATAAAAACCATGCCTGGATTCACAACACATTATTTATTTGGATTAGACACCTATAGACATTTTGACAATCATTTATTAAAGCAAACCATCCGCAGCAATCAGACTGCTTTCAGCCTGGGACTGCAGGGCCCGGATATTTTCTTCTATTTCCTGCCCTCTTACACAATCCACCACAATAACATTGGCGCAGTGGCACATACAGACAAAACCGGCGAATTCCTCAAACATTTATTGAACAGCCGGAAACTGTTTCGCAGTGGCAAAGAGCGCAAGATCGCAGAAGCCTACATTGCAGGATTCCTGGGGCACTATACACTGGATACCCACTGCCATCCATACATTTATTGGAAAACAGATTTCAGAGAAAAAAACGGCCGTTACCATAGCTGCCATATGAGCCTGGAAACAGATATTGATACCGAGCTGCTGCAATTTTATAAACACTGCCTGCCGTCCGCTTTCCGGCAGGACGCCACAATACGGCTGACCCCTCTGCAATACAGGACAATTGCCACCGTCCTGCACTATGTATACCAAAAAACTTACCCGGAACTCAACATCCACTACATTACCATGCGCGCCGCCATCCGTTCCATGCAATTGGGTACAAAATGGTTACACGACCCTTCCGGGAAGAAAAAAGCTATCGGAGGCAAGCTGGAAACGCTGGCGCTGGGCTATCCGCTGCTCACTACGCTGATTCCCAGCGATACTTTAACCGTCCATATAGACCCGCTGAACATCCTGCGCCAGCCATGGGAGAATCCCTGGGATAAATCCCGGATTTCTACAGATTCTTTCTTTGATTTAATGGAGAAAGCGCAGGAAAATTACCTGCAAACACTCGCGGATTTGAACCGGCTGTTTGCCATTCCTCTCCACACCCGGACAGCGCAATCGCACATGAGTGCGCTGCTGGAAAAACTGGGCAATAAATCTTATCACAGCGGGCTCGACAGTACAATACCAAGTTAAAATTTTATGATACTGGCAGTAAATTTTCACCTGCCCTTCACTCGGCTGAGGGGTCGGCTAGCCATTATTTGCCAGCCCCTCCATCGCTCCTGCCGTTGATAGGAGAATATTTTTATAAATCTTCTGCTTTGTATATAGCATAACCTTCATAATAATAACTATAATCTATGCCCTTCATATACACTTCTCTGTCATTGACCCTATCCGTCAAAGCCTGTTTCAAGATATATTTTATTTCAATATCTTTAATTGGGCTTCTTTCCATTGAAAGTAAATAATCTTCCTTATCAACAATACTCCAATCAATGACCATGTTTAACTCCTTTTTCAAAATTAAATCAAGCCATATCCTTGTACTTCGTCCATTACCTTCACGGAATGGATGCGCTATATTCATCTCCACATACTTTTCAACAATTTCATCAAATGTTGACTGTGGCATCTTCTCAATATTCTCAATAGCTGCCTGCAAATACATCACCGGTGCAAATCTAAAATTACCTTTTGCAATATTTACAGTTCGTACTTTTCCCGCAAAATCATATATCTCATCAAATAAATATTTGTGAATTGCTGCAAGCATCTGAAATGTCCCGGCTTCATAATTATCCAGATATCCATTTTCAAATAATTGAACAGCTCTTTTCTTACTTATCTTTTCTTCCATTCTAGCCAATTCTGTGGAATCTGTTATACTAAGTTTATTTTCCAAAGCCATATTTTTCTCCTCTTACCCCTCTTTCTTTGCAGGATTCACATGCACCATAATATGTTTCACCTTGGGAAAATTCTGTTCAATTTCATTGTGCACCGTTTCCGCTATATCGTGCGCTTCCCTCAAAGTGCACGATTCGTCCGCCAAAATTTCCACATCTACATAAATCTTATTGCCAAACACGCGCGTTTGCAGCAAATCTATCCCCAGTACATACTCGTTATTCATAACAGAATCATAAATACACTTCTCTGTCTCTTCATCACAAGAATGGTCCACCATCTTATCTATAGCATCTTTAAAGATATCGAAGGCGGCTTTTGCAATAAATACAAAAATTACCAGGCTGGCAATGGAATCCATGACAGGAAAACCCAGCATGGCCCCGCCAATTCCGATCAAGGCTCCCACGGAGGAAAACGCATCCGAACGATGATGCCAGGCGTCCGCCATCAGCGCGCCGGAGTCTATCCTTTTGGCATGATATCTCGTGTACCAATACATTGCCTCTTTACTGACAATTGACACGACTGCCGCTATAAGCGCCAAAATTCCCGGCACTTGCAGCTCGCTGTAATTACCGCTGATAATATTTTGAAACGCTTCCATGCCAATCCCAAGCCCTGTGATGAAGAGAACCATTGCCAGGATAATTGCCGCCACACATTCCAGGCGTTCATGCCCGTAGGGGTGCTCTTTGTCCGGCTCCTTTGACGCTAACTTAACGCCGATAATAACAACGACCGTGCTGAACACATCCGATGCGGAATGCACGGCATCGCTAATCATTGCATTGGAATGGGCAATCATTCCTGCCAACAGTTTGATTACAGATAACGCCACATTTCCCAAAATTGTAATCAGAGATACCTTATTCACAACTTTCTGAAATTCCAGTTCTGCCGCAGAACTTTTTTGTTCCATACTTCTGTTTTCTTCCATATCAGTTACCTCCAAAATTTAAGATAGCTCTATGGCACTATACATGTGGGCTTGGGGAAAACCGCTCTCAGCGAAAGAATACACGTTATCCATATTTCTCATAAAAGCATTGTACATTTTCGCACTTTAGCGTGACAAATCAATCTTTATAAGATAAAAAAACACCCACGAAATCAGTATTAGCAACTACTGTCCCGTGGATGTAATATTCCACTGTCACTCCTGTGACCCGACCCCATGGCGTTCTGCCACGGTCTGCTCAGTTTGTACTGTAGATTTATATGCAGTGCAAAGAGTTCTTATAGGTTAGCATATGAATCAAGGTTTGTCAAGGTCAAAAAATTCTTTTATCTGCCCCAGAATAATCTCCATCAGCCGCGTGCGCGCCTCCAAGCTGGCCCAGGCGATATGCGGCGTAATGAGAAGCCTGTCGCTGTCCTTGATGCGCCTTAGTGGATTCTCGCGGCTCATCGGCTCTTCACACAGCACGTCCAGCCCTGCGGCACGGATTTCCCCCGCTTCCAGAGCATCCGCCAACGCCTGCTCTGAGACAATGGGACCCCTGCCCAGATTGAGGAAAATGGCAGACTTTTTCATCCGCAAAAACGCTGCCTGGTCCATGAGATTTTCCGTCTCCGCAGTCAACGGCGCATGTACAGAGACAATATCCGCTTGTTCCAGCAAATCTTCAAACGATACGCGCTCATACCCCGGCTGGTTATTCTTGCCGGTAGTAGAATAATAGACGACTTGGCAGCCAAACAGTTTCGCCAATTCAGCCACACGCCTGCCAATTGCTCCCATACCGATAATTCCCCATGTCATACCGCAGATTTCGGAAAACTTGCGGTCAAAGTGCGTAAACATCCGGTCTCCCACATATTTCTCCGTCTTCACATACGCGTCATAGTAAGGAAGATGTTCCAGCAAATAAAACAACATCGCAAATGTATGCTGCGCCACAGATTCCGTTGAGTAGCCCGCCACATTGCGCCAGGCAATGCCGCGGCTGTCGAGATACTCTTTATGCAGATTATTCGTTCCCGTTGCCGTGACGCAGACTAACTTCAGATTCTTTGCCTTGCCTATTGTCTCTTGATTGACGGGCACTTTATTAAGCACAATCACGTCGGCGTCCACAACCCGTTCACTTGCCTCCTGCGGCGTAGAAAAATCATACTTTACCACTTCCCCCAGCGCTTCATAGCCGGATAAATCAATATCTTCACCAATTGACTTCGCATCTAAAAAAACAATTTTCATCCCAGCATCCTCCTTATGGCAAAACGCCACTCTATAAATCGTCGTTCTTCACGAATGTGTTACATAACTTCCTTCTTATCAGCTATCTGTCACCCAGCGGGCATGGCTGCCTCTGTCGTTTTTGCTGATAACCAGTTTTTGATCCATCTGTTCTTTTAATTCCGTCACATGCGATATAATACCCACCAGCCGCGTATCGCCCGCCAGCTCATTGAGAATAAGAATTGCCCGCTGCCTCGCTTCCTCATCAAGCGCGCCAAATCCCTCGTCAATGAACATCGTATCCAGATGGATCCTGCCCGCACTCTCTGTTATCACGTCCGCCATGCCAAGCGCCATGGAAAGCGCCGCCAAAAAAGATTCCCCGCCGGATAACGTCTTCACATCCCGCACCTTGTCTGTCACCAAATCATAGACGTCCAGATCCAGCCCCACTTCCCCCTGTTTGCTCAGGTTTTCCATGTCCCGGCATTGCAGCATGTATTGTTCGCCATTCATTTTTACCAACCTGCGGTTGGCCTCCCCGATAATGTGCCGAAAATATCTGCGCTGCACATACGTCTGCAAATCCATCTTCGCCTGCCCCGAAAGATTGCCGTTTGCCGTGCGGTCTAAATTTCCCACCAGCTCATACTCTGCCTTCAACTGTTCCCGCTCACGATACAAGGCGGCAAGATTCTGTTTCGCCATGCAGTTTGCTTCCACCATGCTGACTATTGTACGCTTTTCCCGCTCTAAGATTTGCATCTGCTGCTTTAACAGAGATGCCTGTTCTGTCAGCTCTGCCGTCTCTATCTGCTGTTTCCCCTCCATTTGCTGCTCCAGAAGCTGGCGGTTCTCTTGCCGCTGCTCTAACGCTGCCTGTTTCGCTGCCAGCTCTTCCCGCAATCTCTGTAAATCCTGTTCCGCCCTCATTTTTTTCTTTTCCAGTCCCTGCTGTTCCTTTTGCAGAGCCACAAGCTGTTCCTGCACCTGCTCTTCTCTCTCAAATGGCAGCTCTGCTTGCAAATCCTGGCGCGCCTGCTCTACTTTCTCAAACACAAGCGTAATTTGAAACTGCCGCTCTTTTAATTGCTCGGATTGTTCTCGCAGTGCAACCGCTTTCTGCTCATTCTCTTCCAATCTCTTTTGCTGTGACTCTAATTCTTCTGCCTTGCGCCGACATTCTTTTAACCTCTTACCAAATTCCTCCCGCTCTTTCTTAGCTGCACGAACCGCCGGCTTTATCATCCCCGGCTCAAAACCATCCCCAAACATACGCTGTCCATCCCGCAATAGCAAGGCTTTTTGCTGTTCGCATTGCTCCTGGATTTTCTGAAACTGCTGCTGATATTCCTGCAAACGCTTATCCGCTTCCTCCCTTTCCTGTTTTGCCCCCTCCACCTGCTGCTTCGTGACTGCCTGCCCGGAAAAAGCTGCCTTTTGCGGATGCTCGCGCGAGCCGCAGACTGGACACGGTTCTCCCTCATGAAGCTCCTGTGCCAAAAACCCTGCCTGTCCTTCGATAAACATCTGATATTTGCTGTCGTGTTCCCGGCTTTTTTGCTGATAATCCTCCAACAACACTGCCAGCTTATCCTGTCCTTCTTTTCGCTTTGTTTCGTACGCTTGCCATTGCTTTTGTGTTCGCATCATCTCTTCCAACAATGATTGTCTGTGCGCAAATTCTTTTTCCTGCTGCGCAAGCTCCGGCAATTTCGCCGCCTCTGTTTCCAATTCCTGATGGGACTGCTGCAATCGTTGTATTTCGCTTTCGGTGTCGGCAAGAAGCTTTGTCTGTTGTTTTAATCTGCGCTCCGCAGCCTGTCTCTGTCTGTTTGCCTGCTCCGCTTCCTGCTGCCGCTCTTTCAAGCGGGCATATTTGGGCAGTAAGCTTTTTAACTCCGCCGCTTTCTCCGTCAAAACTGGCACACGCTTACGATAATATTCGGCAACGTCCGCAGACAATTTTTCACTCTCCGCCTGCTTCTTTTGCAGTTCTCTTATCTTCTCCTTACTGCTTTTTATCTCCTCATCCGCTTTCTTCGCCTGTGCAAAAAGACGATTGATTTCTTGTGCCTGGCGCAGCTTATAATTCAACTCCTCCTGCTGTCCTGCTAACGCTAGTTCCCGCTCTTTTTGCTTTTTCTCCTGCGCCTCTTGTTCACGAATAATTTTCGCTAAAACTTCCTGAATCTGTGGGGCGTCAGTTTCTAACCGCTGCCGACTCTCCTGCCACGCTTCCCACCATGTGCTTTCCGTGGCGCACTGTACGCCCTGAATCTCGTGCACGCACAGTTTACGGTTGTCTTCTAATTTCCCATACAAAGACTTACTCTTCTCACGCAAATATTTCTGAATCCGCTCATAAACGCCGGTATCAAATAGCTTCGCGAAAATCTCTTTGCGCTCTCTGGAAGATGCATGGAGCAGACGGATAAATTCCCCCTGGGCAATCATGGCAACCTGTGTAAACTGCTCCCGTCCCACTCCTAAAATCTCAACAATCTTCTCATTGATTTCCCGTGCTCTCCCCGGAAATTCTTTTCCATCCGGCATCGTCAGAGAAACAGACGCCGCTTCCATGGTAAGCGTCCGCTGCCCTTCCTTGTTTTTCCGTCTGCTCGGACGCTCATAGCTGGGATTCCTGCGCACCTTGTAACAATTTCCGCGATAGGAAAACGTAAGCTCCACGAAGGTCGGCACATCCGGGCTGGCATACTGGCTGCGCATCATCGCCCCCTCGCGCTTTCCGCCGCTGGTCTGATCGTAAAGAGCATACGTTATGGCGTCGAAAATCGTCGTCTTTCCAGCTCCTGTGTCCCCGGTAATCAGAAAGACCCCTCCGTCCATCTGTGAAAAGTCGATCGTTTCCTCTCCTGCATAGGAGCCAAACGCCGACATTGTCAATGTTATGGGCTTCACATTTCTTCCCTCCATTCATCCACAATCTCTTCTACCAACGCTTCCTCCTGTGCGGTCAACGGCTGCCCCTGCATTTCCTGATAAAACGACCGAAACATCTCCAGCGGCTGCACACAGAATGTCTCCCCCTGCGCTTCCTCGATACGGTTCCTCGTCCTGGTGTTGTCTATCCGCACCTCCAAGATAGAATCGTACGCCTCCTCGAGCTGTTCCTTGGGATGGTAAGGCTCCTTTTCATCCGTCAAAGTAACACTGAGGAAATCATGGCGGTTTTCGTCTGTGGCCTTCTCTATCACTTCTCGCAGCAGTCCGCGCACTTTACGCACATCTTGAAACGGCGTCAGGGGAATCGTCTCTATGACAGCTTGCGTTCCTTTCGCCTCCAGGGTCACCATGGTAATGGATTTCTTGTGGCGTTCCTCACTGACCGAATATTTGAGCGGCGTCCCGCAATAACGGATATGGGGAAACTTTACCATCTGCGCGCCGTGAATATGCCCTAAGGCCACATAGTCAAATTTCTCAACCACAGACGCATCCACATTTTCCAAGCCGCCAAGGGAAATTACAAGCTGCTCCGATTCACACCGCTCAGGGGCTTGTCCGCCGTTCGTATAAAATTGATGGGACAGCAGCACATTGCGCTTCCCATAATCAATCTCTTCCCGCCGCAAAATTTCACGGACTGCGCTCTCATAATCGTGGACTACCCCTTCCGCAAAAAGCTGCCGCACATACCCCGGTTTTAAAAATGGCAGCAGATAAAAATGCACTTCCCCGTGCATGTCATGCAGCACAACCTTTTTCAAATGTTCTTCCTGCTGTGCAGGCGCCGATACCGACAGATAAATCTGATGCTTTTCCAGAAAGGAAGAGGCATAATCCAAACGCTGGGCATTGTCATGGTTTCCGGCAATTATCAGTACCGGAATCGCCGGCGAAATGGCGGATAACTCCTGTAAGAATTTATCAAAAACTGTATACGCTTCTCCCGAAGGCACCGCGCGGTCAAAAATATCGCCGCAGATTAAAATTGCATCCGGGCGGTATTCTCGTGCCTTGTCTACAATCTGCGACAGTACCGCCTGTTGATTTTCCTTGAGGTTGTAAGCATGAAGCTGCTTACCAATGTGAAGATCAGAGAGATGAAAAATCCTCATGCACTACTCCCTTCCTAAATACCGTTTCAGATCTGCCATCTGCCGTTTTGCCTGTCGATAGCCCTCTTTGTAGAGCTTTGTCAACTTGTCAGGATTAGACTCTGTCCTGCTGACGCCATACGTTGTTTCCGGCGCAATCACAAATACTTGGCCGGCTTTTTCTTTTTCTAAAAGTTCTTCCATACAGGCATTGTACCGCTGGGGACGCGTCTTTAAATCCTCTGCAATATGTGGGTATTTTTTATACAATTTGATGGAGACATTGCCCGCGCGTTCCGCTTTCTTGACATAGTCGCGCTCTCTGGTGAGGATAACGATGTTCTTATCGCAGCCCTGCTCGATGGCCCGCTTATAGGGAACGGAATCAGACACGCCGCCGTCCAGATAATAATGTTTGCCTACCTTTACCGGCTGAAAGAGAATCGGCAGCGCACAGCTTGCCACCAACACCTGAAATTTATCATCCCGCCTGGGAACTTCCAAATATTCGGCCTTCCCGGTATGAATGTTGGTGACGCACGCCTCCACCTTCCCCGGAAATGATTCAAACGCCTTAAAATCAAAAGCCTCCAGCTTATTTGGTATCTCTTCAAACACGAAAGGAATGTTGTAGAAATTCCTGCTCTTTAACAAATGGCGCACACCCATATACCGTTTATCATTCATGTATTTCTGGATAATCGTCAGGTTCCTGCCTTTCTGCTTGGAGAGGTAAGACACCCCATAGGCAATCCCCGCCGACACGCCGATAAAATAATCCGGCATAATCCCTTCCTCTAAAAATGCATCTGCCACGCCGCAGCTAAATACCGTGCGGCTTGCTCCGCCTTCCATGGTTATTCCTAACTTCATGTACTGCTCATCCCTTTCTATTTTTTATACTCATGGCTTCGCTCTCCTGTTTTTCTCTTATAGGAAAGACCTTGTCACGCTAAAGCGTGAAAGTGTCTTCCTATAAGAGAAAAAATAATATGCGCACTCGCACAAGAGGTAAATATTGCTTCGCAATTGTGCTCGGCGCGTCAAAGCGGGCTTGCCCACTTTGTTCTACCTTCTCTTGTATTTCTTATCTCTTCACACGTATCTTTTTCGTAACTATTTTCTTTCCACAGGTGATTGTCAGTTTCGCTGTTCCCGTCTTCTTCTTGGCCGTCAGCTTCACCTTGTTTCCTTTCATCTTTTTCAATTTGAGCAGTTTCTTGCCCTTAGCGTCTAACTTCCACTTGACTGCGCCCTTCAAACCATACGGCTTGGCTGTCAAGGTGATGGATTTCTTCCTCTTAACCGTCGTTTTGCCGCTAACCTTGAGCACGGGCTTTAACACAGTAACGGTATACGTTGTTTTCACATTGCTTCCGTCCGTCGCTTTCACCGTAATCTTTACTTTGCCCGGTGATTTGGCCGTTACTTTCCCACTCTTAGAAACGGCGGCCACAGACTTCTTGTCAACGGTGTAGGAAACTTTCTGGGATGCGCCTTTGGGTTTCACGGTTGCTTTTAACTGCAACGTCTGGTAAGCATACGTCTTCTTGCTCTTGGCAGACACAGAAATGCTCGTCGCTTTTATTGGCTTGGCCGTTATCCTGCCTGTATAAGTCCCGCTGATTCTCCCAGTCTCTACAGAACTTGTGATCTCCACGGTCAGCTTTTTGCCAATTTCATTGGCTGTCAACATATAAGTTGCTCTGGTTGCCCCTGTTATCTTAGCCCCATTAGCTAACCACTGGTAAGTCAATATCCCGCTATTGTTATCCTGTGTAACTTTCACAGTCAGCACATCGCCTGGATAAGATATTCCGCCGGTTCTGCTTGAAGCTACGGCGGCTGTTCCAGTCAGTTTAGCCGGTTCCTCCGGCCCTGGATCTGGCCCCGGTCCTGGTTCCTCACTAATCGTCCCTGTATAATCTCCTTGGAGCTGTCCGGTCTCCACCGTACTGGCAACTTTGACGCTCACTGATTTTCCAATTTCTGCTTCTGTCAGCACATACGTTGTCTTGGTGGCTCCTTCTATTTTCGTGCTGCCTGCATACCACTGGTAACTCAAGGTTCCGGTATTATTGGTGTCATCGCCCACTTTGGCGGTCAGCGTATCTCCCGGATAGGAAACGTCGCCTTCCCTGCTTGATGTTACGCTGACAGTACCTGTCAATACCGCTGGAACTTGTACATTTGTCGTTACTATATTGGCAAAGTTCATGGCGCCTGGTACATAGGCGCTGCCGTTCAGCCCCAGAACCTCGATCGTATTCATAGCGCCGTCTGCCGCCTCTAACAACCTGCTGTCAACGGTAATACTTGCCTGCCCATTCGTAAGCGGAACAGCCACATTGCCGTCTACCTGCGCTTTCTTGCCGTTCACCAGGAACGTCACCGCATTTACATTGGTATCCGTTACTTTTGCCGTGGCAGTTACAGCGCCGTCTGCGCTGTCCTCTGTGGCTGTCACCGCAATCTTCGAGGACACCTGATTCCCCAGAGACCGATACAACCCCTGCACATCTGTAAACTGCGCATCCATCCACTCTACACGCTTTTCAATAAATGTCTTTAAGGACTCAATCGCTGCATCATACCTTTGGCTTGTCGTCTGCACCTTCTGCCCATTTACAAAAGCAAAACCACTGCACCTATCATAAGAGTAAGCCCACTTATCATCATTAGCCAGAGATGCTGAACTGTACTTCTTCTGCAAAGTGTCGATCGTACCGCCGTCTTTCATAATATCCTCAATGACAGTGGGGCGGTATTTCTTATAGAACTCAAATGCTTTTGTCACAAAATAAGGGTCTTTCACCAAGTAACGGTTCCACTGCTCCTTTTGATACCCCTGCTCTCCAAAACCGCCCTGTGAGGTGTCCATACCGCAAAGCGTCGTATGCCAATTGTCGTACACAAACGGCCCGGTCATGCTGTACATATTGATATTGCCCCATGCCCAGTCATAATCCCAAGCCGGCCCCATCTTTGCCTTGCCGTCTATATCTTTATAAAGATAGGTACTATTCTTCATAGAATCCCAATTGTTCACATACTCGCACAGCAGCCAGTATTGCAACAGAGAATCCAGCTCAAACAAATCCGTATAATGGACTTTCTCCCCTTTATAATCCGCGGTAAAATCTGGGCTGCGCAGCGACGCTTCATAGGCGTCCAGATAATCCTTGGCAAATGCCATCATCTCCGGGCTCGTCTTCGCATATTCCGGCGCACGGAAAAACATGGGGATATTTCCATATCTTGTCGAAAACGTTGAGATATATTTATACTGGTCTGACGTGCTCCTGAAATCCATATCCAGCAAGAATCCACCGCTAATTTCCGGGATTTCATCTGTGTAATAATCAGCGATCTTATAAGTCTCGCCTTTAAACGTGAACTCTTTCGTTGTCACCCAGCTATAATCCTGTTCCATCGCCTTTTCCAGATCAGATTGTTTCAACGTGGGATTCTGTAAACAGATCGCCTCCGCAATATCATCCGCCTGGCCTTCCCACTCATGCACATTGACACGCGCAGAACCAACCCGCACATGTTCTGCCAGCTCATAGATACCCTGATACTGTCCGTTGAGAATCAGCACGACATTCGTCGTACCCATAGACACTTCCATACCTACATCTCTCGAAAAATTATATGCCAGCTCGTTGCGCATGTTGGTGTGGTCTATCATATTTGCCAGAAGCACCCAATGCTTATTGGCGTTCTTGCTGGCCTTCTTATTATTCTTGCCAAGCCCCAGCAAGTTTGTCTTTGTGCCAAGCTTTAATTTGTACGGCTTTTTCACATTCCATGCCACTGCCTGGCTCCAGGTAGAATTGCCTCTGCCCTTGATTGTCGTCTCTCCATCGTACCAATAAGACTGATCGTTGAATTCATCATTTCCCTGTACCTTCATGACGGCGTCCTTAGCCACCGTATTACTGTTAATGCCCTGACCGTCATTCGTATCTATGTAGACAACCGGGAGCTCGCTGCAATAAGTAGAGAGATTCCAGCTCACACTGCCGTCCGCTGTCGTAATGGCGACGGAAATAAATTTCTCCAAATCATTCTTGGCCGGCGTATAACTATTACCGGAATTGGAGATAGCTGTACCGTTCACACTCCACCGATAATTCAGGCTGCTGCCTTCCGGCAGATTTGACACAGAAACAGTCAGCGCCGTCCCCACCTTGGCATAGGGCTGGTCGAATGCCGCCGTCTGCGCATTGTCTGACAATACTACAATCTTAAACCCGCGGCTGTATCCTTTGGCAGACCTGGCTGTCAGCATCACAGTCGTATCCATACCAATCTCCGTCGGATGCGCCACCGCCTTATCACCTTCAATGGTTAAAGCCGTCTCCTCACTGCTGCTCCAGGTAATCGCATCTGTTCCCGCCGTCTGTGGAAGCACAATCTCCGTCCTTACGCCGGATGACGATTCGCCTTCTGCAAATGTAAGCGACAGCCCGGAGAGATAAATTCTTCCCGCCGCGCTGGAAGATAAGCAAAACTTGGGAACAGGATAACAGCCCGCTTCTGCCTGCCAGGTATCAGCCGACAGATTGCCAACGAGCGTTCCGCCCAGCAGTTCCTTATCCTTGACTGCCGTCACCCCTCCCAAAACCTGCTGTTCCAACGAAGACGGGATATAGCAATCGTTAAGCGTGCCCAAAAAACTTGCGTTGCCATTCTGCGCTGTAGCAATGCCAAAAGCATCATAGCCTGCATACTGAATGATGCCGGTGTTGACACACTGAGCAATCGTCTTGCAGGCAGACTGTGCAACACGTCCAATGATGCCGGCCGCATAAACTAAATCCGACCGGGAACCGTCTGCAAAAACATCCGCCCCATTATAACAGTCCTTGACGGAAATAAAATTATTCATAATGGCGGCGTCCGACGTCCTGCACTCTCCGATAATTCCTCCCGCTCCCACAGTATCGCAGATTCCCGAAGGATTGACTGTCAACGTGCCGTCCACAACGACAATCCCAGAAATATTGGCGTACCCATTGACCTCACCTGCCAGCGTGCCCACGGCCGCCAGCCCATCTGGAAAATCTGTATGGATAGCAACATCCGTAAAAATTATATTTTTTACATCCGCATAATCGCTTGCATTATTGGAACCGATCACACTGAAAAATCCGACCTGCCCATACTTATTTGCCTGATTAATCGAATCATTCAAATTAATAGTCAGCCCGGAAATCACATGACCCTGGCCGTCGAACGTACCGGAAAACACATTTGCTTCCGCCGGGTTACATGTACCCTTATTACCTATATGACCGCCCATCGGCTCCCAATCGTCGCCGGATAAATCAATATCTGCGGTCAATTTATAATCCCCGCTCATGGGATAGGCGCTGTCCGTGCCAATTTTCTGCAAGTCCTCCGCCGTCCCGATAGAAATCGTACCCCCTTCCGCCGCCTGGACAAACAACGGCGTTTCCAGACCGGTAAATAAAAGTGCCGCCGCCAAAAAAACCGACAACAGCCTCCCCCATGGCACATTCCTAAAGCTTTGTTTCATAAAAACCTCCTTCTTCTGTGTTGACTAAAAATAGCAACGATAGTTAGTTTCATTCTAACACAGAATGACGGCCAAATGAATTCTTTTTTCCAACAATTCGCGGAAATTATTTTTTTAAATATCCTTGTTGTTTTTTTCTAAAAATACGTTATAATTTTGATTAGAAAAATTAGAAATCCTGCTTAAAGGGGGGCGTTCCCATGAAACAATCAGAAGAAATCCGCATGACTTATTCCGGCGTCATCACCAAAAATAATCAGAAAATCGTCCATGTCTCTTTTGAACGCGGAAAGGATTTTGCAGAAGGCAGCCTTCCTTCGGGAAAGATTGAGAAATCTACGGGGTTCACCGCTGAAGAGACGCAGCAGTTAAGCCTATATCTGCTGCAAAATGCAGATGACATTATGAAAAAAGCGCAGAAAGTGAATCCTCTGCGCAATTGGCTGGGGAAGGACTGAGCGCGTTCGCTCCCTCTTCCCCGCCGTATTTTTTCAATTACTTGTTCGCCTGATTTCCGCACTTAGGACAGACATTCCCCTCGCGATATGTATATCCACAGCGATAACAGCACTTCACCTCATGCTTTTCCTTGGCCAGATACGAAATACTTCTCGACTCCGGCTTTTCCTGTAAATAAGAAACAAACGCATCCAGAACCTGCGCAAATACCGCAAGTTCTTTCGCCGGTATTCCGCCCGGAATCTTCGTCTTCGCGCCGTTGCCGCGGTTCAAATAAATTCCGCGGTTCAACAGCCCAGTATTGCCTTCTACGCCGTGAATTGCACGGATCGGAATTTTCTCACTGTTAAACGTACTGTTATAGAAAATATGATCCGGCGTCAGCAAAAAACCTTCTTTTCCGTTTTTCTTTGCCGAAGAATCACAAATGAGAATCGGGTACTCATAACGGCTTCTGTCCGCGGCATATGTATTCAAAGCCTTTGCCGCCAGCCTGGCCTCCTGTTCCTCCCATTCTCCACGCATCACTTTGCGCACTTCATAAAAATGAAGCCGCTGCATGTCCTTAATTCTGCCTTTCAAATCCTCGCGCAGCTTATCCACCAGCAGCGCGCACTCATCCATTTTTATCTTGGTGAGCCGTTTATCTATCATTTCCAGCGTATTCGTCTTCAACTCCGGCAGGAACGGCCCGCCCTCTATCTTCTCATACGCCTTTACAGCCTCGTCAAACGTCATCGTAAGGATATTGGGACAAATCTTGTCTATGGCCGCCGCGTCAATCCGGCGCAGACGTTCCTCAATTTTCGCCTGCACGGCAGCCGCATCCTTGCCCGAAAATCCTTCTTTTAACTGCTCTAACATCTTGAGCAGGCCTATGCGCTCACTCTTGTCAATCCGCCGCAGCATGACGTCAAGCTCCGTCTTCTGCGCCTGTCTGCCTTGCTCCTCCAACTTTTCCTCAAACGGTGAAAAATCCACATCCTGATACTGCGCCAGTTTTTGGCGGAATGCATGGTACTGGCTGCGCGTCATATTCGCCGGCATGGAAGCTACCATCTGCTCTGCCTCCTGCTGCCCGCGCGCGCGTTTCATCTCTGCAATCTCCGACAACGCCTCCGCTTTCGCAGACTCGGCTGCCTTTGATTTGCTGATTTCCGCCTCAATACGCGTCATCACATGATACGGTTTACCTGTGCAGTCTTTGACCTTCTGCCGCAGGCTTTCTTCCTCGCGCCGCGCCAACGCTTCGTCTATCTGACTGTTAAAATCTTTTTTCTGGTCGTGGACGAGCCTCTTCTCAGCCTGGATCTGCTGCCGCAATTCCCCTAACTGGCGCTGGGACATACGGTCTAACACTTTCATTCTCGCCTGATATTTGCCAAATACTTCATCCTCTAAATTGTCGCTGTCAACATTGCCGCTCCGAACACCGGCGCCTTCCGTCAGATTTTGGCTGCTGCCTGGACGCCTTGCGCCTTCATTACTGCCTTGGCTTTCCGCAGCCAGAGAATTTAAACTTCCCTGCCCTCCATTTCTTGCTTTTGCAGCCTTAAAATCTCCCCGGCTTTCCTTCCTATTTTCCACCGTCCGGGATTCTTCCTGACCTCCACTTTTATTATTTGCAGCATGGAAATTCTGCTGGCCTCCACTTCCGTTTTGTACAGAAGGTTCTCCAGATTTCTCTCTATTCTTTGATATTTTACGGAGCAAATCTTGAATCCGCTTCCGGTATGGTTTGGCTTTCTCCAGCGGATAAAAACCGTCCTCCAACTTTGCGTCCAATTCCAGAAGCTCCTCTTCGGCCATATCCTCCAAATCAGCGCAGGCTTCCTCAACCGTCTGGGGATCTCTCGTCTTACCGCGCTCCCATTCATACTCATTAAAATGATAATTTGTCGTGCGCCGCGCATTCCTTCCTAAAAGTTCCCGATAATCCTCATAGGCGTCTCTGTCATTGCCAAACGTAAGCGTATAAACATCGCCTTCTTGTATCAGTTTGCCCGGGCGCGGCGTATAAAAAGAATTGCACTGATTACAGGTGTAACTTCTAGCCAAATACACCTTACCTTCCTCGGTTTCTACCGGAAGTTCCTCGCCCTCCGGGTAGACCGCCATAAACATCTTTTGTGCGCATTTGGCACAGCAAATCCCAGTGCGGTAAAAGTTATTTCCCAGCCGGGAGGCGTGTTTCTCGTAAGCAGTAAGCTCGCTCTTTCCAAATTGGCGCCGCTCTACGCCCCAGCAGATTTTGTGCCACAGCCCCAGACCTTCTTCTGCCTGCCTTGCTTCTTCCTCCTCTTTTATTTCCTGCGCCTTACGCTTTCCCTCCTCCACAGCGGCCTCTACTACTTCCTCGTAAGTCATCTGAATCTCATTCTTGTAGAAACGAAAATAATCATCCCGAAATCCCGGTTTGATCTTTATGTCCTTTAAGACTGCCTGGAAAAGGTTATTGAGCTGATTATAATCCTGATCCACTTTCAGTCCCTTGATAGCGCCCCATTTCCCGAAAGCATATAACGTCATATTCAGCACATTGGTAAGGATATCATTGCCCTCCACCGGCTCCGCGTCCTCGTCGCGGTCCGGCAGCTCAATAACATTGGTGTTCACCTTACGGTTATCAAAATTAAAAATCAGCGAGCGCACATTTCCCGACAGAATTAAGAAATTATTCAACACCACAAACTTCCCTGTCCACGTCACGTTTACGCCCATGGTTTTAATCATGCGCCCAAATACCGATTTCAGTTCTTCATTGGCTTTTAACAAAATCATGGCAAATTCTCACTATCCTTCCCTCCACTTTAAAGCAGCCATGCCATAGGTGATTACAGCCCTTTCATTCACTCTCTGTCCATTTCAAGATCGCCACGCCTTTGGCGTCAAGCTCCAACTGTTCTTTCTCCTGGTACGATTTACCGGTCAGCAAGTCGCTGCACGCTGCCGGCACAGCAATTTTCTGCATCCCCTCCTTGTGATTGAGCATAAACAAATAATGCTCTTTATCTCTCAGGCGCTCCACAACCTCAACGCCTAACGGCGCCTCGGCTGCCGAGCTGATTTGCTGCTTTTCACAGATTTCTTCTATCAGCCTTCCATAAAAACTTTCCTCCGGGCGGGTTCCCACATAATACGCCTGCCCCTGCCCAAAAGAGTTACAGGTAATGGCCGGCGTCCCCGCATAGAAATCCTCCTGATACTCGGCCAGCGACTTAGCGCCCTCCAGATGCATGATGTCGCAGAGCATACCTGCGCTATAAGTCTGCCCGCCATAGACAAAGCTGTTCTTTTTCGTCTCTGGAAGCGCATCTATCTCCTCCACCCAGATGCCCAGAATATCCCGAAGCCTTCCCGGGTAACCGCCAATCACTACCAGGTCATTCTCATCCACATAGCCGCTGAAAAACGTCGTCACAAACGTACCGCCTGCGCGCACAAATTCGCGAATCCTCTCATCTACACCGGGCTTCGTCATATACAATACCGGGGCAATCACCGCTTTATAACCAGACAAATCATCCTCTTCGCCCACGATGTCCACCGAGATATTCTGCCGGTGCAGCGCCGTATAGTAATTCATAATCTCATCCAGATATTTCAGATACTTACTGGGGCCGGCAGAATATTCGATTGCCCACCAGTTCTCCCAATCGAACATCAACGCTACTTCCGCCGGTTTGGATGCGCCAAGAATCTCTCCGCCCAGCTTCTCAAGCTCCTCCCCGAGCTGCGCCACTTCCCGGAATACCCGCGTATGCTCATGCCCCGCATGGTCGATGACTGCGCCGTGGTATTTTTCACAGGAACCAATACTGCGCTTTAACTGGAAGAACAACACGGCGTCCGCACCATGCGCCACCGCCTGGTAACTCCACAGCCGCATCACTCCCGGACGTTTTAACGCGTTGACCGGCTGCCAGTTCTGTGCGCTCGGCGTCTGCTCCATCAGCACAAAAGGCTTGCCATCGCCAAGACTGTGCATTAAATTATGGCTGAATGCAATCTTACTGAAAGAATCTGCGTTTGAGGGGTAATTGTCCCAGGAAATGAAATCCATGTATTTCCCCCATTTCCGATAATTCAGTCCCTTGTACGCGCCTTCCATTAGATTGGTCGTCACTGGGATATCCGGCGTATATTTCTTGACTGCTTCATATTCCAGACGGAAACAATCTAAAATACTGTCGGAATTAAACCTCTTGTAATCCAGACTGATTGTCTGCGCCATTGTCTCGTTCTCACTAAAATGTTCCGTCCGGCGGTCCGGCAGCACAATCTCGTCCCAATCATAGAAAGTATGTCCCCAGAAAGCTGTATTCCAGGCGCGATTCAGCTCGTCAAGCGTTCCATACCGCTCCTTTAACCACGCACGAAATGCTTTCTCACAATTCTCACAGTAACACTCGCCGCCAAACTCATTCGATATATGCCAGCCGATAATATTGTCATATTTCTGATACCGCTCGGCCAATTTTTCAGCCAGGCGAACAGAATATTTTCGGTATACCGGGCTGTTGGGACAGGAATTATGCCTTGCGCCAAACTTACGCTTGATACCGCTAAAATCTGTGCGCAGAATTTCCGGGTATTTGCGCGCCATCCACGCCGGATGCGCACCCGTACTGGTAGCAAGGCAGACGTTCATTTGATGATCCTTTGCCATCTCCATAATTTTATCTAATTTCTCAAAACAGTATTCATCCTCCGAAGGCTGCAACAAGGCCCAGGAAAACACATTCAACGTCAGCGTATCTATATGCGCCAGCTTCAAAAGGCGCATATCCTCCTCCCAAGTCTCTTCCGGCCACTGCTCGGGGTTATAATCTCCACCATATGCAATCTTATCTGTTCTCCATACTTTTTCCCACATAATTCTTCTCCATTCATTATTATTTTAACCCTGTTTTTTATTTTAGCACAATTACGTTTAAATGGAAATCATAAAAAACACTTATATCTTGCGCGTATAGACAAGTTATGATACATTATGTTAGGAAAAATTAAAATACGAAAATAGTATTTCAGAAAGGCTTGGCATTACCATGGAAAAAAATAATCATTCACAAAAAGATAAAATATGGATTACTGCAACCTTGACAATTCTTCTGATTTCATTCTGCCTGCTGGGTTCCCTTACCATTTACATCGACCCTTTCTTCCATTATCATGCGCCTCTGGCAAAATACGAATATCCTATTACCAATGAGCGATACCAGAATAATGGTATTACACGGCATTTTGAATACGATAGCATCATCACCGGTACTTCCATGACAGAAAACTTCAAGACATCCGAAGCCGACACAATTTTTAAAGCCAATTTTATAAAAATCCCTTATTCGGGAGGAGGCTACAAAGAAATAGACGATAGCCTAGAACTGGCTTATAAGTATAATAAAAACATTAAATACGTCATTCGGGCCCTCGACTATTCCCGGCTGATAAAAGACAAAGATCACTATCGCACGGATGTAGAATATCCTACCTATTTATACAATGATAATCTATTTGACGATGTGAATTACTTTCTCAACAAAACGATACTTTTTGACCGTACAATGAAAGTCCTCAAATACACGAAAGACGGAAATAAAACGACAACTTTCGACGAATACGTTAATTGGATGTCCGAATACGAATTTGGCGCCAAAAGCGTCCTCGCCTCCTACAGCCTGGAAGATCCGCAGCCACCCAGAGAGCTCACCGAAGAAGAACGCCGAATGGTAAGTGAAAATATCCAGCAGAATGTTACGGAACTGGTAAGCGCACACCCTGAGACAACATTTTATCTGTTTTTTCCGCCTTACAGCATTTGTTACTGGGACATGGCCAAAAACGAAGGCACACTTGACAGTCAAATTGACGCTGAACAGATGGTCATCGAAGAACTTTTAAAATATCCTAATGTCAAACTGTATTCCTTTTGCAATAATGCAGAGCTCGTATGTAATCTTGAGCACTACAGGGATCAGGCACACTACGATGAATGGGTAAACTCCCAGATTCTGAAATGGATGTATAATGAAGAATATCTGCTGACAAACGAAAATTATCTGGATTATATACAAACCAAGCGAGACTTTTACAATAACTATGATTACAGTGCACTGCACGATAAGTAAAAAGGAGAAGTATTATGCTGTTCAATTCCTATATTTTTGTGTTTCTGTTCTTTCCGCTTGCTTTAGCAGGATATTATACGCTTAACCACTTTCATCTATATCGGGCATCAAGTATATTCCTCACGGGAATGTCCCTGTGGTTTTACGGTTATTTTAATCCTTCCTATCTGCTGATTATCTGTGGAAGTATCGCCGTTAATTACCTCATTTCCCAAATGATGATACGCTCAGGACAGGAATATCTGCGCAGGTTCTCCCTTATTCTTGGAATCTGCGGTAATGTCGCCGTAATTTTTTATTTTAAATATTTTAATTTTTTTCTGGAGAACGTCAATTCCGTATTTGGCAAATCATTCGAGCTAAGGAATATTGTACTCCCTCTAGGAATCAGTTTCTTTACTTTCCAGCAGATATCGTATCTTGTGGACTCTTACAGAGGCGAGACAAAAGGATATTCCTTTGACGAATATGCATTATTCGTATCATTTTTCCCACAGTTGATTGCCGGGCCTATTGTCCTGCACAACGAAATGATCCCACAATTCCGGCAAAAGGAAAAACGCCGGTTCATACCTAAAAACTTTTCAAAGGGCATGTATATTTTTTCCCTGGGACTGTTCAAAAAAGTAATCATTGCCGATACATTTGGCAAAGCTGTCAGCTATGGGTTTGGAACCATAGATACCCTCAGTTCTATGGAAGCGCTGATTACCTCGCTGTCTTACACCTTCCAGCTTTATTTTGATTTCAGCGGATACTGCGATATGGCAATCGGTATCGGCCATATGTTTAACATAGAACTGCCCCAGAACTTTAATTCCCCATACAAATCTGCTTCCATAACAGAATTCTGGGACAGATGGCATATGTCGCTGACCCGTTTTCTCAAAACATATATCTATATTCCTTTGGGCGGAAACCGCAAAGGCAAAATCCGTACCTATATTAACATTATGGTAGTCTACCTCGTCAGCGGCATTTGGCACGGCGCCAACTGGACGTTTATTTTATGGGGCGTGCTCCATGGGTTCCTGAGCTGCCTGAACCGGCTGTTCCACAAATCATGGGAAAAACTGGGGAATATCACACAATGGGCGCTTACTTTCCTGACCGTAAATATACTGTGGGTCTTTTTCCGGGCAGATAATATCCAATCCGCAATTGCATTCATTAAACAGATGTTTACCTTGTCAAGTTTTAAAATTCACAAGGATTTCTACCAATGTTTCAACCTGCCGGAGTTTAAATTTTTTGAAAAACAAATACCCTTTTTAAATTATCTGCCTGCAAAAATTACCGGTTTCCACCTCTGGCTGTTTATTTTCGGAGCGTTTTTTATCGTACTGAACTTCCGCAACAGCAGGGAGATAGAATTCCAGCCCAACATCAGGACTTCCCTGACTACTATAATATTCACGGTTTGGTCTGTTATGTCGTTCGCGGGTATTTCCACTTTCCTGTATTTTAATTTTTAACAGCTGTATCAACGATAGAAGAGGCTGTTTATGTTCCAGGAAATAAATTTCCACGCACAGTTTTATACTTGTAGATTAGGAGGAGTTTACCATGCCAACCAAAAATACCATCATCTTCGACTTAGACGGCACTCTGTTAGACACTCTGGCTGACCTTGCCGGAAGCGTAAATTATGTCATGGAGAAATACAATTTGCCCACCCACACCAACGACCGCGTACGTCAAATGGTGGGCAATGGGGTAACCGTCCTCATGGAACGCGCCGTACCTGGCGGACGTTCTTTTGCAGCGTTTGAAAGCTGCCTGAAAGACTTTAAAGAGCATTACGAAATCCATAAAAAAGATCTCACCAAGCCATTTCCGGGGATTATGGATTTTCTCAAGGAAGCATATGAATCCGGCTATAAAATGGCGGTGGTCTCCAACAAATTTGACCTTGCCGTCAAGGGGCTGTGCGAGGACTTTTTCTCGCCGTATATCACGACGGCCATCGGGGAATCTGCCCAGACTGCGCCTAAGCCTGCGCCTGACACCGTATTTAAAGCTATGGAAGAATTACATGTTTCTCCCAGCCAATGCGTCTATGTGGGAGATTCCGATGTTGATATTGTAACAGCCCAAAACGCCGGAATCCCCTGCATCAGTGTAAGCTGGGGCTTCCGCAGCCGACAGTTCCTTGAGGAACACGGCGCAATCACAATTGCCGATTCTGTGGAAGAGTTTTGCAATGTGCTTAAAAAAGAGTTCTAAAACAATAGGCGCTCAGAAAAGATCGTTTTTCGCAACGCCTTTTGTTGCCGCTCATAGCTATTACACTAATATAGTTACTCGTTCAAAAGGTCTTGCCGCTTATGCGGCAAAGACAGAATGCACAAAAAATATCTTGGGAAGCTAGCTTCCCAAGATATTTTTTGTGCATGTTGTTTACATTGCTCTGCAATGTAAACCTTTTGAACGAATCCATACCTTGCAATCTATGTTAGTGCGACAGCCCCATTCCTACGTCTACTCTGCCAGATTTTCTAATACTTCGCTGTCGTCTCCATCTCCTAAGTCCAATTCTAAACCATCGCTGTCTTCCTCGTCTCCCAAATCCAGCTCCAGATCATCGCTGCCTTCCGAATCCTCACCTTCATCTTCCCATTCCAACTCGTCATTGGCATGATATTCCTCATAAGGGACTTCCTTTAACTTGGCGGCGTCATACAAAAGTTCAACCACTCTGTCCCTTGCAAGCTGCGTCTTGACATAGATTTTACCGTAATCTTCCTCGTACTCCTCGAGCGTTTCATAATCATTTTCCTTCGCCAACTTCTCAGCCAGTTCCTGGTATTCGCTGTCGCTGATTTCCTTGCCTTCTTTCTCGAGAATCGCCCGGACAACAAGATATTCATTGACCTGCTCGTCCACCATAGCGTTAATCTCTTCCTCGCTCATATAACTTTCCAGAAACTCCTCATATTCCATGCCCATGAATTCGGCATAATTCTTATATCCGGTCACAGTATCATCATAGAAGAAATCATAGAGCTTCTGCGGATAGCCATCCACTGTAGCATTTTCTATAGCAGTCTTCAGCGCATTTTCCTGCGCCTCCATTACAGATGCGTCCTTTGCATCCAGTTCTAACTGCTTCTTAACCGACGCCTCGTATTCTTTTAACGTCTTAAAATCAGACACTGATTTTACAAAATCTTCGTTGTATTCTGGAGCAACAGCTTCACTGATGGAATTGATCGTTACGGTAAATTCCGCTTCTTTTCCTCCCAAAGTATCATCATAATCCTCTGGGAAAGTTAATTTGAATGTAGCCGTCTCTCCAACCTTCTTACCTATGAGGTTACTCTCAAATTCCTCCAAAAATTCCCCTGCGCCGAGTTCAAGCTCATAGTCGCTCGCTGTACCGCCATCAAATTCCTCGCCGTCAACCGTGCCTTTAAAGTCCATATTGACATAATCGCCCTCTTGCGCGCCTCTGTCTTTTATTTCTTTGTATTCCGTATTGTCCTCCAGCTCATACTGAATCTGTTCCTCGACGTCCTCATCCGTCACTTCAAGGACAGAGGGATAAGTAACTTCCAGTCCCTTATATTCCCCAAGTTTAACGTAATCTGATACTTTGAAATCCAATACGTCATCCGACGCACCGCCAGCATTATCCGCATCCGCGTTCTCGGTGTTCCCGGAATTCTCCTGCTCCTTATTATTGCAGCCCGCAAACATCATTACCGCCGCCAGAGCCGCCGCTAAAAGTATGTAACTTCTCTTTTTCATGTACTTACCTCCTGAAAATAAATGTACTCTCAATCCCAAAAAACGCCCGTCTCAATATTCCTCGGATATTTGTTTTCATTTCTTAAGATAAACCTATTGTCACAAAAAATTATGAGAAAAATTTGTGAAATCTGTGAAATAACTATGAATTACAAAAATGTAACAGCATATCCCGCGAAAGTAGACAGCGCAAAATCTCTACAAAGAATTTACGCCAACCGCTTTCACCAGATATCCTGTTACATATAACCTCTCTCCTCGCGGTCTAGCAGTATTCAGCCTTTACTACAATATGGCGCCAGCTCCAAACGAATGAACCAGCCCTGCTCATGATCGCATACCGGACACTTCGCAGGCGCTTCCACTCCTTCATGCACATGCCCGCAATTTAAACACATCCACTTCGTCTCCACCTTAGACACAAAGAGCTGGTTTGTTTCCAAAAGCTGCGCAAAAGTACCAAAACGATCGCCATGAATTTTCTCAATCTCCGCAATCATGCGGAATTTTGCCGCCGCCTTACCAAATCCTTCCTCCTGCGCCTTCTGCGCAAAATGAAGGTACACGTCGTCATGCTCCTGATACTCATTGTGCTGCGCCATCTTCAACAACTCTGAGATATTCGGGTTTATATCAACCGGATAGCTGCCGTCAGCTTCAATGTTCTCTCCCGCCAGTTCTTTTAACTGTTCATAAAAAACCTGCGCATGTTCCTTTTCCTGATCCGCCGTAAACTTAAATACATGCTCAATCACATACAGCCCTTGTTTATTGGCCTGTGAAGCGGCAAAGGTATAACGGTTCCTCGCCTGGCTCTCCCCGGCAAATGCACGCATTAAATTGGTCTTCGTCTCGCTCTGCTTAAAATCCATTGCCATAATAGTCCCTGCCTTTCCTCATAGATATGAGTATTATGTACAGACAAGAATTTTTTATGCAGCTATACTGAAATTTTTGAAATCAACACAGTTTAATTCTACAATTCCCCCGCATTTTCAAGGGGCATTCATAAACATTGTCCGTGCCGTTCTTGCCAATGTAAGAGATCGGACATTTCCGGCAATTCCCAGTAGTGAAATCTGAGGCAACTTCAAACTCAAGCACCGCTTTGCGTCTGCCGCCCTCCGACGCCTCTGCCTGCTGAATATTTTTCCAACTCAAAGCTTGATTGCAGATACATTTATCCATGCCCAGAGTTACTGCCCGCGAGCAGGTTGGACAGGCATAATACGACTCATTCTTCCTGTCTCGCAATTCCACTACTTCTGCCGGAAACGCGCGAATTAATTCTGCCCTCAAATCGTTATTGTCCATGTTCTATCCTCCCATTATGAACCAATCCGTATAACCAAAACACTGCTACTGAAATTGCATCTGTCCGGCACACGTCAAACAGATGCAATTTCAGTAGCCATTATAGCATATTTTCCAGGTATTTCAAACATTTATTTTGATAGGTTTGACAAGTATGTCACTGTTAAAAAGAACCTTGCTCAGACTGAGCATTAACTGCGTCTGCTTTTTCAGTCCCATCTCCCGAAACGTCCTGTGCATACTTAGGAAAGACTTTATTTTTGCCTTGTCGATATCGTCAATTGTCTTAGCATTGGAGGAGACAATAATATCATACACATTCTCCACCAATTCTTCCCGCTCCCTGGCGCTCATAGAACGAATCCACGTATTGATAGCTTTTTCAAATCTTCTGCCGGAAAAGCTCCTGACATCGTCATAGACAAAATGTGTTCCCAGGACAATCCAGGAAAATGGGTCGTGTTGCAAGACTAACGGATTGGAACTGCGAATCGTCTTATACTCATCATGTTCCATCAACACTCCCACAATGGAAGACTCCGGTACATAAGAGAGTATCTTCCCTCGTATATTGCAATACATTTCGCATTTTAAAAATTTCTTGCTGAATCCAGGCCCATCGTTATTATATACCGTCAAAATACGCTCCTGCTGCTCCGCTGACAGATGCGTAGCCGCCCAGATAGCAAGATTTCCGCCTTTAGAATGTCCGCCCAGCCGCAGCGGCATAGGGATATCCTTCGCCACAGAGGACGCATATTTTGCCGCCTCAATCTGGGAAGGGATTTCATCTGTAAAACACATATTAAAATCTTCTTTCCAGCCAACCAATGTGTTATCCGTTCCCCGAAATGAAAGAAACGCCGTTTTATCAGGAAGCAGAAATGTAACTGCCGCAAACTGAATTTCTTTCTCCTCATCCGTCATGCCCAGAAAACGGAATACCCCCATATCCTTAAACCTTGGCAGCAAAGCCGCCGCATTTGCCAATTCCACCACGGAACGCATAATGATGCTGGGACCGTTTAATTTACACTCGTCCGGCAAATCATTGATGCGGTCCACCACATCGCTAAATGATGGCGCCTCATTTTCTTTGACAGGCGAATAGTCTAAATATGCTAAAATTGACAAAATCAGAGCGTCAATCTCGTTAAACGCACTTTGTTCAAACGTCAAATCCCCACGCCATTCCAAATAATCAAAAACATCTGCTTTTTTCATAATGAACCGTCTCCTTTCATTATATTTTCACCAAATATTCTGCCGATCATACCTTCTGCCGGGCATTTTGTGCGTACGCTGCGCCGCCATCCATAATCTTCTGGCTGCGCACTACTTTTTTCGCCAGCTTATTCATATTTGTCACAATCACATCGCCGGTAATGCGCACCATTTTCTTGTAATCTTCCCCATTTTGCCTCTCAATCCCCGCATAAACACCTTGCAAATCGTCCGTACCATCTGCAAAAACATCCGACAAGACCGCCTTCGTTCTGCGATAACCGTCCTCTAACATGTTCATAATTGACTGATGGCTGATACGCACAGAGTTAGAAATCCGTTTATTATCAGGGAATGTCAGCTTAATAATTTTATCATCATAAGAGTAGTCTTCAAACACATAATTATAATCGTCAAAGTATATGCAAATCACATAATCTAATTCATTTTTCAGCACTGGATAAATCGGTATATTGTCGACAACTGCTCCGTCATATAGCGTCTTATCGTCTATTTTGATGCCTTTATTATAAAACGGCATGGCAATGCTTGCACGAAGATAAGGATCAATGTTTTCCGACGGTATTTCAGAAAAATTATAATAGTCTAACTCCTTATTCTGCAAATCCAGCAACGGAACATAAAATGCCCCCGGGATTGCCGCGTCCGTTATAATATCGGTAATGATATCCTGTAAAAACGAGCTGCGCAGTACCGAGGTGATAAACCGCCTGTCTCCCTGAAGGTTGACAGATGCCCATATATCGTAAGCTTTCTGTAAATTGCCAGTCAAATATGCGTATGTGTTAAGTACCCCCACGGACGCCGCGCTTATAAATTCAAAATCAGAAGGCTTGAGAAATTCATTCAACGCCGTAAGCGCGCCTATTTGATAGGCTCCTTTTCCCATTCCTCCTGACAGAACTAATCCGATATGTTTCATTCTTATTCCTCACAAACCTGCTGTGTATTTATCCGTTACTCTATCATAACCATTTCATATTCAATGATCGTACTTATCATATACAATGTTACATTATTTGTCAATGTGCGACATCGTATAATTACGAAAATCAATTTTTTCGCCTTGTGATTTTGGGTATGCCATTGCCTTCCGTCAACGCCGCCTTTGCCAGCTTGTCCGCCTCTTCATTATATTTATCCCCGGTATGGGCGGCAATCTTACGGTATGTAATACGAATTCTTTTGCCGATTTCTCTCATAAACGCCGCATATTTCTGCGTCAGGTCATTCTTTGCCTTCCAGCCGCCGGTTGCCCACATCTCGATTCCCTTATAATCATAACATATTTCCACCGCAGAATAACCGTTCACTGCGCTCCATTTCACTGCAAACATGGCGCCTAACATCTCTCCGGTAACATTGCGCAGCGCGAGTGACTGCGGGTTATCTCCATTGCCTGATTGACGGACAATTTCACCCTCAGGCGTGAGCATCACGCAGCCAAAAGAATATTTGCCGATTTTCACATCAAAACTTCCGTCTACATAGGCTACCACCTGTCCCGGCAGACATCTGACTTTACTCTCATTCGCCTCTTCTGCCGCGCAACTTAGTGCATCCTCCAAAGACGTATATGCTCCCGCTTCACCACTCCCTGCGTCAGACAAAAATTCCTGTGTTCCTGCTTCACCACTCCCTGCGCCAGACAAATACGCCTGTGCCTCGCTCTTTGTGGCAAAGCCCCGATATTGTGCTCCCGCATAGCCGTCAACGGAATCTTTGCATTCGTTCCATGTATAAAAAATTCCTGTTCTTTTGCCTTTTTTTACCGCGTAATAATTTTTTTTAGCCATAATCGTTTAATGTCGTATTATAATTTTTTGAGCATGAGCAGATATAGCAAACATTTCATTGTACGCCTGTTTTTTCCAATCCGGCCATTCATTGGTGATCGTCCTATTTACCTCATTATACGCAGCTAATGGATCCCAACTCTTTTCTAATGATTCAGGCTTTGTCGTTTTTTTCAGACTCATCTTCATCTTCCTTTCCTATACCAGTAATTTCCTCGGCATATTGGTTATATGCGCTCTTTTCCATATCAATATAATTGAGTAGCGCCATGGGATTGCGTAAGTGAGCAGTATTCCTTTTCCACTCCACAATATGTCCATCGTCCTGCTTTCTCGTGCGGGCATACCAGCGAATTGACTGCATGGAAAACAAATCGACAAAACGATGGGGCCCAACCCCCTTAAACGGGATAAAAACTACCTTTTTCCCAATATCTTTCTTGTCCTGCGAAATTTCTATAGGGCTTCCATTTCTCCATGCACAACCCTGCCAAATTCTGTCAGCGAACCAATACCCGCTGATTTAATCTTTTTGGTATTTTCTTCGTTACACTCAAGCCCTAATTCTGTCAAAATACTGTCTATCATTTTTTTCTGTTCAATTTTGTTAGAATCATACCCTAACGTATAATCCCGTCCACTGGGTACATCAATGAACTTGCCATCTTCAAATGCAGACCAATATAAACCGCCAAATGCCCTGGGACAATCATTGACTCCCTCTGCAAGAATTTCATTATCTTTGGTGACGACAACGCCAATCTGCCGAGATAAATCCGCTGACCGTAAAGATGAGACATACGCCCGAAACATTGCATATTCCTCAAAAGTTGGCGAGATAAATGGGTTTCCAAACAATAAATCTAGCAGTCGGAATACATTCTCTTGCGTCTCATCGGAATTATCTCCGGCATTGATAAAATAATCTGCCTGCTGATATGCATCTCTTGTATGCTGCCCATTTTTTTCTTTTTCATTATCATCTCTATTTAATATATCTATAGCTTGTTGTTCTGATAAATTCTTCCTATCCATCAAATATGATTTTCGCCGTTCATAATCATCTGAAATACCAATCAGATGAAAGCCATCCCCATACGTCCGTCTCAAAAATTCAACTTCATCAGGATGTTTAATTGAGTCGATGATATAGGCCCTTCGTTGCTGTGGCCCTTCATTATTACCTAACCGGTATTTCCCATAAATAAAAGCGCACACACCTTTCATGAGAATAGCATCATCACCTGTTTTCTTCCTGATTTCATTACCTTTATCCATGAAAAAACTAATTCGCTGATGTTCATCTGTAAAATTGGGTAGAACAGATGCAAACGGTGATAAAATCTCCTTAGATACTTTTATAATTTCACTATTATAATGAAACTTATTTAAACTATCTTTCATGCATTCCATAATTTCCAACGATACTGTTCCAATAGTATGGACAATGCCTATCACTAACTCACTATCCCTGTTCAAGTCTCCTCTTATCATATGTTATTTATGGCATTTGATCCTCTTATTTGATTTACAAAATTGCCATATCCGACTTCCCGGATTCCCTCCCCTGTTCTTATCGTTATCAATTTCATATATTTTGAGAACATCTTTATTCCCACAAACAATGCCCCCACAAGGCACTTAGGAAAATATCCATGCAAAGCGCCCTGTGGGTATGCATGGATATTTGTTTTTTTCATTTTATCATAAAACTCACTACAATAAAAGAGGGCATTTTCTTTTTCACACGGAAGCTAAGTCTTAAAACCAGTTTCAGACCATTTTCTGCCACTGCAAGCCCCTATCTATATCTGCTTTTTAATACGCAAAATATTCTGCCCATCCTTATACTCATAGGAAATCTCATCCATACTTTTTTTCACCATATAGATGCCAAGCCCTCCGATTTTCCGTTCCTCCGCCGAGAGCGCCACATCCGGATCCTCCTTGGCAAGCGGGTCGTAGGCAACGCCATTGTCGATAAAGGTCACTACGACAGAAAGCGGTTCCTGTAAAACGTCCACGCGGACTGTCGCAGGACCCACCTCGGGATTGTAGGCATAATGCGCAATGTTGCCAAAGAGTTCGTCTATCGCAATGTCAATCTGCATCTGTGCTTTCCATGGACAGCCCAAGGCTTCCAATTGTTCGTCCACAAAAGCCGTCACCTTTTCTATATTTTCCACGGTCGCATCAATTGTCAATTCTTTCATCGCTCATCCTCTCCCTATATTCCAGACATAACATGGTGATATCGTCAAACTGCGGCGCATCCCCCACAAAAGTATCAATATCCTCTTTTATCTTCACCAGCAGCTCCGTCGGCGGCAAGGCAGCATTCTGCGCAAGAGTTTCTCCCAGCCGGGCCATGCCATAGAGGCCGCCGTCCTTATTTGTCGCCTCCGTCACACCGTCGGTATATTGGAACAGCCGGTCACCTGGAGCTAACTGCATTGTTCCGCATTTATAACGCATACCCTCCATGCCGGCAAGCACGAAGCCCGCGCGAATTTTGTATGGTTCATAGCTGCCGTCCTTTTTACAGATAAAGGGAATCTCATGACCGGCATTGACAAATGTAAATTCACCGCTCACAAGGTCGAGCACACCTTCAAACGCTGTAATAAACAGCCCTTCGCTGTTGGACTCGCATAAGAGGTCGTTGACTTCCGTAAACACCTCGCCCAAATCCCTGCCGGGCTGCGTGTGGTCCTTAATTAACGTCTTGCCAATCACCATGAACAGCGCCGCCGGCACGCCTTTTCCTGAGACGTCCGCCATAACAATTGCCAGATGTCTCTCATCCACCATAAAGAAATCATAGAAATCGCCGCCGACCTCCTTGGCTGGGTTCATCGTGGCATAAATGTCAAATTCCGGCCGTTCTGGAAATGCCGGGAAAATACTGGGCAGCATATCCGCCTGTATCTGTGTGGCAATGGACAATTCCGCGCCAATCCGCTCCTTCTCCGCTGTGACCGCCGTAAGATTCTCCACATACGCTACGATATCCGTCTCCATCTTACCAACAGCCTTTGCCAACACACCGATTTCATCATTTTTCTTGATGGAAGACAATTTATCGGACGGCGTATTGGAATCCGCGAACCGTTTGGCCTCGTCTGTGACCGCCAGAATCGGCAGCAGAATTTCCCGATACAGAAATGCGCTGTACACAAGCAAGAACAGACAGACTGCCGCCAAGACGCCCAGCAGAACATCCTTCACATAAGTATTGCGGGCGTTCTCCAGCCTCGTCATAGCCTTCTCCACGCCAAGTATCGCCACAATCTTTCCCTTTGAATCATATACGGCAATGCCAGCCGTCGTATGCGCCCCCGACTCTTCGGAATAAGAATAAAGGTACTCCGTAGCCCGCTCGCCTTTGGTAATGATATTGCGCACGTTATTCACATATTTTTCATCGACGCCAATCGCCGTATGGCCCAGCGGATAACGGCCAAAACCGCTGGCAGAGTTTACGGAATCATAGATATAAGTGAGCGTGCGGTAATCTTTTGTGTCAACCTTTGCCACATAGATTAAGGTCGTGCCCGTAGCGTCCACCAAATCATCCAGCCGCTTTTCAATCTCCCTGTACTCCGCATCCTCCGTTCCTGTAGACAGATATGCTTCAAATTTATCGGGATTCAAGTACTTTGCCGCCGTCTCCGCAATTTCATACGCAGAGTCATTATACTGCCGCTCCAGTACAGATGTAAATTCCCGATAACCAATCATACTGATGATCGCCCCCAGCAAAATGCCAAAGATTACGACCCCCAACGTCAGCTTGCCCGTAAGCCCGGTGATTCTTTTCTTCATTCCTGTCCTTCCTTTCCCTGACAGCCCAGCCAATTTATCTTTATAACCTCTTATCCGACAATCATGCTCTTCCCTGTGCGATTATACTCCTAGCTCGTTGTTTGGTCTGCAAAAAATTGTTTCTTCTCCGACGAGTCCAGAATGCAAACCCGCTTATTCTGCCCCATGTGTTTCCCGCTCTTCGCCAAACGTTCTTCATAGCGGCCAAAACTGCCCGCACGCAGACAAGAAATGCGCGCTCTGCCAATTTCATTCATTTTTCGGCAGCCCTGATACTCATAATTTACACGACACAGACAGTCATCTAAAATTTCCTCTGCACACGAGCTATCCATATCTGTGCATTCGAGATAAAACAGATAGCGTGGCAATACGCCAGATACATCCTCCTGCACACAATATCCTACAACCTCGCAGCGCATCTGTAACGCAAATCTTTGAACAGCCTGCGCAAGCTGCTCCTGATTACTCTTTTCCCCGGCAATATTAATTACCTGGTTTTTGCGGTAACAAAACTGCACGATAGGCGCCTGCCGGTGCCAGCCAACGACCTCAATTACATCTCCCATGCAGTAACGATACAACCCGGACTGGTTTGTAAACACAAGCTCATACCGTTCCCCCACATGAAGCTCCCACAAAAAGAACGGACGCTTATTTTCCACCTGCTCCTCGCTAAGAGGAAGGAACTCAAAAAATCCCGCCTCCGGAAAAAGAATATAGCGATCCGGCTGATTTATTTTCTCTGCAATACCAAAAATACCCTCCGAAGCTGCATAGGCATACGGATGGATGGGTATATCCCCCGCATATCCTTCCATCTTTTCCGTATAATAAGCGAAGGATTTTCCGCCGATTGCCAATATATAACGGACATTCGGCCAAATCTTTTTTATCATATTCTCCCGCAGCGTTTCATGCGCAAGAAGGCGCAGTTCCTGCGCCCGCGAAGGATTGGGCGAAAGCTTCCTTTTTGCATATTCCCGCCACTGAGGGCTCAGAGGTACGCGCGCGTCCACGCTCCCATGCTCCATATCTGTGAGCAGCATTTGCCAATTCCGCCAGATATAATCCATAACACCTGCCACCCGGTTGATGAAAACACCGTGAATCGCGCGAAGCTCTCGTTCCTCCAGCGCAAACCGCACTTTGATATAGAGTAAGTCCTCCAATGTATCGGGAAAAAGAACCTCCTTGGGCACGCAGTAATCTCCGGCGTCAAATTGTTCCCCCCTGTCCAGCCATTGATAAAGGCAGCCGGAACGTATCCCGTTCATCACACCATTTTCCATAAAAGTTTTCGCAAACTCTCCAATCTGAAAAATCTTGCCAAACACCTCATCCTCTGGCAAATCACCATAATACTCCCGAACCATGCCGAAGGGAACGCCATACGCATAGACATACTGAATGTTTAAATCCCTCTCCGTAAGCGGCAGATACTTGGCCTCCCCGGTCGTGCCGGAACTGATACAGTAATAAACACTGGGCTCCTCTGTGAGAATCTTTTCTTCCCCTGCGATCATCTGCAAAATGTAATCTTCATAATCCCCATACACAGAAAGCGGCACTCTCTTCTGGAACTCCGCAGCAGTTTCAATTTCCCCAAATCCATATTTTCTCCCATATACTGTGTCACGGTTGCGCCGCATAATCTCAGATAACAGACAAGCCTGTACTGCGGCTGCTTGTTTTGAGGTAGCCTTGAGTGAATCCATAGATTCCTGCCCCAATTTCCCATAATCGGTTTTCATCCTTACCTCCGTTTCCTGTCATATGTAAATCTGAATCGTATTCATACCAAACGTCCGCTGATACAAGGATGTCTCCACCATATCTTCAATCATGCGGATACCCAAATACATATCATCCAGCCCTGCCGTATCAGAGCTCTCTGACACGGTATCATCCGCCGGCCCAGCATGATCTTGTGCACGGCGCAAAGGATTGAATTCTTTGCCGCTGTAGCGGATGCGGATTCCAATTACCCCCTCTAAGGAATATACTCTGAGATCAAACTCCACGCTGCCCGCGGGATTCACAGCGGCGATCATTGTCATCAATTCTTCCAAGGCAAGGCTCACGCGCATAACCTGCCCCGGCAGCATACCGTTTTCTTCACAAAATACGGTAATCTTGCTGCTGGCGTCGCAAATATCCTCCGCCTGACCGCGGACAGAAAAATTAATCACCCGTCCGCTCTCCTCTAACGTATTGTCCATCAACAGAACACGAGAACATTGCCTGTGAAAATGATGGTAAATGCCCGTCGCCACAAACCAGACAAGCAGCGTGAGAATTTCACCGAAAAATAAAAACCACCACGGATTCTGTGAAAGCTGCCAAAGCACCAGCAGACTCGCACAGGGCATCAAGAACACACGCAGCAAAATAATCACATTTGCCCACATTTCGCGCCCCGACACATTATAATAGCCCGACAACATACCGTTGCACAGCGCAGGAATCATGCCCAATGACAGACAAAAAAAGGCAAACCGCAAAGATTGCGCAAGCCCATAAGCGCCCGCAATGAAATCTGCCCCCGCAAGAATCACCGCAGCGAACAACAGACAATAAGGCACGCCGCTTTTTATCTGCCTTGTCATCAACATACGGGCGCTCTTATTGTCGTGCTCACCGCTATAAATGCCAAGCATCGCCGACGCCGCCTGCGGCACGCCTAAAGTAACGCTCTCCGCAAACGCACTGATACAATTTACGGCAGTAAACGACGCTACCAATCCGCTGCCGCCGCTCCACAAAAGCAACGTGTTTACCGCCATCACGCGCAGCGTCTGAAACAGATTGTTCATAGCGGACGGACTGCCCGCCTTTGCAATGCGTACAAAGGAAATGTCTTTGCAGGCAATGCAAAACCCAAAAGGAAAACTGCTCTTTTTATCGCACAGCCAAACAAATCCCAGCAGACAAGATACTGCCGTCGCCACAACGCTGGCTAGCGCGGCGCCTAATACCCCCAAGTCAAACGTATACAAAAACAACAAATCCAACAAAATATTTCCGACGCCCATCACGAGCATCATCCAGGTTACCTGACGATTCCTCCCATCCAGCCTGAGATACCAAAACGGGATGTAAATGAGGATTTTCGGCAACGTCCCGGCAAGGGTCACGCCGGCGTATTCCATCACCAAAGGCGATACCGCCTGTTCCGCATACAATAACTGCGTCAAAGGCTTTAAACCCACAAGCCCCGCCGCCGTAATCACGACCGATAGCAGCACGCACCAAAAAATTGACGCTTTATAAAGTTCCTGCGCCTTACTATCCTGATTGTTACCGATTGCCTCCGCCGCGCAGATAGCCGTTCCCGATACAATAAATGAGCCGGCAATGCACAAAATGAGATAAACCGGCAAACTAAAATTAATAGCAGCTAAGGCATCCGTCCCGAGCCGCTGCCCGACAAGGATGCCGTCTGCAAGGATATTGATATTGCCGCTCAAAATGGACAGCATACAGGGAAGCAAAGCCTTCCCATATGCCTTTTTCAAAAATTGTTCATTCTGTTCCAGCGAAACGGTGGATGCCTGTTCACTCATAAGCGTTCATTCCTCATTACACTTCAATCGTGAGAATATCTGCAAATCCAGTCACCTCAAAAATCTCCATAATCGTCTCGTTCACATTCGTGACCTTCATGCTGCCCTGCTTGTTCATTTGCTTCTGCGCACCCAAAAGAATACGCAGCCCTGCCGACGACAGGTAATCCAGTTTGCCCATGTCAAACGTCAAATCCGTTACCCCCTCCAGGCTGCCCGACAGAAACTTTTCAAGCTCCGGCGCAGTTGTCGTATCTAACCTTCCCTCCAGGGAGATGCATAATTCGTTTCCATTTGCTTTCTCTGTAATATTCATAATTTTTTCTCCTTAATCTCCGATATCAGTGTGCCCCTGCTCAAACTCCCATTGCAGGCCATACTTGTCAATAAAGTAAAAATACTTGGTGTTGCCCAAAATATCCGCCGCCTTCTGTTTGCCCTCAGCATCCTTCTCTTTCTTCTCGTCAAAAAAGTAAAAATCCTCCGGCTCTGTCTTACTGATCTGGTAAACTTTATAATCTTCCGTCGTATTGATTAAGGTTACGTCCGGCTGTGCCTTTATGTATGCAAAAGCCTCCTCAATATTGATAACTTTCAACGCCACATGCCTGGCGCCGCTGATATCATTTGCCTTGAAAACCATAGGCTCCTGGCGTCCCTTGGGATTGTGGTAGCACATCAATTCAATCGTAAACTTCGTTCCCGGCACATCCATAAAACCGATGGAAACTTCCGCCTCCTTAGCTTCCTCAATAAAACCGCCCGCCTGGAAAAATCCTTCGTTCTTCCAATGCGGAATATGCTGGTTGGGAACCGCACCTAAAATCCTCTCGTAATAATGAAACGCCTCCATCACATCATCTACAAAAATACAGACATGTGATAATCCTGTAAAAACTGGTTTCTCCATAATGTAATCGCTCCTTTCTGATATTTCCTATCCTCTGCCAATATTCAACTCAATTACCGTGTTATTCATGTTCAGCACCCGCATATACTGAAAATTGGATGCCAGCTTCTTAATCAGGGCAATCCCGCCCACCATCACCTCCTCTTCCTCCTGCTGCCGGTATTCCATGGGATTAAATGGCACGCCGTCGTCGCGGATTCTCAACATATATTTATCATCCTGTATTGTGAAACTGATATCCATATAATTCTTTTGACCGCTGCGATAACCATACTGCACAATGTTGGCGGCAATCTCCTCCACGGCAAGCCCCAGAATGTTAGCGTCCCGGTCGGTTATGTGATTGTCCGCACAAAATGCAAAAAGTTTTTCCCGAAAGGCGATGACTTCTTCCAGATTATTTTCCAGGGAGCAATCTAAAAACGTCTCACCCACAATCTGCGGCAGCATATAAACGCCTCCCGCGGCAAACTTCCCTCCGCGCTGTCCCAGCATTCGCCAAAGAGAAGCCAAGAGAATTGTCAATGCCTCGCTTGCCACCGCCATCAAACATACGCCTGGCAGTCCCCAGAAGAAAATTCCCGCCAGGGTCAGCGGCACAATCACCACAAATCCCTGCAATACCGTCACCACCGTGGACAGCCCCGGCTGCAAAATCGTCTGATAATAAGACATCAGGAACTTATTGTACACATAAAAGGGAAAGCTGCACGCAAAGATACGCAGCGCCGTCTCACAGAGCGCCAGCATATCTCCCTCCGTGATGCCGAATAATCCGGCAATCACCCCGGGAACGGCAAAAAATATCACCAGCAAAATTGCGATAGCAACATAGCTGTAGGTGAGCGCCCTCTTACAAAGCGTGCGGATGCCATAGAAATCACGCTCCCCATAAAGGATACCCGCAATATTCTGAATCAGCCCGATAATGCCTCCCACGCACAATTCCGCAATCAGCACGGCATTGGCGCAGACGGAATATACCGCCATCGGATCGTTTCCCAGAATACGCACAATTGCCGAATTGATAATCACCGATTTCAACGCCGACATCAGCGTAAACGCTGCGCTGGGAACGCCCGCTTTCACGGCAAGGCCCACATAATGAAATACCTTTTTGTCCAGCTTTTGCAGCCGCAGCATCCGCTGTTTGGAACGGAAGTAAATTACTACCGTCACCATTCCCGTTAAATATCCAATCACGGTAGACAGCGCGCTGCCCGCCATGCCCATATGGAAACTCTGAATAAACACAAAATCCAACACCAGATTTACCACGTTGGCGATAATAAAAAGCGCGCTTCCCAACTGCGGATGGTTATCTGCATTCATAAAATAGCAAAAGATAATCGCAATTGTCAGAATCGGGATTCCCACAAAATTCACCATCATATACGGCTCGGCAAGCGCGGCCAAATCCCCATTACCCGCAAGCAGCATGGCAAGCGGTCCCGGCAGAATTGGCGTAAACAGTGCAAAAATGAGGGATATAACAAGACCGGCTGCCAGCGAAGCGGTAAACACCCCGCCGGCTTTCTCCATGTCCCGTTTACCCAGGAGCACCGCAGCCTCGGCCGCGCCGCCCATGGCAAGCATCATTGCCGCCATCTGCAAGAGCAAGAGTACCGGCATAGATATCTCAATCGCCGCCATCGCCTCCGCTCCCAATAAATTGCCGACAATCATGCCGTCCACCACATTGCCAAGCTGCATGGCAACTGTCATCAACACGCCCGGCAAAATATACTGGTGGATTTTTTTATTGATTAAAAATGAGTTTCTTTCCATTCTAACTCCTTTTGTAGTTCAGCTCACGCCCTATAGCCTTCCATCAAAGAATCCCAACGTCTCCAAAGCTGTGAGCGCATTTTTGAGGTAGACGCTGTCCGGCATTGGCCACTTAAAGCCAAGGCGGTACAATGCTTTGGTGGTAAAACTGTTGTCGGCGTCAATGTAAACTGTACTGTTATCCGCATCGCTGGACGCGTAGGCGATCAGACCGGAAATCAGCTCGTTTTTCTCCTCATCTTCCAGGGCGGCCAGAAGAGACTGCTGGAATTCTTCGTCACTGACGGTCTCTACAAGGATGCCCGACTCGTTCATCTGCGCAATCACGTCCGCCATCTGAATTAAATAACTGCTGTATGCGTGGAACACCGTGAACTCACCCTGGACGGATGACAATTTGACAATCGCCTCCGCTGTGGAATCAATTGGTGAAAATTCTGTCGGCATATCCAACATAGATACCGGGAACCTGCCCAGCGCCACATAACCGCGCAGGGTACGCATAAACCCATTCGTCACAGAGTTAATCTGGAACTCACCGTCGCTGACACGGCTCATCAAGTTTCCTACGCGGATGACCTTGCCCTTCATGCCCTGGGCCGCCGCTTCCAAAACTGCTTTTTCCGCGCGGAACTTTGTGTCAATATATTTGTTGGAAAGGCTCTGCCCAAAGTATAATTCATGCTCATACAACTTCTTTTCCTGCGGGAATTTGCCGCCCACATTTTCTCCGGCAATACTGACCGTGGAAATCTGAATCAGCTCGCGTCCGGTCGTTTCACACAGACGAATCAGATTCAAAACCCCCTGGTAATTTACCTGTTCCAAGGTATCGTCCGCAGAGAAATGCTTCACACACGCCGCACAGTTAATCACGCGCTCGAAATCATACTGTTCCAGACTAGCCACCTTAGCGGCGTCCGTTATATCGCCTTCGATTAACTGAATCCGGTTACCAAACAATTCCTCATAGGGATTGCTGAAATAATACACGAGCATACTCTTCAAGCGTTTCTCCAAAGTGGAAGCCTTGCCCTTACGCATCAGGCAGTATATCGTATTATCCTCATTGTCAATCATGTTCTTTAGAATGTGCGCGCCCAAAAATCCGTTGGCGCCCGTAAGCAGGACATTGCCAAGGGCGGAAGGCGCAATCTCGTCTACATGTTCCACAACATTGCGGCTTAACACCTGCTCTAAAGAACTCTGCCCCTCTTTGCTCTCTCCGTCTCCTTCTGCCGCAGCGCTCTCCCCCTGCACCTCCTGGATATGGCGTTCCAATTCCAGAGGCGTCTTATAATCAAACAAGTCGGCATACGATACTGGTATGCCCGCGCTCATACACTTCATCGCTACCTTGGACGCAGACAGGGACGTGCCGCCATTTTCAAAGAAATCATCTTCAATACCTATCTGCTCTACACCCAGCGCCATCTCAAAGATTTCACATAATTTGCCCTGCAACTTTGTACGCGGCTTCACATAATTCTTATTTTCCACTGTGTACTCCGGCTCCGGCAACGCGCGCTTATTCACTTTGCCATTGTTGGTAAGCGGCAGCTCAGGAAGCTGCATGAGCACGCTCGGCACCATGTAAGGCGTCAAATATTTCTGCATAAAGCAGGTCAGATTCTGCTTTTCCACCTGGCTCTCCGCCACGAAATAGCCGCACAGGAACTGGTTGGAATCTTTTTCTTTTACAAGCACTACGCTGGATTTGACCGTGGGGTACTGGTTCATGACATTTTCAATTTCATCCAGCTCCACGCGAAGCCCACGCAATTTCACCTGGTTATCCATGCGTCCCATAAATTCAATTTTGCCGTGATGGTTCCACTTCGCCAAATCGCCGCTGCGGTATGCGTTCATGCCCTCAAACTGGATAAATTTGTCCGCCGTCATCTCCGGTTTGCCCACATAACCTCTGCCGACGCCGTCACCTATAATCAACAGCTCGCCCGGCACGCCCGCGGGCAGCAGATTACGGTTCTTGTCGATCATCACCATTTTGATATTTGCCATCGGTTTGCCAATCGTAATCTTATCCCCGGTCACCTGGTCGAACGCACAGCCAATCGTCGTCTCCGTAGGCCCATAGCCGTTGAAAGTGATGGCGTTCGTTCCCAGCGCCATAATTTTATCGTAAAGCGCCTCAGGGAACGCCTCTGCACCCACGTTAAAGACCTTAATCTGTGACAATGCCTTCTTCATCTCCGGCATGTCGATAATATTGATTAAGAAGGAAGGCGTACAGGTCATCATATCCACGCCGTTTTCCAAAATCAGTTTAGACAGCGCAAGCGGATTGTGGATTTCCTCTTCGTTTGCCATGCACGCCGTGATACCGTGGTACAGCGGTATGCATTCCTCCAAAATAGAGACGTCAAATGTTATCGCTGCAAATGCCAGCGATACCGTGGCATTGTATACATAAGACTGCGCCTCCACATTATAAGGGTTATCGTCCACATAGTTCACCAGATTCCGGTGCTCAATCATTACGCCCTTAGGCTTTCCGGTGGAACCGGAAGTATAGATACAATAGCAAAGATTCTCCGGTTTGATATCCACCTTTGGATTCTCGATATTGCCATCCTCCGCCAAAAGTTCCTCTAAAATCAATACTTTTGCTGACAACTTGTCAATCAGCATTTTCCGCTCCCTGGCAAGCTCCCCGGGCATCAGCACAAATTCTGCTCTCGAATCTTCCAGAATATAGCTGATACGCTCATCCGGGTACTCGGGATCTATGGGCAGGAATGCGCCTCCCGCTTTTAGGATACCCTGCCTTGCCGCATAGACGTCCACCGTCCGCGGCAGCATCACGCCTACCATCTGCTCGATGGATAGGCCCATCGTAATTAAATGATTGGCAATCTTATTGGCATTCTCATTCAGTTCACGGAACGTAAGGCTCTTGCCGCAGGCAATCACCGCCGTCTTATCAGGATAAAGCTCTGCCTGACGCTCAAACAGCACGTTTGCCGTTGTCTGCTCCACCGCGTGCTCCGTCTGATTATAGCTGTCCAGTTCACGGCGCGCCTTATCGCTTACCATGCATACTTCCTTCAACTGCTTCTTCGTCTGAAATTCCCGTACCACGCACGCAAGACTGTCAATCAGCCCGGCAATCGTGCGCTCCTCATACATATCACTGCGGTATTCCACCTGGTAGCAGACCTCATTCCCACCTATCAGCACATCAATGGACAGCGGCGCTTTTGCCGTGTCTAAGGAGAGCTGTTCGCTGACGGCCTTCTCTCCGGCAATCTCCTCAAACCGGAAGTTATCACCCTGGAAGGCAAACATAATGTCCGCCTTAATATTGTAAGCCCGGCTGATTTCTGCAAACGAATAGATATCGGCATTCATGCTGTTCATCAACTGCTCGCCAGTTTCATTTAGATAAGAGCGAATCTCCTTTTCTCCATCGAGGTTGCAGTAAACGGGCAGCGTTTTCACCAGCATATTGATGGTCGATGACAAACGGGAATCATTTCTGCCATTATAAATGGTCGTAAACACTGACTCATCCTTGTAGACATAACGTCCCGTGACAAATCCAAATGCCGCCGTAAAAAGCGTATTCAAGGTAATCTTCTGCTCCGTGCAGAAACGGCGCAGCGCTTCCATATCGGTCTCGTCCGCCCTCTGGTATACGCCAAGTCCCGGCGTCTCCTCTCTGTGGTCTTTGTTCGGAAGGAAATCGGTATCGCAGCCCGCAAAGATAGAATCGTAATACTGTTTAGCAAGCGCATACTCCTGCCCCTGCAACGCTTTCTGCTCTACAAGCGCGACCTCATAGCCGCTGAACTTCTCCTTCATCGGTGATTTTCCGCCATACGCCTCGTTCATATCGCGCAGGAAAATGCCGCAGGATTCCCCATCGCTGATAATATGATGGAACTCTAAGAAGAGATATTTACCTTCCGGCGTATCAAATAATTGTATACGGAACAACCGGTCGCCAAGAATCTGGTACGGCTTCACCAATTCTTCCTTATGCAGCTCCCCGCTTATCTCAACCGCAAACGGCAAAGCGTCATTGCGTTTCTGCCGGATATCGCCGTCATCATCCAGCATAAGCGTCGTCTTAATATAAGAATGTGCCTCTACCGTCTCCTCTATCGCCTTTTTCAAACGCTGTAAATCCACATTTTCTCCCAGGCGGAACAAGAAGGGAATATTGTAAATGGTGCTTCCCGGATTGGCGGCGCACTCAACAAAAATACCATTCTGCGTCTGGGTCAACGGGTAGGTTTCCTGCTCGGCAAACGTTTCCTCCTGGCTGCTGTTCGCCAGGAATTTTTCTAATTTCTCGACCGTATCATGCTCTTTTAAATCCTTATTGCGGATGACCGCGCCCGCAAAGGCGTCGGACAACAATACATTCAGCTTAACTGCGCCGATGGAAGTCAACCCCGCTTTATAAATATCCGTATTTATACCGAATTCCCGATGCCCAATCACTTCTGCCACACAGTCAAAAATCTTCTGCTGCGCTTCTCCCTCAGGCATCACCAAATCTTCCTGTTTGCGCTCTGGCATGGGCAGCGCGCGCTTATTTACTTTCTGGTTCTGATTGAGCGGAATTTTATCAATCTGCATTGTCACTGCCGGAACCATGTACGGCGGCTTGCTCTCCTCGATAAATGCATGCAACGCATCCACATCAACTTCCTCATCCGCTACCACATAGGCGGCGATATATTTCCCGCCGGAAGGTTCGTCAAACGCTGCCACGGTAGCGTCCTTGATACCTGGGAAACGACGTATAATTTCTTCCACTTCCGTCAGCTCGATACGGAAGCCGCGAATCTTCACCTGTCCGTCCCGTCTGCCGATAAACTGGATATTGCCATCCGGCAGATAACGCACGATATCTCCGGTATGATAGATTCTGCTATACTCCGGCAAATCGCTATACGGATTATCCGCATACACTTCCGCCGTCTTCTCCGGGCGGTTCAGGTAACCCCTTGATACCTGCGGCCCGGCAATACACAGCTCGCCCGGCACGCCCACCGGGAGCCTGTTGCCCATGCTGTCCAGAATATAGAGTTTCACATTTGAAATCGCTTTCCCGATGGGCAGCTCCTTCTCATACTCCTTTAGCCGGTATGCAGTCACATTCACCGTACATTCCGTAGGACCATATATATTCACATACTTTGCGCTTCCCTCCGGTTCAAAAGGCACCAGCGCTTCCCCTCCCATGGACAGGTATTTCAATTGCGCGCCCTTCATGCTTGTGGCAAACGCCCGCCCAATCTGGGTAGTCATGAAAGAGTGGGTAATGCCCTGCGCCAGGAAATACTGGTTCAGCGCGTTTAAATCTAAGCGGATGGACTCTTCAATGATGCAAACACCTGCCCCCGTCGTCAGCGCAGGGTACATATCCATCATGTTAGCGTCAAACCCATAGCTGGCATATGCCGCAACACGGCTTTCCTCCGAAAGCTGATAAAACTTCTTATACCAGTCACAGAATGCCGCGATATTCCGGTGCTCTAACATACAGCCCTTGGGCACGCCCGTGGAACCCGAGGTATATAACAGAATGAATAAATCCTCCGGCTTCGGCGGTTCTGGAATTTGCTCTGCCCCAGGCAGGCCTGGGATATCCTTTGTCAGCAAAACTTTGCCCTTCCACTCTGGAACCAGCGGCAAAAGCCCTTCATCGGCAATCAAAAGCTTGGCCGCGGAATCCTCCATCATAAACGCTAACCGCTCTTTGGGGTAGGATGGGTCTAAGGGCTGGTACGCCGCTCCCGCCTTTGATACGCCAAGGGAGGCAAGCGCCATATACTCACATCTGGGAATCAGTACGGACACCACGTCTTCCCTGCCTATGCCAAGCCCGGCGATATAAGCGGCAAGGCGGTCTGTCATCTCATCTACCTGGGCATACGTATAGCTTCTGTCCGCATAGACAACTGCCGTATGCTCCGGCGTCCTTAGCGCCTGTTCCCGGAAGAGGCCGATTACTGTCTTTTCCCGGTCATACTGCTCCTCAGTCCCATTAAAGCCCTCCAGCTCGCGAAGCGCCTTCTCGTCTGCCATGCAGACTTCCCCCAGGGTCCCCTTATGCAGGAACTCATTGATTACCATCGTCAACATGTCCAAGAATCCGGCAACTGTGCGCTCCTCAAACAGATCTCTGTAATATTCCGCCTGATAGCTGATAACGTCGCCTTTTATGCTCACATTGAGACACAGCGGGGCCTTTGCCGCATCCAGCGAAAGCTGCTCCATCTCCACCTTCTCCCCGGCGATTTCTTCAAACTGGAACTCATCCCCCTGAAAAGCAAGCAGCATGTCGGCCTTTATGCCGTAAGCGTGGCTGATTTCCGCAAAGGAATAAATATCCGCGTTCATGCTGTCAAGAAGCTGTTCCTTCGTTTCTTCCAAATATTTCTCAATGCTCTGCTTCCCATCAATCCGACAGTAGACCGGAAGGGTCTTCACCAGCATATTGATGGTCCTTGCCAGCCTGGAATCATTCCTTCCATTATAGATGGTGGTAAAGACAGTCTCCTCCCGGCAGGCGTAACGTCCTGTCACAAACCCAAACGCCGCCGTAAACAGCACGTTTAACGTAATCTGCCGCTTCGCGCAAAACGCCTGCACCGCTTCCATGTCCACAGCAATATCTTTGGCATAATATCCTGCCCCAGGCTCTCCTGCCCCCAAATCCTTCATCAGAAGGAAATCTGTATCGCAATCCTTAAATATGGAATCATAATATTCCTTGGCGCGTTGGTACTCCTCGCCTTGAAGCGCCCTCTGCTCCTCCAAGGAGACCTCAAAGCCGGAAAATTTCTCAGCGTCCAGCCGCTCTCCTGCGTACGCCTTATTCATATCCTCGATAAAAATATTACAGGAAGTTCCGTCGCTGATAATATGGTGGAATTCCATAAACAGGTATTTCCCTTCCGCTGTGTCGTACAGCCGTATCCGAAACAGCCTGTCGCCCAAAAGCTGATAAGGCTTTACCAGGTTTTCCCTGTCTAAGCAGTCCGAAACCTCTAGCGTAAAAGGAGCGTCATCGTTCCTCTTTAGCCAGATATCCCGGGACTCGTCCATATAAACCGTTGTCTTAATATATGGATGCGCCTCCACGGCCTTTTCAATCGCCCTCTTTAAGCGCTGCAAATCCACGTTCTCCCCCAGGCGGAACAGGAACGGGATATTGTAAATCGTGCTTTCCGGGTTGGCGGCGCACTCCACGAAAACACCGTTCTGCGTCTGGGTCAATGGATACAATTCCTGCCGCTCAAAGGTCTGTAAATGGCTGCCCTCCTTCAAAAGCTGTTCTAGTTTCTCAACGGTATTATGCTCCTTTAAATCCTTATTGCGGATAACCGCCCCCTCAAAGGCATTGGAAAGCAGCACATTCAGCTTGACCGCCCCAATCGAGGTAAGCCCGGCCTTATAAATATCCGTAGTCGCGCCAAACTCCTGATGACCCACTACTTCCGCCACGCAGTCAAATATCTTCTGCTGCGTTTCCCCTTGCGGCGCTACCATTTCTTCTTTCTTCCGCTCCGGGACCGGGAGGGCGCGTTTATTGACTTTCTGGTTCTGGTTCAATGGGATCTTGTCAATCTGCATCGTTACCGCCGGGACCATGTAGGGCGGCTTGCTTTCCTCGATAAACGCGTTCATCGCCTCCACGTCAACCGTTTCATCCGACACTACATAAGCAGCGATATATTTGCCGCCCGACTGCTCGGTAAAGGCCGCCACCGTAGCGTCCTTAATTCCCGGGAACCTGCGGATAACCTCTTCCACTTCAGTCAGCTCAATACGGAAGCCGCGGATTTTCACCTGCCCGTCCCGCCTGCCGATAAACTGGATATTGCCGTCCGGCAAGTAACGCACGATGTCCCCGGTATGGTAAAGCCTGTCAAAGCCTTCCCTTGAGCTAAACGGGTTATCCGAGTACGCCTCCTTCGTCTTTTCCGGACGGTTGAGGTAGCCTCTGGTCACCTGAGGCCCGGCAATGCACAGCTCACCCGGCACGCCCACCGGAACCCTCCTGCCCAGGCTGTCTATGATATAAAGCTTAACATTGGAAATCGCCTTGCCGATAGGAAGGTTATCTTCATACTCCCGCACCTGGTATGCAGTCACAAGGATCGTGCCCTCCGTAGGCCCATATAAATTCACGTACTTTGTGCTGCCCTCCGGCACAAAAGGCGTCAAGGCTTCCCCGCCCATGGACAAATATTTTAGCTTGTCGTTTTTAATACTGGTGGCAAACGTCCGCCCAATCTGGGTCGTCATAGCGGAGTGGGTAATCCCCTGCTCCATAAAATACTGATTCAAGGCATTCAAGTCTAAACGGATGGATTCATCAATAATGTGGAGCGTCGCCCCTGCCGTCAGCGTAGGGTAGATATCCTGCATACAGGCGTCAAACCCATAGCTGGCATATGCCGCAACACGGCTTTCCTCCGAAAGCTGGTAATACTCCCTGTCCCAGGCGCTAAAGGCGGCAATGTTCCTGTGCTCCACCATACAGCCCTTAGGCACGCCTGTGGAACCGGAAGTATACAGCAGGATAAACAAATCTTCCGGCTTCGGCGGTTCTGGGACCTGCCCTGCCCGCGGCAGGCTTAAGATATCCTTCGTCAGAAGCACCCTTCCCTGCCACTGGGGCACCAGAGGCAGAAGCCCTTCATCCGCAATCAGCAGCTTGGCGTCTGCGTCCTCAATCATAAACTGCAAACGTTCCGGCGGGTAGGACGGGTCCAATGGCTGATATGCCGCGCCTGCCTTGGACACGCCAAGGGAGGCAAGCGCCATAAATTCACATCTGGGGATCAGCACAGACACCACATCTTCCCTGCCTATATCAAGCCCGGCGATATAGGCAGCGAGGCGGTCCGTGATTTCATCGGCCTGGGCATAAGTATAGCTCCTGCCACTGTAGACAACCGCCGTCTGCTCCGGCGTCTTTTTCGCCTGTTCCCGGAATAAATCAATGACTGTCTTGCTCTTGTCGAACGGCTTATCCGTCTCGTTAAAGCGGTCTAACACCTGGATATCCAGCTCAGACGCCAGGGAAATCTGCGCAAGCCCCTTGCAGGACATCATCCCTTTTAAGGCCTGGGAAAACATCCCCAGCAAGCCCCTGGCAGTCTCCTCCCGGTACAGGTCCTCGCGGTATTCCAAAGAAACTTCATACCCCTGCCTGCTCTTTACCACCATCATTGACACATCCGCCTGCACATCCCCGGTAGGGAGCGGCTCCGCCGCATACTGCCCGCCGTCGAGCGCCATCCCGCGGAACATCTCGCCCTGATAGACAAAGATGATATCCGAGGCAATGCCGTAATCCCTTGCCAATTCCCCAAAGGAAATGCAGTCATGCCCCATCACCTGGTAGAAATCCTCCTGGACTCCCTGCAAATACCCTTCTACAGTAGAGCTTTCCTCCCAGGACTGGTAAATGGGGAGGGTACGGACAAACATCCCCACGGAATTTGCCATGTCTACTGTATGCCGCCCATTGTTCACTGTGCAAAACAGGCTCTTGTTCTCCCCGCTATACTTCCCAAGGGCATACGCAAAGGTCCCCAAAAACAGTGTATTTTCTGAAATCCCCATCTGCCTTGTAAACTGCTCCACCGCCATGCAGGAAAATTCCTCACCTAAGGCAAGCTTTATCTCGCCGCTTTTAACGCTCACCTCTTTTTTCTTATAATCCTTTATCAGGGCGTCCCCAAAGTCCTCACCCGCAAGCTTGCCCTCAAAATACTTTCTGGCAGCCTGATACCTGGGCGTTTCCTTTAGCGCCCCCTCGTAAGCGGACAAATCCATCAGGGAAACTTCCTCCGCTTTCGGCTGGCCGCCTGCATATAGCTGGGAGATTTCCTCAAGGAACACCTCTGCGGATGTGCCGTCAAAAATAATATGGTGCACATCAAACAGGAAATAGCAGTGGTTTGCGTCATGGTACAGGGCCATGCGGTACAATGGCCCTTCCTCTAAGGTAAACGGACGGACGAAGCTCCTTTTCACTTCCTCAATATCCTCTGTCGCTCCCCCGCCAACTTCCGCTTCTAAATATTGGGGATGCATGCGCATCACAGGCGTCCCTTCGCTTAACGCAATATTGACGCCAAAGGCAGGATGCATTGCCACCGCCTTTTTTACGGCGTCCACAAATCGTTCCCTGTCCAGGCCTGCCGGAAGCTCGCAGCACATAGGGATATTGTACATAGTGGCTTTCGGCTCATTGACGCACTCTAAGTAAACCCCCATCTGGGAGTCGGTAAGGGGATACTCCGCCCCCTCCTCATAAACTGCCAGCTTGCGCTTATCCTGCCCCTCTATTTCCTTTGAAATGTGTGCTCCGCGCCCTTCCTGCCCTTCTGCCAAAAGCCCCGCGATGTTCTTTGGCGTCCTGCCCGCTAAGACCATTTCCGGCGTGAGGGCAAGCGATTGCAGATATCCTGCCAGCTTCAAAACATTGATCGAATCCCCGCCAAGCTTAAAGAAATCATCATCCGCGCCCACTGCCCCACAGTGCAAAATCTCCTCAAAACCACGGCAGATAGAACGTTCCGTCTCATTTTCAGGCTCACGGTAAGCTGCCTTGTATTCCTCCAGCCCCGGCGGCAGCAAAGCCATGCGGTCCAATTTGCCGTTCGCGTTCTTGGGCAGGCTGTCCAGGCGCTTAAAAAAGCGTGGGACCATATAATCAGGAAGCGTCCGTTTCAGGTGGTCGCGTATCTGCTCCGCCTCCACCTCTTTGCCCTGCACATAATATGCGCAAAGGTAATTCTGCCCATTGTCATCCTCAAAAGCCTTGACCACGGCGTTTTCCACTTCCGGCATCGACGCCATGCGCTGCTCAATCTCCCCGGTCTCCACACGCTGGCCGTTAATTTTTACCATCCAGTCTTTACGGTTTACGTAAAGGTAATTCCCATCCGGCAGCCTCTTGGCGATATCCCCTGTATGTAAAAGGACTGTGCCGTCCTCCTGCCTGATAAATGTCCGTGCGCTTTGCTCCTTAAGGTTCAGGTATTCATCGGCAAGGGTTCCCTGGATGCAGAGTTCGCCCTCTTCCCCCTCTGCGACCTCCCGGCCCTCTTCATCCAACAGGAAAAACGCAACCCCTTCTACCGGCTTGCCAATCGGGGTATTTTCCATCTTCTCCACGATTTTATACCAGGACGCCAAGCCTGCCGTCTCGCTGCAGCCATAGAGGTTATACAGCTCATATCCATTCCCTGCCAGCATGGACACCCTCTCGCTCCCGGTAAAGATCTTTTTGAGCGCCTTGTCCTTATTTTTGTAAAAACGAAGCATCTGCGGGCTGATAAAGGCGCAGGTAATCTCCTTTTGCGCAAAATAATCCTCCAAAAGGCGCACATCCCTCCTGACGTCCTCGGGAAGGATATGCGTGCAGGCGCCACCGGACAACACGCTGAGATACTCCAACGATAAGATAATAAAAGACATGGGGGCCGTTGCGCCCAGCACGTCATCCTCGTTCAAATTAATAACTCCCCTGCTCCTTCTGGCTGCCTGCGTAATGCTTGCCATACTATGGACAATCCCCTTCGGCGTCCCGGTGGAGCCGGAGGTATAGATAACCATCGCCCGGTCCTTGCCTGACACTGCAACAGGCTCTGCCGGGGCGTAATCCCCGATATCCGCAAGCCAAGCTTCCGTAACCATCGCTGCCGCCTGGCAATCCTCCTCGATAAATTGGATGCGCTCTTTGGGATATTCAGGCAGCACAGGGACAAAGGCAGCGCCGCACATCAAAATCCCTATTTCCGCCGCCACATATTCCATGCGCCTGCCCATGCAGACCATGACCGTCCTGCCTGGCGTAATCCCTGACTGCACAAGCTTGGCGGCAATCCTGCCGCTTAACGTATTTAATTCCTCATACGTTGTAATCCGCTCTCCGTTACAGTCCGCCAACGCCGCCCGCTGCGGGTATTTGCGCACCATAACTTGAAACTCATCCAAAAAATTCATTCTTTTTCCTCCTTAATTGATATGTAAACTCTATTTTCTGCCAATATCTAACTTCAATCATTATCAACCTTATATATTAGGTTGGAAGATTCAATAAAATTCTTGTCACAAACTGCCCGTCCTCCAGGGCAAAATCCGTCTCTCCTTCATAATTGGAAGCCGCTTTTATAATACTGCGCACGCCTATACCGCCGCCTTTCTCCGATTGCGGCAGCCCCTTGCGAAAAATCATTTCCTCCATGCTTGTGTTTCTGCACTGAATAATCACCTTATTTCTTTTTTGGGCGATATAAATATTGATTGCCTGCTGCACCAGGCCAGAACCAATGCAACCATGAATGGCATTTTCAAACATATTCGCCAGAATCGCCACCCAGTCGATATCCCGGATGGGAAGTTCTTCTGCCACCCTCACATCCATTGCCACCTGAATATTGTGGCTTCTTGCCTTCTTGGCATAGGCAGAAAGTATACTGTTTACCGCCCGATTCTTGCTAATATTGCTCACCTTCCGCTTCTCAATATCCTCCCCATACTGCGCAAGATACGAAAGAAGTTCCTCATATTCCCCTTTGCGGACATATTCTTCGATGAGTAAGGTGTGGTGCCGCACATCATGACGAATACGCGCCGCCTCTAGTTCAGATTCCCTCATAAGATCCATCTGTTGATGCAAAAGCTGTTCATTTACTTCCAGCAATTCCTTTTCCGCCTGATAATAATGTTCCTGCCCCAAGTGGATATACAAATGGAGAATTGCATACTGAAGCACGCCCGCCATAAAGAGAATCAAAAACGCACGCACCATATTAAATATAGAAAAGCCTTGAAGGTTCGGCCAATAGGCCATAATTGCGCCAAGCATCACCGACACAAAGAGAGTCGCCGCACTGAACAGATCCATTTCCTGAATCAGAAAATCCACACCATGCAAAAACTGCTTTCGGAACTTAAACCAGGTAAAGGCAAGGATTATCACCATTCCGACAAAGCGCGCAAAAATATCAACCCAAAAATTTCCGCCGCACCACCAGCGCGCCACATCCACGCCACAGAATGTGCATACAGAAAACATATAAAAAGACAATGCCATTTTATAAAGAGACAGATATAAAACTTCGCTGCTCATCAAACTACAGAAAATCCCAATGACCGGCAGCACAGATAAGGCCGCATATTTGACAAAACTGACTGTGCCAAACAAATACCAACAGCTATAACCTGCTATTAAAGACACGCCAAAAATGGCATAACAGCACACCGTTTTTTTCATGGAAAATCTGGGACGGTCCAGCATCAGAAAAAAAGACAGCATTAGCACGACGCTTATGGCATTGCGCAAAAATGCAATCCAAAATGATCCTCCGAGCATTTTCTTCACCCTCCTTCTGACAGAACACTATTTTTGGGTTTACTATATCATTCGCATACAGGTAATTCTACAAATTGGGATAAGTGATGGCTTTTTGGGGACAAAAAAAGACCCTCCTATCCCAAAGGGATCAGAGAATCTTTTCTCAATTTTAAATCACTCCTGTGCGAAATATCCAGGTAAATATCTGTATTCTAAAAATTAAAGTAATAATTAAAATAAATCTTTTTAAATTCTGCCGCCTTATTCCGCGGTATGTAGATGGTACTGCCATTATCCATCACAATCTCTTCACGCTCCACCGAGACAATATGATTCATATTCAAGATATAAGAACGTCCACATCTACCGAACTGACTGTAATCCTCCAACATCTCCCAGAGTTTCCCCGCCGTCATACGAACTCTACACTCCTCTTCTGCCAGATAAAGCGCCTGGTAATTTTTCTGGGATTCACAGTATACAATATCATTCGGCTGGATTTGCCGGATTCCGCCCGCCACCTTAATGACAATCTGGCTCTCTCTACTCTTGCAAATCTGTCCCAACACTGCGTCCATAGCATGAAAAAACCGATTGCCATCCAGCGGTTTTACTAGATACTGAACAGCATCCACCTCATATGCCTTCAACGCAAACTCCGTTGACGTAGTAAGGAAAACAATCGGTATGCCTAAGCCCAGCTTACGCACTTCCTCAGCAGCCTCTATACCGGTCTTCCCTGCCATAAATATATCTAAAAGCAAAATATCAGGTGTATATCCCTCCTCCCTGACACATCGCAACAATTCCTCTGCACTGAAAAACCGCTCTGTTTTGTATTCCAAAGCCTGCTCCTTTTCCTGATAGCTTGTCAGGAAACCTTCAATCAGGTCAAGCTCCCTTTCTTCATCATCACACAATGCTATTGAATACAATTCTTTTCACACCCTCCGACTTTCTACAAGCACTTGCGGATTCTTTCTGTTTCAACAGAATCCGCATTATTTATATTATAATTAGATACGGGTGAAAAAGCAACTGATTTTCATTGCCAATGGATGCAAGGGATAAATGTGAAATAAATACACTTCTAACTATTTACCTTCTTCAATCATCATAAATTGTCTTACATCCTACTTGAAATTCTCTTGGAAAAAGCACTCCATTTTTGCAAACGGAATGATATCAAGATTGTCATACAAATCCGTATGAACTGTATCCGGTATAATCATTAATTCTTTGTTATCGCCTTTGAGCATCCTGTACGCATCTCTGCTAAAATAGCAAGAATGGGCTTTCTCCCCGTGAATCAGTAAGACAGCGCTGCGGCTTTCCGCGGTATATTGTAAAATCGGCATATTCAGAAAGGACGGCGAAGACGTTACATTCCAACCTTCATTGGAATTCAAAGAGCGCGCATGATATCCGCGGTCTGTTTTATAATAAGCATGATAATCCTGAAAATAGAAAGGCGCATCTTCCGGCATCGGATCAGCAACGCCACCAGCCGGCGCATAGCTGCCATTTTTATAATCCTCGGTTCTCTGCGCATTCAGCGCCTTGCGCTTTTCGTATCGCGCGTTCTCGCTGTCCTCCTCATCAAAATAGCCTCTTGCGTTTACGCGTGTCATATCGTACATGGTTGAAGCAACCGCCGCCTGGAAATCCTCCGTATTAATATCCGGTGACGCCACATAACGGGGTTCTCCGCCGCTCTCACCAGTAAAAGACGGATCAAAAGCAAGGGTAAGAAATCCCCGTTCTGCCATTGTCTGTGCATACAGGCCTGAAACCTGCTCTTTCACTGCCCCGAATGGCCCGCAGACAGCGATAGCCGCCAATTTGCCGCCAGCCAGCGGTTGATATGCCCCGCTTTCCAGGCCTCCTTCATATGCTCTCCAAAATTCTTTGCCTGGGCGGCTGCTCCTTTTTCCAACTGGTCTCCATTCGTCTTTCAGATTTGCAACTGTACAGAAATCTGTTCTTTTACCGATACCCTATTCTTTTTCAGCCAACTGCTGATTTTTTTATTGCTGACATCATTTGCCGTCAATCCCTTTTTGACCGTTGATTTTTTACATACTCTGCGGATATGTTTGACACTTGCGCTGATATCGGAACCTCCGCTGGTACAAAACGGTAAAACGGTCTTGCCTGAGAGGTTGTGAGATTCCAGGAACGTATAGACCGCCATCGGAGCGTCATCCCACCAGATAGGGAACCCCAGAATTACAGTGTCGTAACTTGACATAGATTTCACTTTCTTTTTCAAGGCCGGCCTTGCCTGACGTTCTTGTTCCTTTTCTCCCGTTTTTACCAGCTTATCATAATTCGAGGGATATTTCTTTTTCGTCTGAATGCGAAACAGAGTTGCCCCCGTTAGTTTCTGCATCCTCTTGGCAACTTTCTCCGTAGTTCCCGACCGAGAATAATATGCAATTAAGACCTTTTTCTTCTTTGCTTTCTTGGGGGCCGACGTCTTTTCCTTCAACACCTTTCTTGCGTTATGTACTAACAAAACCTTCTGAAAGTTACCCTATTTTGCATGATGAATATGCCAATTGTTCCGGCAGCCCGGTTCAAAAGTAACATTTGCCAAAAATACCGGCGTCTCCTGAGGATTTGTCAGGGGATTAAGAAAAGAATCGCCGTATAAAATACTGTGCGAACGCCGTATTCTCTTGCCCCAGGCCAAATACATTCTGTTTATCAAATTCTTCCTTGTTCATAATTCCCATAATCATTTCTCCTTTTGCCTCTTCTTACTGATTGTATTTATTGTAGGAGCGTTTTAAGCAAATGTCTAATACTTATAATGAATAATTTTGTATGCCTAAAAAGAATACTTAGTTCCTCTTCCTGTCTTTTATTGGAAAAGTTAGAACATGAGTGATAAAAATATGATATAATTGAACAAAATACTCAGATACTTCCTGTCAAAGTAAATGAAGTGAACAAGAAGGAGCGAATATGATGAATGAAATATTGGACGAAAGATATTCTGTAGCAGATGAAGCCATCTACGATGCCTTCTTTTTAGTCCTCAAAGAAAAAGAATTAGATAAGATAACTGTTTCCGACATCATAAAAAGAGCCGGAATTGTTCGTAGTACTTTTTACAACCACTACGAAAATATTCCAGCCCTCATCATTGCTGTTGAAGATAAAACGATTCAAGATATATTTTCCCTCATGGAGACTTTCCATCCCCATAACGACCGGGAAATGTGCAGGTCTTATTTCCTGACAATCTGCGAATACACGATGACGAATCCCTTCCTCGCTAACCTTTTAAGGAACCCGGAAGGCGGAGCATTTTTCGAGAAATTCATCACCATGTTCCACCGCTATGTATCAAATGTCATGCAAAACACCGACCCTTCCCATCCCAGTAAGGAAGAATTCTCTTACATGATCGCCTGCGTCATCGGCAGCACCGTCGGCGTGCTTCACAAATGGAGTGCAGAGAATTTTCATGCTCCCGCAGAAGTCATCGCCGACATTCTCACGCAATCTTTCATCGCGGTCATGATGCCGTTTATCTCATCGGAGAAGACTCCCACTTCTATACCTTAATGGACCACTCCAAAGGAGTGTGTCATAATGGGGTGCCCTTGGGTATAAGTGGTGAGTAAAGCAAATTTGTCTCAGTGGGAGTACAATCTCCGATTGAGATAAAGCCTCCGGCGGCGCTGGATGTCCAGTGGACATCCGTTTAGCGCCGACCGTAACAAAGTGAAGAGGCAGGCGCGCAGAATTGTTATTGTCAGCAAAGCTGACCTGCGCGCCGCCGCAAGAACGCCAAGGCGTTCTTGAAATCATAAGAGAGGCTCGTCAATCATGGCCTCCTGCCGCTTAATCTTTTTTGTCGAACTGCGGATAAACGGATGCTTGCGCACAATCAGCCCGGTAATCTGACGGTAAGTCGGCTGCCTCTTATTATATTCATCTAAGAATGCCTGCAATCCTGCCTGGACTTCCTCTGCCCCTAGACCTTTGGCCTGAACAACATCCATATCGGGATAAATCCTTGCCGTAAGGCCGTTGTTCTCACCTGTCACAATCACTTCGCCTACCAGCGCGCCGAGCGCCAATTTATTTTCAATCTCCTCCGGCGAAATATTCTCACCATTTGAAAGAATAATCAAATTCTTCACACGCCCATTGATAAACAGAAATCCGTCTTCATCCAGATATCCCTTATCTCCCGTATGCAGCCAACCGTCTTTCAAGGTCTCTGCCGTCTCTTGCGGCATCTGGTAATATCCTTTCATAACACTACTGCCTTTTACAAGGATTTCACCATCGTCAAACGCAATCTCTGCATTGGCAAGCGGCCTGCCAATGGAACCCGGCTTATGATCGTCCGGCATGTTAGAACTGATAACCGGAGAACACTCTGACATACCATAGCCCTCATAAATATTTACGCCGTATTCTGCAAATTTTTCAATATAAAATGGGTCAAGATGCGCGCCGCCCGTAAATATAATTTTGAGGTTTCCACCGAATACATTGGCCGCTAACGCCTGTTTGGGAATCGCCGGATCTGCTGCGGAAAGCCTCTTGTAAATGGTCTCCACCATCATCGGCACCATCAGAATGACCTGCGGTTTAAACACTCCCATATTTTTGACCATATGGAGAAGGGAATCGTTGATACAAACAGTAGCGCCCAAAGAAAATCCTTTGAGCCAGTCCATCACTAGACAGAACGCATGGTGAATCGGCAGTACGCTCAACATTGGCGTTCCCGGCTCCGCCGTATAACGAACATATTCTACGTTTGTCGCCAGATTATTCTGCGTCAGCATAACGCCTTTGCTTTTGCCAGTTGTCCCGGAAGTAAAAATAATCGTTGCCACATCTTCCGGGCTGGGTTTGTCCGCATCGACAGCGTTATTTCCAGAGACTTTCTTTAATTCTGCCAACGACACAACCTTTTCATTGTCGATTTCCGCCTCTTGCTCCTGCAACAGCCAGATTTTTCTCAACTTGGGACACTGCGCTAAAACAGCATCCAAAAGCGGCAGGAGTTTCGGGCTCAAGAAAAGCCCTTCGGAATCTGAACGGTTAATCAAATCAATTAAATCCTCGCCCGGAAGTCCGGCGTCAAGCGGCACAGCAACCGTATTTCCCGTGATAACGCCAAGATAACTCTCAATCCACTCCACAGAGCTAACGCCAATCAGGGCAAGGTGCTTCCCCTGAAAACCTTCTGACAGCAATCCTTTCCTGATCGCCACAACATTTTCCATCAATTCCTTGTAACTTCTCTCGAGAATCTCCTTTTTTTGCAGCCATTTTACCGCTTTAATCTCTGCAAAATTTTCTACGCTGTTTTCTAAAATATCACGAATTAACATTCCCATAATTTACGCCTCCTGCTGTAACTTTTCCATCATTTCCAGTGCCTCTGCAATCGTAAGGACCTTTAATACATCCTCCTCCTCAAGCTCTACGTCAAACGTATCTTCAAGCTCTCCCAGAAAAGACATGAAATCAAGGGAACTGAACCCCAAATCCTCGCGAAATCTCATATCATTTTTTATATCCTCCGGCTTTACCTCACAGTACTGAGCTACAATTGTCTTAAACTGCATTTCGTTTGTCATGATTTTTCCTCCTGATCTTTTTTATAAAATCACAAATTACTTCCTATTTATTTACCTGTTTGCATCACTCAATCTTACACATTTGCCATAATTTCGCCGATAGTCATATCCGGCTCCGCGATTCCTTTAAATAAAATGCGCATCATATAGTAATATAAAAGTTCCATATCGTGCTCTTGCAAATGCGCTGTCTGATAATGGTAAGAGAAATTCATCCCACCATGCTCCGTATGCGATACGGTTAAGTACATTTTCTTAGTTGCCGCGCCATTGGCGAACCACTTGGAATGCTGCGGTATTTGCTCTAAGTGCGGGTTATCCATCTTCACAGGCAACGGCTGATATGTGAGATAGCAACTCTCATAAGCCGTATGTTCCGGTGTCTGATAACGCCTTCTCATTTCTTCCATAATCAATGCCGGGTCATAATTGCTGTGCATGTAAATCCTGTTCTGCACATTCTGAATCTCATAAGCAGCCGCCATAAACTCCATATCAGCAGGAATTACCGTCCGACAGGGAAACATAATTGTCCTGCTGCCGCCGGACGTCCACTCGTCATGCGTGGAACGCCGTGAGATAAAATTCTGAATTGTAATGTCTTCTTGCCCATCATTTACCTTTGACAAATAAGTACGGATTCCCAGCAGTAACAGGTTGGTCATCGAAAGCTGGTGATTCATACAAAAAGCAATCAAATTTTTCGTCGGCTCCGGCTCCAGATAATAATCCTTCACCTCCACAAACAAATTCTTTAATTCAATATCTGCGGACCGCAAATTTTTATTTCCATGCTTTTTTCTCGCCTCTTCCAGAACGGAAGGACCCTGGATATCCGAATAAAGCGGCTCTCCTAACGCGTCCAACTGATCGTCCCAGAACTTTTTGTCCTTGGCAAGACGTTTCCCATTGTTAGCCTTCTTCAAATCCTTTTCCAAAACCATCTCAAAATCTGCCAAATCTTTGGGGAACTCAGAACCAAACCGATAATGCGTATAAAGCTGCATCAAATCATTTATCATCACCACCAGACCGCAGGAATCAATCAGCCTGTGATCCATATGAATAAAAAACCCGTTAAATCCTTCTGGGAGTTTCACCATCGTAATATCGCACAGCGGGATATCGTCCCCATCAAACGTCTCGTAAGCCCACTGCTGCATAAGCCTGTCTGCATCTGCCAAACTCATGCCGGATAAATCTTTCAGGGGAATGTCTCTGGTTTCTTTCTCTGCAATATATTGCTTAACCTGTCCTTTTTCATCAGGCTTCGTAAAACGAACCCTCATACAACCGTAACGCTCAAACTCTAACTGAATACATTTCTTTAAAAGGCCAAAATCTAATGCCGCCTTTAAAGATGCCACGACGCTGACACCCGACACCTGCTGGGTCTTGTAATCCTGAATCCAGTTATGGTGCATTTTCTGCGCTGCTGTCAACGAATAATAATCTTTCATGCGAAACCCTCCTATTTCCTTCCTTCTTCTGAGAACCTAACACATTTTACTTTTAAATTCTACCCCCTGGGAGAGTTAGCATACACTTTATCCAAAATTGACCGAGACTTTTTAAGAGAACAAAGTGTGCACAGTCGCTTTAGCGACATATTTCCTTTTGTGCGAGTGCGCATAATTATTTTTATCTTACTAGAAAAGGCACTTTTGCTCGTTAGTGTGACAATGTCTTTCCTAGTAAGATAAAAAAATAGACGTCAGCTTTGACGACTATTTTTAAAAAGTGTTATATTTGATACTCAGCATATAGCTTCTTTCGGTATTCCCCATCTTTCATACTTTGCCGTATATCATCAATCCTGTTCTCATGAAATAATATTTCGTACAGGCGATTAAGCCGTTCCTCCCCCTGCTCTATTCCTTGCTCTATCCCCTGCTCTATTCCTTGCTCTATCCCCTGC
>CAJURU010000010.1 GCA_910588845.1 uncultured Lachnospiraceae bacterium
ATTATAGGTGATACTTGAGGATCAGGAAATCCGCAGGAATATTTGGCGCTTACATAGATATTGCCAGGATGAACCCAGAATACAGCGCATTGGCATTTGAAATCGGAGACACCGTAACAGTAATAGACCAAGACACGGGCACAAAAGAAAAGCAGAGGATTGTAAAGACGGTGCAATATTTGGAAGAGCCGGAGAAAAACAGCTGTGAGCTATCAAATACAGCGCTTTCTTTTGCGGAAATGCAGCAGAAATTTTTTGCAGCGGCAGAGTGCATAGGGAATATTACTACAGATAACGGGACGGTGAAAGGCTCTTCAATTGATAAAATTGATATTACACAGATAAATGGGCTGGAACGCTATCTAGCGGAAGATCTGAACGAACTGCGCGCGGACTATATTTACATACAGACGGAGCTTGGCACGCCATTGGCGATAATCGGCGAAGGGCGCCTGACAAAGACAGAAACAACAACCCTTAATGTGAAAGGGAGGGCAGATATAAAGGAAGCTCATGCGGAAACCCTGTATGCTGGAACCCTGGAAGTAGGCCATGCCAAATTCGATGTGATAGAATCTGAGAACATATCAGCCCTGGAGGCAAGGATAGATGACATTGTGTCAACGGAAGTAACAACGCAATACCTGGAAGCGCATTATGCAAAAATAGATTATTCCAATGTAGATACCGCAGCCATCCGCCAAGGGTTCCTGGAAAGCCTCATGGTGAGCCAGGGCATGGTGGCGAACCGGATTCAGGCGGGGCAGATAGTGGCAACGGACGTACTGACGGGCGTAAAGATATATGCGGATGATATTACGGCAGGGACACTCTCGGTAGAACGGCTGATTTTGAGGGGAAATGATAAGAGCCTCTTATACGCCCTTAATAATAGCGGGGGACTGGTATCAAAAAAGGTGGACACCCTAGATGCAAACATACTCACAGAGCGCACGGTAACAGCGGATAAGATTGTGGCAAAGACGCTGACAGCAACAGAAATCAATGTAAGCAATCTCATTTCTGACGGCTTTATCGGCGCCAACAAACTTACGGCAAACAATATAAATGTAAACAGCCTTTTGGCGCAGAGCATAACGGCTACAGGAAGCATACAGAGCGGAAATTACCGCGCTGGGGCAAGCGGTAGCTTTTCAGTAGCCGGGCTCAGGATGAATATGTCTACAGGTGAAATCGTCAGTCCCAAATTCCGCATAGGGAGTGATGGAAACGCAGAATTTTCCGGGAAAATCAAAGGAGCACAGATTGAGGCATCTGAGATTGCCGGAGGGAAAATAAGCGGCACGGAGATTGCCGGAGGGCGCATAACAAGTGCAGGCACAGACGGTGCGGAGACAATAATAGGCAATGGAATAATAATTTCAAAAGGGGAGAATTTAGAAAAAAAAAGAACAGCAAGAGTAAACAATGGAATTATAGAATTGGAAGAGGAGGGCAGGAAATACGAAGCAATGTTATCATCTGAGTACATTATGATGAGTTTCAATAACAATATAACATTTTACATAAAAGCGGATGATAACGTTTCCGTAAAACTTCCAATGATATGCTCTGGCGCTGTAAACATAGAAGGAGCGCTTACAGCAAATAGCAATGCGACAGTAGGGGGGATTCTTACAGCAAAGGGAAATATCACATCAAACGGAACGGTTAAGGGGGCAAAACTAACAGCGGGGACTACAAGTATAAGCGGAAACAGGATTGAAAGCACAGGGACAACACTAAATATAAAGAACAGCGTCAGCGAGATATGCCTTGTGGATTCCCAATTCCGCCCAACATCTGCATATAGCGGGAAAATAACGCTGGGAAATGCCACTTATAAGTGGGGGCAGGTTTATTCAACAAAAAGCGCAATATCAACATCGGATAAAAGCCAGAAAAAAAACATCCGGTATCTCGGAAATGGCGGGAATGCAAGGAAGTATGAAGAATTATTCGATAATATGAAACCATGCCTGTATATGTTTAACGATCCGGAATCAGACAGGGTGCACAGCGGGTTTGTGTCGCAAGACATAGAAGAGGCGATGGAAAAAATCAACATGCCGCCTGGTGAATTTGCCGCATTCTGCAAAGATTTAACGGAAGGGCTAAGCACGGGGCAAGATGGAGGCGAAGATGCACAGGCGGAATATATTTATTCGCTGAGGTATGAAGAGTTTATAGCCCTGAATACGCACATGATACAAAAAACCAGGAAGGAGGCTGACGAAGCGAGGGCTGAGCTTGAAACATATAAAGAATGGGCAGAAGGGAGGATTAGCACTATGGAAGAAAGGATGGATATTCTGGAGAATGCCGTAAGGAAGATAATGGAGCAGACAGGAAGGGGGTGAAACAGATGCAGTTGCTGCAATTTATCCAGCAAAACTGGATGGAATGGTTGTTTGCTGCCATCACATTTATCCTGGGATGTCTATATCGGGATGTAAGGAAACGGCTGAAAGAAGAGCAGCGTAAAAGCACGGCTATCGCGGAAGGTGTACAAAGCCTCCTGCGCGAGAGCATTGTACAAAACTACAATAAGTACCAAGATAGGGAATACTGCCCTATCTATGCCAAGGAATCTATCAAGCGAGTGTACGAAGCGTACCACAACCTTGGAGGGAATGATGTGGCTACAAAATTATATAATACACTTCTGGGGATGCCGGAAGAGGTAAAGGAAGGAGAAATGAATTAATGAGTGAAAAAAATAAGCGATGGCTGAAAGCGGCGGGCATTAGGGCACTCAAAACTGTCGCGCAAGCGGCAATCGCCGGAATTGGGACAGCTACGGTAATGAGCCAGGTAGATTGGCTGTATGTGCTTTCTGCTTCGGCGGTAGCAGGGATTATATCATTGCTCACGTCTGTTACAGGGCTGCCGGAATTAAAATAAACGCAACAAAATATTTCGGAAGAGACGAAATGTTGACGGAATAACGTTATCTGTTCCTGGAAATAGTGAAAATGTCCCCAAAGGAAGTGAAAATATTATTAAAAACAGTGAAAACGAATCAGAAAGCGAGGAAAACTAATATGCTAAACATCAATAAAGAATTTATATCAACAAAAAATACATACACAGGGCAGAACCGGCCCGAATATATTGTCGTTCATGAGACGGATAATTTTTCAAAGGGTGCCGGGGCAAGGCGGCACGCCGAGGCACAGGCGGCAGGGCATCTGAGCACATCCGTGCACTATTACGCTGGATCAGATGGCATCTACCAGGCGGCAGCCCATACGGATGGCACATATTCCGTAGGAAGGGAATATGGGGGCAGCCATTCAATCAAGGATGCAAATAATCGGAATACTATCAATATTGAAATCTGCGTAAATGCGGATGGAGATTACAACCAGGCGAGGAAAAACGCCATTGAGCTGGTAAAATGCCTTATAGCGCAAACAGGCATTCTGGCAGAGAGGGTTATCCGGCACTTTGATGCGAAGGGAAAATACTGCCCGAGGAAAATGATGGATAATTCTGCGCTGTGGGAAGATTTTAAGAAGCAGATTGGCGGAGTTTCGGCAGGGAAACCGGGAAGCCCAAACCAGGCAGAAAATATTCAGGAAGTGCAGCAGGCTATAGCGCATGGAATTGTGGCAACGGAGCGCGATTCCCTCAATATACGAGAAGTCCCAAGTGGAAAAATAATAGGGGAAATGCCGAAGGGGGCGTCGGTGGAAATCATGGAAATGGGTGCAGAATGGCACAAAATCAGATACAATGGCTGCATCGGCTACAGCTCTGCCAAGTATATCTCTGCAGATGCGGGCAAACAGCCGGAAACAAGGTATGTAGGGAAATGTACCGGAAATGGCGTGCGCGTCCGGTCTACGCCAGAATTTAGGGATAATGTCATCCGGCACTTGAATAAAGGGAACCTTTTTGATGTGTTGGGCGTTTCCGGCGTGTGGACACATATCAGTGTAGAGGGAAAAGAGGGATATATCTACTCGAATTATGTGGAAAAAGTATAATGGCAATAGGGCGGCAGGTGTTATACGCCGCCTAATTTATTCTACGCAAATGCAACATCAACAATATCTTCGCCACAATTTATATAGATTGTCTGCCCTAATGCGCTTGCCTGTTTTTCTGCGTATTTAACAGCCTCTTCTTCTGTTCCGCAGAAATTCTAATTTGTATTCTTCTTCACTTATCACACCGAGTTTACGGTCAAGTAAATAAGTTTATTTTTTTGAAAAACTTTTTTGATTTTTTGTCTATGGCAAGAGTTCAAAGAAGTTAGCGGTTAGCAACAAATTAGCAACAAATCACAAAAAATTCACAGTTTTCAAGGGTTTCAGAGATGAAATTTTAAGCTTCATTTAAAGTTCTAGGATTATACTGAGCGGGAATTGAAAAGTAAGCGGTATGAGAAAGGATTGGTGGATTTATGAAGAATAAAATAGCAGTAATTTTGCTGAGCGTGTCTATGGCGGCAATAAGCTTGAACGGCTGCGGCAAATCAGATAAACAGGCAGAGAAGAATCTTGCCAGGGAGTGGGAAAATGAAAATGCCGTGCACGGAGAGGTCAGTAAGGTGACAGAAGATACGGTGATTATAAAAGTTGCAGACGGGAACATGGCTTCTATGGCTGATTCGGAATTGACAGGGGAAGAGCAGGAGATAACAGTTACGAAAGATACTGTGATTAGGCGTAGGAATATGGTGGGGATGCCTGAAAATGGGGATGCTCCGCAACCGCCTGCAGGAGAGGCGCCTGAAAACGGGGATGCTCCGCAACCGCCGGACAGCCGGCAGGGAACAGAAGACGGCGAGACGCCGGAAAAGCCGGGCAGCCGGCAGGGAACGGAAGACGGCAAGATGCCTGATAGGGAAGAGAGCAGTGAGGAGATAACGATTTCTGATATTTCTGTAGGGGATATTGTTATGGTGACTTTTGCAGACAATAATAATGCGGCAGAAATTACGGTGATGCCGTCAAAAAGGGACGGTGAAAAAAGCGAAACCCCAAAAAGTAAGGAATCAGATCAAAGGGACACTACAGTATGAGGGAGAAAGAGGAGGAAACAGGCATGAAAAAAGTGGAAAAATGGCGTCAAATGACAAGGAAGAGAAAAACGGTTTGTTTTGTTGTGGGTGTTACAGGAATAGGGCTGGCATCTCTGGGAATCTATTTTTGGGGAGGAATACAGGGAGGGCATGCAGTAGCCCAGGATATACCCATCCAGGAAGTACAGGCACAAATAGGAACGATTTCTGACACAATCGTGGGAACTGGAAATTTGCAATACGAAGAGGGGACGTCAGTTACCATTCCTTCCAGTATTGTTGTGGATGCAGTAAATGTAGAAGAAAATGAGTATGTTTCCAAAGGAGACGTACTTGCTGTGGTGAACCAGGTATCGGTACTCAGGGCTATGGAAGATGTTCAGGAGGAACTGGATGAGCTGGATGAACAAATAGATGAAAGTAAAGATGATACAGGCAGCCAGTCTGTAACAGCAAAAACAGAGGGAACCGTTAAGAAAATATATGCACAGGAGGGTCAGGACATTGCAGATTGTATGATGGAGCAGGGAGCCTTGCTGATTCTGTCCATTGATGGCAGTGCAGATGGGGAAGAAGAGGAGGAAGATGAACTTGCCGTCACAGCTGCTTCGGGCACGGTCGAAGAAATCTGCGTGTCCGAGGGGGATACTGTTTACGCAGGAACTACGCTATTGAAGGCTGCCACTGCCGGGCAGGGCCTGGAGTATCAGGAGCAGATGGCGAAGCGAAAAGAGCTGGCGCAAAAGTTACAGAATTTGATTGCGTTGTCAAAGAGCGGCGTCGTCACTGCTGAGACAGATGGAATCATAAAGTCTGTCAATATCTCGGCGGAGGGCAGCACAGATGGGGAAGAAGATATACAGGGTTCCCAGAGTGTAGCTGCTGTAGCGGGAAAAACGGAGACAGCGGGATATGTGGCAACAGCGGCGGGAATTGCAGAGGTATCAAAGAAAGCTGTCGCTCTGGTGGGGAGCGCAGGGATAGCGAAACAGACGGCAGCAGCGGGGAGTACGGAACTATCAAAGCAAGCAGTAATAAGTATTGGGAGCGCACCGTCATCGGAAGGTTCAGATGCGACGGAAAGTGTGCAGGAGCCACAAGATGCGGCAAAAGAAGAAAAGGTCCTTTCGCTGGAAATTACAGATTCCGGCAACTCTAATCAAGAAATTTTAGTAATGGAACCACCGAAGACAGGGAACGCGCCGCAGGCAACACTTTGTGCGGAGGATGGGAGTTATCAAGGGCAGATTTCCTGGAAACCGGGAGATAAGAAATTTGCAGCGGAAACTTCCTATCAGGCCTATGTGACCTTAGCAGCAGGAGAAGGATATCTGTTTACGGACAGCAGCGTTGCCCAAATTAAAACAGGGGTTTTGTCAGGCTTGTCTGTGGCATCTGCTGGCAAGGAGTTAAGTTTTTGTATTACATATCCATTTACAGCGGCAGAAAAACAAAATTCTCAGAACAAAAATACCAAGAAGGATAATGATGGCGGCGCTGAAGGAGGGAATGAAAGTAATAAAACGGGAGACACAGAAGTGGATAAGAATGGGAATGGAGGAGAGGAAGAAAACAATAAGAATGCAGAAGCGGAGGGAGAAAGTGGAAGGGCAGGCGGAAACAATACAGGAAATGAAGCAGCAGCGGGAAACACCGGTGGAGTGGGAAGCTCTTTGGCAAACGGGGGGCAGAATGTGGACCTGACAGCAGCCAGCACTTCCTCTTCCCAGAACAGCAGCCAAGAGAGCAGCCAAAGCAGTGGTGCAGAAAACACAAATTCTGACAGTGAAGTTACTGCATTTACAATCGCATCGTCAGATACTATGGTATTATCCGTGAATGTGGATGAGTTGGATATCAATTCTGTTTCACAGGGACAGCAGGCAGAAATTACTTTAGATGCCATTGAAGATGAGAGCTTTACCGGGACTGTGACAAAGGTGGGAAGTTCTGCCGGCAGTTCCAGCGGCGGCGTGGCGAAGTATACGGTAGAAGTGGAAATACCTGGGGACGAGCGCATGAAAGAGGGAATGAATGCCTCTGCTACAATTACAGTTGAAAAGAAGGAAAATGTCGTGACAATCCCGGTCAATGCCCTCCAGGAGCGCGGCACAAAAGTATTTGTATATACACAGGCGGATAGTGACGGAAATCTTGGCAGTGAGCAGGAAGTGATTACGGGCCTGTCAGATGGCAGCACAGTGGAAATTACAGAAGGCTTGTCAGAGGGCGATAAGGTTTATTACCAGCGGGTTGGAAATGTTTCTGGAGAGAGAAATTTCCAGGGATTTGGAGATATGGAGGGCGGCCCGAAGGGAAATATGGGAGATATGCCTGAAGGCGGCGGAATGCCCGGGGGCGAAATGCCGGGAGGCAAAAGGCATGAAAGCAGTGAAACGTCAGGCGGCGGAACATCTGGCAACCGGCAATAAGGAGGAAGGAAATGATTCAGTTACAGAAGGTTTCCAAAATATATGAAATGGGAAATGATAAGGTTTATGCCTTAGATCATGCCAGTATGGAGATACAGCGTGGGGAATTTGTCAGTATAGTAGGGCCTTCGGGCAGCGGCAAATCCACATTGATGAATATTATCGGCTGTCTGGACGTGGCAGATGAGGGAAATTATATTCTGGATGGAATATCCGTTGAACATTACTCCGAAAGGGAACTGGCAAAAATACGCAACCGTAAGATTGGTTTTATTTTTCAGAATTTCAACCTGCTGCCGCGGCTTACCGCGGAGGAGAATGTGGAGCTGCCGCTGATTTACCAGGGACTTTCTGCGCAGGAGCGTAAGCACAGGGTGTGTAAGGCGTTGGAGCAGGTAGAGCTTTCCGGCCGCAGGAGGCACCTTCCGGCGCAATTGTCCGGGGGGCAGCAGCAGAGAGTGGCAATTGCCCGGGCTCTGGTGACGATGCCCTCGCTGTTTCTTGCTGATGAGCCCACCGGAAATCTGGATACCCGGACAGGGCAGGAGATTATGGGATTGTTCCATGAACTTCATGCAGCGGGGAATACAATTGTGTTGATTACGCACGATAACCAGGTTGCCGGGGAGGCAGAACGTAAAGTGCATATTCGGGACGGAAAGGTTACGGAAGTGGAAAAAGATAGAATGAGTGTCTATAATGGGCAGGAAAAGGAGGGAAAGGATGGTAATTCAGACAGGAAAGATGGCGTGGAACGCAGTCTGCGCCAATAAAATGCGCACCTTTCTTACGATGTTAGGGATTATCATTGGAGTGGCGGCGTTGATTATTCTGGTATCGCTTGCGGATGGCGCAGGGAATTCTGTCGCGGAACAGATTGCCAGCATGGGCAGCAATTATCTTAGCGTACGTATTTCAGATAACAAGGAAAATCCTTTGAAATATAATGAATTTATGGAGTTGTTTACAACAGAGGAATTTGCAGAGGCGGCTCCAGTGGGCAGAACAAGTGTTACTGCTAAGACAGAGTATATCAATCATTCGCTGAATGTGTATGGGACCAGCGGCGGGTATTTTGCGATTATGGATATGGATTTGCGTGCCGGCAGGATATTAAAGCGGGCAGATTTGCAAAACCGCTCCAATGTGATCGTACTTTCTTATGACACAGCGGTAGAGATTTTTGGGAGGGCAGATGTAGAGGGGGAAAGTTTATCGCTGGATGGGAGAGCATTTCTGGTGGCAGGCGTGCTGTCCGAGGAGTCAGCGTCGCCCTCCTCTGCTATGACAGTCAGGAGCAGTGACGACAGTTCAGAGACAGTCGTGCTGGAGGGATATATCCCTTACACGACATTGGGTCAGATTACAGACAATGTCCTTGAAATCTCACAGTTTTATGTATCTTCTGCGGATGAGGATTCTATGGATTTGGCACAAATGAAATTGGAAGAAATTCTTCTTGGGCGTTTTGGCAATGACGAGGATGCATTTGATGTCCAAAATCAGTCTGAGGTGATGGAAGCGATGGCAAAGACCAGTAATACCATGTCTATGATGTTGGGGGGAATTGCGGCGATTTCACTGTTAGTCGGCGGAATAGGGATTATGAACATTATGCTCGTGTCTGTGACGGAGCGCACGAAAGAGATCGGCATACGCAAAGCCATAGGGGCGGGCAAGAGCAGCATCATGCTGCAATTTCTTCTGGAGGCAGTGATTGTGAGCCTCTCAGGATGTCTGATAGGAATCATATCTTCCTGGGCAGCGTTACAAGTGATTGGAAATATTATGGGCGCTGCACTGAGCGTAACCATGAATGTGCGTGTAGCGTTGCTTGCGGTAGCATTTTCTGCGGTGATCGGCATTGTGTTCGGGCTATATCCAGCCAATAAAGCCGCCAATAAAAAGCCGATAGATGCGCTGCGATATGCGGGATAATACTTCATTAGTTTAAAGTGCTGCAATAAGTCATTGACCTTGGCTGTGATTGGTGGTATTCTATGAAATAAGGAGGAATGGAAGATGACATATGAAGAATTTTTTGCAAAGGTAAAAGAGAAATTTATGGATGCGGATGTTTCAGGCGTCACGGAGCACCTGGCATACCAGTTCAACATCACAGGGGAAGCGGAGGGAATCTTTTATGTGGAAGTAAAAGAAGGCAAACTCTATGTGGAGCCTTATGATTATCGCGACAGAGACGCTGCATTTACGGCTTCTGCAGAAAACTTGATGAAGATTGCGGAAGGTAAGCTGGATCCGGTTTTGGCATTTACCATGAAGAAGCTCAAGGTGGAAGGCAATATTGATAAGGCGTTGAAGCTGAAAGGCATGATTGACGGTAAGAAGAAAGCGGATAAGAAGGCGGATAAAAAGTCCGACAAGAAGAAATAGGATAGAAACCGCCATCTAAGAGGGCTGCCGCATTGAGGATTTTGCAAACTTCTGATACAGTATCACGCCCAGAATGGAGACGATGCATTCTGTTAGCGGGTACGACAGCCATACACCCGTCATTCCAAAGAAATAGGCGAGTGTAAATGCTATTGGTACGATTAAGAAAAGTCCTCGCGTCAGAGAAAGAGCCTGCGCTGGCAGCGCCTTTTCGATGGAGGTAAAGTGTGTGGACAGCACAATGTTAAAGCCGACAAAAGGGATGGCAGTAAAGTACAGGATAAGCCCGGATTCAGCAATTCGTTGTAGATATGCGTCCTGTGCGTTGTTAAAAATACCCACTATGAAACCGTTATTTATCACAGATAAAACGTAAATAAAGAGAGACATCAATGCGATAGTGACGGTGGCATATCTGAGGATTTTTGTAATCTCATCTCTGTTTCCTAATCCATAGGCACGGCTGGTAATCGGCTGTGTTCCCTGTGCAATTCCCGTATAAATAGATATGACGACAAGCGACAGGTTGGCGACAATGCCGTAGGCAGCGACGCCAATATTGCCCAGCAGCCCGAGGATGATGAAATTGAAAGCAATCATCACAATGCCGGAGGCAAATTCTGTAATCAGTGAAGGGAGCCCCAGGGAGAGGGTTGCTTTCGTTAAATCCGCAGACAATTGCAGCCTTCGGATGTGGAAATGATTCTGTTTTGTAATCCAATGTTTCGACAGGATACACATACTTAGGGTGGGAGCGAGCGCAGTTGCCAGCACAGCCCCCAGAATGCCCATACGCAGCGGAAATATAAGAATATAATCCAATACAATGTTTGCCAGGCTGCCGATGAGCATAGCAGCCATAGAGAGCCTTGGGTTGCCGTCATTCCTTACAAAGCAGAGAAGAACATTATTCATTAGGAAGGCAGGGGCAAAAATTAATAGGATTTGCAGATATGTTTTTGTCATGGAAAAAATTTCACGGTCAGCCCCTAAAATGGTTGTGAGCGTTCCGGCGAAGAAAATACCCATGAACACGAAAACAGCGGCAAAAATTGCGGTAAGGCATAGCACGTTAGAAAACGTCTTGTCTGCATATTCCTGTTTTTTTTGACCTTGGAATATCGTATATTTTGTTGCGGCGCCCATCCCCAGCATTAGGCCGCTGCCGTGAATAAAGCTATAAACTGGAATGGCAAGGTTCAAGGCTGCCAGGCCATTGGCGCCAAGGCTTTTTGCAATAAAATAAGTATCAGCCAGAATATAACAGGACAGGCCGATCATACCGCAGATATTTAAGGTTATATATCGTAGATATTCGTGGAAAAGTTTTTTGGATTCCATAGGTGCGATCCCTCCTGACAGATAAAAGTATGCATTCTTGTTCTTCTACAAAAAAGATATTTTTATGTGTTAGCGTAACAAATTTGTTAGAAAAAACGTCAAACTCCCATCTTCCAAGACCTAACGATGGAAAGCCTGACGCAGAAATCCCTTACCCGGTGGCAAGGTGAAGCGTTTAGTATTAAAAAACGAATAATAATATTTTGGTATTGCTAATAATACAGGAAAAGTATGAGGCTGTCAATCTATTTTTTCCATGCCGCGAAAGGACATTGGTTATTGCCATTATGTTTTATGAAAGAGTGGTAAAAATATTATGATAAATATAGAGATAATAAATGCGATAATCTCAGCTGGTACGTCAATATCTGTAGTGATATTATCGCAAATATTAATTGGGTATAAAGAAAAGAACCGATTGCAAGAGAGCGAAATGGGTCGCTTGTTAAAGGAATATTTGAATCCGGTAAGATTTATATTAGCAGAAAATTATTATCGCATTAATAAGATTGTTAATGAGACAAAGAAAAATGGTAATAATTATGCAATTTTAGTTGTGGATGAAAAAGTGGAACAATTAAATAAAACTACAGAGTGGTTTGTAGGAGACGGATGTTATCTGATGACATCCTGCTATTTGCTTTCCTGTTTATTTGCTTATCATGGAAAAGATTCGTAATGACATACCATTTTTAAAGTTGACAAAACATAAAGATACTGAGCTGATTAAAATAATAAATAAATTGACGGCCGGTTTTAGCAAAAACTTGAATATTTATTACGGTATTCAAATGAATATAGGGAAAGAATTTTATATTAGGGAAGAGCAAAGAATTTACCGAATAAAGCAGCATTACGAAAATGCCTTAAAGGGGTAAATTATCAACCTGTTCCAAAGGTTTTACCTATTAAATTTGTAAAGATATATGGCACAAAAGTCACTCTTGAAAGCTAGATTCTCAGAGTGACTTTTGTATAGATTGCTTTGCGCTTAGGACATACGTTTCAGATAACGTTTTTCCAGTCGGGTTAATAAGCTGTAGAGCCCCCAGGCAAGCAGACAGAGGATTACGATAGACATGACAACCCAGTCAAGCTTGAAAACCTGGCTGCCATAGATTATCAAGTAGCCAAGCCCCTCCCGCGAGGAAATAAATTCTCCGATAATTACGCCCACAAGACAGAGCCCGATGTTTACCTTCATGACGGCGAAGAGAGCGGGAATGTTGGCGGGAAGCACGACTTTTGTGAGAATGTGGTATTTCTTGCCGCCTAAGGTCTGGACGAGCTTGATTTTTTCTGCGTCGACGGATTGAAAGCTGGTGTACAGGCTTAAAATGGAACCGAAAATTGCCACAGATATGCCCGTAATAATAATTGTATTGTAATTTGCGCCGAACCAGACAATGAGAAGCGGCGCTAGTGCAGACTTAGGCAGGCTGTTCAAGATTACCAAATATGGTTCCAATGTCTCTGAAATTTTTTTGTTCAGCCATAAGATAATGGTTGCCACGAGCGCCAGGACTGTTACCAATATAAAGCTGGCAATGGTCTCGAATAAAGTGACGCCTATATGGGTGAAAAGCGTGTGGTCCAGGAGCATATCGTAGGCACATATTATTACCCTTGAAGGGCTGCTGAAAAAGAAGGAATCAATCAGATTCAGCTGGGCCGCGCCCTCCCATAGTCCGAAAAAAAGCACGAAGATGCATAATCTGCTGATGGTAACTATTTGTCTGTGTTTTTTTTGGCTCAACAGAAATTTCTGCTGGGCAAGGGAAATCTCACTCATCGTCGTTCAGCTCCTTCCATATTTGATTAAAATAATCTTTAAATTCCGTGGAATTCCTTCGTTCAAGCGGACTGATATTTTCCGGAAAAGAAATGTCGACAACGCTTTTAATTGTCGCCGGGCGTTTACTCAGCACCAGAACCTGGCTGCCCAGGCTCACTGCCTCAGACAAATCATGAGTTACCAGGATGGCTGTTTTCTGTTCTTTCTTTATAATGGAACCAATATCATCCCCCACAGTAAGTCTTGTCTGATAGTCCAGGGCTGAAAATGGTTCATCCAAAAGTAAAATCTCCGGTTCCAGAGCAAGGGTGCGGATGAGAGCTGCACGCTGCCGCATACCGCCGGAGAGCTGGGAAGGTCTGGCGTCTTTGAACTTGTAGAGACCATAGGTTTTTAACATGTCAAGTACTTTCTCTTTTGCGGCGGGCGTCAGCTTATTTTGGATTTCCAGCCCCAGCATGACGTTTTTTTCAATCGTACGCCATTCTAAGAGATGGTCGTGCTGAAGCATATAGCCGATAGTTCCGCCGGCTTTTTGGAACAATTTTTGTCCATACAGCAAAATAGAACCGTGTTCCGGTTCTATCAGTCCTGCCAGAAGGGAAAGGAGGGTGGATTTGCCACAACCGCTTGGTCCTACAATCGCCAGAAAATCACCTTTATGAACCGTAAAATTTATATTATGAAGCGCGGGAGTTTCACCCTGTATCGTATGGTAAGAATATCCCGCGTGGTTGATTTCCATTAATTTTTCCATAGGATTCTCCTTATTATCGCTTATGTTATTGTATGAGTGAAAAATGAGATGGTGCTATGTTGGGGAAGCATTTGTAAAAGGGGATTGACATAGGAAGACGAAGTTTTTATGATGTTGAGTGCGGCATCGCAGTCGTTAAAAAATCATACCCGATGGAATGGATGCGGGCGTTAGCGCAACTCTGTGAGACATTCCACAGCATTGACAAAGCATTTCAAAGCAAATGAGTTGTTTTAAGATATTATGGAAATTATAATAAAAAGACCCGAATGTCATACTGCCTGCAATGATCCTGGCATTCCTGGGAGGATAGACGGCAAATAGCTGCGGCGTACATTTATAATTTTAATAAAGAGGGAGGTGCTGGTGTGATCCATATTGCAATCTGTGATGATGAAAAATATATGTCCGACCATATACGGACAATGGCGTCTGATTTTTTCAACAGAAAAAATATGGAGATAACCATCCGACAATTTTCTTGTGCAGAAGAATTATTGAAATATGACAGGCAGATAGACATTCTGTTTTTAGATATCCAGATGAAGGACATAAACGGCATGGAAGCTGCAAGAAAGCTGCGGGAGCGTAAGTTTAAAGGCTTCCTGATTTTTATCACAGTATTAAGGGAAATGGTATTTCAGTCTTTCGAGGTGCAGGCTTATGATTATTTGGTAAAACCGGTCGAAGAAAAACACTTTGAAAAAACAATGGAGCGCCTTTATGTTTCTATGCAGAATGCAAGTGAGGCCAGTTTGCTTGTACAGAAGGGATATGAGAGACGTATAATCTCTTTGGAGGATATTATTTACTGTGAAATTATTGACAGGAAAATATATCTCAATTTAGTATCGTCTGAGGTCGTTGATTATTATGAGCGGATTGAACATTTAGAAACAAAATTAGCCGGCGTTTTTTTTCGGTGCCATAGGAGCTATTTGATCAATCTGAAACATTTAAAAAGCTATAAGAATGGAATTGCTTATATGGAGGGCGGCAAGGAGATTCCAGTATCACGGCTGCGGAGCAAAGAGTTTTCAGGAGTTGTTTTACAGTATATGAAAAACTTTTAAGAATCCTTTGCATATGGGAGAGGTAGAATGACTGATTATATAGATTTTTTTAGTGAATTTGTCATGGGAAGCGTTGAGATGCTTTTTCTATTTTATTTCTTTGTAAAACTTTTACGCAAGAAAGTAAGAAGTTATTTTTATCTCTTGTTTGCTGTATTCGCGACAGTATGCTACCATTTTGTTCGGGTTGATACAATCGCAGGATTCGCGCTGGTCGTCCTTTTACTTATAGCGGGCGGAATTTTGCTCTGCCATGCCGAATTTAAGTCCTCTCTTTTATACGCGGCGCTGGTGGTTGAGATTATGCAGCTTTGTTATGGAATTGTGAAATCTCTGCTTAGTGTTTTGTATCCGCTGATGTCTGTTGCCTTCCAGGACATGGCCGGTATGGTATTTATGTTGTCAGGAGAGTTGATATCATTGCTGCTGTCAGGGTTTTGTTATTATATGGTATATCGGCATTTTTCTTGTTATATCAATACGGAAATACAATACATGTATCTGGTTTTTATCCCATTTCTGATGATATTTATTATGGATGAATATATCAATTCCGTAATATATGGCTGGGAGATTATCGAAGACGACGGGACTACACAGTATCTTATCAATCACTGGCAGTTGCTTATCATACAGCTTCTGGGGATATCCAGCCTGTTCTGCATTCTGTACGCATATAAAAAACTCCTGCAAAACTTCCGTCTCAATATGGAGTTGTCTTTGTTAGAACAGGAGGAACGTTCTTTAAGCCGGTATGTAGAAGAGGCAAAAACGCATTATGAAAAAACAAAATCTTTCCGCCACGATATCAGAAATCATATTGCAGTCGTAAGAGAACTTTTGCAAAACGGAAAAACGCAGCAGGCGTTACATTATATCGAGGATATGGAAGATATAGCAAAAGAGCTGTCATTTCCATGTAGTACCAATAATCCGGTAGTAGATGTTTTGGTGGGAAACAAACTGGGAATTGCAACAAACATGGGGATTGACGTCGACTGTTCACTCCTTCTGCCATACCCATGTGGACTGCGTGACATTGATATCTGCATTATTCTGTCAAATGCTTTGGATAATGCAATACATGCATGTAAAAATATAAGTTCCGGCGCAGAAAAGTATATCCATGTATCAGGACGTATACAGGGAGATTTTCTTATGATGGAAATTGGTAATAGTTTTCAGGGGAAGGAGATGTTCAAAAAAGGGACAGGTCTGTCAAATATAAAAACGGCAGTTGAAAAATATCATGGGGCCATGAGTATAAAAACTCATGGTACAGAAGTCGTTCTTAACGTGCTGCTTATCATCCCGCAGCGCTTAGAAAATAGAAATTAGGGAGGTAATAATCGTGCGTCATGTATATATTCGTGGATTGATAGGTTTGCTCTGGCTGATGGCGGCCATTGTATGCGGCGTATCCGGTAACTTTCAGATGATGGCCCTTTACATCATTTTGGGAGGCGCGTTTCTGTATTCTGCATATGCAGCGTGGAAAAAAGAAAAAGATAACAAAGGGGGCCGGTAACATGGGCGCGGCGCTTTTGACGGTTAAAAATTTAAACGCTTGGTACAGTGATGAGAAGATGATACTATCTGATTTTTCTTTAGAATTGGCCGAACATGAAGTGGCAGGTCTCATCGGGCTCAATGGGGCCGGAAAAACAACATTTTTGAAAGTTTTGTCCGGTCTGCTCCCCACATTTCGTTCTGGTGGAATTTATTTTTGCGGCTCCCCTGTAAATTTCAGAAAACGGGATTTTAAACTTTGCCGATATACCGTGTTTGCCGAGGACAATTCTTTTTCGTATTTTACATTCCGGGAATACCTGTCCTATGTTTTTTCAGCTTATAGAAAAGAGCGGCCCGATTTATCGGACTTGATACGGGGCTTTCATTTTGAAGAGTATACGGATATCCTGTTAAAAGATTTGTCAACCGGAAACCGGAAAAAAGCATTTCTGATTACTGCCTTTGCGCTGAAACCCCAACTGCTTTTCCTTGATGAGCCAGTCAATGGATTGGATTTTCAAAGCACGGAATACTTGTATCAGCAGATTTCCAGATATAAGGAACATGGGACAATTCTGTTTTCTTCCCACATATTGGAGAGTATTACGCTGACTTCCGACCGGGTATTTGTTTTGGAACATGGAAAAGTCCGACAGACATTTGAACGCGGGCAAATAAGCGCCGCAGACATTCGGGAGGCATTGCATTATGAGAATGACATGTAAGGCTTTCGCTAAAAAGTTGTTTGGGGCAAAATATGAGCGGCTATCCCGAACGTTTTTCATCTATCTAATCGTATTTTGGGGACTTTACATTGCTGGCTGGAAAGTGCAGATCGCACCGTTTATCCGATATTTGATGGTGAGCGCGCTTACTGCCGGCATGATGTGGCAGGCTCTTTCTGCCAAAGACATTGCTGTCGAGATGAAACATATGATGATGCTTCCTTTTGAATGCCGCAAATTTGTTTTTTCCTATGTTGCCGTTATAGGAGTTTATACTGTTCTCATAAAAACGGCGGCGCTTCTGGCCGTATTGCTGGCTGTTTCTGTTTGGCGGCCCACAGAAATCCTGGCAAGTGTTATATGTATTATACATGCAATCCTCATGACTGCCGCCGTCTATTATCTAAAAAAATATTGGTATGCGGGCAGCCTTTGGGCGGCCGTTATAGCTGCTGTCGTTCTATTTTGGGGGAATAAACCGTGGCTGATATTATTGCTGTGCGTGAATAGTATTTTTGCCGCCTTGCTATTATGTAAGGCGGATGGATATGACTTTTATCGGCGGGAAAATGAAAAAAGCCAAACGATAAAGCGACGGGAACATGGTTCTGTGTGGAGGTATTTTTTCCGATACTTGCGCTTCCACAAGAACTATCTATTTAATACCGCTGTTATGTGGTGCGTAGCTCTTCTGTTACCTTATTTTTTAGGGGAGATAGAAGGGGTGTTTGTTGTTCCTATAGGTTTTGCGATTTTATCCTTAAATACACCAGTCTGCATTCTGCTATCCTGTGATCGGGATTTAGAGCAGGCGGTTCGTTTTCTGCCTGGCCAAAGACGAGCGTTTTGTATTCCCTATTGCTTGTTTCTCTTTTTGTGCAATATGGCCGCAGATGTGATATTCCTTTGCAGCTGGCAGCTCCAGAGTAATGGTGTCACCGCAACTATGATTATTGCCGCTATGTTCTTTGCATTGCAAAGTGCGATTTTGTCTGTAATGCTGGAATGGTTTTATCCCATCCGGGACTGGAAAATTGAAAGCGACCTGTGGCATCATCCACGAAAATATATTGTGCCAGGGATGATGTTGTTGCTCGCGGGAGCTGTTGGAGCATGGACATCGTTAATACCTGTACTGATGATTTTGCTGGTTGTGGAGGCGGTAATTTTACTTTTGTTCTTCTGCCGGGGCATATAATAGTATGATACAAAATCAGGAACGTTTGTCGTGTGCTTCGCCCTATATTTACAAAGTGGGGAAACTCAGAGCCCTATAATATTGTAAACAGATAAAAATTATGATAAACTGGATTCAGAAAAAAGCAGTTTTATACGGCAAAATAATATCTGGTAAGTAAATGCAAGATTATAGGAGATGCAGAATGAAACGTAAAAAGACAGCCGCCATCACCCTTTCTCTGTGCGGTTTGGCGCTTTTTTCCCTGTATGCGGGAACGGCTCGGAATTGGCGGAATGTTATAGAGAAGGGGACAACAGAGAAATTGCCATGTTCTGTGAACGGAACAAGCATGACAGAGGAATCTCTATGCGAAGGCGTACTCAGTACGGTTTTGCCGGAAACGGTGGAAGAGAAATACAGGAATCAAAAAGAGGACTTTTCGTATGCAAGTGCGCATAAGGAAAGTCCTTCCGGCGTGGAAGAAAGCACGGAGGCTGCTGCAAATGCCGGGAAAAGTTTAACTATTGCAGACATTCGGCAAATGGAAGCTGGAAGCGTCCTTGATATGTCCGGGGCGGCCGCGGATTTGACAGAATCGTTGTTTTACAGCGAGGAACTAAGCGCAGAGATGCAGCAGCGGATTATGGGGATTTCCTATCAGGAGAATGACAATATTTCTCTGGGAGAGCTGCGGTATCTGCGTGTGCTGCACCTGGGATTCGACGGACAGACCCATATCGGGGAGCTGTTGGTAAATGCGTCGATTGCCGATGAGGTGCTACAGATTATGCGAGAACTCTATGCGAATGAATATGCAATTGAGAAAATGGTATTAGTGGATGCTTATGGGGCGGATGATGAGCGGTCGATGGAGGACAATAACACGTCCGCTTTTAATTATCGGGAGATTGCCGGCAGCAGTAAGCTGTCGCGCCATAGTCTTGGGCTTGCCATAGACATCAATCCTTTGTATAATCCCTGTGTGAAAAACGGCGGCGCCTCCATCAGTCCTGTAAATGCGGGCGGCTATGCAGACAGAAGCCAGACGTTTGCCCATAAAATTGATGAAAATGATCTCTGTTACCGTCTGTTTTTGGAGCATGGGTTTACTTGGGGCGGAAGCTGGCATTCACTCAAGGATTACCAGCACTTTGAAAAATAGTTGTGTTACATGTGCAAACAGGCTATAATGGAGTTAATTGCTCAGGCTAGTACCTCGTTTTTTAACAGGACATAGCAGAATGGAGGAAATTGTATGCAGATTTATATGCCAACCAACGTATACAGCGAAAATAACTGTGTGATGAATCATAAAAAGGAGCTTGCTGCCTTGGGGAACAAGGCGCTGCTTGTAACGGGGAAGCATTCTTCACAGGCAAACGGTTCTTTGGCGGATGTGAAACAGGCATTACAGGAGGAGGGAATCTCGTATGTCGTCTTTGATAAGATTGAAGAGAACCCTTCGATTGAGACGGTGATGCAGGCAAGAGAATTAGGAGTAAATGAAAACGTGGATTTTGTGGTGGGAATTGGCGGCGGTTCTCCCATGGACGCGGCGAAGGCAATTGCCTTGATGGTTGCAAATCCCAAAGAAGATGAAAGCATTCTTTACGAGGCGCGCGAGTTTCAGGCCTTGCCGGTAGCGGAAGTGCCGACGACAGCGGGAACTGGTTCTGAGGCGACGCCGTATGCGATTTTGACAATTCATGCCCGCAGGACGAAGCAGAGTATCAGCTATCGGATTTATCCAGCGCTTGCCTTGCTAGACAGCAAGTATCTAAAGACGGAAAGTATAGATACGCTCGTCAATACAACGGTGGATGCGCTGGCGCATTTAATTGAGAGTTATCTGAATACGAACGCCAATTCCTACAACCGTATGTATTCGGAGAAAGGGCTGCGTTTGTTTGCGGAGATGAAAGACGATTTATTGCAGTGCAGGCGGTTTGGCGGGGAGCCGCGGCAGACCTTGTCTGACGAGGTATTTGATAAGCTGATGCAGATGTCGGCGACGGCAGGCATGGCGATTACCCACACCAGCACGTCGCTTCCGCATGGGCTCAGTTATGCGGTTACTTACGAGCTGGGAGTGCCCCACGGCAAGGCGGTGGGCATCTTTTTGCCGGGCTTTTTAACCTTTTATCAGGAAAAAGAGGATGTGCGCGCAGTACTGAGGCAGATGTGTTTTGCGAGCGTGGATGATTTTACGGAATATATGGACGAACTGTTAGGGAAAGTTGAGATTTCGGATGATTTGTGGAAGAAGGACGTGGAGATGATAATGGGAAATCAGGCCAAGCTGAAAAATTATCCTTTTACCATGGACGAAGAGACTTTGTACAAATTCCGCAGATAATGAGGAAGCTTTATGAAACGTAATTACCAGAAAGAAATGGAACAGGTAATTGAGAAATTGCAGGGGAGAGAACCTGCGCCGACGTTACTGCTGCATAGCTGCTGCGCTCCTTGCAGCAGTTATGTTTTGCAATATCTCTCCCAATATTTTCAGATCACAGTGCTCTATTATAATCCGAATATTTATCCTTCGGAGGAATATTGGAAGCGTGTAAAAGAGCAGGAAATTTTTATCAGACGGTATTCTGAGCATGCCAGGGAGGAACAGGCTGCGTCTGTGTTTTATCCGATAAGTTTTGTGGAAGGAGAGTTTGAGCAGAGCCGGTTTTATGAGACGGTAAAGGGTATGGAACATCTGCCGGAAGGCGGCGAGCGTTGTTTCTTGTGTTATGAGCTGCGATTGCGCAAAGCGGCGGAATATGCGAAACGGCTGCATATGGATTATTTTACAACGACATTGTCCATTAGCCCGTTGAAGAATGCAGGGAAGCTCAATGAAATCGGCGAGCGGCTGGCGCAGGAGTATGGAATTTCCTATCTCTGTTCTGATTTTAAGAAGAAGGACGGTTATAAGCAGTCGGTTGCACTCTCCAAAGAATATGGCATGTACCGTCAGGATTATTGCGGCTGCGTATTCTCGAAGCAGGAGCGGGAGCGGCAGAAGGAGAGTGCGCTTTTAGATTAGAAAGAAAAATTGCAGTTAAGGAGGACGATTATGGCACAATTATGGGGAGGGCGCTTTACGAAAGAGACAGACCAGCTCGTCTACAATTTCAATGCGTCCATATCATTTGATAAGAAATTTTACCGGCAGGACATGGAGGGCAGTATTGCCCATGTGAAAATGCTTGGCAAGCAGGGAATCCTCACAGAGCAGGAGACGCAAGATTTGGTTGCGGCAGTAAAACAAATCCTGCGTGAAGTGGAAGCAGGTGAATTAGAGATTTCCCACGAGTATGAGGATATCCACAGTTTTGTGGAGGCGACGCTGATTGACCGTCTGGGAGATACCGGAAAGAAACTGCACACTGGCAGGAGCCGTAACGATCAGGTGGCGCTTGATATGCGTCTTTACACGAGGCAGGAAGTTCTTGCCGCGGACGGACTGTTAGAAGAGTTGCTGCATACGCTTTTGACAATTATGGAGAACAATATAGACACTTTTATGCCGGGCTTCACGCATTTGCAGAAAGCGCAGCCGGTCACGCTGGCGCATCATTTTGGCGCATATTTTGAGATGTTTAAACGCGACCGTCAGCGTATGCAGGATATTTATCGGAGGATGAATTATTGTCCGTTGGGTTCCGGCGCGCTTGCGGGGACGACTTATGATTTGGACCGCTATTACACTGCGGAACTTTTGGGATTTGACGGGCCGACGTTGAACAGCATGGACGGCGTCTCAGACCGCGATTATCTCATCGAGTACCTTTCTGCGCTCTCCACGGTGATGATGCATTTGAGCCGTTTTTCGGAGGAAGTGATTATCTGGAACAGCAATGAGTATCAATTTGTGGAGATTGACGATGCTTACAGTACCGGCAGCAGCATTATGCCTCAGAAGAAAAACCCGGATATTGCGGAGCTTGTGCGCGGTAAGACCGGGCGCGTGTACGGTGCGCTGATTTCCCTGCTCACAACGATGAAGGGAATCCCCCTTGCTTATAATAAGGATATGCAGGAGGACAAAGAGCTGGTGTTTGATGCGATTGATACGGTAAAAGGCTGCCTGGCTTTGTTTACGGGTATGCTGTCCACGATGAAGTTTAACAAAGATAAGATGGAAACCAGCGCCAAACACGGATTTACCAATGCTACGGACGCGGCGGATTATCTGGTAAACCATGGCGTACCGTTTCGGGATGCTCATGGGATTGTGGGGCAGATTGTATTATATTGCATTGACAAAGGAATTGCTATCGACGATATGAGCCTGGAGGAATTGAAAGCCATCAGCCCGGTCTTTGCGCAGGATATTTTTGAGGCGGTATCTATGGAGACTTGTGTGGAGAAACGCCTGACAGTCGGCGCGCCCGGCCAGGAGGCAATGAAAAAAGTCATTGCTCTGGAAAAGGAGACGCTTGCGCAGGATTGGAAATCAAAGCTTCCTGATTGGGAACAAGCATTGCTTGAATATCCTATACAGAATTCACAGAATTGACGGTGACAGTCTGTGAATTTTGTATAATATGCAGGATTGCTTTTTTGTGAAAAATGTATTAGTATATCTAACAGAAAAACAATCGTCCGCGCATGGCGGACAAGAGAAAGAAAGCTCCTAGTGGAGAGTGAGGAGATTAGAAATGAGTCAGAAATTGAGAGCAGGAATCCTTGGTGGAACAGGTATGGTAGGGCAGCGTTTTATCGCTTTGTTGGAGAATCACCCATGGTTTGAGGTGACGACGATTGCAGCAAGCCCGCGTTCTGCCGGTAAGAGATATGAGGAGGCAGTGGGAGAACGTTGGAAGATGGATACTCCCATGCCTGATGCTGTGAAGGATATTGTCGTTATGAATGTGAATGAAGTGGAAGCGGTGGCATCCAAGGTAGATTTCGTATTCAGTGCGGTAGATATGTCCAAAGATGAGATTAAGACGATTGAAGAGGCTTATGCCAAGACGGAGACGCCGGTTGTTTCCAACAACAGCGCGCACCGCTGGACGCCGGATGTACCGATGGTTGTGCCGGAAATCAACGCTGAACATATGAAGGTAATTGAGTTCCAGAAGAAGCGTTTAGGGACAGACCGGGGGTTTGTAGCAGTGAAGCCAAATTGTTCTATCCAGTCTTATGCGCCTGTTCTGACGGCATGGATGGAATTTGAGCCTTATGAGGTGGTTGCTACGACTTACCAGGCAATTTCCGGGGCAGGTAAGACATTTAAGGATTGGCCGGAAATGGTGGGCAATGTCATTCCCTATATCGGCGGCGAGGAAGAGAAATCAGAAAAGGAGCCCTTGCGTATCTGGGGCGAGGTTAAAGATGGTGTGATTGTGCCGGCAAGCACGCCCACGATTACCTGTCAGTGCGTGCGTGTGCCGGTGTTGAACGGACATACCGCAGCAGTGTTTGTGAAGTTCAAGAAGAAGCCTACGAAGGAACAATTGATTCAGAAGCTGAAAGAGTTCAGCGGCGTTCCGCAAAAGTTAGGGCTTCCCAGCGCGCCCAGGCAGTTTATCCAGTATCTTGAGGAAGATAACCGTCCGCAAGTAACGGAAGACGTAGATTACGAAAATGGCATGGGCGTAAGCGTGGGACGGCTGAGAGAAGATACTGTGTATGACTGGAAGTTCATCGGTCTTTCCCATAATACTGTGCGCGGCGCGGCAGGCGGGGCAATCCTCTGCGCAGAGTTGTTGAAAGCACAGGGCTATATTTTGGCAAAATAAGATAACAAAATTGATAAGGCTGCTTCTTCGGGGGCAGTCTTATCTGCATGAAAAAGGAGTATTTCAAAATGTCGGCAACATTGATGATAGCAATTATTACAATAACATTAGCGTTAGTCTTTTACACAATCGGCGTTTGGTCCGAACATCGAAGCAGAACATTGAAAAAGGTTCATCTAATCTTCTTTTGGCTGGGGCTTTGTATGGATACAACGGGAACGATTCTTATGGGGCGGATTGCAGAGCGTTCTATGTTTTCCGGGGGAGTGTCCCTGCATGGCGTGACGGGAGCTTTAGCAATTATACTAATGATAGTGCATGCAGTCTGGGCTACCGTTGTTTTATGGAAGAATAATGAAGGCCCGGCAAAGAATTTTCACAAATTCAGCCTTGTAGTCTGGGCAATTTGGCTTGTTCCGTATGTTCTGGGAATGATTATTGGCATGAAGTAAATAGAAACAAGTGCGGCAATCATTACCTTGTGTTTGTAAAAAGTGCGTAGGTATGGTTGCAGAAAACGTGTAATGGAGTAATAATTTTACCGGGAGAGGAAAGGAAATGGGAGAGAAGGAACAAACCTTAAAGATACAGAAGACGGAATGGATTCACAACCAGATACAAAAACAGCGGGAGGCGGAGGATGCGCTGTTTGAACAAATTCGTCAGGAGCAAGAGGTGTTGGACAGGCTGAGTCAATCCATTACGGAAAAGATGGAGCAGACGAAGGAAGCCAGGAAATACAACCAGGAATTTCAGGAGCGCATGGACGCGCAGGTCTATGCCCTGCACGGGATAACGGAGGATAAGCTGCAAGGAATCAGCGAGTATAGAAACGCCTATTTTCGGGGCTGCGCATTTTCGCTGTTCCTCCTATCTGTGGTACTGGTTGTATTATGCGGTTTTTTGCATGGATTTCAGTCACAGATATGCCTGTTCATGCTTGCCTTTACGGGAATGGAAGGAACGCTTTTGGCACAGTCGCAGAGCAGGGGGAAAATTCTCAATATTATCTGCAATGCTTTATATCTCCTTATCTTTCCCCTTATGATGGTCGTTTTTATTTGTTTTGAGCTGGGCTATCAGGAGTATCATATGATACTGCCCTGGCTGGCAATTTTTGGAATTTGCATACTTATTGTGGGAACAGCCGCTTATTTCTTCTACAATCCGTACCGTAAAGAGAGAAGGAGCATAGGGGCGGCAAAAGACACCATCCGGGAAATTGAAAAGACAGCCCGCAAGGAGGTCAGGAAAAACAAGAAATCCAGGGAGAAATCAGCAAAGAAGCAGCAGAAGCTCTTGGAAAGGGAAGCATCCAGGCAGAGAAAATTTTTGGAAAAGGAAGAAAAGCGACAGCGGAGACTTTCGGAAAAATCGGGAGTGCAGCAGAAACTTCTCGAGAAGAAAGAAATGTTTCTGGAACGTTTCCATAAGGAGGAAAAAGCGGAGAATGCAGGAATAGAGGCCGTGGAGGATGTTTCGCAGACGGAGAGTGAGGGCATAGAAGAGAATGCTTTAGAAGAAGAATTAATAGAGCAGAAGAAAGAGGAAAAAACATCAGAGAAAAACGCTCCCTGAAATTGCAAATAAAGTTAAATCGTGATAGTATGAAGTAAGAATTTATCCACCGGGCGAGAAAGGACATAGGGATATGGCAGGTAGGAAATCAGAGTTGCAATATTTGGAGCAGTTATACCGCCAGAGTGGGAACCAGATTCTGGTACTGTATGGGCGTAAGGAAAATCAGGGCAGAGAGTTCGTGCAGGAATTCTGTCAGGGGAAGAAATCTTTCTATTACTGCGCGCCGGAAGTCTCGGCGAAAGCGCAGAAAACCAGGATGGGACGGGAAATTGCAGCATATTATCAGATAACATTATCAGAAGAAGATTATGATTATTATTTTAAACGTATCAAGAGCGGGGATTCCAGTAAGCTGGTACTTGTGATTGAGGAGTTTCAGAACATTTTAAAGCGGGATGTGCAGTTTTGGGAGAGTATCGTGCGTTTGCGCGATAAGAAACTCTATCCGGGGCCGGTAATGATTATTCTGTGCAGTACAGATATCCCCTGGACGGAGCAGGAATTGCCGAAAGTGCTGGGGACAACTGGGAAGAAGCTTTCTGGGATTCTCAAAGTACATGATTTACAGTTTGTGGATGCAGCGCAATATTTTGCGGGATATACGCTGCGACAAAACGTGGAGGTTTACGGTATTCTCGGGGGCAAACCAGAGTACCTTGCAAAGTGGGATGTGAGCAGAGATGTGAAATATAATGTCTGTACGCACATACTTTCACAGGACGGTTGTTTTCATGATATCGCCGAGAAAACAATTCGCAGCCAGCTTAGGGAATTGTCTGTCTATCATACGATTTTGGAGGCCGTGGCCAGCGGCAAGCGTAAGCTCAATGAACTTTATAAGGAAACAGGTTTTTCCCGGGCTAAGATTAGCGTTTACCTCAAAAATCTCATGGCCTTTGATGTGGTAGAGAAGGTATCGTCCTTTGAGACAGGGGGATGGGAAAATGCTCAGAAAGGTTTATATCAGATAAAGGATACATATATTAATTTCTGGTTTAAATTTGTGTATCCGCATCTTTCGGATTTGTACCGCATGGAACCGGAGGAGTTCTATGGGCGTTATATTGGCGGAGAGCTGGAAAGCTATCTGACGCCTTACTTCGTAAAAGTGTGCATGGAATATTTGCGCTTTTTGGACGGCGCCCATAAGCTTCCCCTGCAAATTCATAAAATGGGCACCTGGGTAGGTAAGAGGGGCAATATTGATATTATTGCGCAAAACAGTGTGCGGGAAAATCTAATTGGCCTCTGTAATTGGACGGAGCCGGAAATGACGTTTGAGATGTGCCAGCAGCTTTTTGCCAGCATGGAACAGGCTAAGGTTACGGCCAGTTTTTACTATCTTTTTACAGCGAAGTCGTTTGACGAAAAGCTTGTAAAGATGGTGTCGAAAGATGCGCGTATCTTCTTAGTGGATATGAACCGGGTAATTTAGGAAAGCAGGACAAATTATGGCGAAAGCTTTGTATATAGCAGAGAAACCCAGCGTGGCAAGGGAGTTTGCCAGAGCATTAAAACAAGACTTTAAGAATCATGACGGTTACATGGAATCGGAGGAAGGCATTGTTACCTGGTGCGTAGGCCATCTGGTGACGATGAGCTACCCCGAGGCCTATGATGAGAAATACAAAAAATGGAGCCTGGCGACGCTGCCCTTTATCCCGGAAGATTTTAAGTACGAGGTAATTCCGGGGGTGAAAAAACAGTATAAGATTGTGGCAGGATTGTTGAACCGGCAGGATGTGGCAACCATTTATGTCTGTACGGATTCCGGGCGGGAGGGGGAGTACATTTACCGTCTGGTGGAGCGCCAGGCCAAAGTGAAGGGGAAGGAACGCCGCAGGGTGTGGATTGATTCGCAGACGGAAGAGGAAATTCTGCGCGGCATCCGGGAAGCCAAAGACCTTTCGGAATATGATAACCTCTGTGAATCCGCGTATCTGCGCGCCAAAGAAGATTATTTAATGGGCATTAATTTTTCCAGACTATTGACGCTCAAATATGGGAATGCGATTTCTAACTTTATGGGCACGCGCTATACAGTAGTCAGTGTGGGGCGTGTCATGACCTGCGTACTGGGCATGGCGGTGCGCAGGGAGCGGGAAATACGTGAATTTGTCAAGACGCCGTTTTACCGTGTGCTGAGTACACTGGATATTCAAGGGAATGATGTGGAAGCGGAGTGGCGCGCCGTGGAAGGGAGCGTCTATTTTCAGTCGCCGAAACTTTACAAGGAGAATGGCTTCAAGGTAAGAGAAGACGCGGAAAAATTGATTCATGATTTGACTGTTGGCAAGCCTGTGGAAACATGGCAGGCAAGATTGGAGAGTATAGAGAAACGTAAGGAGAAGAAAAATCCGCCGCTTCTCTATAATCTTGCCGAATTGCAGAACGACTGTTCCAGGCTGTTTAAAATCAGCCCGGATCAGACGTTACAGGTGGTGCAGGAACTGTATGAGAAAAAGCTGGTGACTTATCCAAGGACAGATGCGCGCGTTCTCTCCTCGGCAGTGGCAAAAGAGATATATAAGAATATCGCCGGGCTCAAAAATATTCCTTCAGTGAGGGCTTTTGCAGAAGCAATTCTGGAAAAGGGAAGTTATAAAAATATTGCCAAGACGCGTTATGTCAATGACAAGCAGATTACAGACCATTACGCCATTATTCCTACCGGTCAGGGGATGTCGGCAATCCGCAGCCTGAATGATACGGCGCTGCATGTATATGAAGCGGTTGTGCGGCGTTTCCTGGGAATTTTCTGTCCGCCGGCGGTATATCAGAAAATCAGCCTGACCGTATCTATGGAAGGGCAGGAGAATAGCAGGGAGAAATTTTTTGCTTCTTTTAAAATTCTCATAGAACCAGGTTATCTCAAAGTGATGGAATATTCCTTCCAGAAGAAAAAGGATAATGAGAACGCCAAGGATAAAGATAATATGCAGGCGTGCGACGCCGCGTTTATGGAGCGGCTTATGCAGCTGAAAAAAGGAATGGATTTGCCGGTGTCTGCATTAAATATCAAGGAGGGGGAAACTTCGCCTCCCAAGCGATATAATTCCGGCTCCATGATCCTTGCCATGGAAAATGCCGGTCAGTTGATTGAGGACGAAGAATTGCGCGCCCAGATAAAAGGCAGCGGAATCGGCACCAGCGCCACCCGCGCGGAAATCCTCAAAAAACTTGTCAACAACAAGTATCTTGCCCTCAATAAGAAGACGCAGGTGATCACACCGACGTTATTGGGGGAGATGATATATGATGTGGTAAACGCCTCTATCCGTTCTCTGCTCAACCCGGAACTGACAGCGAGTTGGGAGAAAGGGCTTACTTATGTGGCTGAGGGAAGTATCACATCCCAGGAATATATGATGAAACTGGAGCATTTTATCAAAAGCCGTACCAGCGGAGTACTGGGTCTGAATAACCAATACATGCTGCGGAGGTTTTTCCAACAGGCAGCGGCCTTTTATAAGGCGCCCAAAAACAAAGAGAAATAGCTGCATCTACCAGTTCTAATTAATTTTTACTAAAATAATTTTCATTATAAATAGAGAAAGGAAAATAAATTTATGGACTCATGTAAAATCAGTAACTTATACACGTTGTCAGAGACAATGGCCGCGGAGCTGTTTACAGGACTTACTTATCCTTGGGAGGCGCTTCCCCAAATCAGCGGTTTTATCTGCGAGCTCGGTAAAACACTGGATCCTCAGAAATACGAGCAGAGAGGGGAAAATGTCTGGGTAGCCAAGAATGCGAAAGTTGCGCCTACGGCTAATATTAACGGTCCGGCTATCATTGATGAGGAGGCGGAAATTCGTCACTGTGCGTTTATCCGCGGAAACGCTATTGTGGGAAAAGGAGCTGTGGTGGGCAACTCCACAGAGCTTAAAAATGTCGTGTTATTCAACAAGGTTCAGGTACCGCATTATAATTATGTAGGGGACGCTATTTTAGGATTCAAAGCGCATATGGGCGCGGGATCTATCACCTCGAATGTCAAATCTGATAAAACTCTAGTTGTGGTTAAGGATGGCAAAGAAGAGATTGCCACCGGTTTAAAAAAATTTGGCGCTATGCTGGGGGATGAAGTAGAGGTAGGATGTAACAGTGTATTAAACCCGGGCAGTGTCATTGGCAGGAACAGTAATGTTTATCCCTTATCCATGGTGCGCGGTGTGGTGCCGGCAAAATCTATCTATAAAAATAAAAACGAAATTGTCGAAAAACAGTAATAGAGGTTGACAAAAAATATCACATGTACTATTGTATTATAAAAGTAATACAATAAATGTGTGATATTTTTTGTTTGGTTTATAATAATGTTGCCCATGTTGTATATTGATATCATGACTAAAGGAGAGAGTGTGTTATGCTGGAAATTCAGGAATTGACGAAAAAGTATGGGAAGTATCTTGCCGTAGACCATGTAAGTTTCACAGTGCCAACCGGGCAGGTAGGCATATTGTTGGGGCCCAACGGCGCGGGAAAATCTACAATTATCAAGAGCATAGCCGGGCTTTTGCGTTACCAGGGAGGCGTGGGTATTGAGCATATGCCGGCAAGGTCCTTGGAGGCAAAACGGATATTCGGTTATGTCCCGGAGGTTCCGGCAATGTTTGATGCCTTGACTGTGCGTGAACATATCGAATATATCAGGCGTGCCTATGATTCTGACATTGCGGAGGAAGAGATTGAACATCTTTTGCAGCGTTTTGAGCTGGAAGACAAGCAAGGCAAACTGGGACGCGAGCTATCCAAGGGAATGATGCAGAAGGTAAGCATTTGCTGTGCTCTTGCGATTAAGCCGAAGGTTATTTTGTTGGATGAACCGATGGTTGGTTTGGATCCTGCTGCCATCAAGGAGTTGAAAGAGGTAGTACTGGAGCTGAAAGAGCAGGGAGTGACTGTGCTTATCAGCACGCATATGCTGGAAATGGTGAAAGACCTCTGGGATCTCGTGTTTATCATGCAGAAAGGAAATATCATAGGAACCTTCGACCGTAAACAGCAAAAAGACGCGGACATTGAAGAACTGTTCTTTCAGATTACGGGAGGCGGTGATGCACAATGAGAGGGCTGATTTATCTTTATAAGCGGACGATCATTAATAATATCAAGCGCGCGCTGAAACGTCCGGTTACTTATATTTGGCTGGTATTTGTCGTGGGTTATCTGCTGCTGATGGGAATTGGCTTTGGGACGATGATAGAGGAGGGGAATTTTGGCACGCCGGAAAATATAGTTGCCATCCTTTCCATTATTATCTTTGCGATGATTCCGGGAAATATTATCAGCTATTCCCGAAGGAAGGGGCTTTTGTTTCGTCCGAGCGAGGTACATTTTGTGTTCTCCGCGCCGGTCAGCCCCAAAATGGTGCTGATGTTTGAGGGCGTTAAGTCATTTGCCGGCAATCTGGTGATTGGAGTTCTCATTATTGTCTTTGGCGGACTTTGGTTTCATATCCCGGCCTGGCAGTTAGTCGTGTATTTTTTGTTCTTCGTAGTGTTTGAAAGTGTTTTGGAGGCTTCGATTATCATTTTCTGTTTTGGAAATGAGTATTTCGGAGAAAAATTCTATAAACGTCTGCCGGTGGTGATGTACCTGTTTATGGCAGTGGTTGCAGGGACGGCTTTGTATAAGCTGCTGAATGGCGAGCCGTCTTTTTCACTGATTAGTGAATATTTTGCTATGCCGGTGATTCAGCTTGTACCTGTCGTAGGCTGGAATGTAGCGGTAACCCGACTGGTATTCCTGGGACCTGATATGTTCAATCTAATAGGGACGGCGTTGTACCTAATTTCTGTAATCGGAATGTTCGTCTTCGCATGGAAAATGAAATGTACCGGGGAGTACTATGAAGACGCCATGAAGTTTGCGGACGACTATCAGAAAATGCGGCAAAATCAGAAGAAAGGCGTTGTCAATATCCCCTGGAAGAAAAAGAACAAGCTGCGCGAAGCGACTGTGGAATATAAGGGCGCGTATGCAAAAGCCATTTATTTCCGGCAGATTTTGGAATATAAGAAGAATCCTGCTTTTATTTTTGGCTGGAATACCCTGTTGTGTCTGGGGCTGGGCGCAGCGATTGCGGCGGTTTGTTATTTTAATGATGCCATCGGGGAGTTCGGGGAAGCGAGAATATTTATCGTCCCTGCGGTAGTGAGCTATGTGATCTTTGTTTTCAGCGGCTATGCTACCAAGTGGTCGAAAGAACTGGAAAATCCTTATACTTATATGATACCTGACAGTCCTTTGAAGAAGGTGTGGTACGCTACCAAAATTGAGCATATACGGGCAATTGTGGACGGCATATTAGTGACGCTTCCGGGGGCTGTGGTTCTTGGCCTCAGCCCGGTGATGACAGTTCTGACCATACTGCTTTATATCTGCCTCAATGCAAATAAACTTTATTACAATATGCTCGCGGATGTGTTGATTGGCAATTTATTTGGTAATGTAGGACGCTCTATTGTGAGAATGCTTTTCCAGGGATTGGCCATCGGCATTGCGGCTGTGGCGGCGCTGATTGGCGGTCTGGTTATCGGTCTGGAAGTCGGGTTTTTCCTGATGATTCTTGTGATGGGAATTCTCACCTTTGCCGGCGCTATGGTTGCTTCGCTCTCCTTTAACCGCATGGAAGTTATGGAGTAGACAGTAGGATAAAGCAGCAAGCGCCTTAAAGATGAAAAAGGGGTTGACGCACTAATATAAATTACAAGGTATTGATTCGTGCGACAACCCCTTAAATGAATCACTTTCGTGTCTGAACAGACCAAGTATCAGAATATGCGGAATACCGATAGGCGCCGGAAACTTTCACATAAGCCCTGACTTTATAATAGTAAGTTTTCCCTTTGGAGAGCCCGGTATCTGTAAAAGAGCTGCCTGTGGTAGTTCTCACCGGCTTATAGGAGCCTTTCTTGGAGGAAGCGCGGTACAGACGGTAGCCTTGTGCGCCGTCTGCTTTTTTCCAGGATATTTTGACCCTGTTGGCAGATATTTTAGCGACAGATTTTATTTTTGGTTCTTCCAGCCTGGGTGTGACACAGATAACGGAAGAAAACTTTGAGTATTTTGTGGTTTTATTTACTGTGTTGTAGGCGCGTATTTTATAAAAGTAAGTTTTATTGGGGATTAAGTTCGTATCTGTACAGCTTAAAGTATTGCCTTTTGGAATCGTCTTGGCTTTGGTATACTTGCCTTTATAAGAGTCTGCCCGGTAGACCTGGTAACCATGGGCTCCGTCCGTCTTTTTCCAGGACAGTTTTGTTTTGGTGGGTGATACAACGTTTGCTGAACGGAGTGCCGGCCGAGCGAGGTTTGTTTTGCCCACGATGACGTTGGAGTAAGAAGAATAATATTTTTTCCCATGGACCTTTTTATATGCCCGCACCTTGTAATGATAAGTGTTGTTTGGCATAATCTCATCGTCCACATAACGTACGGTATTTGTGTTCTTTATTTCCTTAATGACCTTGTAATTCTTAGAATTTGCGGATTTTCGGTAAATACGGTAACCGGTTACGCCTTTTATTTTCTCCCATTTTATGGATATTTTGCGGTAGGAGGCTAATGTCAGGGACTTTATTTGCGGGGGTGATATCCTGGTGCTGGCTTTCTTCACAGAAGAATAGGGAGAGGATATGTTGATCCCATTAAAGTTCCGGCAGCTTCTGATTTTGTAGTAGAAGGTTTTGTTGATTCCTACGGTATCTGTCCAAGAGACAATGCCTCCAGAGGAAATGGCAGCTACTTTTTTATACCCTTTATCCCGTTTGGTGGAACGGTAAATTTCATATTTCTGCGCGCCGGCAATTTCCTTCCATTTCAATGTTATTTTATTAAAGCCCGACACAGAAGTTTTTAGCGTGGGGGCGGCCAATCTGTCTTGCGGCATTTTGCAGGCGGAAGACGGCATACTTTTATAGACAGGGACGCGGAACAGAAAAGAATTATTTAAAACGCCCATGTTTGCGTAACCTCTTTTTACACTTTTCCCCTCGTTGTCCGCTGCCAGAAGATTCTGCATGTACTGGTGCCAGTAAAGGTTCCCATCAGAATTGTCTACGTCAAATTTTTGCAAGTATAAGGTATTTTGTCCTATTTTTATATAATTATTGCTTACTTTCTGTGAGCCGCCGTACAGCGCAGCGTAGCGTGTCGTCCAGCCTGCGGCGCGGGCCTCCTCAAGACCGTTGCGGATAATCTCTTCATAACTTGTCCCGGAAGCCTGTATATTATAATAATTGTAAAGGCCCTCATAGCCGGGGTAGGTTCCTGAAATCAAAGGTGAACTTCCGTCGTTGCCTTGTTCCTGCCGCACCCTGCTGGCTAAGTGATAGGGACTGACATTTAATGACTTCCCTATCTGCATAAAATTCTGGGCGTAGCTCAGGCCATTTTCCAGCGTGGCGTTTGCCATAAACGTATTTTTTAATATTGTCTTTACTCCCGATTCTTTATGGCAGGCTGAATTGAAGGACAGCATCTCGAACTGGAAGACGGAATCCTCATTCAAAAAGTTTCTGGGATCTATGTAATATCGAACGATGGACTCGCTGGCTTGTACCCAATAGGGAGCGCTGAGAACCTGGTTAGACATCTTCCAGCTTTCCATGCTGTCTAAAGGGACAAGATTTCTGGCAGGGGCCATTTCCTGTCGGATAACCGTGTTCCAATTTAAGTTTGTATTCATGGGGACAAATGTCCAGTTCGGATGCGCAGAGATTAAGGATTGTATGTATGGGCGGTAACTCGCTGGGAAAGCATTTAAGTTTGTTTTTCCAGCCCTGGAAGCGGGAGCGGCTTGTCCCATAGCAGCGCTGTTTTGTGTTTCCTTCCATGCGTTCAGCCCTTCGTCGGCGGAGATCAGGTAGGCATCCTCAATGTATCCGCTGTATAACGCACCGTTTACCATGGCTTCTGTCTGGTACCAGATGCCACCGTCAGCATATGCGATACCCGTCAGACGTACCTGATATCCGGTGAGGATATTGGCCACTGGCGCGGAATCATAGGTGGGCTTTTCCCTGATATCATAGGATTCACACTGGTATAACAGTGCATAAATATCATGGTCGGCAATCAGAGCTTCAAATGATTGTTTTGCTTCCTGATATGCTTCGGCGTCGTCAGCAGTGACCTGCTTGGGGGTATCATAAGGAATGCCGGTCACAATTTCTTCCCTTTCAGGCGCTTCGTTTACAGGAAATGCCGCGGCGGCCTGAACCTCCATGGTGCAATGGTTCAAACCTTGTTGAAATAGCATTATTGCTGTTAGAATGAGCGTTGTTAATTTTTTACATCTCATGTTTTCACCTTCTGTTATTTTGTATTTATTTCCATTATATAGAGAAGTTGCCTGAGAATCAAGGAGGCAGCAAGACCTTTTGTTGTGAACATATCAGACAGAATAAAAATACAAAAACTCAGGAATGCACACAGAAGCAGGATGATAAATTTTCTGTGGAAAATACTGGACTAATTTGACAAAATATGATTAAATATGAATAGGTGTGAGAAAGATATACGCTGTGGTTCCCGGCATAAGAGAGAACCCCTGCATACATATATTGTCTTTCACACGGTAAAATTTGTATGTATTGAAAGGAGTCTTAAAATGATTTACACTAAGGAAGTCGAAAACATGTGTCCTGTAGCTAAGGGCGCAAAACATGAACCCGCTCCAATTCCGGAAGAAGGCAAATGGGTTCATTCCAAAAAAATTGAAGATATTTCCGGTTTTACACATGGCGTAGGCTGGTGCGCACCGCAGCAGGGTGCCTGCAAGCTTTCTCTGAATGTAAAAAATGGTGTAATTGAGGAAGCTTTGGTTGAGACTATCGGCTGTTCCGGTATGACCCACTCCGCAGCTATGGCAGCAGAGATTTTACAGGGAAAGACAATTTTGGAAGCATTGAATACAGACCTTGTATGTGATGCAATCAATACAGCTATGAGAGAGCTGTTCTTACAGATTGTTTATGGACGTACCCAGAGTGCATTCTCTGACGACGGACTGGCAGTAGGCGCTGGCTTGGAAGACTTAGGAAAGGGCCTTCGCTCTCAGGTTGGAACTATGTATGCAACCAAAGAAAAAGGTGTTCGTTACCTGGAAATGGCAGAAGGCTATGTAACCGGTATCGCATTAGATGCAGATAACGAAGTAATCGGTTATCAGTTTGTAAGCCTTGGCAAAATGACTGACTTCATCAAAAAAGGCGATGATCCTAACACCGCTTGGGAAAAGGCAAAAGGACAGTATGGCCGCGTAGCAGATGCTGCTAAGATTATCGACCCAAGAGAAGAGTAAGGAAAGGAGAACGAATACAATGGCTTTATTTGAATCATATGAAAGAAGGATTGACCAGATCAATTCTGTATTAAACAATTACGGAATCAGCTCCATTGAGGAAGCTGAAAAGATTACCAAAGACGCTGGGCTTGACGTGTACGAGCAGGTGAAAAAGATTCAGCCGATCTGTTTCGAGAATGCTTGCTGGGCTTACATAGTAGGCGCTGCAATTGCGATCAAGAAGGGCGCCAAGAGGGCGGCAGACGCAGCGGCAGCAATCGGTGAAGGCCTTCAGGCTTTCTGTATCCCGGGCTCCGTAGCAGACCACAGGAAGGTTGGTCTTGGACATGGGAACCTTGGTAAGATGTTATTAGAGGAAGAGACAGAGTGCTTCTGTTTCCTGGCAGGCCATGAATCCTTTGCAGCAGCAGAGGGCGCGATTGGTATCGCTGAGAAAGCGAATAAAGTTCGTCAGAAACCTCTGCGCGTTATCTTAAATGGCCTTGGCAAAGATGCAGCTCAGATTATTTCCCGTATTAACGGCTTTACATTTGTTGAGACAAAATATGACTACAAGGAAGCAAAGTTAAACGTGGAATATGAGAAAGCATATTCAGATGGACTTCGTGCGACTGTCAAATGTTATGGCGCAGATGATGTTCAGGAAGGCGTTGCAATCATGCATCATGAGAACGTCGGTGTTTCCATTACCGGTAACTCCACGAACCCCACACGTTTCCAGCATCCGGTAGCAGGTACATACAAGAAGGAATGCAACGAGCAGGGCAAGCATTACTTCTCCGTTGCATCCGGCGGCGGTACGGGACGTACGCTTCACCCGGATAACATGGCGGCAGGGCCGGCTTCCTACGGCATGACAGATACCATGGGCCGTATGCACTCTGATGCACAGTTTGCTGGTTCTTCTTCTGTTCCGGCTCATGTAGAGATGATGGGTCTGATCGGAATGGGTAATAACCCAATGGTAGGAGCTACCGTTGCAGTGGCAGTTTCCGTAGAAGAAGCGGCTAAGGCTGGCAAATTCTAGGAAGAGTTAGTGAGATTAAGGATCTGGGGACTTTTGGAGAAATCTAAGAGTCCCCGTTTTTTAATTAAGTTTGATCTTGTATTTTATCTAACTGCAATAGTAGCAAGTACTTTTGGCATACAGATTCAGATTACGAGTGAATAGTAACCGGGAGAAAAGTAAAATTTTAGAGAATTTTTATTGCCTATTGCATTCGTTATGTATTATAATATAGGGCAGGAAGTTAATATTTCCCATTTCCTGGAGTAAAACAGTGTTTTACAGTACTCGGGCAAGGAGGAAATCTTTACTTCAGAAAAAGAAAAGGAAAAGAGGTTAAAAAAATGAGCAAAATTGATTTGAGCAAGTACGGTATTACCGGCACCACAGAGATTGTCCACAATCCTTCTTACGAGGACCTGTTTAAGGAAGAGACTAAGCCTGAGTTGGAGGGCTATGAGAAAGGACAGGTCAGCGAGCTCGGAGCAGTTAATGTAATGACAGGAATTTACACCGGCCGTTCTCCCAAAGACAAATTCATCGTAATGGACGAGAATTCCAAGGACACTGTATGGTGGACCTCCGATGAATATAAGAACGATAACCATCCGGCAACGGAAGAGACCTGGGATGCAGTTAAGAAGATTGCTCAGAAAGAGCTTTCCGATAAGAGACTGTTTGTGGTAGACGCTTTTTGCGGCGCTAATAAGGACACTCGCATGGCAATCCGTTTCATTATGGAAGTAGCATGGCAGGCACATTTTGTAGAGAACATGTTCATCATGCCTTCTGCTGAGGAACTTGAGAGCTTTGAGCCTGACTTCGTTGTATATAACGCTTCCAAGGCTAAAGTTGAGAATTATAAGGAATTGGGATTGAACTCTGAGACAGCTGTAGTATTCAATATCACAAGCCGTGAGCAGGTAATTATCAACACATGGTACGGCGGAGAGATGAAGAAAGGTATGTTCTCCATGATGAATTACTATCTGCCGCTTAAGGGCATCGCTTCCATGCACTGCTCCGCTAACACAGATATGAACGGTGAGAATACAGCAATCTTCTTCGGTCTTTCCGGTACAGGTAAGACAACATTGTCTACAGATCCCAAGCGTCTTCTGATTGGTGATGACGAGCACGGCTGGGATGACAACGGCGTATTTAACTTTGAGGGCGGCTGCTATGCGAAGGTAATTAACTTGGACAAGGACTCTGAGCCGGATATCTACAATGCGATCAAGAGAGATGCGCTTCTTGAGAACGTTACTCTCGATGCTGACGGCAAGATTGACTTTGATGATAAGAGTGTAACAGAGAATACGCGTGTATCTTATCCAATCAATCATATTGAGAAGATTGTACGTCCGGTTTCTTCTGCACCGGCAGCTAAGAATGTAATTTTCCTGTCCGCAGATGCATTTGGCGTACTTCCTCCAGTATCTGTTCTGACACCGGAGCAGACACAGTATTATTTCCTGTCTGGCTTTACAGCTAAACTTGCAGGAACAGAACGTGGAATTACAGAGCCTACCCCGACGTTCTCAGCTTGTTTCGGTCAGGCATTCTTAGAGCTGCATCCGACCAAATATGCTGAGGAGCTTGTAAAGAGAATGGAGAAGAGCGGCGCGAAGGCATATCTTGTAAACACAGGCTGGAACGGCACAGGTAAGCGTATCTCCATCAAAGACACGAGAGGTATTATTGATGCAATCCTTAACGGAGATATTCTCAATGCTCCTACGAAGAAGATTCCGTTCTTTGATTTTGAGGTACCGACGGAGCTTCCAGGTGTTGATCCTGCGATTCTTGATCCGCGCGACACTTATGCTGACGTTTCTGAATGGGAGACCAAGGCAAAAGATCTTGCACAGAGATTCGTTAAGAACTTTGCAAAATATGAGGGAAATGATGCAGGAAAGGCTCTTGTTTCTGCTGGACCTGAAGTATAATATGGCTTAATTAGGAGTTATCATATCCTTTATAGCATATAGTTTCATGAACTAGACAAACAGGCTTCTTATGTTTTGAATAAGTCAAATCATAAGGGGCCTGCTTTATGCATTAATACAGGAAATTTATTACTAAAATACAAAATTAACGTATTTTGGGACAAAATTAACATAAGAAAAGTATAAAGTTTTGTGATATAATTGTTCTAGTTTATACTAGGGGGAAAGACGCTAATGAGAATAGCAGTCTGTGATGATTGTTCTGAAGATGCTTTATCCTTAAAGAAAAGTTTGAGAGGACAGGATGTGCAGGTATTTTTTTCAGCAAAAGACCTTCTTGCGAATATTACAGCTAGAAACCTGAATTTTGACTTATATCTGATAGATATTTATATAGATGATTTTATGGATGGGATTGAACTGGCAAAGAAACTGCGTGAGATGGATAAGGAGGCGGTGATCTGTTTTGTATCTACCAGTGATGCATTTTACCGGGAGGCATATGATTTGTATGCAGTTCAATATTTATTGAAGCCTGTGCAGAAAGACGCGCTCAGGAAGCTCTTAGACAAGGTTTCAGGAAATATGGACCGATACAGGGAGCAGAGTCTCAGTTTTAAATGGCGTGGGCAGAGCGGTACCATTCCCTATAGGAAGATACTCTATATCAGCAGCAGGGAGCATACGATTTCCATCTACTGTACGGACGGAACAGTACAAAAATGCAAGGGGAAGTTGAGTGAGCTGGAATTGCGCTTGTGTGGAGATGTATTTCTGAGATGCCATCAGAGTTTCCTTGTCAATATTTATCAGGTGGATAATTTGGACGGAAATGATCTCATAATTTCAGGACAAAGAGTTCCAATATCCAGGAAATATTTTGCGGAAGTGAAAAGAAGGTATCAGGAAATCTTATTTGAGGAGGTAGACTGATGGAAATACTTCGGGAGTTATCCCTTCTGTGGTCATTGTTTCATATATTAATTCTCTTTATGATGCTATACCGTTCTCGTTATCCAAGAAGAAAAACACTTTTTCTTACTGGAATCACAATGATACCATTGATAGCCTTGAATCTGGCGGGAGTGGCGATTTACGGAGCACAGTTTATGGGGAAAATCTTTATCTTAACCTGCACTCTGCCAAGTCTTTTTGTTTTCTGGTTTATTTCAGAGGATAAAAAAGGAAGGTTTTTCTTTACATTCTGTCTGGCTGATACGGTGGCTCTATGGATTATCGCGGCGACGAATGTGGCAGATTTCTATTTTGGAGGCGGACAGTGTATATTGATGTTTATAAGCAGGATGATAATGTTTCCTTTGGTGGAATGGATAGCTATTCGTCATTTAAGGAAACCCTATTTAGAATTGCAGGGAGCGGTCGCAAGCGGCTGGGGAATCTTTGCCGGGATGACGGCTTTATATTATATCTTGTTGGCGGTATTTGCAAATTTTCCTGTAATAATTACTGCAAGACCGCAGGAGCTTCCGACTTTTTTATTGGTATTAATGTTGATGCCTATGACATATGCTACGATTTTAACAGCGCTTTATCGGCAGCTTTTGCTTTACCGAAGGCAACAGAGCGAGCGCATTTTGCAGGAACAGAAGCATGCGCTGGAGGTACAGCTTGAGAATCAGCAGCGAATTCGCAGGATGAAGCATGACATGAAGGGCTATGCCGTTACGCTTTCCGGGTTGCTTGCGGAAGGGAAAATACAGGAGGCACAGGAATATTTGAATGCTGTGAGGACAGAGATGGACAGTTTGTTAGGACAGTTCTGTGCTAATCCGTATATTAACGCTATATTTGTCCAGTATAGCCAGAAATTTCAGGAAATACATGCAGATTTTCAGTTGGATATTTGCATAGGTGATGAGGAGCTGCCATATATGGACTTGTGCCGTATTCTTGCAAACGGATTGGAAAATGCCTACGATGCATTGGAGGCGTTAAAAGTGCAAGAGAGGGAAATTTCTGTGCAGATGAAATATAGCCGAGACTACTTGGTAATTCGCATAAGGAATCGTTGCCAAGAGGACTTGAGAGTAGAGAAAGGAGCGATTCCTCCCAGCAGCAAGGGGGGAAGAGAACATGGATTTGGCCTGGCCACTGTCAAAGAGGCGGCGGAGCGTTTAGGCGGTGACATGCTTTGCTATACCGAGAACCACAATTTTGTGTTGGACGTGATGGTGCGTATCAAAAACTTATCAATATAAGAGTAGTAAAAATAAAAACATACAATCTATACAATATGGTAAGAGCCAAATGTGTATAGATTGTATGTTTTTTATCGGAGGAAAACCCGAACTAACTTTTCGTAAATCTCCTTGTACGGTTGATAGCGCATAGGCAAATCGAGCCATGTTTTCTTGTCAACAATGCTTTTGTAGTGGGAGAAGGTGGAAAATCCGTCTTTTCCATGATAAGAGCCCATGCCGCTTTCGCCAAATCCCCCGAATCCCAATTGGCTGGTGGCAAGGTGGATGACTGTGTCATTGATACAGCCGCCGCCAAATCCACATTGGGCAGTAACTTTTCTGGCGGCGTGTTTGTCGGAAGTAAAGATATATAGCGCCAAGGGGTGGGGCATACTGTTTATTTTGTGAATCGCTTGGTCGAGGGAATCATAGGTGAGTATCGGCAGCAGTGGACCGAAGATTTCTTCTTTCATAACATTATCTGAGAAAGAAATATTGTCCATGACCGTTGGCTCAATGCGCAGTGCAGCTTCATCGGTCTGTCCTCCGTGGATAATTTTTGAGGGTTCCATTAATCCGCAGATTCGTTTAAAATGTTTGTCATTTATAATTCTGCCGTAATTTATGTTTTGTAGAGGGGCAGCGCCAAACTGAAGTGAAATTTGTTTTTTTATTTCAGCAAGCAGTTTTTTTTTGACGGCCGCATCGCAGTAAATATAGTCGGGAGCCACGCAGGTCTGTCCGCAGTTGAGGAATTTACCAAAGACAATTCGCTTGGCCGCCAGTTTGAGGTTTGCACTTTTCTCGACAATGCAGGGGCTTTTGCCGCCTAGCTCCAAAGTAACCGGAATGAGATTGTCAGCGGCATGGCGCATAACTTCTTTGCCTACAGACTGGCTGCCGGTGAAAAAAATATAATCGAAGCGTTGGTTTAAGAGAAAGGTATTTTCTTCACGGCCACCGGTAATGACAGAGATAAATTGTCGATCAAAACATTTTTCAATAATATCATATATAATCTGGCTGGTGTGAGGGGAATATGCGCTTGGCTTTATTACGGCTGTATTTCCAGCAGCAATAGCGTCTACCAAAGGATCAAGGGTCAGCAGAAAAGGATAATTCCAAGGGCTCATAATCAATACTGTTCCATAGGGAGAAGGCTTTTTGAAGCTTCTGGAATGAAATTGTGAGAGTGGCGTGTGGACTCTTTTTTCCCGCGCACAGGAGCGGATATGTTTTAACATGTAGCTGATTTCGCTGAGTACCAGTCCAATTTCACACATATAGCTTTCAAAGTGACTTTTCCCCAAATCTTTAAGGATAGCCTCAGTAATATCATTTTCATAATTATTAATGCAGGTTTTGAGTTTCTTGAGAGCGTTTATGCGGAAGTCTATATCCAGTGTCTTGCCGGAAGAGAAAAAAGTTTTCTGCATGTCTATCGTCTGTTTAATATCAATTTCTTTCATAATTAAATCCATCCTTAAATTAGTAGTCTTGATACTGAGAAAATTTATACAGCGTTAATCCGGCGTGGTTTACTCCATGAGAAGATAATAGAATTGCTCTAATTCCTTTGCGTTCATCAATACTGGAACCGGATAGAGGGGATTTGCTTCTTTGTCAGCGTAGCGTGAGAGTTTTACAATATCTTCTTCTTGAATTTCAGGAATAGTGTTTCCGATATTAAATCGTTTTTTCATTTTATTAATTGCATCGATAAAATTGGCGGCTGCAACATCATAGGGAGTGTCTTTGTCTGCAAGTTGTACTTCTACGGCCAGGCGATATAATTTTTTATGGATGCTTTTGCCGTAGGATTCTAGGACAAACGGAAGGAGGATGGCATTTGCCAGGCCGTGGGGGACGTTGTATTGTCCTCCGAGGGAATGGGCAACTGCATGGACATACCCTACATAAGACTTTGTAAAGGCACACCCAGCGTAGAAAGATGCCTTGAGCATATTGCGCCTGGCATCCACATCTTTGCCGTTCTCATATGCTGCTTCCAGATTATCAAAGATGAGTTTTACCGCCATCAAGGCATCTTTTCTTGTTCCATGCGTAGTAGAGTTGCCGATATATGCTTCTACGGCATGGGTCAAGGCATCTATTCCAGTTGTCGCAGTGATGAACGGCGGAAGGCTTACCGTGACCTTGGGATCTAATACGGCATATCTGGGAATCAGTGGAAAATCGTTTATAGCATATTTATGTCTTGTCTCCGCATCTGTAATTACCGCCGCTAAGGTAGTCTCGCTTCCAGTTCCGGCAGTTGTGGGGATCGCGATCAATAAAGGAAGTTTCTTATGTACTTTTAAGATGCCTTTCATCTTAGAAAGGGATTGCTTTGGCTTAACAATCCTCGCGCCAACCGCTTTGGCGCAATCTATGCTGGAACCGCCGCCAAATCCGATAATGGCATCGCAGTCCTCAGAAAGATAGAGATTTACGGCTTCATCTACATTGACAGTAGTGGGGTTGGCAACTGTCTTATCGTAAATAACATATCTCATGCCATTTTCCGAAAGGGCGCGTTCTAGCCGTGCAGTGATGCCCAGTCTGCGAATGCCGGCATCTGTTATAATTAAAACGCTGTTGTGTTTATGTTTTCTGAGGGTATCAGGGATTCCTTTCACGCTTTTGATAATCTTTGGCTTTCGATATGGAAGAAAGGGAATGGCAATTTTAAAGGCGGTCTGAAATATCCTGCAATAAAATTTCTTTAATTTATTCATTTGTGGCGGTTCCTTTCTCGTTTTTGGGATTTGTGTGAAAAATACTTTGTTCAAAATCTACGGATTCTGTACATATTTGATTTAGGTTATCGGAAATCTGGAACAACACTCGGTAAAATACTTCACGTTCTGTTTCTGTAATGCCGGCTCCGCCCTTTTTTGTAGCGTGAAATATCATGTTGTTGACAGTGCTGGCACACTTTTGTCCTTCTGGCGTCAATAGAGCCTTTGCGCGGTATTTTTTGTCGTTTGCTGATTCATAGTAGATAAAGCCGCCACGTTCGAGGTCTGATAGTATCCTCGAAATGCCGGCCTTGTCTTCTTTGCACATGTCGCATAAATCCGTCGCTGTCAGTCCATCAGGATGGCTGGACAAATGATAAATGCACATGACATGGGTTCCCTTTAACCCGATTTCGCTCATTTGCCGCTTTTTGATACGCTGGATGTTTTTGTATATCTGTGAAATCCCAATTGTTAGTTTTTCAAATCGGTCAATCATAGAATCCTCATTTCTTAAAATCTGAATTGTGCTGCTTGTATACACGGAATGTTGATGGGTCAACTTTAGTGACAAAGAGAATATACCAGATAGAAATTGATTTGTCAACAAATCACTGTTATACTAATTTATGTAAATAAAGTAGAACAGTTCGCTTGCAATGACATTGAGGGTGAATTGTGATAAGTAGACAAGGAGTGGAAGACTATGCATGCAGGAGCAATGTGTATTTCGTGTATTTTATCTAAGGCAGAAAAGGCGGTCAGGCAATTTTCGGATGAGGAGAGGAAATCTGAGTATATGCATCGGGTGTTGGATATTCTATATAAATATGCACAGACGGAGTCTTCTCCAAGGCTTACAGAGCGATTGGAGCGTTTGTACGAGCAATTTTGGGGAGGAACCCTGGATTATACGGCCCAAAAGCAGAAGTATAACCAGCTAATGCTTGGTATGGAGAACAAGATTGAGCAGCAGATACAGGCGGCATCGGACCCTATGAAAGCATGTATTAAGTATGTCTGTGCGGCAAATTACATAGATTTTTCTGCTGTGGATGATGTAAATGAAAATACATTGGAGGAATTATTAACAAGGGCATCTGGCCAAGATATTCAGGAAGAGGAGTATGTAAAGTTCCGAAAAGATTTGGAAAAGGCGCATAGGCTTGTTTATCTGACAGATAATTGCGGTGAGATTGTGATTGATAAATTGTTTATAAAACAGATAAAAGAGAACTTTCCTCATTTACAGATGACTGCTATTGTGAGGGGCGGGGATGTCATAAATGATGCAACCATGCAGGATGCGAAGGAAGTTGGTCTGACCGAGGTTGTTACATGTATTGGAAATGGCAATGCGGCTCCAGGTACGATTGTTGCACGGCTTAGTGAACAAGCGAAAGAGATATTGTATAGTGCAGATATAATTATTTCAAAAGGGCAAGGTAATTTCGAGAGTTTGTATGGTGAAAACCTTAACCCTTATTACTTATTCCTGTGCAAATGTGAATTATTTGTCAACCGATTTGGTATGAAGCAGTATCAGTCCGTGTTTGTAAGAGAAGCGCGAATGGAAATATAATTAATAAATTTATTTTTGAAATCGTAATTAAATCAAACATATTCGTCAATGATGCGTTTTACGGAGGAAAGATATGTCTGTCCAAATAAATTCAGATGATTCAAAAGGTGGTAAAGGTTATATAAATCACGTCGTCGGTGATAGCCTGGCTGCATAGGGGCCGCTTTGCAGTAAGCTTCATAAAAGGACGGGGAAAATCCGCCAAAGAGTTCGGTCATGGCAATATCGGCTTCGGCGTGACCAACATAAACGGCTGGATCAATCAGCCATGCTTTGCCATCTGTTCCAGTTATAAAATTGCCAGACCATAAGTCACCATGTAGGAGAGAGGGATATTCTGGTTCAGTAAGAAATGTATCAAGGTTGTCCAAGAGTTTGGTGATTTTTCGGAAATCTGCGGCATCAAAATAATCGGAGGCGGTCTCAAACTGCGGCTGCAAGCGGCAGTCACGGAAAAATGCGATCCAGCTTTGCTGCTGGGTATTAATCTGCTTTCCGGCTCCAATAAAATTATCCGCAATAAAACCGTATTTCCCTAGTGGGGTAAAATCAGCGGTAGAAGCCTGGTGCATGGCGGCAAGCTGCCGGGCGAATGTTTCCCAATAAGTAGAAGTACGATTTTTCGCATCAATGTATTCCAATAACAAAAAAGAACCCCCGTCTATGTTTTCATCTGTTCCACTGCACAAGATGCGCGGTGTTCTAATAGTATTGGTTTGTGCGATGGCATGCAGCCCAGTGGCCTCAGAAACAAAAAAAGCCTCGTTTGTTCTTGTATTTGATTTCATGAAGATACGTGAGCCGTCCGTCAGTGTCAGTGCAAAGGCTTCATTGATATCGCCGCCAGCAACGCGGCTAGAATGTGCAACTTTTGTTCTGCTGCCAAAGAGTGTACTCAATGCATCTTGTATGGAAGTAAAATGCGGTGGTAAAGAAAAAGCCAATTACGTTTACGCTCCTTTCATGCAATGATATAGGATATGCATTATAATACGCCAATATTGTGTGGAAAGCAAGAGTTTTGGTATATATAATGAAAACTTAGTTACTCTTTACTTGCAACCTGAATCTGTGTGCCAAAAGGAGCTGTTGCACTAATATAAATAACAAGGTATGGATACAAAATACATCTACAAATCGTTAATTGGGTGTGGTATAATTTGACCTAAGGACTTGGCATGAGGAGGAGCCCGCGAAGTGGTAAGAGTCCTGATACCTCTTACTGTTTCCAAAGAAGTAAAACAAATCAGGGAGGAACAATATGATAAAAAGATGTCTGTCTGCAATGTGTGTGCTTGTCCTTTTGCTGGCATTGCTCAATATGGCAGAGATAGACAGGAATACAAGGGGAGAAATGCAAACTGAGAAGGGAAGCATAGCCATAAATACCAATGAACGTCAGTTTTATTTTGGCTCGGACGGTTATCTTGGCAAGATTTTATCTGAAAACGATAAACAGATGCTGCTCGCTGCTTTTGAAATGCGGGAAGAGGATATTTATACTTTTCTTCAGGGTCCAAGGTCTTGGGCAGAAGGTATTTCCTGGTCAGGAGAGTGGGCAACTTTTGACATAAATGGGAACCCTTTTGGCGGATTCGGCTGTGGGCTTTGCTGCCTGGCAAATATATATAATACTCTGACAAGGTATGAGGTTTCGCCTTGGGACATGTGTGAATATGCCATGACTGTTACGGATTATGAACCGACAGGGGAGACAGGCGCTATTGACTGGGTATACATGAAAAAGACATTGGAGCGTTGTGGATTCACTTGTGGTCTCTACCGCAAGCCAGGTTCCTATAAAGAATTTCGCGAGCAGATGCGAGAGATGAAATCCTCAATCGTGCTTATCAGCAGTGCGGAAGATGATACTTACTGGCAGGATACGCCGGGGCATTATGTTAATATTTGGATGTATCGGGATAAGGACGAGACAGTATTTTTGGCTGAACCGGGAAATCCTGATAATAATAGAAGCCGAGTTCCACTCCGCTATATCTATGATGCCTTGAAAACAATTAGCAAGTACCAGTATCTTACAGTGGAAGATTATCTGGAAGGAAAGAATCAATGGAAAGCGGATGGCATTGATGAAATATGGAACCAGCCGGTAGTCCAATAAAAAGATAACGGGAACTATTGACAAAATGAGGGAATATGCTAAACTTATTAGTGGCGCGAAGAAGTAGAAAAGGAAGGTTTTGCACGTGGAGAGACAGGCATTATCAATTTTAGTTGAAAACACACCGAATGTGTTGAGTCATGTTTCGGGATTATTTAGCCGTAGAGGATATAATATAGACAGTATATCGGCAGGCGTGACTGCAGATCCAAGATTTACGAGGATTACGATTGTTTCAAGCGGCGATAAGTTGATTTTGGAGCAGATTGAGAAGCAGCTTGCCAAATTGGAGGACGTAGTTGATATCAAGAAGCTGGAAACCGGGAATTCGGTATGCAGAGAGTTAATTTTGATTAAAATTCAGGTAAAGAGTACGGAGCGTCAGGCGGTGATATCCCTTGCGGAAATCTTTAAGACTAAGATTGTGGATGTGACAAATGATTCTATGATGATTGAGCTGATTGGAAGTCAGAGTAAACTGGATGCATTTCTGGAATTATTGGAAGGTTACGAGATATTGGAGCTTGCAAGAACCGGTATTACCGGATTGACAAGAGGCTCCTCTGATGTAAGGATGTTTGATTAGGAATAACCATCAATTTTGTACAAGGATGGGAGGGTGCTTTGCATTTTCCTGTTTATCCGGCAATACATACAAAGTCGCCGGGAAACCATAAAAATTTAGGAGGATATAGAAATGGCAAAGATTTTTTATCAGGAAGATTGTAATCTTTCCTTATTAGATGGGAAGACAATCGCAGTTATCGGCTATGGTAGTCAGGGACATGCTCATGCATTGAACTTAAAGGAATCCGGGTGTAATGTAATCATCGGTCTGTATAAGGGAAGCAAGTCCTGGGCGAAGGCTGAGGCTCAGGGGTTTGAGGTATTTACTGCTGACGAGGCAGCAAAAAAAGCAGATATTATTATGATCCTCATCAATGATGAGCTTCAGGCTGATATGTATAAGAATGATATTGAGCCTAATCTGGAAGCGGGTAATATGCTGATGTTTGCGCATGGATTTAATATTCATTTTGGCGCGATTGTACCGCCGAAGGATGTAGATGTTACAATGGTTGCACCGAAGGGACCGGGACACACGGTAAGAAGTGAGTATCAGGCAGGAAAAGGGGTTCCATGTTTGGTTGCGGTAGAGCAAGATGCCAGTGGCAAGGCACAGGATATTGCACTTGCATATGCATTAGGTATCGGCGGAGCAAGAGCTGGCGTTTTGGAGACTACTTTCCGCACTGAGACGGAGACTGACTTATTTGGTGAGCAGGCAGTTCTCTGCGGCGGCGTATGCGCTTTGATGCAGGCTGGTTTTGAGACGTTAGTAGAAGCTGGATATGACCCGAGAAATGCATATTTTGAATGTATTCATGAGATGAAATTGATTGTTGATTTAATTTACCAGTCAGGCTTTGAGGGAATGCGGTATTCAATCTCTAATACAGCTGAATACGGAGATTATATTACAGGACCTAAGGTTATTACAGAGGATACAAAAAAGGCTATGAAAAAGATCTTGTCTGATATTCAGGATGGTTCTTTTGCCAAAGAGTTCTTATTAGATATGTCTCCGGCAGGTCGTCAGGTACATTTTAAAGCAATGAGAAAGCTGGCGGCAGAGCATCCATCTGAGGCAATCGGTAAGGAAGTTCGTAAGCTGTATAGCTGGAACAGCGAGGAAGATAAACTTATTAATAACTAAATTTAACATTGTTAGTAGACAAATCCCCGAACAAGATATAATTTGTTCGGGGGTTTTTGACATAAAAAGTGTTGAAAAAAAGCGCGTTTGAGCGTTTTTTAGAAGACAATGGCAATTTTTTTCTACATATTTGTGCATAGATGTTTTTATAGATAGATGATATAATCGAAGCGCAGTTAAATTAAGTCATGAAAAGGAGGAAAATGGATGACAAACGAAGAATTATTATTGAAATTGTCTGAACTGCTGGCGGATAAGCTTCAGCCGGTAACGGATGCAATTCAAAGGTTAGACGAACGGATGCAGAAGTTTGAAGAGAGGCTTATCAGGCTGGAAGAACGGATTGAAAAGCTGGAAGTCAGACTTGAAAAATTAGAAGAGCGTCTTACAATTATAGAAGAGCGTATAGAAGCTTTGGAAGAGCGTTTAGAAGCCCTGGAACATCGTCTGGAAGCTTTGGAAGAGCGTTTAGAAGTCCTGGAACATCGTCTGGAAGCTTTGGAAGAGCGTTTAGAAGCTCTGGAACATCGAGTAGAAAAGTCGGAAGAACGGTTTGAAAAGCTTGAAGGTCAAGTAGACAGTCTGGAAGGCGGCATGTGCGAAGTAAGTAAAAATATTATTCATTTGAAATTACAAAATGAAAATGTTATTTTGCCGCGCTTACAGACTATAGAAGAGTGCTACACGTCTACTTACCTTCGATATAGAGATGGTATTGTTCATATGGATCAGCTTCAGGCAGATGTAAGTGCTCTGAAGACTGTAGTATCAGATCACAGTTATAAGTTACAAAACATTTCATAATTGGCAGTTCTCAAAGATGGGGTCTAATTCTTAGGGGGCAGCATCTACTGATATTTCTCATAAAATTCAATAAAGTGTTTTAAAGATTTTGAAATTTTCGTGCTTTTGTTGTAAGCGAAGCCAATCTCACGTTTGTGGATGGGGTGTTTTAGGGGAATTTCTGTCAGAACTCCAGCCTGTAGTTCAGTCTTGACAAAATCTCGGATGACACAGCCGATGCCTAGGCTTGTTTTTGACATTTCAATCAATAAATCCATATTAGAAACTTCAATGATGTTATGCAAAAGAATATGATTGTCATGAAAGTAACTATCAATGTATTGGCGTGTGATATTTTCTCTGTCTAACAGTAGGAGTGTAGAGCTCTGAAAGATATGTTGTCGTTTTACGCCTCGCACTTGTAGATTGTGGAGATAGTCATGAGTTGTGACGAATATATCTTCGATTTCATGTAATGGATAAAAATCCATATTTTTGAGGTTCTCAGGTTTTCCTACAAGTCCAATGTCAAGTTTGCTGTCTTCTAAGAGTTTCAAGGTGTGGTTGGTGGAGTGGCAGGCAATGGAAATGTTTATGTGTGGATATTCCTTTATGAAGTCTTTTAGGTATGGCAGCAGGACATATTTGCAGAGTGTAGAGCTAGCGCCGATAGTAAGATTGCCAATGCCTAGAGCAATAGAACGGCGCAACCTGTCTTCTCCGATTGTTAAAGTCTCGAATGCAGATTTGACGTGCGTGTAGAGCAGTTCTCCTTCAGGGGTCAATGTTACCCCGCGGGAGCTGCGCGCAAAGAGTTTGACGCCTAGGTTTTCTTCCAACTTTTGGATAGATTTGCTGATGGCTGGCTGGCTGATGTATAATTCTTTTGCCGCTCGAGATATGTTTCCGTTGTTTGCAACAGCATAAAAGATGCGGTAAGAGGAAAGGTTTTGCTCCATACGATACTCCTTTTTTATAACTGTGCTGTACAGCTATACCTTATTTTTAAACTATAACTATAAATTATAATGATTATATTTATTATGTATTTCTATTATACTACGTGATATGTTAGAATAGCAAGTAGAAAAGAAAAGGAGGACTGAAATATGGGAATGACAATGACACAGAAAATTCTTGCCGCAGCGGCGGGACTTTCAGAAGTGAAAGCAGGACAATTAATTGAAGCGGATTTGGATCTTGTTCTGGGAAATGACATTACCTCGCCCGTGGCAATTCATGAGATGGATAAATTCACTGCCGAGGGGGTGTTCCATAAGGATAAAATTGCTTTAGTTATGGATCATTTTGCACCGAATAAAGATATCAAATCAGCACAGCATTGCAAATGTGTTCGTGAGTTTGCAGCGAAGCACGAGATTTCAAATTATTTTGATGTGGGGGAAATGGGAATTGAACATGCGCTGCTTCCGGAACAAGGGCTTACCGTAGCGGGGGATGTAATTATTGGTGCAGACTCTCATACCTGCACTTACGGTGCGTTAGGGGCATTTTCTACAGGCGTGGGAAGTACGGATATGGCGGCAGGAATGGCGACCGGCAAGGCATGGTTTAAGGTTCCTTCTGCGATTAAGTTTCATATTGTCGGAAAACCATCGAAATGGGTCAGCGGTAAAGATGTAATTCTCCATATTATTGGAATGATTGGTGTGGACGGAGCTCTTTATAAGTCCTTGGAATTTGTTGGTGAAGGAATTGCCAATCTATCTATGGATGACCGTTTTACAATTGCCAATATGGCGATCGAGGCTGGCGCTAAAAACGGTATTTTTCCGGTAGATGCGCTTGCAGAGACTTATATGAGAGAACATTCTCAACGTGCATACAAGATTTTTGAGGCGGATGAGGATGCGGAATATGATGAAGAATATACGATTGATCTCAGTACCTTAAAGTCAACGGTATCATTTCCGCATTTGCCTGAGAATACGAGGACGATTGACGAAGTCGGTGATGTGAAGATAGATCAGGTGGTAATTGGTTCTTGCACGAATGGGCGTTTGGATGATCTTAGGACAGCAGCGGAAGTAATGAAAGGCAAGAAAGTAGCGAAAGGAATCCGTTGTATTGTGATTCCGGCAACACAGCGTATTTATCTGGAGGCTATGGAAGAGGAATTATTGAGAATATTTATAGAGGCTGGCGCAATTGTAAGCACGCCTACCTGTGGACCATGTCTGGGCGGCTATATGGGTATATTGGCAGAAGGTGAACGCTGCGTTTCCACCACCAACCGCAATTTTGTAGGACGGATGGGCCATGTGGAGTCTGAGGTATACCTTGCAAGTCCGGCAGTAGCGGCGGCCAGCGCAATTACCGGTAGGATATCAGCGCCGGAAGAATAGGAGGAAGGCAAATGCGGAGCATTTTCTGAATGCCTTGCGACGACTTGGCAGGTGACGCGGAGCGGCGCGTGCCGGTACTAATATAAGGAGGATGAAATATGAAAGCGAATGGAACTGTTTTTAAATATGGAGACAATGTAGATACCGATGTAATCATTCCAGCAAGATATCTGAATTCTTCTGATCCCAAGGAATTGGCGGAACACTGTATGGAGGATATCGACAAAGATTTTGTAAATAAGGTTAAAGCAGGGGATTTGATTGTCGCAGACAAGAACTTTGGCTGCGGCTCGTCCAGGGAGCATGCGCCAATTGCCATCAAGGCGGCAGGCGTGAGTTGTGTGATTGCAGAGACGTTTGCCAGGATTTTCTACCGCAATGCCATTAATATTGGGCTTCCCATCATTGAATGCCCGGATGCGGCGAAGGGGATTGAAGCAGGAGACGAAGTCGAAGTAGATTTCGACAGCGGAATTATCACTAATAAGACAAAAGGTCTGACATTCCAGGGACAGGCATTTCCAGAATTTATGCAAAAAATTATCAAATCAGAAGGGTTAATCAACTATATTAATAAGAAACAGTAAAAATTATGGGGCTTTGGCAAAGTTATTTCGCTGACAGCCCCTTTAAATAACAGAGGTATTTCTTGGAAATCTTAATCTGGCTGTAAATGTCTGCATATTCTCGGGGAGAATAATTTTCGAGGTAATTAGTCTGATAATTCTTGGTAATGCCGGATTTTTTTGCCAGGTCTACGGCTTTGTTGTAAGCAATTGCCGCTTCATCTTCTGACAAGTAGGTTCCTACTGTATAATTTCCATTGATATGAATATGAACTTTATAACTGCTGGCGCCGTGCGAGGTTATTTTTGTCACGCCGTAATAGCGGTTGATTATAATAATATTAGAATAGCGTAAATCCCAGGGATCTTCGTTGGCAAAGTAGTAATCGCGTCCGGGAACGGCATAATTCTTGATACCATAGCGGGAAAGAATATTTATCTGCATTCCATAATCGTTGACGAAGAGATGTCCCTGGCGGCGCATGATTTTATGGCTGGAATAATAAAAAAGGTCGTCAATATCAAATTTTAATTCCTCAGATGGGGAAAGATAATAGACAAAATAATTATTCCTCAAATAAATAGGATTTTTAAAATATATATGGTTATCCCTAAAATTCAGCAAAGAAATCGCCTTGCCAAAACTTAGAATAGTCGGTAGTAAGAAAATGTTGTCAATGGTTGTGGAGAAATCGGAGAGTAAATGCGAGGCTTCGACGTAGGCCTGATGTGCATCCTGCTCTGATGCGAAACTGCCAAGGGAAATGTGTTTGTTCTGAAAGGTAATGCCGGAACGGTAATAGGCTGTTTTGTTTTTTTTGAAAGCAAGATATGCGCCTGGCAGCATAAGCCCCTCCCTGTGATGTTTTCATGCATTTTTTGTATGAAATCTGCAAAATAAGTATATCATAAAAAACAGGAAAGGAAAACAATTATGTTGATAATTCAAAAACTGTTTAAAAATGCGTATTCTTGCATGAAGGGCATAGCAAAGAGGTTATATAGAGCTTGTGCTGTTCTTGCTTCTGGATTTACAGTGTTTACACTTGTGTTTCTGAATGGGCAGAATGCCTATGGCAGAGGGAAGGATACGGTGGAATCGAAGCCGGCGGCTTTAGTGGATATAGAGGAAAAGCTGAAAAGGGAAGAACCCCGGGCAGCACATATATTGGAGGGCGGCCTTGGGCTGGCATGCAGAGATTTTTTGGAAATAAGCCCAAGCCATGTCAAAGAAGGAGTGAAAGCGGAAATTTCTAAACGAGAGGTGGAGGCGGTCTGTGCTCAGATTGCGCCGGCAGTTCACAGTGAAATGCCCAAAGCGCCAATCAATCCTTATGGAGATATTACGATAGCTGAGGAGGATTACAATGCATTATGCAGGATTGTGCAGGCAGAAGCAGGAGGAGAGGACACGCAGGGGAAAATTCTCGTGGCAGAGGTAGTTCTAAATCGTGTGCTTTCTGGAAATTTTGCATCTTCGGTTTACGATGTCGTCTTTGAGCGCAACGGAGGGCGGCCACAATTCTCACCTACGGTCGATGGACGCTATTATTCGGTTACAGTATCATCAGATACGATTAACGCGGTAGACCAGGCATTGTATGGGGAAGATATTTCTCAGGGCGCATTGTTCTTCTCCGCGCGCAGTAAAGCAAATCCCAATGATATGGCGTGGTTTGACCGGAATCTAAAGTGGCTGTTTGCGCATGGTGGACATGAATTTTATACGCTTCCGTAGCGGCTGTTTTATGCGCTTGTGTAGAAGCCCTGTTGACAGGGCAAAAAAAAACTTCTATAATGAGGGGTGTCCCGAATCAGGGATGCCTCATTTTTTAGAAAGATGACAGAAGCAAAGGATGGAATGAATAATGTTATATGTTAGTACGAGAAATTCAGCGGAAAAGGTAACAGCCTCCCAGGCGGTATTGAAGGGGTTGGCAGAAAATGGCGGTTTGTTTGTACCAGAGCAGATTCCGGCGTTAGATGTTGCGGTGGAAAAGCTTGCAGACATGACATACCAGGAAACAGCCTATGAGGTAATGAAACTGTTCCTTACTGATTATACGGAGGAAGAGCTTAAAATATGCATTGAAAATGCATATGATGAGAAGTTTGATACAGGCGAGATTGCTCCTCTGGTAAAGGCACAGGATGTCTCTTATCTTGAGCTCTTTCATGGGGCTACCATTGCATTTAAGGATATGGCGCTTTCTATATTGCCGCATCTCTTAATAACGGCGGCAAGGAAGAACCATGTTACAAATGATATTGTGATACTGACGGCTACCTCGGGCGACACGGGAAAAGCAGCTTTGGCGGGTTTTGCAGGCGTAGAAGGGACAAAGATTATCGTCTTTTATCCGAAGGACGGCGTAAGCCCTATCCAGCAGAAGCAGATGGTGACGCAGAAGGGGGATAATACGTTTGTCGTGGGGATCAATGGTAATTTTGACGAGGCGCAGACTGGAGTAAAGAGGATGTTTTCGGATTCGGCGCTGGCAGAGGAGATGGCAGGGAAAGGTTATCAATTTTCCTCTGCAAATTCCATCAATATCGGACGTTTAGTTCCGCAGATAGTGTATTATGTTTATGCGTATGCCAAGATGGTTAAGGCGGGAGAAATCGAAAACGGAGAGAAGATGAATGTGGTAGTGCCCACAGGCAACTTTGGCAATATTCTTGCTGCGTTTTATGCTAAGAATATGGGAGTACCGATCGGTAGGTTAATCTGTGCATCCAATGAGAACAAGGTGTTGTATGATTTCTTCTCTACAGGTACTTATGATAAAAACAGAGAATTTATACTAACCTCCTCTCCATCTATGGACATATTGATTTCCAGCAACCTGGAGCGCTTGATTTACCGCATTGCAGGTGACGACGCCGATAAAAACCGAGAGCTTATGAAATCTCTGCAAGAGCAAGGAAAATACACGATAACAGAGGAGATGCAGGCACAGCTTACGTCCTTCTATGGTAATTATGCTAGTGAGGCAGAGACAGCGGCTGTAATCAGGGAAATATATGAAGAGACAGGCTATGTCATCGACACGCATACAGCCGTGGCGGCAGCTGTCTATAAAAAGTACCAGAAAGAGTCAGGAGATACGGCAAAGACGGTGATTGCTTCCACGGCCAGTCCTTACAAATTTACCAGAAGCGTCATGACGGCGATTGATGGGAAATATGACAGCAAGCCGGATTTTGAGTTGGTCGATGAGTTAGAAACGCTGTCCCAAGTGAAAGTTCCGCAGGCAATTGAGGATATTCGTACAGCGCCGGTGTTACATAAGACGATATGTGAAGTGGGAGAGATGGAAGCTGTTGTAAAGAAGTTTTTAGGTGTGTAAAAAATAATAACGGTTTGTTTGCCTTTCTGTTTCGTTCGTTGAATACAGAAAGGCATATTTTATCTACTGTAGGAAGGCGTTTTTGCGTGACTAAGTATCTCTTATAGCATAAAAAAGACGGCGTAATGGAGTTCAGAGCAAACATTACGCCGTCTTTTGGTTTATTTTAAGCAATAAGACTATTCTTCCATTTTCTTAATCGAAAGTAGAAAATTAATGGTACCGAAAGAATACATTATAGGCAGCAAATAAAATGAAAATCCAGTTTCCAACAGTATATTCTCATGGGGAGCCGGAGGCAGCAGTTGCAGTTCCATAGAAAAGTCGTTAGACATATTTACAGTATAAAGTCCGTTATGTAAGTTAAGAAAATCTTCAATGGAAGCGCGTACATACTCATCGAACTCCTGAAACTCATCATTCACATATCTGCTGGCAAATGTAATTGCCGTTTCCTGTTCCATATCTAGGGCAGACAGGAAAGAGAAGGAGCCCTCTACTTCCTGAGAAATACAAAAATTAGTGGGAACTTCCGAGAGATTCATAACATTGAGCGTAGTAAAATCCTCCCCGATAAAGCGCACTAAATTATTAAACAGGAGCGTAAGATAAGAAAGAATGTGCTCGGAATGGGGTAGGTCCTCTGGAAGATAAAAGTCTGAGAGGAGTTTATTCACCATATTCTGCTGTTCCTCAATCAACTCCAAATCGTAAATCTCGTAGACAGATTTATACTCTGTAATTAAATTTTCAAGTTCCACATGCGTCAGAATGTTTTTGTCAACCAAAATCTGTCCTAATAGCATATAGTCGGGAAGCTGGGTGGTTAAGAGATTATCTACCTGGCTTTCCGTTAAATATCCAAGGTTGACTGCAAGCTCGCCAAATAATTTGTCATAGTGGGTCTGGGTTATGTAAACATCCTCCACCTCGCTTGCAGACATGAAGCCGGAATGAATGGCAAGCGTGCCAAGTTTTTTGTGTGTATTTGCCTGGATTTTCAGTGCATCTACCAACTGTTCAGGAGTAATGACTCCTTTGTTAAGTAAAAAATTGCCGAAAAACTGCGTATGCATAACGTTTATCTCCCTCCAAAGCGCGCTTTTAAAATATCAGCGATGCCAGAATTTGTATAAGGTTTCTGAACGAAGTCACGGGCTCCTTCCATAATAGCGTTTCTGAGCTGTGTTTGCGTACCGACGGAGGAGACCACTATGATATTCGCTTCCGGGTCAAACTCACGGATTTCATGGATCGCCTGTACGCCGTCCTTGACAGGCATTACAATATCCACAAAAACCAGTTCTGGTTTATGCTCTTTATACAAGTCAATAGCTTCCTGACCGTTGGAGGCTTCCAGGAAATCTTGATAGCCATGTTCAACTATAATATCCTTTAACTGTTTGCGCGCAAGTATTGAATCATCGCAAATGAGTATTTTTACATTTTCCATTCAAATCGCTCCTTGTGAATTACAGATTTATAAATACTATTAATATAATAGTACACTAAATAGCCAAAAGTTTCAATCATTTCTTGTAGAAATCTCAATTGAAATCTTTTTCAATAACGGTTATAATAAATTATACCAGAAAAATATGAATTAGGAAAGGAAAAATGTCATGCTGATAATATTTGATGTAGTTATTTTGCTGTATGGCCTGTATACCGTTTATTCTTCCATTAAGATGAAGCGGACGCAGGAGTTGAGTAATTTCTTTACAGGAGGCAGCACGGACCCTATCCGTGACGTGCATGGATATATCAATTATATCTATGGAAGGACCATTGTACTGGGCACGGTGGCAATTGTTTTTGGCGTAGTCAGTTTTATCAACGATTACAATATCTACCCGCTTCCTTATGTGATGAAGGCGCTGGTTGTATTGTTTCTGACAGTTGTTATCTGGTTTAGTATAACAATAAACCGGGCCAAACGCCGTTTTTGGTAATATTAATAGAATATTTAAGATTTCCATACAGTTTTGCCATAGAATTATAGAAGAAAATGGCTTAGAATATCTATGATACAAGTAAAGAGACCAGGTATTTTTACCTCTGGTTCTCGAATATCCTATTTACATAAGGCGTACTGCCAGAAAGGAGGCGTTGCCATGGATTATCGGGGGCTGATTGCCCGGGCAATGGAAGTGAAACAATCGGCATATGCGCCGTATTCTCATTTTCGGGTAGGGGCTGCGCTGCTCACTAAGAATGGTAAGATATTTACCGGCTGCAATGTAGAAAATGTGAGCTATTCAGCAACTAATTGTGCGGAGCGTACGGCAGTGTATAAGGCGATATCTGAGGGAGAGCGCGAATTTGCGGCAATTGCCGTCAACGGCGATAATGATGATTATCTGCCTCCCTGCGGGGTGTGCAGGCAGGTGTTGGCGGAATTCTGTGATATGGAGACGTTTGAAGTTATTTTGGCTAACAATGAAGAGGATTACCAGATTGTAACGTTAGACAGGCTGCTTCCGGGCGCTTTTTCAGTGGATAATCTAAAATCGGGGGATGCTTTTTGAATCCTGGCATGGCAGGTTCAATAAAAAAACATTGACAAAAAAATAGCAACAGGCTATGCTATGTAAGAGTAATTTAACATAAGGAGGGTGTTTACACATGGTGAGAAAAGCGAAACATAATCACAGTTATCAAACGATCAAGTTACTATATTATAATGTTAAAATGTGACGTCTCCCACAGAATGTATGTGTTTTGTGGGAGAATGTGTATTTAAGCAAATGTAAAGAAGTTGTATGCAAATTGTGCGAGGTTTATAGAGAAAAGGATAGAGTTGAGGATAAGATATGAAGAAGATAAGAAAAAAGATTATAATGATTTCTGTACTTTGTTTTATGCTGCTGTCAGCCTCAATCCTGAGTGGGCAGAAGGCACAGGCGGCAGGGAATTATTACATAAGAATCAACAAGGCGACAAATGTAGTGACAGTATACCGCAGTAACGGAACACCGGAGAGAGCTTTTGTGTGCTCAACTGGAAGCGCAACGCCAATCGGTACATTCAATACCAGTCAGAAATTGCGTTGGCATGTGCTGGACGGGCCTTCCTATGGACAGTACTGCACACGTATTGTAGGCGGAGTGCTATTCCATTCTGTATGGTATTATGCGAACGGGGACTATGCTTCCCAATCTTATGTGCAGTATAATAAGCTGGGAACAACGGCCAGTCACGGTTGTGTGCGCTTAACAGTGGCAGACGCCAAGTGGATTTATGAGAATTGTCCTTTGGGAACTTCAGTGACAGTATTTTGGGGCTCCTCAGCGAATGATCCGCTGGGCAAACCAGAGGCAATAAAGATACCTCCTAAATATGGCAGCCGCGGTTGGGACCCTACAGATCCGATGGCTGGTAATCCTTACAGCGGACTCAGGCCGGGCATCAGCGTGGCGGGAGCCCAGACGACTCTTCAATATGGAGCAGAATTTAATCCTTTTGCAGGCATTGCAGCGTATGATTCCCTGGGGAATGATATCACTAGAAGGCTGACTTACAGCGGCAATGTAAATACGAAAAAAGTAGGCAGCTATCCGGTAACATACAACGTGACGGATGCGCTTGGCAGAAGCGCCAGCAATTCTGTAACTTACAATGTCGTTGACACGCAAAAGGCCATTATTAAGGGTGTCAAGAAAACCGTAAAAAAAGAGTATAATTCATTATTGAAGCCAAAAGCAAATGTAAAGGCTTATACAGTTGATAATAAAAATCTGACAAAAAAAATTAAGATTAAGGTGATATATCCGAACAGCAAAAAGGAAAGACTGTATAAACAGAGAAATATCAGGCTCAAGAAACTTGGAACTTATAAATTTAATTATTATGTGACGAATCCTAACAATAAGCTGGTGACAAAAGTTACCATGAAGGTCATCGTCAAAGATACTAAGAAACCGAAACTGACAGGAATTTCTGATAAAAAGACCGTAGAATACAATGACAGCAGGAACCTCAGATATAAGATAAAGGCCAAACTGGTGTCCGGTAAGAATATGACTTCTAAGATTGACGTTAAAGTTAAGGCGCCGGGCTCCAAAAAATATGTGAAACTTTCGTATAAGAAATCTAAGAAGTATAAGTTTACGAAGTTAGGCACATACCGTGTACAGTATTCTGTAACGAATCCTTACAATAAGAAAGCAGTGGCAAAGAAGACGAAACTTATTGTTGTCAAAGATACTAAGGCGCCGAAGCTTTTGGGAGTAAAGAGCACAATGACCTTAGAGTGCGATGCGGTATTGAATCTGAAAACCGGTGTGACTGCAAAGATGCTTTCAGGCAAGAGCCTAACCTCTAAGATAGCCATTAAGGTTAAGGCGCCGGGCGCCAAAGGCTTTGTCAGCCTGACGTCTCAGGGCAGCCAGAATTACTGTTTTGATAAGGCGGGAGTTTATACCATAGAGTATTCTGTGGCTAATCCGAATAAAGCCAAAGCAGTCACGAAAAAGACGATGACCGTTACAGTAACGCCGAAGCCGGTTTCACCGGACGATGGCAAGGCTACGCCGGATGACGGGCAGAGAAGTATGGGCATGCCACAGCCGGCTGTAATGGGTATTTGGAAATTTATGTGACTTAAACATGAATTTAACATTAATTTTTAGTTGCGGTTCGGGACATAATAGAGTATAATCAATATGTGTTAAGAAAGTATTCCTGGGATGTTCGATACCCTGCTATTTTGAACCTACATTTACTTTCATGGGATTCCTATATTGCCAATTGGATGCCAGGCCGTCATTACGCAGCGGAAGGCAGAAGAGAGGTTGCGGTTACCCACCTAGCTTTGCTAGGAGTCAAAATCGCAGGAAACGGCATTTTGGGGTACTTTTCAGAATAAATTTTGAAAGCACAAAAGATTATTACAAAAGATGGCCCGCGCATGAGTTACCAAAGATTTGTGAGGCACGAAAGATAGGAAGAGTACCAAAGAATATTAAAGAACCAAAGATAAATTACAAAAGAGGAAAGGCTGCTTTGGAGAAAGGCAGCCTTTCTGCCTTATCTTTTTGTAGGGAATGTTCATATTCTCTATAAAAGAATCTGAAAATCTGCTGTTTCCAGGCTTGGAGACTGGCTGACGGCAAAGGATGGAATATATTTGTATGGGAAGAATCTTTTTTCAAAATAAGAAGGATGACGCCTTCCGGGCAGCTTCATCATACCGGCAAGGCCGTTTTAAAAAGTATATTGCGTGTCTGCTTTTTCTTGTATTAGCGGTTTTGGCAGCCTGGTTTATCCGCCTTATCGGCAGTAAGCAGGTGATTACAGAATTCAGCAGCGAATATGTGGCGCTTGCGGAGCTGCCTTCGCAGCTCAGTTTTACTTATTATGGGGAGAAAGAATGGGAAGAGAAGTTGAAAGAGTTTCTTCATGAGAAAAGCTTAGATGGGAAGCTTACATATGGGAAGCTGAAGCTTGTCTTAGAACAGCTTTCAGTTCTGGAATATGTTACATATGAGGAGAAGCTTTTCTGGAAAGCAGTACCGCGCAACTGTTGGAATCAAATATATGGACAGATTTTAGACCTTTTAGACACGGCGGAGAAAGTTTCCGTTGTCGGACTGGTATTTTTGGATGAGGATGGAGGAGGACATGTCCCACAGAAATGCCTGACCCAGAAAGGGTATTTTCAGGTTGCGGATGGGGTAAATTATTTTCATCATTATGATATGTATCAGGTTTATATAGTAGATGACAGGATAATAGGCGTAATAGATAAAAGTGAGGAAAAGCTGACTTTGGAGAATGCGTTTGTGCATCGCGCGCAGGCGGGAGAGGCAGAAATCCTTTATGAGAATCAGAAAATTTCCCTGGACATTGCCGGGCTGGATGAGAAAATTACAGATACGATCTGTGACATTCAGTGGGAAGGCGGCAAGGTGACAGGTATCTATAAAAAAGAAGAAAAGATTACCGGCACTGTTTTAAGTTTCGATGAACAGCAGATTGAGATTTCCGGTTACGGAATCCTTGAATACAGCGGTAAGCTGAAAGTATATAAGACTTATGGGACTGTGGAGGAACTGGATGAGTCTAAACTTGTGATTGGTAATCTGAAAGCGGATTTTGTGGTTGCGAAAAAGCAGGTGTGCGGAGTGATTCTACAGGAGCCTGCTACGATAGAGAATATTCGTGTCTTACTCTTGAATGCGGAGAATGGCACACATCACGATAACCCCATTCTGACAACTGACACAGAGGGTACGGTATCTGTGGGGGACAAAGAACAGGCCATAGAGCCGGGACAGCCGATAAAGGCGGCGGATTTGCTAAAAGACAATGTAGATTATGTGAAGATAGAATTAAACGGCAAAGCCGGAAGAATCTATTTTGCAGATGAAAATGGGGCTCAGACTTCTCTGGGATACCGGGGCGCGATTGAGATCCGCAAGTATACGGAAGGCTATGGCGTGGTAAATGAGCTGCCTTTAGAGCAATACCTGTATGGCGTCGTGCCGAGTGAGATGCCGGCAACTTATGAAAGGGATGCGCTCTGTACCCAGGCTATATGTGCCAGAAGTTATGCCTGTATCCATCTTATGAGGGGGGATTATGCTGCGTTTGGCGCCCATGTAGATGACAGTACCAGCTATCAGGTATACAACAAGCAGGCGGAGAATGAAAAGACCAACCTTGCGGTGGATGACACGGTAGGAGAGGTCATCAAATATCAGGGGGAAATTGCGGAGGCTTACTATTTCTCTACCTCCTGCGGTTTTTCCGGGGATATGGCCGCCTGGAATGAAGAGCCCAAGGAGTCCCAGGGCTATTTACGCGGGATATCACTGCTTGCAGACGGAAGCGAGCCGGATATCTCGGATGAAGATAAATTTGCAGAGTTTATTAAAGATCAGGATGTTGCTGCTTATGACAGTGACAGCACATATTTTCGCTGGACCGCGAACTTGTCCTTTAAGGAAAAAGCGGATGCAGTCAATAATGCGATTTCCGTGCGTTTTGAAGCTAACGCTAAGAATGTTCAGATAAACAAAGCAGACGGAACAGAAGGTACAGCGGCAGATTTGGCATCATTTGGCGCGCCGGAGAAGGTTACTGTCGAAGAACGGTGTACCGGCGGAGCTGTAAAGCAGCTCAATATTGCTTATGAAAAGGGGAATGTGACGCTCTTTTCGGAATATAATGTGCGCACTGTGCTTGGAGCAGCAGCGACGAATGTGACAGGCAAAGATGGAGAGCCGGTCGATATGGCTTTGCTGCCCAGCGCTTATTGCAGCGTAACGCCGACCGAAGAAGGTTTTGTAGTATATGGCGGCGGTTATGGGCATGGGATTGGCATGAGCCAGAATGGAGCGAACGGTATGGCCAAAGCAGGCATGAACTATGTGGAAATTTTGACGACATTTTATAGTGATATAGATATTGAAAATATCTATAATGAGGAAAAATGATGGTTTGGAGAATAATTGCAGGGCTGCGTGCTTTCATAGAAAAATGCAGGAAAGATAATATCAGCGCATTTGCAGCGCAGTCAGCATTTTTCATTGTGCTGTCCCTGATACCGTTTATTATATTGTTTATTTCGCTGGTTCAGTATACCCCAGTGACGGAAGGGATGATTCTTAATTTGGTTCATCGTGTCATGCCCACTTATATTTCGCCATTTTTGATTGGGATTATTCATGAAATGTACAATAATTCCGTGGGGCTGGTGTCTGTTGCCGCTGTAGTAGCGGTATGGTCTGCCGCCAAGGGTATCCAATATTTGATGGGCGGGCTGAACAGCGTATATGATATTGAAGAGACGAGAAATTGGATCTTCCTGCGTTTTCGGGCAAGCCTGTATACTTTGATATTGGTAATCGCCATTGTAGCCTCTCTGACGCTGATGGTTTTTGGCAACAGTCTGCAATACTTGATTGTTAAGTATCTTCCGATTGTGGCGAATATTACACAGGCCATTTTGAGTATGCGCTATCTGATACTACTAAGCATTTTAATTTTGTTTTTTGCGGTGCTATTTAAAATGCTGCCGAACCGTAAAGCGTCTTTTAAGAGCCAGATTCCGGGAAGCGTCATGGCGGCTGTGGGATGGGCGCTTCTGTCTTTTGGGATATCAATTTATGTAGATTATTTCAATGGATTTTCTATGTACGGCAGCCTGACGACCATCATATTGGTGATGTTGTGGTTGTATTTCGGGATTTATATTTTGCTTGTATGTGCAGAATTTAATAGCATTTATGAGGAATACCGAGTGAGAAAAGCGGGAGAGCTTACAGATGAGATGTGATATGTTTCAAACAAACGGAGTAAAAAACACTTGCAGTTTACAAAAACACGTGATAGAATAGTACCCGAATAATAAGCAAAGGCAATGAAGGTGTTTCTGTACAAGTATTAATGATTTGTACATTAGTAGAGAACTGTACTGCTCACAGAGAGAGAGGATCGTCGGCTGCAAGTCCTCTTAGAAAAGGCAGTGATCGAATTTCCCACCTAAGCCGCATATCTGAACATGGATGATTCGAGGAGATAAGTAGGATATGACGTTTTTGCACGTTACGCAAAGTGAGCGCCTGAGAATCAATGATTTTCAGGAATCTGGGTGGTACCGCGGAAGATTTCGTCCCTATGCTATAGCAGCATAGGGATTTTTTATCTTATAGGAAAGACCTTGTCACGCTAAAGCGTGAAAGTGTCTTCCTATAAGATAAAAATAATATGCGCACTCGCACAAGAGGAAATTATTGCTTCGCAATTGTGCTCGGCGCAGCAAATCGTCCAAGGTCTACGCTTCGCTTCGGTCCGCGCTAAACGGACATCCACTGGATGTCCAGCGCCCTCATGAATGAGGGATTTAGGGAGTTGATGCGGACTTGTCCGCTTTGTTCTCTTATAGGAAAGCGCTCTGCATTTCCGAGGTGGGTTTGCCCGCTTTGTTCTGCGAACCAGAGATTGAGAAGCAATTTCTGAACTGCTAATGAGCGTACCCCTAAATGGGATGAAAAAGAAATGGAGGAAATCATGAAGGAGAAATTAGAACAGATTAAAGCGAATGCAATGCGCGAGATCCAAAATTCCGACGGGCTTGCAAAATTAAATGATGTGAGAGTTGCATTCCTGGGAAAGAAGGGTGAATTGACAGCAGTGCTCAAAAGCATGAAGGATGTGCTGCCCGAGGAGCGTCCAATGGTCGGGCAGCTCGTGAATGAGACGAGAGAGAGCATTGAGAAGCTTATCGAGGAGACGAAAGCGAAATTAGAGGCGGCAGAGCGCGATTTAAGGTTAAAGCAGGAGGTCATTGACGTGACGCTTCCAGCAAAGAAGAATAAGGTGGGACACCGCCATCCCAATACGATAGCCTTGGAAGAAGTGGAAAATATCTTTATCGGTATGGGCTATGAGGTGGTGGAAGGTCCAGAAGTGGAATACGATTATTATAATTTTGAGGCCTTGAATATTCCGGCGAACCATCCGGCAAAGGACGAGCAGGACACCTTCTATATCAATGATGAAATCGTATTGCGCACGCAGACGTCCCCGGTACAGGTGCGCGAGATGGAAAAAGGCAAGCTGCCAATCCGCATGATTGCGCCGGGACGCGTGTTCCGTTCGGATGAAGTTGACGCTACGCATTCTCCATCCTTTCATCAGATAGAAGGATTGGTGGTAGATAAAAATATTACATTTGCAGATTTGAAAGGCACGCTGGCTGAGTTTGCCAAAGAACTGTTTGGTGAGGACACAAAAGTAAAATTCCGTCCGCATCATTTCCCATTCACAGAGCCGAGTGCAGAGGTTGATGTTACCTGCTTCAAATGTGGTGGCAAAGGCTGTCGGTTCTGTAAGGGTTCCGGCTGGATTGAAATTTTAGGCTGCGGCATGGTGCATCCGCGCGTGCTTAAAATGAGCGGCATCGACCCCGATGAATATACCGGTTTTGCGTTTGGCGTAGGCTTAGAGCGTATTGCATTGCTCAAGTATGAAATTGACGATATGCGCCTGTTATATGAAAATGACGACCGTTTCTTAAAACAATTTTAAGCGGGCTGCTATATTGTGAAAACATGGAAGCAAATTTGCAGGGATTGCGCATGAAATTTTCTTATCGGCAGGCGCCGCAATTGCCTGTAGAACAATAAAAAATAGAAAGGATGAAAGAAAGTATGAATACATCATTATCGTGGATAAAAGCGTACGTTCCAGATTTAGATGTGACGGCACAGGAATATACGGATGCAATGACACTTTCAGGCTCTAAGGTTGAGGGTTTTGAGGAGTTAGATGCAGATTTAGATAAAATTGTAGTTGGGCAGATTACGAAGATAGAGAGACATCCCGATGCGGATAAGCTCGTGGTATGCCAGGTAAATGTGGGCAGCGGAGAAGATATTCAGATTGTCACCGGCGCGCCCAATGTTAAAGAAGGGCAGAAAGTGCCTGTTGTGCTGGATGGCGGACGCGTAGCAGGCGGACACGACGGCAAGAAGACGCCGGGCGGCGTCAAAATCAAGAAAGGAAAGCTCAGAGGCGTGCCTTCCAATGGTATGATGTGCTCCATCGAAGAGCTTGGCTCTACCAGGGAAATGTACCCGGAATCCCCGGAGAATGGCATTTACATTTTCGAGGATGACGTTAAGGTGGGAGAGAGCGCAATCAAAGCGTTAGGTCTTGACGATGTAGTTTTTGAATATGAAATTACGTCTAATCGCGTTGATTGTTTCGGTGTACTGGGGCTGGCACGGGAAGCGGCAGCAACGTTCGGCAAAGCGTTTGTGCCCCCAGTGGTAACGGAGACGGGCAACAACGAAGACGTCAACGATTACATTAAGGTTACCGTTAAAGATACAGAGCTTTGTCCAAGGTACTGTGCAAGAGTAGTTAAAAACATCAAGATTGCTCCCTCGCCGAAATGGATGCAGCGTCGTCTGGCGTCACAAGGCATTCGTCCCATCAATAATATTGTAGATATCACAAATTATGTGATGGAGGAATATGGACAGCCGATGCATGCCTATGATTTGGACACGATTGCCGGCAAAGAGATTATCGTGCGTCGTGCAGATAAAGGCGAGAAGTTTGTGACTTTGGATGGCCAGGAACGCACGATGGATGATTCGGTGCTGATGATTTGCGACGGGGAAAAGGCCGTTGGCATTGCAGGTATTATGGGCGGGGAAAACTCCATGATTACTGATCACGTGCAGACGATGCTTTTTGAAGCGGCATGTTTCGATGGCACAAATATCCGTCTTTCCAGTAAGAAGGTGGGACTGCGTACCGACGCGTCCGGTAAATTTGAAAAAGGATTAGACCCCAATAATGCGATTGAGGCCATTAACCGTGCCTGCCAGTTAATTGAAGAGTTAGGCGCAGGAGATGTCGTTGGCGGAGTTGTGGACGTTTATGGTAAGGTGAAAGAGGGCAGAAGGATTCCTTTTGACGATCAAAAAGTCAATGCACTTCTAGGTACGAAAATTTCCAAGGAGGATATGATTGGTTATTTCAAGAAAATAGATTTGGGCTATGATGATGAAAAGGACGAGGTAATCGTACCTTCCTGGCGGCAGGATTTGGAATGCCTTGCCGATATGGCGGAGGAAGTGGCAAGGTTCTACGGCTATGACAATATTCCGACTTCTCTGCCGAGCGGCGAGGCAACCACCGGTAAATTATCGTTTAAACTGCGTGTGGAAGCCGTGGCAAGGGATACGGCAGAATTTTGCGGATTCAGCCAGGGCATGTCCTATTCTTTTGAGAGTCCGAAAGTGTTCGATAAATTGTTAATTCCGCAGGACAGCGAGCTTCGCAAAACGGTCGTGATTTCCAATCCGCTGGGAGAAGATTTCAGCATTATGCGTACGGTTTCCCTAAATGGCATGCTGACGTCTCTTTCCACCAATTACAACCGCAGAAATAAAGATGTGCGTCTTTATGAGCTGGGAAATATCTATCTGCCCAAACAGATACCGGTGACGGAACTGCCTGAAGAACGGATGCAGTTTACGCTCGGTATGTATGGAGACGGTGATTTCTATACCATGAAAGGCGTGGTGGAGGAGTTCTTTGACAAGGCAGGGCTTCACGGCAAAGAGACGTATGATCCCAAAGCCGGAAAACCTTTCCTGCATCCGGGAAGACAGGCAAATGTTATCTATGACGGCAGGGTGATAGGCTATCTGGGAGAAATCCATCCCCAGGTTGCCGACAATTATTCGATTAAGGAGCGCGTCTATGTGGCGGTTATTGATATGCCAGAAGTTGTCGAGCTGGCAAGTTTTGACCGCAAATACCAGGGGATTGCACGCTTCCCGGCGGTGAGCAGGGATATCAGTATGGTAATGCCCAAGGAAATTCTTGCCGGAGAAGTGGAAAAGGTATTTGACGCTAAGGGCGGACAATATTTGGAGAGTTATGCGCTGTTTGATATCTATGAGGGCGCGCAAATTAAAGCCGGCTTTAAGTCTCTGGCTTATTCCCTGACATTCCGCGCCAAAGACAAGACCTTGGAGGAAGCCGATTATGCGCCCGCTATGGATAAGATTTTAAAATCATTGGAAGCAATGGGAATTGAGCTCAGGAAGTAAGGAGTACTATGGATGTAAAAGATTTTTATTATGATCTTCCCCAGGAATTGATTGCTCAGGACCCGCTTGCAGACCGCTCCGGTTCCCGGCTGCTGGTGCTTGACCGGGCTACCGGGGGCATGCAGCATCGTCATTTTGCAGATATTGTGGATTATTTGAATCCTGCGGATTGCCTGGTTATCAATAATACGAAAGTAATCCCGGCACGGTTGTTCGGTGAGAAGGAGGGGACGCAGGCAAAGATAGAAATCCTTCTGTTAAAGCGCAGGGAAAACGATGTCTGGGAGACCCTGGTAAAACCCGGTAAGAAGGCAAAGCCAGGCACGCGCATCTTTTTTGGCGATGGATTACTTATTGGGGAGATTACCGATGTTGTGGAAGATGGCAACCGGCTGATTCAGTTTACCTATGAGGGTATCTTTGAAGAAATTTTAGACCGGCTGGGGCAGATGCCCCTGCCGCCTTATATCACCCATCAGCTCAAAGATAAGAGCCGTTATCAGACGGTTTATGCGAAATACGATGGTTCTGCGGCGGCGCCCACGGCCGGGCTTCATTTCACACCGGAGTTGTTAGGACAAATCCGCGCGAAAGGAATCTGTATTGCTGAGGTGACATTGCATGTGGGGCTTGGCACATTCCGGCCGGTGAAGGTGGAAAATGTCAAGGAGCATCATATGCATTCTGAGTATTACGAACTCGATAAGCAGGCGGCAGAAATCATCAATGCTACAAAACGAAGGGGCGGCAGGGTAATCTGTGTGGGGACGACAAGCTGCCGGACAGTGGAATCCGCCGCTGCCAAAATAGGGCGGGAGAGTATAGCGTTAGCGAACGAGAAATCGCTTTGCCAGGAAGTATCTGAGACATGGGTCAAACCCTGCCGGGGCTGGACAGATATTTTTATTTATCCGGGCTATCAGTTCCAGGTTTTAGACGCGCTAATTACAAATTTTCATTTACCGGAGTCCACGCTGGTGATGTTGGTATCAGCGTTGGCGGGAAGGGAAAAGGTGCTTCATGCCTATGAGGAAGCCGTGAAAGAAAAATACCGCTTTTTCAGTTTTGGAGATGCAATGCTCGTGGTATAAGTAAAAATATAGGATGTAAGCGGGCACGTGAAGCCGCAGAATTACTGCGGTTTTGCGAATACATATTTTTTGTTATGCTATACTGATATTATGATATACTGTTCTCTCTGTGGCATAGGGAACTGAGCAGTTACTGTAACTTACAAAAGAAGAAAAACAAGAATAAGAAAGAGAGACCACCGGATGGTTCGACAATATCAAGAAGACAATGTATATGAGGCGCTTCAGAAACGTTTTCATTATCTGTTTGAAGAGTTTGAAAACATCTATATTTCTTTTAGCGGGGGAAAAGACAGCGGTGTGCTGCTCAATCTCCTGCTGGACTTTCGGCGCGAGCACTATCCCAATAGAGTGATAGGTTTGTTCCATCAGGATTTTGAGGCACAATACTCGGTGACAACAGAATATGTAGAGAGTACCTTCCAACGTCTGGAACAGGAAGTGGACCCTTATTGGGTCTGCCTTCCGATGGCAACGAGAACGGCGGTCAGCAGTTATGAGATGTATTGGTATCCATGGGACGATATGAAAAGAGATATCTGGGTACGTCCCATGCCGGATCATCCCTATGTCATAAAACTGCCAGACCCATTTCACCATTATCGTTACCGTATGTCCCAAGAGGATCTTGCCAAACAGTTTGGAAGGTTTTACAAGGAGCAGCATGGGAATCGCAAGACTGTCTGTCTGCTTGGGATGCGGGCGGAGGAGTCTTTGCAGCGTTACAGTGGTTTTTTGAACCGGAAATACGGTTATAAAGGGGAGTGTTGGATAACCAAGCAGTTTAAGGATGTCTGGTCGGCATCTCCAATCTATGATTGGACGAACAGCGATGTGTGGACGGCAAATTTTAAGTTTGGTTATGATTACAATAAACTCTATGACCTTTATTATAAGGCAGGGCTCAAACCAAGCCAGATGCGCGTGGCTTCCCCATTTAATGATTATGCCAAAGACAGCCTGAACCTCTATCGGGTAATTGACCCGGAGATTTGGACGAAATTAGTCGGTCGGGTGCAGGGAGCTAACTTTGGCGCTGTCTATGCAAAGACGAAGGCGGTAGGATATCGCAACATTACGCTTCCCGAAGGCCATACATGGGAATCTTACACGAGGTTTCTTTTAGATACCCTGCCGGTGAGGATACGCAACAACTATGTCAAAAAATTCCAGACGTCCATCAAGTTCTGGCATGAGACTGGGGGCGGACTGCCGGAGGAGGCAATTCAGGAATTGATTGACAGAGGGTATCATATCCGTAGAAACGGCGTGTCCAACTATACGATAAACAAGAATTCCAGGGTGGTGTTTATCGGAAAAATTCCTGACCACACAGATGATATAAAATCCACCAAGGATATCCCCAGCTGGAAACGGATGTGTTACTGCATCCTCAAAAATGATCATATTTGCCGGTTCATGGGATTTGGTATCTCCAGAAAGGAACAGGAACAAATAGACATTATCAGAAGAAAATATGGAGGATTTGTAAATGAGCGGTAGTTTATTTAAAAGCCCAGCTTATAAGGTGGTCGCAGTGCCAATTGAAAAAATCATACCGAATTCCTATAACCCTAACGCTGTCGCTCCACCGGAAATGCGGTTATTATATGACAGTATCAAAGAGGATGGCTATACAATGCCCATTGTCTGCTATTATCTGAAGGAAAAAGATAATTATGTTATTGTGGATGGTTTTCATCGTTATCGGATTATGATGGAACATAAGGACATTTATAAACGCGAGAACGGCATGCTGCCGGTGACCGTCATTGACAAACCGCTTTCCAACCGTATGGCTAGTACGATACGCCATAATCGGGCGCGCGGCTCACATGATGTAGATTTGATGAGTAATATTGTCAAAGAACTTCATAAGCTTGGGCGTTCTGATGCCTGGATTTCCAAACATATGGGCATGAGCCGTGATGAAATCCTGCGTCTGAAACAGATCACCGGTTTGACTGAATTGTTCCGTGACGTGGAATTTGGAAAAGCCTGGCGGCCTGTGGAAGAAGCGGAAGAAGGAGGAGATTAGGATAATATTGCTTCTTGCGAAAAATGGTATTATATGCTATCCTTTTTTTGAATGGATGGGAAAATATTTAAGAAGTTGCAGGGCGTTAGGGAAGCTTCTTAAATACAATGTCTTGCATTTTCATAGGGGCAGCTGGACACAAAAAGTGACGCTAAGGAGGAACCGAACATGAAAAATTTGAAGTTGGCAACAAAGATAAGTGTTATTGTAATTTGTATTTTAACAATCGGTCTGGCAGTATTATGGAAAAGCATGGATGGAAGCGTATCTTCCATGATGGAGAAGCAGATTTTACAGAATATGAACGAGGCTGCGGAGGCGCGCAGCGAGATAGCGCAGGAGTATGTAGAAGCAGCGGAAGCTTATCTGCTTGGCTATGGGCAGTCTGTGGTGCTCAAGGATGCGCTCTTAAATCCGCAGGATGCAGAACTTGTTGCTAAGGCGCAAGATTATACGAAGAATTATGGGTCAGTGAATGGAAATCTTGAGAATGTATATCTTGCGAATTATGAGTCTACGGTACTGGTATCTTTTGTGGAGGGACCTATCGGCAAGACGCTCAGAGAGGGAGACTCTTTAAAGCAGTTGCAGGACCAGGTGTTTGGCAGCAAGGATGTCTGGAATACAGGCGTGATGGCATCTCCTTCTACGGGGAAACAGGTGGTGTCTATGTATTATCCTATCTTTGACGGAGAGAAGCCCCTTGGATATGTAGGAGGAGCGATTTATGCAGAAGAACTCAAGAACACATTGGATCATCTACAGAAGGATGGCAATAAGAATAAAGATTATATGCTCTTAGACGCTACGGAGAATACATATATTTTCTGTCCGGATGAGGAGAAGATTGGCGTTGCCATTGAAGAAGAAAACGTGCTTGAAAATATAGAATTTGCGAAGAATAGCGAGACAGGTAGTGTTTTTTCTGAGTATAAAGAAAATGGTAAAGATGAGTTCTATGTCTACCAATATATGCCGGCGCGGAATTGGGTGTTAGTAATGTTAATGGAACGTAGGACGGCATTTGCCTCTGTTACAAAGATGTCGGCGACGATAGTGATACTGTGCGCAGTAATTCTTGTGGCGATTTCATTTCTTGTATGGGTTGCCGGGCGGCTGATTGCTAGGGATATAGCCAAGGTATCAAATGTTATCAATGAGATAGGCACTTTAGATTTGACGCTCAAACATAAGCTTTCTACATATACAGCCCGCCGGGATGAGGTTGGCATGATTGCCAAAGCCACACAGAATCTGGCTGATACGGTCAGCGAAGCAGTGAGGCTGATTAAGGAGAAAAACGGTAAGCTTCTCGATACTTCCGGGATCTTACGCACAGGCGTATCTACGACCAACAATTCCGTGGACGATGTGGAAAAGGCGATGGGTGAAATTGCCGGCAGCGCTACGCAGCAGGCGGCGGATACGCAGCACACCGCAGAGAGCATTGTCCATATTGGAGAGAATATTGTAAAGACGATGGAAGAGACGGAGGCGTTGAGTAAATACGCAGACAATATCAGGGAGACCAGCGAGGCAATGCGCAATACGATTCGGACGCTCTCGGAGGTCAACAGCAATACAGAACAGGCGATGGATGAGATTAGCGCACAGGTTTTGTCCACCAATGAATCAGTTATCAAAATTAAAGACGCCGCACAGTTAATAACTTCTATTGCGGAGGAGACGAATCTGCTGTCGCTAAACGCAGCGATCGAGGCAGCGCGTGCCGGAGAACAGGGAAGAGGCTTTGCAGTGGTGGCTGACCAGATACAGAAGCTGTCCGAGCAGTCAAACGATTCCACGAAATATATTGACGATATTGTCAATAACCTGATGCGCGAATCCAGTAAGACTGTGACTTTCATGAATGAGACAAAGGATGTCATACTTGAACAGAGCAAACAGCTTTCCTATACAGAAGAGCAGTTCTCAGCAATTTATAACGATATAGAGGTGATTAAGCAGGCGGTAACGGCAATCTATGATATGGTCAGAAGTGTGGATGAGGAGCGTCTTACCGTTGTGGATGCAGTGCGCAATCTCTCAGCAATCGCCGAGGGAAATGCAGCGGGCACAGAGGAGACTTTGGCGTCTACAGAATTAGTGAAAGAGATGGTCAAGAATATTTCAGATGTTTCAGACCAGTTGGCGGATGTTTCCAGCGATTTGGAGAAGAGTGTCAGCGGATTTACAGTTTAATAATGTTGTATTAGAAGAATGGAGTTGTTGCACGAACATAAATTAAGGTATAGATTCGTGCAACAGCTCCATTTGTATTCTTAATTATTTTAGTCTGCGAGGGCAAGTATGTCGTCGTAGAAGGAGGGGTAGGAGATGGCGGCGCATCTCTCATCGTCCAGCGTAGTTTCGCCGGGGGCATTGAGCCCGGCGATAGTAAATGCCATGGCAATCCGGTGGTCGAGATGCGTCTGAATCTGTGTGCCATGCAAAGGTTTACCTCCTTCAATAGACATGCCGTCATCTGTGGGGGTAATCGAGCCTCCCATAGCCGTTAAATTTTCTGAAATCACGGCAATCCGATCCGATTCTTTGACCTTCAATTCTTTTGCGTCGCGAATAACCGTAGTGCCTTCCGCGAAGGCTGCCATCACGGCGAGGATGGGAATTTCATCAATGAGGGTAGGAATCATTTCGCCGCTGATGACGGTGCCGTGCAACGAGCTGCTCTTTACCAGGATATCAGCAACCGGCTCCCCGGAGACTGTGTGCTCATTGAGCAGGGTTAGGTTGCCGCCCATGGCTAAAGCGGCCTGAATCATGCCGTCCCGCGTAGGGTTTACGCCGACATTTTTGATTAAAATTTCTGAATGCGGCGTCAGCAGTCCGAGCGCGATAAAGTAAGCGGCGGAAGAGATGTCCCCCGGTACATGGACGTCCTGGCCTTCTAGTTTCGGCTGCGGCTTGACGGTGGCGGTTCTGCCATCGGAGGTAACCTTCGCGCCGAAGCCGGACAACATGAGTTCCGTGTGGTTCCTCGAGAGCACGGGTTCCGTTACGCTTGTCTCACCTTCTGCGTAGAGACCGGCGAGGAGGACAGCCGATTTCACCTGCGCGGAAGCAACCGGAGATTGGTAGTGAATTCCGTGCAGATGTCTGCCGCGCACAGTAAATGGAGCGCAGCCGGAATCTGTTGCCTGTAACGAATAGGGGAAAGTATCCGGGTTCCAGCTCTCAAACTCAGCGCCCATCTGGGAGAGAGGGGTGAAAATACGTTTCATAGGGCGTCTGCGGATGGAAGCGTCGCCATCTAAGCTGCTCTCGAAGGGCTGTCCTGCAAGTATGCCGGAAATCAGCCGTGTAGTGGTCCCACTGTTGCCCACATCTAAAATTCCCGCGGGTGCAGCGAGCCCATGAAGGCCTTTCCCCTGGATATAAATTTGCTTTCCCGAATTCTCGATAGCAATTCCCATTTTCCGGAAGCAGGCGATGGTGGACAGACAGTCTGCTCCCTGTAGGAAATTGCTGACTGTGGTGAGGCCATTGGAGATGGCGCCAAACATGATGCTTCGGTGAGAGATGGACTTATCGCCAGGCACTAAAAGTTCTCCATGAAAAGAATACTTATCTGTAATTATCATATTGTACCTCTCTTATTATGCCCGTCAGCTTTGCTGCGGGATATTTAACCGCGGACTAACAGCCTCTATAAATCTTGTCCAACGGCTTTCTGTTATTCATATACCGTGTAATGATACTGTCTCAGTAAAGAGACGGCTTCTTTTCTGGCGTCTTCCTCGTAAAATTCCATATGGAGTACGCCGTCTAAAAATTCCCGGTTATGGATGATGCCAATATTTTTAATGCTGATTCCGTGGCTGGAAAGGATTGTGGCAAGGGCGGCAATGCCACCGGCTTCATCCACCATATCGCAATATATTTCGTACACTTTGGGCAGCGGTCCCGAGTTTGTGATCGTCAGGGAATCGCGGTAATCCTTAGCGCTCTGGAAAAAGTTAAATAGTTCCTGACTTTCGGAAGCACAAATCAGTCCCCTTGTCGCCTGTAAGGAATCTGTGAATAAATCAATCAGTTTAAGAATTTGTTCCTTGTTTGTCAGGCAAATTTGCTGCCACATGATGGGAGAAGAAGAGGCGATTCTGGTAATGTCGCGAAATCCTCCTGCTGCAATTGTCTTCATAGTACGCTCATCGTTGTCGATATCCTGTACCAGATTTACGAGGCTGGAAGCCAGAATATGCGGCAGGTGGCTGATAGCAGCCGTGATGAAATCATGCAATTCGTAATCAAGTACGATGGCGATTGCTCCTAAGGAGCTGATGAATTCCTGAAATCCCTGCACAAGCCCTATATCTGTGTCTGGAGTTGGCGTTAGGATGTAATAGGCATTCTCAAGGAGATATGCGGTCGCATGCGCATATCCGCTTTTCTCTGAGCCCGCCATGGGATGCCCGCCAATAAAAAAAGGCGCAAGTTTGTGTGGGAGCGCTTCATGAATAGCGTTTTTTACACTGCCGACATCTGTAATTATGCAATTTTTCCCGGCAAAGTCAGACAATTTTGCAAGAAATTCTGCATTTTTCTGCACAGGCGCACATAAAAAGATATAGCGGCATTTGGCAAAATCTTCCGATATAGAAGAAAAGCCCTGGGAGATAACACCGTCCGCCATGGCATGTTTCATAGCGTCTGCATTTGGCTCGCAGGCAATCAATGTAATCTGTGGATAAATGCGGTGAATGGTCTTGGCTATGGAGCCGCCAATGAGTCCAAGACCGACAAAACCAATCTTATCAGGTATCATAATCTCCTCCTGAAGTTGTATAAATATTCTTTATCTATGGTAAGGGAAAAGGGGGCAAAAGTCAACAGCCATAGCCGCCCAATCATATGGGTGTGAATCTTCTTTCCTACGGCTGGTCGTTGGATTGTAATGAGTATTTTGTAAATTTTGAATAAAAAGGTTGTAAAATTCCTAATATTTTAGTAGAATATAGACATGAAATAAAATGTATTGGAGGAAGGCATATGAATGTTTATACAACTGATAAGATAAGAAACGTTGTCCTGATGGGGCACGGTGGTAGTGGAAAGACGACTTTGGTGGAAGCAATGGCGTATCTGTCCGGTATTACCAAGCGGATGGGGAAGGTCACAGATGGAAATACCATCAGTGATTACGACAAAGAAGAAACCAAACGTCTTTTTTCGATTAATACTTCGGTAGTGCCCGTCATCTGGGAAGATACGAAAATCAATCTTTTGGACACGCCGGGTTCTTTTGGGTTTGTAGGCGAAGTGGAAGAGGCAGTCAGCGTTGCAGATGCGGCAATCATTGTAGTGTCCGGTAAGAGCGGCGTGGAGGTCGGTACACAGAAGGCATGGGATATCTGTGAGAAATACAAGATTCCGCGTATGGTTTTTGTGACGGAGATGGATGATGACAATGCAAGTTTCCGCCAGGTTGTGGAAGACTTACAGCAGATGTATGGAAAGAAGATTGCGCCGTTCCATCTGCCAATCCGTGAGAATGAGAAGTTTGTCGGTTATGTCAACGTGGTTGCACAGACAGGTAACCGCTGGAATGATAAGGGAGAAGTTGTAGAAGCGGAGATTCCCGACTACTCCCAAAGCAATCTGGAAATCTGCCGCGAGGCGTTGATGGAAGCAGTTGCCGAGACGAGTGAAGAGTTTATGGACCGTTATTTCTCGGGAGAAGAATTTTCAGAGTTCGAGATTCGTTCTGCATTGCGCACGAACGTTGTGGATGGAAGTATCGTGCCGATTTCTATGGGTTCCAGCACGCTCGTGCAGGGCGTATATACACTGTTGGATGATATTATCAAGTATCTGCCAAGTCCCGAGAAGCGTCCGTGCAAGGGCGTCAATATGAAGACGAACGAAGTATTTGACGGTGATTACGATATCTCAAAGGCCAAGAGCGCATACATATTCAAGACGATTGCAGATCCGTTTATTGGAAAGTATTCTTTAATCAAGGTCAATTCAGGCGTTTTGAAGACGGACGATGTCTTGTATAATGAGGAGAAAGCGCAGGAAATGAAGATTGGCAAGCTCTATGTGATGCGCGGCAATAAAGCGGAGGAAGTGCCTGAGCTGCATGCAGGGGATTTGGGCGCTTTGGCTAAATTGGTAAAATCAACGACGCGCGATACGTTGTCCACAAAGGCGACTCCTGTCGTATATGGCAAGACGCAGATATCCACACCGTATACATACAAGCGTTATAAGACTAAGAACAAAGGCGATGAGGATAAAGTTTCTCAGGCATTGCAGAAGCTGATGCAGGAGGATTTAACGCTCAAGGTTGAGAATGACAGCGCCAATGGGCAGACTTTGATCTACGGTATCGGCGATCAGCATTTGGAGGTGGTTGTGAGCAAACTTGCCGAGCGCTATAAGGTTACGATTGAGTTAAGCCGGCCGAAGATTGCTTTCCGTGAGACCATCCGTAAGAAATCCGATGTGGAATACAAGTATAAGAAGCAGTCCGGTGGACATGGGCAGTATGGCCATGTAAAGATGACGTTTGAGCCCAGCGGTGATTTAGAAATGACGTATGAGTTTGAACAGCAGGTAGTAGGCGGCGCCGTTCCTAAGAATTACTTCCCGGCAGTTGAAAAAGGTTTGCAGGAGTCCGTATTGAAGGGACCGATGGCGGCATATCCAGTCGTGGGTATCAAGGCGGTGCTTTACGATGGTTCTTACCATCCGGTAGACTCTTCGGAGATGGCATTTAAGATGGCAACCATCCAGGCGTTTAAGAAAGGTATCATGGAGGCTTCACCGGTACTGTTAGAGCCCATTGCAACCATGAAGGTTGTTGTGCCGGACAAATATACCGGCGATGTTATGGGCGATCTGAACAAACGCCGCGGCCGCGTGCTGGGCATGAATCCGGCAGAGGCAGGCAAGACAGAGGTTACTGCCGACGTGCCCTACATGGAGATTTACGGATATATGACAGATCTTCGTTCCATGACAGGCGGAAGCGGGCTGTTCTCTTATGAATTTGCGCGTTATGAACAGACGCCGTCCGATATCCAGGAGAAAGAAGTGGAGGCAAGAAAGAATAAACTGGATAACGGAGAAGATTAGAGTCATTTTGATGGAAACATGTTAATGCGCGCCGGATTTGCTGTATGCAGATAAGCAGAAACAATTCGTTCTGGGGATGTTGCGCGTCAAGCTGCTGGAAGCCGGAGGGGTGGAAGTTGTATTATGAATAAAGATGAAAACAAAAGTGAATATAGTAATGAAAATGTAGCAATAAATGTAACGAATAGTGAAGCTGCAAGTGAAAATCAAACAGCAGCTTTAAATGTTACTGCCAACGGAACTGAGAAAGCGGTCAGAAAGAAGCAGACAGCGAAAAAAAGAAAGTGGAGCGTACAGGAGATAAAACGGTTATACCATGAGACCATCAAGGGTAAAATTACAGTGTCGGTATTGGCGCTTGTTATTATTTCATTGTCGCTTCTGGGGATTATTTCCAGTTACCTGAATAACAGCAGTACAAATTCTACCCTAAAGCGGAATATGAATGCGACGGCGCGCGTATCGGCGGAACGAGTGGAGTGGGAGATTACTTCTTACAAGAATCTTGCCGAGGATTTAGGAATGACGGCGCGCCTTGCCAGTGATGCGGCAAGCGTGGAAGACAAAAAGGCCATTGTTGATGAGCGGGTGAAAGTCAATGAATTGATTTATGGTGACATTCTTGACAGTAAAGGTATCAGTATTTTTACAGGTGAGAGCCATGCGGATGCCGATTATTTTCAGGCGGCTATGCTGGGCGGTAGTTTTGTCACAGAGCCGATTGTCAGTGAAGATCAGTCCTCCCTGGAAATCAGGATTGCAGCCCCTTTGTGGAAAGATGGAATCCATGGTACGGAGGTGGTAGGGGCGGTTTACCTTGTGCCGGAAGAAAATTTTCTGAATGATATTATGGTGGCGGTCAATGTCAGCGCCAATGGTTCCGCTTATATGCTGGATAGTGAAGGCAACGTCATTGCGCATAAGAATGAAGAGCTGGTAAAGATTAAGGATAACAGTATCAAGGATGCTGAGACGAATTCCAAATTGAAGCCCGTGGCAAAACTGGAGAAAAAGATGTTGAACGGGGAGACGGGGTTCGGCGCTTACCATTACGGCGGGGTAAAGAAGATTATGGCGTATACTCCGATCGAGAACAGCAGCGACTGGAGTATTGCCATTACAGCGCCAATTTCGGATTTTAATAAAGAGACGGTAGTGGGAATGATCATCACAATATTGATTGTTATTATTTCCATTGTGGCAGCAGTTTTTATGGTACGGAAACTTGCCGACAATATTGGAACGCCAATCAATCAATGCGCCAAACGTTTGACAGCGCTGGCAAAGGGAGATTTGCACACAGAGATTCCGGCGATAACCAGTAGAGATGAGACGTTAGTTCTTGCCAATGCCACAGAAAATATTGTTTCAGATATGAAGAAGATTATCGGGGATGTGGATTATATACTGGGTGAAATGAGTGAAAATAATTTTGGCGTTCATTCAAAGGCGCGGGAATCTTATATCGGAGATTTCAAGGGCATTTTGGAAGCGGTGCGCAAGATTAAATATTCTCTCACAGATACGATAAATCACATTAAGGAATCTTCTGAGCAAGTGGGGCTGGGTTCGACACAGCTTGCAGACGGCGCGCAGTCTCTGGCCGAAGGCGCAACGGATCAGGCAGCGTCCGTACAGGAACTTCTGGCAACGGTAAATGATGTTGCGGAGCAGGTGCAGAGGAATACGGAACATGCGGTTACCATGAACAAGAAAACCATGGAAATCGGCGAACAGGCGAATGCCAGCAGCGCATATATTACTGAGATGACGAAAGCGATGGGCAAAATCAGCGAAGCATCCATGCAGATTTCTAATATTATTCAGACCATTGAGGAGATTGCAGACCAGACCAATCTACTGTCGCTGAATGCATCCATAGAGGCGGCAAGAGCCGGTGAGGCGGGCCGTGGATTTGCCGTGGTAGCCGGCGAGATTGGACATCTGGCAAATCAGTGTACGGACGCCGTGGAAGACACGCGCAAACTGATTCAGGCAGCATTGAGCGAGGTAGAAAGCGGCAACCGGATTGCCGATGAGATGGCAGGCGTACTCCAGGGCGTAATCGACGGCATGGACGAGATTGTAAAAGCGGTAGAGGCAGTGGCGGAGAATTCTAATGAACAGAATGTTTCCATGCAGCAGGTCAATGATGCAATTGAAATTATTTCAGAAGTGGTACAGACTAACTCAGCAGCGGCAGAGCAGACTTCTGCAACTAGCCAGGAGCTGTCAGCGCAGGCAACGGAATTGAACGACATGATTGATAAGTTCCGGCTGACGGATGAGGAAGAAACAAATATGGTGCAGAAAACTGAGGTGGAAGAAGCAGCAGAAATCTGAATGTGGCAGGCGTGAACCTCACAGACATTGATGATATCAAAGAATAAACCAAACAAGGCATTCGCAGGAATAGATTCCTGGCGAATGCCTTGTTTGTCAAAATGCCTGCCGGTTTGTATTAGGGCAGTTTGGTGTTAAGAAAGGAAACGGTATAGAAAAACAGTATGGTATTATAGTGGTTCCAATATTGTGCCGCAGGCAATTTTGCTCCCGGAATTGCCGGAAGGCTGCGAGGTAAAATCGTCTGGTTTGTCATGGACAATGATGGTTCTGCCAATGATGTCGGGAAGCGAAAACCGTTCTGTGTAATACATCATCCAAGCAAAGCCCCGATCACCGAACAGCGGCATCATGTCGCCTTTGTGTGCGGGATGCGGACATGAAGCGGGATTAAAATGCTGTCCAGCGTCTGCATAGGGGTCGCTGCTGTTTCCCGTGCACGAAGTCCCTTCGTGAATATGGAAGCCAAAAATATTATCAGCACAGTTTGTATCGGATGTGGGAAGACCATAGATTTCGGCGTTGACGAGAACGCCGTCGTATGCCGGATAGAAGCGTACGATACCGGTGATCTCTCCATTTCCAGGATTGCCGGTAATTTCTGCATAGGCGGCAGGCATACGGTAAAGAGCTGTTTCAAGGAAGAGCAGCCCGGGGTTTTCATAAGCTTTGTTTATATTTGAATGAGACATGAAAATCTCCTGTATTTATGTTGTTACTTTTATAGTATTGTGTTCCAGAAAAACGGTGCGTGTATCGTATGTATATAGGAAAATAATTTGTAAGAATGCCTTGCAAACCGCAAATAAACTTGACAAAACCGTGCTGTGTGATAGAATTTTAACAGTATGATTTAGTATATATTTAGGAACCTTTGAAAAATAAAGACCAGGAGGATAAAAAATGGCAGCACCATATAATCACAGAGCATTGGAAGAAAAATGGCAGAAGATTTGGGATGAGGAGAAGGCATTTGCCGCTACGGACGATTATTCCAAACCGAAATATTACGCGTTGGTAGAGTTCCCGTATCCATCAGGGCAGGGACTTCATGTTGGACATCCGCGTCCTTATACGGCGCTTGATATCGTGGCGAGGAAACGCAGGATGCAGGGGTATAATGTACTCTATCCTATGGGGTGGGATGCGTTTGGGCTTCCAACGGAGAATTATGCGATTCAGAATAAGATTCATCCCAAGGTGGTGACGGAGAACAATGTCAAACGTTTTAAAGGGCAGCTCCATGCGCTTGGCTATTCCTTTGATTGGGACAGGGAGGTCAATACCACAGACCCGGGATATTACCATTGGACACAATGGATTTTCCTTAAATTATTCAAAGAAGGACTTGCCTATAAGACCGAAATGCCGATTAACTGGTGTACCTCCTGTAAAGTGGGACTTGCCAACGAGGAAGTGGTGAACGGCGTCTGCGAGCGCTGCGGCGCGCCGGTGGTCCGCAAGGTCAAGAGCCAGTGGATGTTAAAGATTACGGAATATGCAGATAAGCTCCTAGAAGGTTTGAATGACGTTGATTATATTGAGCGCGTAAAAGTTTCCCAGCGCAACTGGATTGGCAAGAGCCAGGGCGCGGAAGTGGATTTCCCGATTGCGGGCAAGGACGAGAAGCTGACGGTCTATACGACAAGACCGGATACGCTGTTTGGCGCAACGTATATGGTTGTCTCCCCGGAGCATCCAATCCTCGATAAATATAAAGATGAGATTAAGAACTGGGATGAGATTACAGCCTACCGGGAACAGGCGGCGCGCAAATCGGATTTCGAGCGTTCCGAGCTTGCCAAGGAGAAGACAGGTGTGGAGATTGACGGGCTAAAAGCGATTGACCCGGTAAACGATAAGGAAATCCCTATCTGGGTATCCGACTATGTATTGATGAGCTATGGAACGGGAGCGATTATGGCGGTGCCAGCTCATGATACCCGTGACTGGGAGTTTGCCAGGAAGTTCAATCTGCCGATTATCGAAGTTGTGGCAGGCGGAGAGAACGTACAGGAAGAGGCTTACACAGACGTTGCCACTGGCAAGCTGGTGAATTCCGGCTTTCTCGACGGGCTTGAGGTTGCAGAGGCCAAGAAGAAGATTATCGAATTTTTAGAGGAAAAAAAGATTGGTAAGGGCAAGACCAATTTTAAACTGAGGGATTGGGTATTTTCCCGCCAGCGTTATTGGGGAGAACCGATTCCGATTGTAAATTGCGAGAAGTGCGGTTATGTGGCGCTGCCGGACAGCGAACTGCCCTTACAGCTTCCTGAGGTTGACAGCTATATGCCGACGGATACTGGGGAGTCTCCTTTGGCGGCGATGACGGATTGGGTGAATACGACATGTCCCTGCTGCGGCGGGCCGGCCAAGCGGGAGACAGACACCATGCCTCAGTGGGCAGGCTCTTCCTGGTATTTCCTGCGTTATACCGATCCCAAGAACCCGGATGCGCTGGCGAGCAAGGAAGCGCTTGACTACTGGCTTCCGGTAGACTGGTATAACGGCGGCATGGAGCATACCACATTACATTTATTGTACTCCCGGTTCTGGCATAAATTCCTCTATGACCAGGGCGTAGTGCCGACATCCGAACCATACCAGAAGCGTACGTCCCACGGCATGATTCTCGGCGAGAACGGTGAGAAGATGTCGAAGTCCAGAGGAAATGTCGTCAACCCGGACGATATTGTGATGGATTACGGCGCAGATACGTTGCGTACGTATGAGATGTTTATTGGGGCCTTTGATTTGAGCGCTTCATGGTCGGAAAACGGCGTCAAAGGCTGCCGCAGATTCTTAGAGCGTGTGTGGAAATTGCAGGATATTCTGGTGGACGGCGACAGTTACCGTGCAGAATTTGAGACGAAGATGCACCAACTTATTAAGAAGGTAAGCACAGATTATGAGAATTTAAAATATAATACGGCAATCGCGGCCATGATGTCTATTCTGAATGATTTCTCCAAGGACGGTAAGATTAACCGTGCAGAATTTGAGACATTTCTGTTGCTGCTCAATCCGGTTGCACCGCATATCACGGAAGAGATTTGGAGCGTCTGCGGTTACAAAGGCAGGGTATACGAGAATACCTGGCCAGAGTATGATGAAGCAAAGACCATCGAGAATACCGTGGAAATAGCGGTTCAGGTCAACGGCAAGACAAGAGCGACCGTCGCGATTCCGGTGGACGCAGATAAAGATTCCGCAATTGCGGCAGGCAAAGAAGCGCTTGGAGCGAAACTGCCCGCAAATATCGTGAAAGAAATCTATGTTCCAGGCAGAATTATCAATCTTGTAGCAAAGTAAAAATTTATGTAAGATGATGCAGAACCCTCATGGAAATGAAAGTTCCCCTCTATCCCTCTATTTTGGAAGGCGAGAATGTTTCTTTTTATGAGGGTCTGAATCGTTATAGATGCGGAGGTCATGAAATGAAAAAAGGAACATGGGGCAGGGTTGCAGCCCTTTTGTTTAGCGTAGTCCTCTTTCTTTCCTGCGGCTGTGAGGCGGCGTGGGCAGGAACGATAGTGGATGGGAAAGAGGTTGCTGATAGCGAAGAGGACAGAGAAGACGCGCCGGAGGAAGAACATTTCCTGGTGAAGACGGAACGCAGGGAAGCTACCTGTGCAGAGGAGGGCAATATCGAATATTGGACTTGTGAGACTTGCGGGAAAATGTTCCTGGATGAAGCAGGAACACAGGAGATTACAGAAAAGACAGAAATCACCTTGCCGAAGCTTTCCGAACATAAATGGGACGGCGGAAAAGTGACAAAGAAAGCATCCTGTACGAAGGAGGGAACCCTCACCTATATCTGTAGTATGTGCAAAATAAGCAAAACAGAGAAAATCCCGGCCGCCGGACATCGTTATCTGGATAAGCTTACCCGGGCAACTACGAAAAAGCAGGGGAAAATTGTTAAACGCTGCACGGTCTGCGGAAAAGTCAGCAAACAGACAGTCATTTCACGGATTAAGAAGATAACGCTTTCAAGCGTTTCCTATACATACAATGGTAAAATGCGCGCTCCGCGGGTAAAAGTTGTGGATGCCAAAGGTAAGAAAATCAGCGCGAAATATTATGTTGTGAAAAATGGCAAAGCGAAGAACGTCGGAACTCATGCGGTGAAAATTTCTTTTCGCGGCAGGTACAAAGGGAGTGTGACAAGGAAGTTTAAAATTAAGCCTAAAAAAGTATCGAATCTGAAGGTAGTGCCTGAGAAAAAAGGGTTTACTGTTACATACAAAAGGCAGTCCAAACAATGCAGCGGCTATCAATTGCAATATGCAAAGAACTCTAAATTTTCAGGAGCCGCACGCATTACGTTGAAACGGGGCGTCTCCAAGAAAACAGTTGAAAACCTGGAGAATTCCACCGTCTATTATGTGAGGATGCGAACGTTTAAGAAGGTAAAGGAACATGGAAAGGTTAAGACGTATTATTCTGCATGGTCTAAGAAAAAGAAAGTGAGGACCAAGGACGTTAAACTTATCTGTATCGACGCCGGTCATCAGCAGAGAGGAGACAGCTCTTTAGAGCCAATCGGACCGGGCGCCTCTTCACAGAAAGCCAAAGTGGCAAGCGGTACCAGCGGCGCAGCAACCAAAAGGCCGGAGTACCAGTTGACGTTAGAGGTTTCTTTAAAATTGCAGGAAGAGTTGACGCGGCGGGGCTATGACGTTTTAATGGTACGGACAACGCATGACGTCAATATTAGCAACAGCGCGCGGGCAGCAATTGCCAACAATGCACGTGCGGACGCGTTTATCCGCATCCATGCAAATAGTTCTACCAATGCGGGCGTAAACGGCGCTATCACGATCTGTCAGACGCCGGCAAATGCATACTGCGGGGCTTATTACAGCCAGAGCAGACGCCTTTCGGAGCAAATCCTGGCTAATTTTGTGGCGGCCTGCGGCTGCAAAAATGGGGGTATCTGGGAAACTGATACCATGAGCGGCATTAACTGGTGTACGGTGCCGGTGACAATCCTGGAAATGGGATATATGTCAAATCCATCCGAGGACAGGCAGATGTCAGACTCAGCATATCAGGCAAGAATGGTGCAGGGGATTGCCAATGGAATGGATGCGTACTTTGCGCAATAAGAGTATTTGCCAAAGAAGCGGAAGCCGCCAATAAACAAAAGGAAGCTGTCGTCTTGACGATGTAGTATCGTTAAGCGGCAGTTTCCTTTGCTTTTGCAGGCAATGAGTTCAAACGTCAATACCGTTTATTTGGCATGGTATAAAATGGAACGCAGTTCTCAAAAGGAGTGCGGACAATCAGCCGCACTACCGATGGTATCATTTCCTCATACCCTTCATCATCTGCATCATAAGTTCCACTTTCTGTCGTTCCTGAGGCGGAAGATTTTGTTTTAAGACTTCGATAATAAGGTCCCGCTCCCCTGAAGAAAAATTTATGCCTTCTTTGCTGGCGCGTTCAGAGGCATTTTTCAGGGAAGACGCCATGTCTCCCGGCGCGGAAGCGGAGGGAGAGGTGCTTTGAGCCAGGTTCATCAATAGTTGAAGTTTTTCAGGAGATATATTCTGAAGTTGTGGGTTGTTCAATAAATCCTGTGGGTTCATATATTTCCTTTCTTTGCTTATATTTGGTCTGGGATTAGGAGTTCCAGCGGGCTTGCCCATGTTGTACTGTAGATGGCTAAAACAGGGCGCGGCCTAAGTAAATAAGGTCTCGTAAGTAGAGAACATCTGAAAGAAGGTCATAAAATTGTCTACCATTTCCTTTTCCGCATCCGTACAGTACTCCCGTATTGCATTTAACATTTGAAAGGGACCGATTTCTTCGCGTTCTTCTTCCGAGCACATGCGCAGGTTATTTCCCGGTGTGTGAAAGAGAGCGATGGTGCGCTGTAGTTCCATAAATTTAACCATCATTGCCATCGTGCTCTGCCGGGAATTGTCCAGATAGGGCAGAGCAGCTTTGATCATATCTAAGTGCCGGTCTTGAATCAGTGCGTCAATGGATTCCATTGCATCCCCCTTTTTGTTTTAATCTATGTCTTGGAAGCAAAGATTATGACAAAGCATATATATATTACTAAGGCGGTTAAATATTGATGTTTTTGCTTGCCTAAATTTTTATCTGCTACGTTGTCATCAATCGCTGTAGCACTCGCTACAGCTCAATCTTCCGCCTTGCAGATAGAAACTTATTCTGCGCAAAATTCATTCGACATTTAACCGCCTTGGCAATAATAATGAGCGCAGGTTTGAAGTTTGCGCGTTTACGTCAGGCAAATGATGACGGAACACCGAAAAATATGGGTTTGTAAAATTAATGGCTTAAAGTTATGTGTGAAATATAGGAGGTAAATCGTGGGAAAATTAGTGATAGACGGCAATTGTGTATATGAAATAGATGAGGAATGCATACGCAGGAAGGAGAATCAGGAGAAAGGACAAAGGGAAATGGACAAAAGGCGCGGCCGGCCGGCGTCCCCTGAGAGAGAAAGTTATTCGAGAAACTGGATGGGGGTTTGATAAGGAAAAAGGCGGGTTTCACGCTTTCGCGTGACAATGCCTTCCCTATAAAAATTGAGAGCCGGCAAAGCCGGCTCCCAATTTTTATCAGAGGAACATAATTTGCATTTCCTATGATGGAAAACAATTGCAATTAGCAGAAGGAATTGCCGCAGCCGTTGCCACAGCCATTGCCACAGCCATTGCCGCCCCATCCGCCGCAGCAGAAGAGCAATAAGATAATCCACAGGCAGCTGTTGTTGCCGCAGCCATCGCCGCCGCCGAAGAATCCGCCGTTGCATCCGCCGCCGCAGCAGCAAAGCAGGATGATGATCCAGATAATAGAACTGCATCCTCCATTGTTATTGGCTTCGCATCCACATCCACAGTTTGTAGCAGCTAAATCACTCATAATCTAATCCTCCATAATTTTTATTACACTGTATCATATGTAAGCAGCTTGTATGTGTTTCACACAGACTTGAAAAAAATTTTGTAAAATTACCTACAGTCTGTTATAATATAAGGCAAGTGGGAAGTAGAAAAAGATGTCAGGTACTTGGACGTTCCGAAAAGGAGGCGGGTTATGGAGACGATTGTTTTTGTGGACAACGATAGCAAATGGACTGCCAACTATAAACGGATGCTGACGCCTTTTCAGGAAGAGTGGAATTGTGTTTATTTCCAGCATCCCGAAGATGCTATGGAATATATGTCATCACATCCAACTGAGGTGTTAGTATGTGAACTGGATATGCCTGTAATGTCCGGGAGAGAACTTTTTGAGATGGTGGATATGCTGTCTCCCGCAACGGTGAAGATTGGCATCACACAGGTGCGGGATGTAGCATATTCACTGGAAACGCTCAATCAGATTAAGATTTTCAAGCTGATTCTGAAACCATTTTTTGTAGCGGAAGATATCATATTTCCAATTCGTGAAGCTTTAAGGCGCTATAAGGAGAATTTGTGGCATGAGGGGACCATCCAAAAGGCCGAGAAAAAGTTGCAGGAACTCAATCAGGAGATGGAGGAGCTGCATAAGAAAGTAGATAGCAAGAAACAGGGACATGATAGAATTCTTGATGGAATGCTGGGTATACTTGAGGCCAACCTGAGTTATCCGGTGGCAGATTTTGATGTTGAGAGGAAAGAGCTTGTCAAGGATTTTTGCGCAGAGCTTATGCAGGAGTTCTTTCAGTACTTTATGTATGAGAAAAAGAATCTCATTTTCTATCTCAGCTACCTGAAGAATAAGTTTCATCATCCAGGGAAGTCCCAGGTATTTGGCATTAGAAATAAGTTTGACGGAAAAGTTCCGGTGTCAGTGATGAGCCGGATTGCCTATGTGACATTTCTGGTTGGTTACTTGTGCGAACAATGTCTGGAGAGATATCATATTGAGAACATGCTTGAGGCAGAAGAGGATATGTATATATTGCACATATGGTATGGCTGGGGAACAGAGACTTATGGCGCCAAAGTAGAGCCGGAGGTACAGAAGCTGTTTAGGCGTACGATTAGGGAACTTTTGCGCGCACTGTCGGACCGTATGGCAGAGAAATCAGAGAACAAGATATATGCGCTTAAGTTGTACTTTAAAAGGGAGGGGGAACGGCAGTGAATCAGGTCATCAAGGAATTGTATGACATGGAGGCCCAGGCTGGGAAGATTATGGAGAATGCCGGCCTCTCCAAACAGAAATTACAGGAACAGAAAAAGCGTCAGATGGAGGATATCAATATTGGTATTGCAGCAGAGCTGGAAGGAAGGATGAGCATTTTGCGGGCACAGTTGGAGGAACAGGCAAAAGAGGATATCCGCCAGCTTGTGGAGCAGAACCGCCAGCAGATAGATTTGCTTGATGCAGAATATCGGGATAACCTTACGACTTATGCGCAAGAAATCGTCAGGAAAATCACAGAGATATAACGGCACAGGCAACAGCAGAGAATGCAGGAAAATACAGAGGTGCAGCTTATGGGTGGATTGCTTGAATATAGTGGTCTTGTGGCGAAGTCCAGGGCTATGCGGGGCAGGCTTTTGACAAGGGAGGACTTTGAACGGATTACAGAGTTTCAAACCGTGCAGGAAGTGATTTCCTTTCTGCGGGAACAGGAGAGCTATGGTAAAGTTTATGGGGGGCGAGAGGAAATTCAGCACAGGGGACAGGTGGAAGAGCTGATTTATCATTCGGTTAAGGAGGATTACCGCAAGCTCTGCCGATTTGGAGATGAAAGTCAGCGCAGAGCCATGAAGCTGTATCTCGAACAGCTTGCGCTCAAAGAAGCGCCTTCCGAAGCAGATATTCCATACTTTGTCCGTGCCTGGGAGGAAATTGGCGATTTTTCAGGTAAGAAGATGCGACGGGTATTGAGGGAGATTTTTGGCACGCAGATTGATTGGCTGAATATTATGTGGATCTATCGTGCCAAGTATTTTTTTCACCAGGAGCCGCGGGACATAGAGGGGATGCTGATTCCTGTCTGCTATAAGCTGAGACGCAAAGAACGTCAAGCGCTAATGGAATCACGGCAGGCAGAGGAGTTTCAGCAGATTTTACAGGGGACATCTTATTATCGGGGCAGGGAAGCGCTGGTCAAGGTTCAGGACGAGGTTTCTTACCGTTATGTAATGAGGAAAATGTACCGGCAGATTTGTCGGAAATATCCGTTTTCCATAGCTCCGGTGTTTTATTATCTCTATGAGAAAGAGCTGGAAGCGCAATATCTGACAACGGCAATCGAGGGCGTACGCTATCAGATTCCGTCTAAAGATATTCGTGAAATGATTCTCTTACATACGTCGGTTTAGAGATTACAACAGAGATTATCTAAAGAAACGGAGGGGGCGCGTTGGTTGAGAAAATGAAGCTGCTGCACATTACCGGGCCCAAGGGCGATATTGACCGGGTTGTGAAGTACTACCTGAACAAGTATGATATTCATTTTGAGAATGCGATGCAAAGCCTTGGAAATCTAAAGAATGTACGTCCTTTTGTGGAGACGAACCTTTATAAAGAGGCCATGCAGCGGGGGGAAGAATTAAAAGGCTATCTTGATGGCGTCGGGGAGGGCAGTATCGAGATGCGGGCGGCGCAGGCGCAAGTGATTGTCGATGAGGTTTATGGGCAGATAAACGATCTTTGCAGCAGGCAGGAAGAATTGCGTGAGAAAACCTTAGAGATTAAAGCGTGGATGGAAGAAATTGCGCCGTTCATCGGACTTGATTTTGAGTTGAGCAAGCTCAAGGATTTCCGCTTTATCGACTATCAGTTCGGCAGGATTAAAGTGGAAGATTACCATAAGCTTGAACGGTATATTTATAAGAACCCATACACCTTGTTTTATGAGTGCAATAATGACAGCAAGTATGTCTGGGGCGTTTATTTTGTGCCGCACACCTATCTGATGGATGTGAAATCGGTGTATGCGTCCTTCCATTTTGAAGAGATCGAGATATCGGACAAATTTCAAAAGACTCCCAGGCAGATATTTACATATGCCAAAGAAGAGTTGGAAAAGTGTACGCAGGAATTGGAAGGCTTGCAGATGCAGGCGTCAGAGATAGCCATGGGCAAGAAGGATGAAATTTTATCGGCCTGCCGCAGTTTAGAGAGCTATTGCCGCAATTTTGACATTCGCAAATATGCGGCCTGTACGCAGGCAAATGACGGAGGGGAAGAGTATTATATCCTCTATGGCTGGATGGCAAGGCAGGATGCGGACAAGCTGGAGGCCGAGATTGCGGGCGATGAAAAAATTCACTGGGAGGAAGAGGAGGGGAATTCAGCCATCAATCCTCCGACCAAATTGCGCAATCCTAAGATTTTAAAACCGTTTGAGATGTTTGTGGAAATGTATGGCCTGCCTTCTTACAATGAGATGGACCCAACGTTATTTATTGCGCTGACCTATACGCTGATGTTTGGTATTATGTTCGGCGACGTTGGGCAGGGGGCATGTCTTTTGATTGGCGGATTTTTGCTCTATCGTTTTAAGAAACTGCGTCTGGCAGGGATTGTGGGCGTTGCCGGAATCTGGTCGGTGGTGTTCGGTTTTCTCTATGGGAGTTTCTTTGGGTTTGAAGAGCTGCTGCCGGCTCTTTGGATGAAACCTATGGACAACATTATGACAACCTTAATGATGGCGGTTGGATTCGGCGGGGCATTGATATTGATTGCCATGGCGCTCAACGTTATTAACGCCATTCGGGCGAAAGACTACGGCAGACTACTGTTCCACCAGAGCGGGATAGCCGGCCTTATCTGTTATGGGTTTGTCGCGCTGTGCGCCGTACTCTTTCTCACCGGCAATGCGCTGCCGGCGACAATTATTATTGGAATTGCGGTCGGTGTGCCGCTGGTTGCAATTTTGCTGAAGGAGCCCTTGAGCCATCTTATTGAGCGCAAGGAGAAGATTTTTCCAGAGGGAAGCAAAGTGATGTTTTTTGTGGAAGCATTGGTGGAAGGATTTGACGTGGTACTCAGTTATGCTACGAACACCATTTCCTTCGTCCGGGTAGGCGCTTTCGCACTCAGCCATGCAGGTATGATGGGAGTTGTGATGACGCTTGCGGGACTGGAAAAGGGCAGTCCTAATTGGATGGTAGTTGTATTGGGCAACATCCTGGTGGCAGGGCTTGAAGGGTTGATTGTGGGGATTCAGGTATTGCGACTGGAATATTATGAGATGTTCAGCCGTTTCTATTCTGGGAGCGGGAAACCATTTGTTTCATTTAATAAAAAGTAGGAGGAAGGCAAATGCGAGGAGGAAGGCAAATGCGAAGCATTTTTGGAATGCCTTCCGACGAATTGGCAGGTGACGAGAAGCGTCGCGTGCCGCTACTGCAAGAAGGAATGCCTTCCGACGAATTGGCAGGTGACGAGAAGCGTCGCGTGCCGCTACTGCAAGAAGGAATGCCTTCCGACGAATTGGCAGGTGACGCGGATGCGTCGCGTGCCGTTACACTAACTAAGGAGGATAAGGATATGGCAACAAAAATTATATTAGTATTGATTCTGTTATGCAGCATGATTATTCCGGTGGGAGGTTTTTTGCGCAGCAAACGCAAAGAAGGGGGATTTAAGGCGGCGCTCGCCTGCAATGTCTTTTTCTTCTTTGGTACGCTTCTGGTGGCGGATATCTTGATGTTTGGAGATGTACACGCGGCGGGGGAAGCTGCGGGAGCAGTCTCTAATGCGGAGAGCTGGCGGTATATAGCGGCGGCATTGTCCACGGGCATGTCCTGTATCGGCGCAGGTATTGCGGTGGCAAGTGCGGCGAGCGCGGCGCTGGGAGCTTTGAGCGAAGACTCTTCCATTATGGGTAAGGCGCTGATTTTTGTGGCGTTGGCAGAGTCGATTGCACTCTATGGATTATTGATTTCATTTTCTATTCTCGGATAGCGGGGAGTATGCCTATGAAGATGTATCTGATTAGCGACAACAGAGACACGTATACAGGGATGCGTTTAGCGGGCGTCGAGGGTGTGATTGTCCATGAGCGGCAGGAATTGAAAGAGACGTTGGAGCGCGTATTTGCGAACCAGGAGATTGGGATTGTTCTGTTGACGGAGAAGTTTGGCAGGGAATTTCCGGACCTGATTGACGAAGTAAAGCTGAATCGCCGCCTGCCCTTGCTCGTAGAGATTCCAGACCGTCATGGGAGCGGGAGGAATGAGAATTTTATTACAGATTACGTCAGCGAGGCAATCGGTTTAAAGCTATAGGCGGGAGGTAGAAGATATGCAGATTGAGGAAAAGCTGGAAGTATTCCGCAAGTTTACTATGGACGTGGCGAAACAGGAGAGCGACCAGCAAATTGCAGAGTATGAAGCCGCTTGTAACCGGGAGGTAGAGGCGTTTCGAGAAAGCAAACTGGCGGAGCTTGAGCATAAGATCCGTAACGAAGAGCACAAAATCCGCAGACAGACCAACAGTACGGTATCACGAGAAATGTTAAGGCAGAAGAGAAATCTTGACGAGTGTAAGCGCAAATGGAGAGAAAAGCTGCTTGAGGAGGTAAAAGAACTCCTTGTCAAGTATCAGATGACAGAGGAGTATGAAGCATACCTCATAGTCAAAATCAAGATGGCGCTCGAGGTGGCGGAAGATGAGGAAGTCACAATTTATATTAATCCTTCAGACGCAGATAAGCTGCATGAATTAGAAAGTAAGACAGGCGCTGCGCTTACGGTCAGCAGTTTTGATTTTGGCGGAGGCGTGCGCGCGGTCATTCGCTCGAGGAATATTCTCATTGATGAATCCTTCGTGACAAAGCTGGAACAGGAGGCGACCAATCTATGAGCGTGACAGGGAACATATATGGAATCAACGGGCCGATTATTACCGTCAAGGGAAACCTTGGCTTTAAGATGTCGGAAATGGTCTATGTGGGTCAGATGCGCCTGGTGGGGGAAGTTATTGCGCTCAACAAGGAAGAAACGACGATTCAGGTGTTTGAGGAGACGACGGGGCTGCGTCCGGGGGAAATTGTGGAGGGCGCGGGAAGCGCTATCTGCGTGACTCTTGCGCCTGGTATCATCACCAATATTTTCGATGGGATTGAGCGGCCGTTACAGTTGATTGGGGAGAGAAGCGGCGCCTTTATTCCCCGCGGCGTCAATGTCGACCTTTTGGATCGGGAGCGTCAATGGGAGACGACAATTTGCGTGAAGCCTCAGGATAGTGTGAGCGGGGGGACTGTGATTGCCGAGGTTCCGGAGACGCCGGCAATTCTTCACAAGGTTATGGCGCCGCCGGATATGGATGGAACGGTTATCTGGACGGCGGAGAACGGCAGCTATACCATCAAGGAACCATTGGTAAAGATTCGTAAACCGGATGGAAGCGTGGAGACGTTGACGATGGCGCAGCGGTGGCCGATTCGCATTCCGCGTCCAATTCACAAACGCTATCCGGCAGATCGGCCGCTGGTAACGGGACAGCGTATCCTGGACACCTTGTTTCCGATTGCCAAAGGGGGCACGGCGGCCATCCCCGGAGGGTTTGGCACAGGGAAGACCATGACCCAGCATCAGCTTGCCAAGTGGTCAGATGCGGATATTATTATTTATATCGGCTGTGGGGAGCGCGGGAATGAGATGACAAATGTGCTGGAGGAATTCTCGAAGCTGACGGATCCTAAGACTGGGAATCTTCTGATGGACAGGACGACATTAATTGCCAATACCTCCAATATGCCGGTGGCGGCAAGAGAGGCCAGTATTTATACAGGACTGACGCTTGCTGAGTATTACCGCGATATGGGATATCATGTGGCGATTATGGCAGATTCAACTTCCCGCTGGGCGGAGGCGCTCAGAGAGCTTTCCGGCAGGCTGGAAGAGATGCCGGCGGAAGAAGGCTTTCCGGCGTACCTCGCCTCACGACTGTCAGCGTTTTACGAGCGTGCCGGTTATGTGGAGAACCTCAATGGGACGGATGGAAGCGTCACAATTATTGGCGCGGTATCGCCGCAGGGAGGGGACTTTTCCGAACCGGTTACACAGAATACGAAGCGTTTTGTGCGCTGTTTTCTGGCATTGGATAAGGCGCTTGCTTATGCCAGGCATTATCCGGCAATCAACTGGCTCACCAGCTATACGGAATATCTTGGTGATTTGGAGCACTGGTATGGCGCCAATGTGGGAGCTGATTTCGTCCCCTGCCGCAACGAACTTCTCCATATCCTGACCACGGAGAGCCGATTGAATGAGATTGTCAAATTGATTGGCGGCGATGTGCTGCCCGATGACCAGAAGTTGATTTTAGAGATTGCCAGGGTCATTCGCTTAGGATTTTTGCAGCAGAATGCTTTCCACGCCGAGGACACCTTTGTCCCTATGGAGAAACAATTGGAAATGATGAAGATTATTCTCTATCTTTATGAGAAATGCCGGGCGTTGATTGATTTGGGCATGCCGATGGCGTTACTCAAAGAAAATCGCATTTTTGAGAAGATTATTGCGATTAAATATGATGTGGCAAATAAAGATATGTACAAATTTGAAGAATACCGTCAGATGGTGGATGATTTCTATCAGGGTTTAATGGAAAGCAACGCATAGGAGGGCAGATATGGCAATTGAGTATTTAGGGTTAAGTGATATTAACGGCCCTCTGATTGTGCTGGAGGGAGTCAAAAATGCCTCTTATGAGGAAGTAGTTGAGTTTATCGTGGAAGGGAAGCGCCGCAAGAAAGGCAGAATTGTGGCAGTCGATGAGGATAAGGCAGTTATCCAGGTATTTGACAATACGGATGAAATGTCGTTACAGAATACACATACCAGACTGAGCGGCCATCCCATGGAAATTGGCCTTTCTCTGGAGATCCTTGGGCGTACCTTTAACGGATTGGGCGAACCCATCGACGGACTTGGCAGGATAGAGCCGGAGGTTGTGCGGGATGTGAATGGGCTTCCACTAAATCCCTGCACCAGAGAATATCCCAGGAATTATATTCGTACCGGCATTTCGGCAATTGACGGGCTGACGACTTTAATCCGCGGACAGAAATTACCGATTTTTTCCGGCAATGGGCTTCCGCATGATCAGCTTGCAGCGCAGCTTGTGGAACAGGCTTCTCTGGGGGAAGACTCCGAGGAGGAATTTGGCATAGTGTTTGCGGCGATGGGCCTCAAATATGATGTGGCGGACTTTTTCCGCAGGCGGTTTGAGGAGAGCGGCGTCAGTTCTCATGTGACGATGTTCTTAAATCTTTCCAACGACCCGGTGGCGGAACGTTTAATTACGCCCAAGATGGCGTTGACGGCGGCGGAATACCTTGCTTTTGAGAAAAACATGCATATTTTGGTCATCCTCACGGATATGACTTCCTATGCCGAGGCGATGCGTGAGATTTCTTCGTCCAAAGGGGAAATCCCCAGCAGGAAAGGTTATCCCGGTTATCTCTACAGCGAGCTGGCTACGCTCTATGAGCGTGCCGGAATTGTAAAGGGCAGGGAGGGCAGCGTCACGCAGATTCCGATTCTGACAATGCCCAATGACGATATTACGCACCCAATTCCCGATTTGACCGGGTATATCACGGAGGGACAGATTGTGCTGGATCGTTCTTTGCACCAGAAGAATGTTTATCCGCCGATTAATGTGCTTCCTTCGTTATCCCGCCTGATGAAAGACGGCATTGGCGCGGAGTATACGCGAGAGGACCATCAGGATGTGGCGAACCAGCTTTTTTCTTCTTATGCCAGAGTAGGCGAGGCGCGCGACTTGGCGAGCGTTATCGGAGAGGACGAGCTGTCGGAGACGGACAAGAAGTATCTGGAATTCGGCGTTGGATTTGAGAAAGAGTTTGTAGCGCAGGGCATGAATGAGAACCGTACCATTGAGGAGACTTTAGATATTGGCTGGCGTCTTTTGCATATTCTGCCCAGGGAAGAGCTGGATAGGATAGACACGAAGATACTGGAGAAGTATGCAGATATGTAAATATATGCAGTTCAGAATAGAAAGAATATATGTGATGAAAAAGAGAGTATTGCAGATATTGCCGGTCTGTTTCTTGTGCTGTATGCTTGGGATGGCGGCATGGAATCCTGTGAAGGAAGAGGTAACGAAGGATACCGGCGCCAGAGATAAGGATGCAGGAGAAGAAATGGCAGCGGCAGAAAAAACAGTTTTGCAGGAGACAGAGAAAGAAACGGCTCTGGTATTGGAAGAAGAGAGTGTAGCTGTCCATATTCCGGGATTGAAACACACATACCGATTTATGTTCCTGTCAGACTTACACATTATTGTGGAGAGTGATGAAGTCTCTGCGGGAAACCTTGAAAATGTACGGGCACGCCATGAGATGTTTCAATCGTTAAATGGAATATATTCGGCAAGATTGTGGGAGGAATTGCCTGAATATTTTAATACCCAGCATTCAGATGCTATTCTGTTTGGCGGCGATATGATAGATTATGCGTCCGCCGCTAATATTACAGCTCTCAAAGAGGGGATAAAGAAACTTGATGCACCGGTGATGTATGTCCGGGCAGATCACGATTATAATCCCTATAATTGTGATAGTCTTGATAAGAAAGACATGAAAAAGCTGCACGAATCCATAGACGGATATGAAGACCTCCCCGTCATGGAGTTTGAGGATTTGTGTATTGTCGGAATCAATAACAGTACGAAACAGATTTCCAAGGGACAGCTTAAAAGGTTCCGGGAGGCTGTAAATCTTGGGAAGCCGATAATCCTGCTGACACATGTACCGCTGGCATCTAAAGTGGATGGGAGCCTTTTGGAGGAATCGAAGAAAGTATGGCAGGACCGGGCGCTTGTATGGGGAAAAGGATGCAGCAATGAGCCCAATAAGAATACAGAAGCGTTTTTGGAACTGGTATATGATGCAAAAAGCCCGGTGAAAGCGGTCATGTGCGGCCATCTACATTTCACCTGGGAGGGAAAATTGACGGAAAATTGTATGCAGCATGTGTTTTCGGCTGCGTACCCCGGGAGATATGGGGTAATTACCGTTGACGGGAAAAATGACGGGTTGTGAAACAATCCCGGAGCTGCGATGAAACGGGAAAAGTGAGGTGGATGAATGGACCCAAACACATTTCCAACAAAAGGAAACTTAATCCTGGCAAAGAACTCCCTTGCATTGTCTGAGCAGGGGTATGATTTGATGGACAAGAAGCGCAATATCTTAATCCGCGAGCTTATGGAGCTGATTGAGCAGGCTGCGGATATACAAAAAGAAATTGACGAGACTTTTACCAGCGCTTATTTGGCGTTGCAGAAAGCGAATATCCAGATGGGCATCCATGAGGTGGAAGCGCTCAGTAAAAGCGTGCCGGTGGAAGAATCTATCGTAATCAAACGGCGCAGCGTTATGGGAACGGAGATTCCTAAGGTGGAGTACAGCGGGGAATCATTAAAGCCTTATTATCCTTTTTTCGGGACTAAAATGTCTTTGGATGAGGCATGTGAGAAATTTCAGAAGGTAAAGGAGCTGACGATCCGCCTTGCGCAGATTGAGACCAGCGCTTACCGCCTTGCCTATAATATCAAGAAGACGCAGAAACGCGCCAATGCTTTGCAGAATATCACGATTCCCAAATATCAATCGTTGGTAAAGAGCATCCAGGGCGCTTTGGAGGAGAAAGAGCGGGAGGAGTTTACGAGGCTGAAAGTTATCAAGCGCATGAAACAGAAAAAGCAGAGCGAACATAAAGATTAGAAATGAAGCAGAGGAAGACGGAAGAATGAATACGGAAAATAATTCCCGGCAGATCCCGGCATTTGAAATTATCAATGAAGTGAAAAAGGCAGTAATTGGCAAGGACGACTGCATTGCCAAGGCGGTTGCGGCTATCCTGGCGGGAGGCCATATCCTATTGAACGACATTCCCGGTGTGGGCAAGACGACGCTTGCTATGGCATTGGCAAGCTCCATGTCCTTAAAGCAGAACAGAGTGCAGTTTACGCCGGATGTTTTGCCCTCAGACCTGACAGGGTTCTCCATGTACCAGAAAGATAGCGGTACGTTTGTTTACCAGCCGGGCAGTGTGATGTGCAACCTGCTTTTGGCGGACGAGATAAACAGGACTTCGCCGAAAACGCAGTCTGCGCTTTTGGAAGTTATGGAGGAGCAGAAAGTCACCGTGGACGGCGTTACCCACGAGGTCCCTTCACCATTTATTGTAATTGCAACGCAGAATCCTTTTGGCAGCGCCGGTACATGGATGCTGCCGGAGGCGCAGCTGGACCGCTTTATGGTGTGCCTGAAACTTGGCTATCCCGGGATGGAAGAAGAAATCCATATTCTAAAAGGGATGCAAAGCAAAGAGGAGGTGCAGGCGGTCGTCTCCCGGGAAGAGCTGCTCTCCATGCAGAAAGCGGCGGACAGTACCTTTGTGCATGAGGAGATTTATCAGTATGTGGGCAAATTGGCGGATAAGACCAGGAACCACCCCATGATTGACCTTGGCCTCAGTCCCAGAGGAACCATTAATATTTTACAGATGGCAAAGTCGGTATCATTTCTGCGCCAGCGTTCTTATGTAATTCCAGAGGATGTGGAGGATATTTTTCATGCGGTTTGTGCGCATCGCATAATCCTTGGCACGAAAGCGCGGGTGGCGCATATGGACGCCAAACAGGTGTTAGAGGATGTGCTTAGGAGCGTACCGGCGCCGAAGAGCCTGCGTGAATAAGGATGATTTGGGTAAGAAAATATGTGGAAAAATATTCTGTATGCGCTGGGGACAGCGGGAATTTTTTATTTGGCAGTATTGTATCGGAGCAAAGCGCTGCTTACAGTTTGCTTTGCGGCAGTTCTATTACCGTTCTTATTTCTATTCGTGCTCTCTAAACTCAGGCAAAGGTTGAAATGTGAGCTGTTGTTTTATTCTTATCCAATTGCCAATACCGGAGAATATCTGGTAGGCCTCAGGGTGGAGAACCCAGGTAAAATTTATCTGCCCCGGGTACGGGTGAAGATTCAAGTGGAGAATGCGGCAAATGGCAGAAAGCAGTGGGTGAAAGCGGAGGGAAAGGTCTCGGCGGAGGGCAGCACGGAACTTTCTGGGAGGCTGAAAGAGCCGGAGTTTGGCATGTGGAAAGCGCATTGCAGAGCTGTGCGCTGTTATGAGTGGAGTAATTTTCTGCATCTGTGCGCCAAAGTGCAGGATGAGAGACAGGTGATGGTCTTTCCAGCAGTCTATGAGACAAATCTTAAGGTTGGTATGCGCACGCGCCTCTTTATGTCAGATGGGGAGCAGTATGACCCGTATGTCAGCGGCGATGACCCTTCGGAAGTTTTAAAACTGCGCGAGTACCAAAAGGGCGATCGCCTCAACCGCATTCACTGGAAACTTTCGGCAAAGAACGACAACCTGATTGTTGCGGAGCTGAGTATGCCTGTAGGCTGCAATGTAGTAATTTTTTTGGATGGGCAGCCGTCGGCAATGGGCAAGAAAGAGTCGCGTGCCTATTGGGAAATCGTACACAGTATTTCACAGGAATTGCTGGCGCAGGAGTGCGCTCATTACCTGGTGTGGCGAGACAGCCAATACAAGGAATTGTTGTGCAGGAAAGCGGTGCGGAATGTGGAAGATTTACTGGATTTCTGGTGTGAGATTTCCCCTGTGCGCATGGAAAAGGGCGCGTCAGCGGAAGCGTATAAAAGAGTTTTTCCAGGCGAAGCGTACGCTTCCTGGATTGTGTTAAATCACAGCTTGGCTCTGAGCTGTAATGGTAAGCCGGCGGCCTCGATGAAACCGGATACCGTGAAGGAACAAATGATGGAATTAGAGTTATTTTTATAGTAGGGGCAGCATGGGAAAAACAAGCGTTAAGGGGAATTTAACCCCGAAAAAAACAAGAGAATGGGCTGGGAAGATACAGGGAGTTGTCTGCCTGTTTCTTATTTTGTGCGGTATGTCTCTCTGTATAGAGAGCGTCTTAAAAATATATCTTCCCTGGCAGGCGCGTATTTTGGCAGTAGCTGTTCTTGCGCTTGCATCGCCGCTTATGCAGCTTGGATGGAAATGGACGCTTGCCGGGACCTTTCTTTTTACTGGTGTATTGGCGATAGTCTGTGTCAAATATCAAGGTATTTTGCTGTTAGGCATGAAAGAACTGTCGAATAAAGTGATAGAGCTAGTGAATTCCTATTACCGGACGGAATATTTGTTGTGGTATCTTGGGGATGGGCAGCGCTATGGCTGGGCTGCCGTTCTCCTGATTTTTGTGTTGCTGGGATTTCTGCAATGTTTGCTGGCTGTGTACACAAGGAACTGGAAATATCGTCTCCTGGCAGCGGCGGTGATACCTGTCCTGCTTGTCACGGCAGGGCTTATGCTGGGCAGGGCGGCTTCTTTTGCCGGGATTGTGCTTGCATTTTTGGGGCTGTTGCTGGGAGCCTTAGATTTGCGGGAGCGCGGAAGCCTCCTGTTGGGCGGCGCTGTGGCCTTGAGCGTTGGGCTCTCCGTGCTCTTGGCGGGCAATGGGAAACTTTGGGGCCAAGTGGAACTGCTGCATGAGGACTGGCAGGCGTGGCAGCTGAATTTTGAGGATCAAATGCTGGCTTTGGTGGAGAAGATTTCTCATATTAACTTGTTTTCACAACAGGAACTAAAGAGTTATAAGCTGAAAAACGAAGAACCGCAATTTGATGGCAGGGAAGTATTTCAAATAACGGTGGATTATCCGGTAGCCAATCCTCTGTATATTCGCGGGTTTGTCGGGGGGGAGTATGAAAACGGAACCTGGAAGCGGATATCCAGGCAGGAATTTTCCGACTGGGCGCAGGCGCAAGGCAGTGATGAGCAGACGTGCGCCCGGCTTGTGCAGTCCTATCCCTATGAATACCTATCATTTGGGCGAAAAGCTTTTAATACAGTCAAGGATAAGCATGTGTCCATAAAACTTTCACAAGCGCAGAAAGGGTATAAGCTGATGCCGTATTTTACAAAAATTTCGGATCAGGAGCAGATCAGGGCGGACGTCATCTATCCGCCTGCGATAGAAAAGCAGTTTAAATGGGAGAGCTTTCTGGGACTCACGGATTATGAGACGCAGTTTATGTATTATGTCACGGACCCTGATATGTCAGAGAAGGAAGAATTTTTCTTAAACTACAGCAATACTTATGTGCAGGATGTGTATACCAGACTGCCGGAGGAAGGTTTGGAGAAGCTGCGCGCTTACGCCAAAGAGAGCCGGGCAAAGCAGAAAACGTACGAGGAGCGAAGGGATGAAATTCAACGAAAGCTGAATGCAACAGGAAAAACAGTGTGGGATATCAGTGAGATGGAGGAAATTCTAGGCGAAGACGGCATGCAGGCGCTATCTATGGATGAGTGGCAGTATGATATAGAGAACATAAGGCAGATGCTTTGGCAGGATAATTGGTACAGCTTTGATTTAGAGGAAGTTCCCCAAGGGGAGGACAGTGTGGAATATTTCCTCTTTGGGCAGCACAAAGGATATTGCACGCATTTTGCCACAGCGGCAGCGCTGTTATTTCGCCTGTACGATGTTCCGGCAAGGTTTGCCAACGGCTATCTGGTGATGCCCTCCGACTTTAAGCGCAATGACGATGGCACATGGACGGCTTCCGTCACAGATGAGCGGGCGCATGCCTGGGCAGAGGTTTTTCATGATAACATTGGGTTCATCCCATTTGAGGCAACGCCGCCGGCATATATAGAGATGTTGGACGAGATGGAGAAGGAAGAGCCCCTTTCCGCCGCCGTGCAGAAGCAAGATGTACAGGAACAGACACGCAGACAGGATGCATTACAAAAAGAGCAGGAGGAACAAAAGAAGAAGCAGGAAGAAGAACGGCTGAGACAGGAGCAGGAAAGACTAAAGCAGGAGCAGGAGAGCAGGCGGGAGCAGGAACAGAGGAATCAGATGCAGTCCGGGCAGAATTTTAGGGACACATCATGGTTGGATGCAAAATTTAGGCGATTGTCGCTTGTAAGTTTGTCTGTGGCCGCAGTTTTGGCTCTTATCTGGCTGATCTTGTGGCAGCGCAAAAGATGGGTGCTAAAAGACAGACAGAGAAGAATTTCCCAGAAAGAACGTACGCAGGCCGTCCGGGAGATTAGCAGGGAGATGGGAAAAATTTTAAATCTGCTGGGCGCAAAACGTCCGCTGCATATGGACGACAGGAGCTATTGTGCTTTTCTAAAGCGGCAGCAGCCACGTTCAGACTGGGGGCAACTGTTTGCGATTTTCCAGAAGGCGGCTTTCTCAGAAGATGGCGTTACGGAGGAGGAATACGAAGAAACGCTCGCGGCATACGAAAGTCTGGAACAGCAGCTACGCAGTCAGGGAGGTATTCGGGGGTGGTATCTGAAAATTTACCCTTGACAAGGAAAAGCACAGTTGTATACAATTATTTGGTGATGTAAATGCCGCGAAGCGGCCGTACTCGGCGCAGTTGACGATAATTAACCGCCAACTAATATTCATGGCAGGGGGCAGAATTTCCTTGAGTGAGGTAAATTTTTTATTAGGACAGAAAATATTTCAAAAAATCCGGCGGGATATCATTACAGGAGCGTATGGAAAAGATGAGGAATTAAAGGAATTGCTGATTGCTGCCAAGATGGGTGTCAGCAGAACGCCCGTCCGCGAAGCGCTGCGCCAGTTGGAGCGTGAAGGGCTGGTTGCGATTATCCCCAACAAGGGTACGTATGTGGTGGGTATTACTGCGCAGGATATGAAAGATATCTATGAGATACGCGCTGTGCTGGAAGGCCTATGCGTCAGGCAGGTGGCGGAGAAAGCGAGCCAAGAGCAGATAGAAGCGTTGGAGGAAATCTTATATTTAGCGGAATACCACATAAAAAAGGAGCATGAGAAGCAGGTTATGGAGCTGGGCAGCAAGTTTCATGAAATCTTGTATGAGGCGGGCAGCAACAGAATGCTGGGACGCGTACTACAAAATTATTATCTTTATCTGGAACAGGTGCGCAGGTTTTTGTTTACGATTCCTGGTAAGATCACAGAAGTTATCGGGGAACACCGACAGATTTTAGAGGCAATCAAGGAGCGTGATGGGGAGAAGGCGGAGCTTGCGGTGAGCCGGCATATAGCCAATGTAATCAAACTGATAGATTCCTATGGGTGGGAAAACATAACAGGAGGACAAGAAGATGGAGAAAATTAAAATGGTAACCCCTTTGGTGGAGATGGACGGAGACGAGATGACCCGTATTCTCTGGAAGATGATTAAGGATGAGTTGTTAATCCCCTTTATTGATTTAAAGACAGAGTACTACGATTTGGGCCTCGAGTACAGGAATGAGACGGACGATCAGGTAACGTTCGATTCTGCAAATGCCACCAAGAAATATGGCGTTGCTGTAAAATGTGCGACAATTACGCCGAATGCAGCGCGCATGACGGAGTATGATTTGAAAGAAATGTGGAAGAGCCCCAATGGGACAATCCGCGCTATCTTAGACGGCACGGTATTCCGTACGCCAATTACAGTCAAAGGCATTGAGCCTTGTGTGAAGAATTGGAAGAAACCGATTACGATCGCGCGTCATGCGTACGGCGATGTGTACAAGGCGAGTGAGATGAAGATTCCGGGTGCCGGCAAATGCGAGCTTGTCTATACGGCAGAGGACGGAACAGAGACGAGGGAATTGATTCATAATTTTACAGGGGCAGGCATTATCCAGGGGCAGCATAATCTCAATGATTCCATCGAGAGTTTTGCCAGGAGCTGTTTTAATTATGCGCTGGATACGAAGCAGGATTTATGGTTTGCCACCAAGGACACGATTTCTAAGAAATACGACCATACGTTTAAAGATATCTTCCAGGAAATCTATGACGAAGAGTATGATGAGAAGTTTCAGGCGGCAGGCATTGAATATTTCTACACCCTTATTGATGATGCAGTAGCAAGAATTATGAAAGCGGAGGGCGGATTTATCTGGGCGTGCAAGAATTATGACGGCGATGTGATGAGCGATATGGTAAGCTCTGCGTTTGGTTCTCTTGCCATGATGACTTCCGTTTTGGTGTCGCCCGAGGGATATTATGAGTATGAGGCTGCGCATGGCACGGTACAGCGTCATTATTACAAGCATCTGAAAGGTGAGGAGACGTCTACCAATTCCGTGGCAACTATTTTTGCCTGGACAGGCGCGCTCAGAAAGCGCGGGGAACTGGACAAGCTGCCAGAACTGTCAGCGTTTGCCGACAAGCTTGAGCAGGCATGTTTGTCTACGATAGAATCCGGGAAGATGACGAAAGACCTTGCATTGATTACGACATTAGCCAATCCGACCGTATTGAACAGTGAAGGATTTATTAAGGCAATCCGTGAAGAATTGGAAGGCCTGTTATAGATAGGAGGAAACCATGATTTTAGCCTGCCAAAACATCAGCAAAGCCTTTGGCACAGACGAAATCATACAACATGCGTCTTTCCATATTGAGGAGTATGAAAAGGCGGCAATTGTAGGAATTAACGGAGCAGGGAAGACGACCCTGCTTCGGATTATTATGGGAGAGCTGGAGGCGGACAGCGGAGAGGTTATCTTAGCTAAGAATAAGACCATCGGTTATCTGCCGCAGAATCCTGATGTGGAAGGGAACAGGACAATTTATGAGGAAGTTCTTTCGGCAAAGGAAGAACTAATTTCCATGCAGGATAGGCTCATTTCCATGGAAAAGAAGATGAGCAGTTTAGACGGCGGTGAGCTGGAAGACTTTATGGACAGTTATAACCGTCTGAATTTGGAATTTGAACGGCAGGGCGGCTATTCTTATAAAAGCGAAATTGTAGGCGTCCTCAAAGGTCTGGGATTTGCAAAGGAGGAGTTTACAAAGCATATGAAAGAACTGTCCGGGGGGCAGCGCACCAGGGTCTGCCTGGGCAAGCTTTTGGTGACGAAGCCGGATGTGATTCTCCTTGACGAGCCGACCAATCATTTGGATATCGGTTCCATTACCTGGCTGGAAACATTTTTGCTCAATTACAAAGGAGCGGTGGTAATTGTCTGCCATGACCGTTATTTCCTGGACAAAGTGGTACAGAAAGTGGTAGAGCTGGATCGCCGTCAAGTGTCTGTTTTTTCCGGTAATTACAGTGATTATGCTGTAAAGAAAGCACAGGTCAGGGAGGCGCGGCTCAAGCAATATTACAACCAGCAGCGGGAGATTAAACATCAGGAAGAAGTCATTGCCAAGCTCAAATCCTTTAACCGTGAGAAGTCCATCAAGCGGGCGGAGAGCCGTGAGAAAATGCTGGATAAGGTGGAACGCCTGGAAAAACCTGCGGAGGAGAATACGGATATTCACCTGAATTTGGAGCCGCGCATTGTCAGTGGAAATGACGTGTTGCGTGTGGAAGGTTTGTGCAAATCATATCCCGGACAGACATTATTTACCGACCTTTCTTTTGAAATCAAACGCGGCGAGCGCGTGGCCCTGATCGGGGACAATGGAACCGGCAAGACGACCATCTTAAAAATTATCAATGAGATGGCAGAAGCGGACGGCGGGACAATGACGGTGGGAGCGAACGTGCATATTGGTTATTACGACCAGGAACACCAAGTGCTTCACATGGAAAAGACATTGGTGGAGGAAATTTCAGACGCGTACCCGGGCCTTACGAATACGGAAATCCGCAATGTCTTAGCGGCGTTTTTGTTTACCGGGGACGAAGTTTTTAAGCGTATTTCGGACTTAAGCGGCGGTGAGCGCGGCCGCGTTTCGCTTGCCAAGTTGATGCTTTCTGAGGCAAATTTCCTGATTCTTGACGAGCCGACGAACCATTTAGACATAACATCCAAGGAAATTTTAGAACAGGCTTTGAATCGCTACACAGGAACGGTGCTGTTTGTCTCTCATGACCGCTATTTCATTAACAAGACGGCGACCAGGATTCTAAATCTTACCGGACAGACGCTTGTAAATTACATAGGAAATTATGACTATTATCTTGAGAAATGCAAGGAGCTCACACAGGTATTTGTATCGGGACAGGAGGAAGATACACAGGTACAGGCTGAGTCTGCGGGCAAGGCGGATTGGAAAAAGAGCAAGGAAGAAAAGGCGCGTCTGCGCAAGTTGGAAAATGAGCGTAAGAGGACGGAAGAAAAAATAGAAAATGTGGAACAGCGGATCGTTGAGCTGGAAGAAGCCTTTGCAGACAGCGAGATTGCAACAAATTCCGCAAAATTGCAGGAACTTCATCAGGAGTATGAAGAAAAGCAGCGGGAGTTGGAAGCGCTCTATGAGAGATGGGAAGAATTAATGTAAGTAACAGTGGTAAATCTTACACGCATTGACATCCATTGCCAGATTCATTATAATGAAAACGAGTATATGCAGGAAACCTTAGTAGGAGGAGAAGCAATGGAAAAGGAAATATCCCAGGCGGTTATCCGCAGAATGCCAAGATATTATAGATATCTGGGAGAGCTGTTGGACAGCGGCGTGGAGAGAATTTCATCGAATGACCTGAGTGCGAGGATGCGTGTTACCGCCTCGCAGATTCGTCAGGATCTGAATAATTTTGGAGGTTTCGGGCAGCAGGGATATGGCTATAATGTGAAGTATCTCTATGATGAAATCGGCAATATCCTTGGCATCAATCAGCGTCATAACATGATTGTTATCGGCGCAGGGAATTTAGGGCAGGCGCTTGCAAATTATGTAAATTTTGAAAAGCGCGGATTCGTGATCATTGGCCTCTTTGATGTGAATCCAGTGTTAAAGGGAACCTCTGTGAGAGACATTAAGGTGCGCATGATGGATGAATTGGAAGCGTTTGTAAAAGAACAGCGGGTGGATATTGCTGCGCTTACTATGCCTAAAGGGAACGCTAAGGAAATAGCAAATACGCTGGTGGGGTTAGGTATCCGTGCTATTTGGAATTTTGCCCATCTCGATTTAGAGCTGCCGGAGGATGTAGTCGTGGAGAATGTACATCTATCAGAGAGTTTGATGCAGTTGTCTTATAATATAGCGAATCAGAAAAAAATAATGGATAAGAAGTGATCACAATGGGAAAGAAAAAGAATACAATGCCTATGTTTGGGCAGATGTTACATGGCAAGAAGATTCCTCTGCTTATTTTAGACCAAAAATGGCACCAGTTATTTTTGGATGGAATCAAGCCAAAGGAAATAGAAAAGCTGGAGCAGAAGCTCAATAAACAACTGGCAGCGCAGGGCCGTTTCAACCAGGAACAGAAAGACCTCAAGGTCCTCAAGACGAAGCTGATGAAAAATATTGTAGTTAATATGGATGAAATCAGCGAGCATGGGCAGGAGACAAAGAAATTGCAGGAAGACCGCCGTCTTATCACGGAGATTAATGATAAGATGGAGGATGGGGAATCACAGCTTCGCAAATTGCAGGAGGAAATGCAGGAGGACAATCTTCGTCTGATGGTGGAAACCATGGAGTACTGTTATCGGATTATGAATAGCAATGAGGCAGAACGAGAACAATTGATTGTCAGAATTGCTCAAATGCGCACAGAATTAAAGACGAAGATTTTCCGCCGTGAGGCGATTGAGGAGCAGAACCGCGGCATCTATGCGTACTTACATGATATTTTTGGCGCACAGGTGCTTGAAGTATTTGATTTAAAATATGAAGACGAATATAAGTAGCAGTTCAGCCATCGCTTGTATTATGTGCAAATTATACAAAGCTCCTCGCGGGTAAATATGATTTGCGTATAATGTGGGAGAAAGGAAAACGCCATTATTATAAATGGCTCGGCTGGACTGTTTTTTGTATCATAGGGTACGGTTTTGTAGTTCCTATGTTATAAAATTTTTATTTTTATGAGGAGGCGGGGAAATGAGAATTCTTGTTGACAGTAAACAGATGAAACGATGTGACAGCAATACTATTGAGCATTTTGGCATACCATCCCTGGTACTGATGGAACGCGCGGCCATGGGGGTTGTAGAGGAAATTGAGAAGTGCTTTCCGGCTGCGTCCGCGACAAATGGCATTTTACTTGTCTGCGGTTATGGAAATAATGGCGGGGATGGACTAGCGATTGCCAGAATGCTCTGGCAGAAGGGGTACACAGTCACTGTCGTTATGCCGCCAGGAGAGTATAATATTTCGGAAGAAACCAAAGTGCAGATGAATATTTTAGAGAAGTATCAAATTCCCATCAAAAGCCGCATACCGAACAGAGAATTTGATATGGTTGTGGACGCGCTGTTTGGTATCGGCCTGACAAGGGATCTAACAGGGCTTTGTCTGGAATACGTGCTTGAGATGAACGAAATGCGTGGGAGGAAAGTGGCTGTGGACATTCCATCGGGAATCAATGGAGACACTGGCGCCGTGATGGGGGCAGCTTTTTATGCAGATATGACGGTGACATTTGCCTTTGCCAAATTGGGGCTTTTACTGTTTCCGGGTGCGGAATATGCAGGCGAGGTTGTTGTGAAAGAAATTGGCATAGACAGATGTAGTTTTCTTGACGTTAAGCCTAATACCTTTTGTCTGGATGAAGGAGACTTATGTGAAATTCCCTCGCGCAAAACGCGTTCTAATAAGGGGAGTTATGGCAAAGTGCTCACGATTGCGGGACAGAAAAATATGGTGGGGGCAGCATTTTTAAGCGCCAAAGCATCCTATCTGACCGGTGCAGGGCTGGTAAAAATATTGACGCCGGAAGAGAATCGCGTCATCTTGCAGCAGCTTTTGCCCGAGGCAATTCTGGCGACTTACACAGACGTACAGGAAAACGTAAATTACGCTTGTGCAAACATGAAGGGAACTACGCAGTCTTGTAATGATGCGCTGGAGAGTTTGCAGGAATTTTTATCATGGGCTTCTGTTGTGGTGGCGGGGCCCGGAATTGGCACAGGAGCACAGGCGAAATCTATCATTAAAAAGATTCTCGCGTGTGTTGACGTTCCGCTTATTTTGGATGCGGACGGCTTGAATATTGTGGCGGAGCATCCTGAATGGCTGAAGGAAGCAAAAGGAACAGTGATTGTGACGCCGCACTTGGGCGAGATGGCAAGGCTTATCCAGAAAGATATTCCTTTCATTCAAAACAGAATGTTGGAGACAGCAAAGGAGTTTGCAGAGGAGTATCATGTTATCTGTGTTTTAAAAGACGCACGGACAGTTACGGCAATGCCTGGCGGCATAGCCTGGGTAAATGCCAGCGGTAATAACGGTATGGCGACAGCAGGGGCAGGGGATGTTTTAACCGGAATCATTGCCGGTCTGGTTGCACAGGGCATGGAGCCGCAATACGCGGCTTCTATAGGCGTATATCTCCATGGATTAGCCGGGGAAGCACAGACAGAGGACAGGGGTACTTATGGCCTGATGGCGCAGGATATCCTGGAAGGCATTGTATGTGTCTTGAAGAAAATCCATCGGGGTATTATGCCCTATACGGTGAGCGGGAGCGTGGATTGGTAAGAGACTTTAGCGTAGGAAAGGAAAGTCAGGCATGAAAACATATAGCAGGGTTTATGCACAGATAGATTTGGACGCCATTCTCCACAATATGGAGCAGATGCAAAAGAGGATCAGCCGCAACACGAAGATTATGGGGGTAATTAAGACTGACGGTTATGGACACGGCGCAGTACCGATTGGACGCGAACTTGAGAAATTGCATGTGACTTGGGGCTATGCTACGGCAACGGTGGAGGAGGCGCAGATTCTGCGCGAAAACGGCTTGAAAAAACCTATTTTAGTACTGGGCGCAAGTTTTCCAGAGAGTTATGGACTGCTGGCAGAGGAGGGTATCAGGGCAACGGTATTTTCTCTGCGTCAGGCGCAAGCGCTTGAACAGTATGCCAAAGAAGCAGAGAGGAAAATCATTGTCCATGTGAAGATTGATACGGGTCTCAGCCGTCTGGGATTTCAGGTAACCGAGGAGGCGGCAGATGAGATTGCACAGATTTCGGCTATGCCGCATATCGTAATAGAGGGAATGTTTACCCATTTTGCGAAAGCAGATGCCAGGGACAAAACTATGGCGAATGCTCAGGTACATAATTTTTCCCAAATGCGGGAAATGCTTAACGAGCGCGGTGTTGAAATTCCGATTCTACACTGTTCTAACAGTGCGGCAATCATTGATATGCCGGCTGCGAACATGAGCGTAGTGCGTGCAGGAATCAGCTTGTACGGCATGTGGCCTTCGGATGAGGTCCAAAAGGGCAATCTTGATTTACAGCCGGTGTTGTCGTTAAAGAGCCAGGTTGTCTTTGTGAAAGAATTGGAAGCCGGGCGCACGATTAGTTATGGGGCAACTTATGAGACTGCCGGGAGGGAGCGGATTGCTACCATCCCTATCGGTTATGGAGACGGCTATCCGCGGAGCCTCTCCAACAAAGGGTATGTTTTAATTCATGGAAAACGCGCGCCCATCTGCGGGAGGATCTGCATGGATCAATTTATGGTAAATGTGAGCCATATTCCTGAGGCAAAAGAAGGGGACGCGGTAGTCTTGATCGGCAGGGATGGACAGGAAGTTATCTCCATGGAGGAAATTGGGGAGCTTTCCGGCAGATTTAATTATGAGTTCGCGTGCGATTTGAGCAAGCGTATTCCGCGCGTTTATGTAAAAGGCGGCAAAATTACAGAGACAAAGGACTATTTTGGCGGGTAAATCTGAATACACACGAAAAAATTGGGAATAATAGGAAACAACCTATAAAGTTTTGGAGTGTGAGAAAAGTGGTTATTCATAGAGGAGATATTTATTATGCAGA
>CAJURU010000011.1 GCA_910588845.1 uncultured Lachnospiraceae bacterium
ATCTGATATGCAGGCATCGGAAACAATACAATTATTTTTGAAAGAAAGGCAGGCAGGAAATTGAAACAGACAGAATGGATATTATGCCCTGTCTGCGGGAGCAAAACCCGCAGCAGAATTAGGGAGGATACTATTCTGATAAATTATCCTCTCTACTGCCCGAAATGCAGGCAGGAAAGATTGATAGAAGTGAGAAATTTACAAACAATAGTCATCACAGAGCCAGACACATTTTGTTTTTCTACATTGATTAGCGTTTCCCGTCTGCATTTTGGGCAAAATAATGGAAACATCTTAAACTATGTATCTGGTCGTATTTTTATCCGTGTCTTGCTATTGCAGACAGGGCATAACAACCATTCCATGCTTTTGCGCTCGCTATTATTTGTCATTTGGTTTATGGCTGCCTTCCTTTCGCAGTATAATACTGCTGACAATTCCCAAGCCACCCAATGCTGCGCACCATTTTGAAGAAAAAACCGCCCCTGCCGCAATTAAGCCAGCCCCCGCAATTAAGTTGCATACTGCGGCAGATTTTACCGCTTTTTTGCCAGGGTTTGAGAGCCTAACCGAAATGCCCAACGCTTCATTTAATTTCCCACAAACTTGATTTACTTCTTTAATCATTCTCTGTCCTCCTAAAATATCAGCTGTATGCCATGATTTACAATGAGCAATGCCCCTACGCATATCACAATCCATGCGAGTGTGGATTTTTTCCCTTTTCTTTTATTCAGTAACAAGAATACCGCTCCTGCCACTACCAGACAGATACCAACAATCAATGATACGATTGATATCATCTGCATGGCTTCTGCGTTAGGCATAGGTATAAAATCTGGAATTGGAAAATCCATCCTTTCTCCCCCTTTCTTTTAATTGTTCAAATCAGATGCAGCCATCCTGTGAAGCGCCATTGCTGAAAAAGCAATCCCAATAGCTCCTAAAATTATTGCGGCAACAGGCATTGACAGCAGCCCTGCATGGCTGCCCTGTGAATTGGATGCAATGACAACAATGACTATGGATGAAACAACCGTTGCAATCGTTGATTTCTTTATCATCCCAACATATAGTGGGAAAAGCCCTAACATAATAGCTGAAATGGCTGTGACAGCCTGCACCCATATATCCCCCAAGCTGAATGTGACAAACACAAAATATTTGCTTGCAAGAAAAATACAGGCATATTGGAAGATATATGACACCGTGTGGAACAGGAGCATAATGCCGCAGACCAATAGAAGCTTTGCCAACAGCAGCTTTGTTCGGTTTACTGGATAAGTATAAAGCAGGCTTATAGTCCTGTTCCTATATTCCTCAATTACAAATACGGAAAGAAAAACCGCTTCCCATACAATCAATGTTGCCCTTACAAGCATCAGTGCCAATGAAACAGTATCTAACTGGGCTGGGGGCAAGCCATTGAATGCAGGCATATTTCCGTTTTGGGTTAAAAGGCTGGACGTGAATACACTCAGTAAAAAAATGATAATGTTAGCCGCTGCCAGCCCAAACAGATGCGGCTTTAAAAGCACTTTCCTAATTTCCAGAGAAATAAGGTTCTTCACCTTTTCCACCTCCTCCCAGCAAATCCAGATAATAATCTTCAAGCCCTATCCCCTTTTTGCATATTTCATCCATTGAAATTTCCCCAAGCATAGCACCGTGGTCAATCATGCCAATAGTATCTGCGATTTTAGATAGTTCGTCAAGGATATGGCTTGATATCAAAATGCTTGTGCCATACTCTTTATTGATTCGCAATAACAGTTCCCGAATATGTATGATTCCCTGCGGGTCTAAGCCATTGATAGGCTCGTCAAGTATAAGCAGTTCTGGTCTTGTGAGGAAAGCCCTTGCAAGGGCAAGCCGCTGTTTCATTCCTAAAGAAAAATTTCCTACGGCTTTATTGCCTGTTTCTGAAAGCCCCAGCAATGACAGGGTTTCCCCGATATTTTTATATCCTGCGCCCATATATCTGCAATGCAGTTCCAAATTGTCATAAGCCGACAAATGGTTATAAAAAACAGGGCTTTCGATAATGCTCCCAATACGGGAAAAAACAGGGCTGTTTCCGCCTGCAACACGCTCGCCTAGCAAACATACTGTTCCACAATCGGGGCGTATGATATGGTACAGTGTCTTCATCAGTGACGTTTTCCCCGCCCCGTTTGCCCCTAGAAATCCATAAATCTCACCCTGTTTTACCCTCATGCAGATATTTTTCAGTATGGGGCAGCCATCTATGGATTTTGATAAATTCTGGACTTCAACCGCATATGTCATTCGTGCGCCCCCTTTTCAGAAAGCAGCCGCCTTTTAAAGATAAAAGTTGTTTTCTGCGCAAGCCCGATAAGGGAATATTGCGAACTGCCTATGCATGGGCAGGCATAAGACGTTGCCAGTTCCCATCCGTCTTTGCCATACTGGTTTAACCTGTCTGCCAGCAGGCTGTCTGGTTTATCAGTTTCCTTACTGTCAACGGACATTATTTTGTACTCAAATTTCTCCATAAAGACCTCCTTCATTTAAAAATATCAGCCACAAGGCTGTCCACCATGAACTCAAAAACAGCAAAATAGTCACAGGTGACAGAAAGTGTCTCCTTTGCATTGATAGTAGATAGCAATGCACTCAATATCCCATACGCCTTAGATTCTTCCATTTTCAGTTCAAGGCTGGCGGCGTGGACTGCCTGCCTGAAAAAATCAAAGCTGTCAAATTTAACTTTTTTTATTGTTTCTTCTGGCAGTTTTGTGATAAAGGATTGGAAGTCTGGCGTATTGACGTTATACAGGAAAGGCTTGCTGTCATATTCCTTAAAAAGCTCTTTCATTGATTCGGCAAATCCGTCCTTTGTCCGTCTGTCCCTGTTAATCGCAAAAATCTTTTCTTTCAGCCTCCTTTGTATGGTTTCGATTGTTTCAAAAAACAAATCTTCTTTAGTTGGGTACAGCGTATAAAATGTGCCGACTGATATCCCCGCTTTCTCACACAGGCTTTTAATGCTTGTCTTTTTATACCCCTGTGCTATCCAGCATTCTTCGCATAATTCTTTCAGCCTTTTGCGAATATTCTCTTTGTCAGTATCTGAAAGCACTGGCTTTGATGGCATGTCTGTTTCTCTCCTTTCAGAATTATATTTACGAATATTCTTATATAATATTCGTAAATATAATAACATTGTCTGGGGATATTGTCAAGAAAAAGACTTATTTAAAAAATGACGGTAAAGATATGGCGGGCATTTGCCTTATAACCTTATGAAATAAAATTGAGTCAATGAACTGTGACGATAGGGCGGCATGTCCATTCTGTTTTACACATAAAAGCACCTCAACGATTCACTTTATATTTTGGCAGTTTAAATAAGAGTATGGTTACACTTATGAGAAGCCTCATGCCAATAATTCCTGTTGACATTGGGTCAAGTAAAGTGCTTTGTATAAAAGTTTACATCCGAAAAAAACATGCATCACCTTTTTCTGCGGTATAACCTATATTCATTTTGGTCTTACAGATAAAAAGGCGATAGAGCTTCTTTTACTCCATCGCCATTCTATTATGCGTAGATGATTTCTTCGTTCACAATCTCCCTCGCACATGTACTTATGTTATTTAAGCGTTGTCCCCATGTGCCGATTGGCTGTTCTTCTTCGGCAGGTAATCTTAAATCTGGAATCAGATACCCATTTTTTTCGTGATATGTGCCGCCTAACTGTTCAAATAATGATTTTGCCATTTTGTAATTCCTCCAAATAAGATATTCACTCCACATTGCTGTGCCTGTTGCCTTAGACAAATTTTTGCATTTTCTCTTTATCTGGTTTCATTCATAGCTGAAAATGGAACTCAGGATAATGAAACAGCACATCGCCTGTGGAAGGAAATTCTGTGGGAAATTGTTATTTTTCTGTGAATTCTCTTGAAATCTTGATAGATATAAGGTAAAATAAGTCTGTTTTCGGACTGAAAGGAGAAGGATCTATGTATACAGCAAAAGAAGTTCTTGTTACCTTCAATGCAACCATCAATGGTTCTGAGGAAATCTACCGGGCTGTCGCCAGGTCGTTTGGTTTATCTGATTGTGCATTTTGGATATTGTATTGCATACGCCAGTCGGAAGAAAAAGTCACCCAAAAAGATATCTGCAGTTTTATATACCAGCCAAAGCAGACGGTCCATTCCGCTTTGAAAAAGATGGTGGAAGATGGCTTGATTGAGGTTGGGGATTACAACGGCAAACGTCATAAGTATGTTACACTGACGAAAAAAGGCGAGGAGTTTTCCAGGAAAACGGTTGATCTGGTTCTTGCGGAAGAAATTGCAGTCTTTGAGGATATGGATGCCTCGGAAAGAGAACTTGCAATGAAATTACTTGCAAAATACTCAGACAGCCTGTCCCGGCGAATGAATAAGTTCAGATAGGAGTTATTATGGAAAAGAATTTAACGCAGGGAAGTATTAAAAAACACTACTTTAATATCTTAGCGCCGCCTTTGGAAGCTCCATGATCTCCTGTATATACGGGCTGGTGGATGTTGCCGTAGTTGGTCAGTATCAAGGTCCGCAGGGTACGGCGGCATTGTCTATTGTAGCGCCGATTTGGACAATTTTGTACAGTTTGGGGATTTTGACCGGCAGCGGAGGTTCTATCAAATATACATATTATAAGGCACAGGGTAAAACCGACAAGGCCAATGCTTACTTTACCTTGTCCTTGCTTTTTACTTCGACCATAGCTGTAGTCTGTTGGATTGGACTCACTGTTTTTGATGACCAGCTGCTGCGTCTGTTTGGTGCGGATGATATTCTTTTGCCATTGGCAAAGACATATCTTCGCCCTATTCAATTTGTAATTCCGGCATATCCGTTCACGCAAATGCTTGCTGCTTACCTAAGAAACGATAATGCGCCGGGGTTTGCAGCCTTTGCGACTTTGTGCGGCGGATGTTTCAATATTTTCGGAGATCTGTATTTTGTGTTTGGGCTTAACATGGGTATGTTTGGCGCAGGACTTGCGACTGCTATTGGCGTAACACTGACGATTGCTGTCATGGCCTCCCATTTTTTCAGCAGGAAAAATGCACTCAGGCTGTCCCGTGTCCATGGTTATATCCATAAGGCAAAAGAGCTGGTGTTCAACGGTTGTTCTACCTTTGTCTCGGAAATAGCGATGGGAATTATTGCAATGCTATTTAACCGTCAGATTATGAATTATTTTGGTGCAGACGCATTGGCGGTATTTGGGGTTATTGTCCAGGTATCCGGGCTTGTCCAATGCTTTACTTACGCTGTCGGGCAGGCCGCGCAGCCAATTATCTCCGAAAACTACAGTGTGCATAATTGGGAGCGCATCAAAGAAACGCGGAAATATTCCTTGTGGACAGTTGCAGTCTTTGGCGTTTTATGGACAGTTGCGGTACTTTTGTTTCCGAATACGTTTGTGAAAGTATTCATGTCCCCAACAGACAATGTATTGCGGATTGCTCCCGGTATTATGCAGGTTTATGGTCTTGCGTATCTGCTTTTGCCGCTGAACATTTTCGCAACCTATTATTTCCAGTCTGTGATGCAGCCGAAAACAGCATTGATTGTTTCTATATGAGATTATAGGAGATGTCGGTGAAAAAGAACTACAACGCTATCGAAGAAGCGTTCGTCTCCTATAAGTAAAAGTATCATCAAAATAGAAGAATACCTTGAAAATTCTGCCTGGAGTGATAAAATGGAAGAAAAAGGAAAAAGGGGATGGGGTGGTGTTATCAAAAGCCAATTAAGAATGGAGTGGAAAAAAGGAATCGCGTTTCTGGTAAGCATAGTGCTGCTGGTTATTGTGGCAGGTGCGTTTACACCGCAAGGGATTCAGGCGTCAGGAAGGCGGACGGTAAAGGTGGCTTTCTTTCCAATGGACGGCTACCACATCAAGGAAGGCGAAAGTTTTGACGGCATGGACGTCCAATACTTAAACGCATTATGCGAGTATGTAGACTGGAAAGTGGAGTATGTAGAGTGTACAAGCTGGGATGAAGCGTTGGAATTGTTGGCGGGACAAGAAGTAGATTTGGTTGGGTCTGCACAGTTTTCAGAAGAACGTGCAAAGATTTATCAGTATGCTTCGCTGCCGAGCGGTTATACTTTCGGAGCCATAGCAGCCCGGGCAGACAGCACACTGGCATATGAAGATTTTGAAGCCATGAAGAAGGTTACGTTCGGTATGGTGAAGACTTATGTGCGCAAGAATGAGTTCCAGCAATATATGAGAGATAATGGCATGGACAGTCCCAGAATTAAGGAATATGATACCACTGCTGAACTTCTAAAAGCGTTGGATGACGGAGAAATTGACGCTTATATCCACACTTTTACTGAGGTTCGGGAAGGGCATCGGCTGATAGGCCGTTTTGCGCCCATGCCGTTTTACTATATTACATATCAAGGTAATGATGACGTTTTGCGTGAATTGAACCAGGCAGTTGCCGATTTAAAAATCAGCCGTCCAGAGCTGGAGACGGAGCTGATGAATAAATTTTATCAGAGCAGGCTGGATAAGACGGTTGTATTTACCACGGAAGAAAAAGCGTATATCGCCAACAAGAAGAGGATTACGGTAGGCTATCTCGACGGTTATTACCCATTTTCTTATGAGGAGGACGGGCAATGCCAGGGACTTGCGCGTGAATTGCTGGATGCAGAGCTGGGATTTGCAGGTCTGGAGGTTCAATATAAAAAATACAACAATCCACAGGCGGCCAGAGATGCGCTGGCCGACAGAAGTGTCGATATCCTTTCCTATTGTACGGATACCAAGGAAGAACTGAGCAATTATGGTTTCCATATGATTAAGGAATACGCTCAGATTCCGCTTGTTGTTGCTATGAAAGAAGATAAGATGCTCAGCGAGGTGGAAAACCTTGTGACAGTGTCTTACCTGGAAAAGGAGGCGGCAGCGTCGTTTGATCTGAAAAAGGTCAGTCTTGAATTCTGTGATACTCAGCAGGAATGCCTTGACGCTGTGGCAAAAGGTTCGGCGGACGCCGTGCTATGTGATGGCTATTTGTCAGAATACCTGATGGGAACGGAGTTTTCCTACAGTAAAATGAAAATAAAAAGTGTTCTAAACAGGGAACACAATATTTCCATAGCCGTAAGGCAGGATACCGTACATCTGGCCGGCATATTGAGCAAAACAATAGAAGTTGTGGATGCCAGGGCAGTCAACGAACATATGCTCAAAAGCAATGTCTACGCACAGATGAGTTTTGAACGCTTCCTGCGCAACCACAGTATAGGAATTATCATATTTCTGGTGGCGGTGATGGTAATTGTAGTACTAGTGGCTTGTCATATCATTAAGGACAGCAGGAAAATTCAGAAGCTGATGTATAAAGATACCGGTATGGATATTTGGAATTTGAATTATCTCATTTACCAAGGAGAGGCCAAGATTTTGCCGGAGCGCAGAATGCAGAAATATGCCGTTGCCATCCTCAATATATCACAGTTTCGCCGTTACAATATTATTTACGGCTGGAACGCAGGGCACAAGCTTTTGGAAGCGGTTGCCAGTAATTTGCAGAAGAATATCCTGGGGAAGGATGAAATTTGTGCCAGGAACCAGGGAGACCGCTTTGTGCTGTTGTTGAGCTATCAGTCGCAAGAAGCGTTTCTTGAGAGGCTCAGGAAGATTGAACAGGAGACAGAAGAAGATATATACCGGAAAACAGAGAATCATATGACATTTCAGATGGGAGTTTACTTGATTCCCCAGGACAGCTCAGATATGCGCCTGGCAGTTGATTACGCGACCCAGGCAATTGAATTTATGAAAGACAGCCGTTTGAGCGATGTCATGTTCTATGACGAAAATATAGAGCAGGCGTTAAAGCAGCGGCATGAGCGGGAAAAGTTGTTGGAATCCGTGGATATAGAAGAAAATTTTGTTGCGTATTACCAGGCAAAAGTAGATATTCGCAGTGAGAAAGTTGTTGGCGCGGAGGCGCTCGTGCGGTTTTTAGATCCTACGGCTGGCGGTATGGTACGGTCTCCAGGGTTTTTCATACCATATTACGAACAGACGGGAAGAGTCACGGATATTGATTTCTTCGTGCTGCGCAGTGTCTGCCAGATGTTGCAGCGGAGACTGAAGGCGGGTAAGCCGGTTGTCACTATTTCCTGTAACTTCTCCAGGATGCATTTTATCAAGCCGGATTTCCCGGAGCGGTTTGAGGAGGTCCTCGCAAGATACCAGATACCGAAAGAGCTGATAGAGGTGGAGATGACGGAGACGATTGTTGTGGAAGAGTTGCAGCAGCAGATTGTGAAACAGACAATTGACGAGCTGCGCAGCAAAGGAGTGCGCCTTTCCATTGATGATTTCGGCTCGGGCTATTCCTCGCTCGGTATTTTTGAACAGATTCCGGCGTCTGTCATCAAGCTTGACCGTTCCTTCCTTCTGAACCGTCAGGACAGGAGCCGTCAGGTTAAGATAATGAAAGGGATCGTCAATCTTGCCCAGGAATTGGAGGCGCAGATTGTCTGTGAAGGCGTTGAGACGGACAATGATGTGGAACTGATGCAGGAAATCGGGGCTTATGTAGCACAAGGATACCGTTACGCTAAACCGGTGCCGGAAAAGGAATTTGAGGAAAGGTTGGATTGTGACGGTTAAAGGCAGATCATGCGAAACTGTATGTAGTTGATGCGCACAAGGCTGGGTATTGAAACTCAGAATAATAGGAAATGACAGGAAAAGCTCATGGAATCACGAGAAAAGTGTTTCCGTGGGCTTTATTAAAAAGTGATGCTTACATGTAGAAATGAAAATTTCGGAAATATTTGAAATAAGAGATAGACAATGGTATACTTGTAAACGGTACATTTATTTCTAAGAAAATTAGCATAACAATTATTACAAAAATTACAGGAGGCAACATATGGCAGAAGTACATAAGAAAGGATTAAATGCTGATTTGATTGAGGAGGATTTGGATAATTGCTGTAGAGGTACGGAACTGTGCGAGCGTTGTCAGGGCAAATCTTGTAACATAGGATTTGCAAAGGAATGCATCAAAGCGTATAAGAAGCAGCCTCAAAAAGAAGTTCCAGGCGGATCTGCACAGATTCCGACTACAGACTTCAAGGTATTTGATGAAGTTGAGCTGGAAACTGCAATCGCACATATTCTGAGAGAGTGTAAGGATTGTAAAGAGGACCATACGGAAGACTGTATCATCAATGTCATCCGCAATTGTTATGAGGCCAGTCTTTTGGGTGATGTACATCCCTATGAGGGAAGCGCATTGCAGTATTTGATGTATTTAAGGGCTAATTATCCTGAGAAAGCGAGCGATATTGCGTATCTTTATTCCCGCGGGCAATAGAAAGGCTTGCTTATAAGAACAAGGAGGTACGCTGTAAATGCTTTTAAAGGACATAGATGCAGGACAAAACTGCATGATAGAGAAATTAAATCTTCCATTTCAGATGGAACAGCGGCTACAGGCGCTTGGAATGACAAAGGGTACGACAATCTCTGTTTTAAACCGAAAGGGAAAAGGGATTATGATTGTCAAGCTGCGCGGCACCCGTCTGGCATTGGGATATAATATGACAAAAAATATAGATGTAGGGAAAGTGGGGGAATCGTCATGAGTGAGAATCTTACCATCGGTTTTATTGGCAACCCAAATTGTGGAAAGACAACGCTTTTCAATGCTTATACAGGAGCAAACTTAAAGGTTGCAAACTGGCCTGGAGTAACCGTGGAGAAAGTAGAGGGAGCAATTAAAGACCACGATTTAAATATTCGTCTTGTGGACCTCCCCGGTACATACAGCCTGACTTCCTATACGATGGAGGAAAAAGTTTCCAGGCAGTTTATTTTAAGCGACGAGGTGGATGTAATTATCAATGTGGCGGATGCTTCTTCGCTGGAACGCAATCTATATCTGACGTTACAGCTTTTGGAGCTGGGGAAGCCGGTTGTTCTGGCTCTGAATATGATGGACATTGTAGAGAAAAGGGGCATGGAGATTGATATGCACCGATTACCGGAGATGTTGGGCATTCCTGTGATTCCAGTTTCAGCAAGGAAGCGCACCGGTTTGGAGTCGCTGCTTCATGCTGCGGCTCACCACAAAGGCTGTGCGGACCCGGACTGCCTGATTCATCACCATAAGAGTGAGGCGCATCACATTCATGACCATCATTCGGAATATGCGATGGTATATTCCGATGAGATTGAGGATAAAATTGACCAGATGATTTTGGAACTGGAAAAACAATACCCTTCTCTAAAAAATTACCGCTGGCATGCGATTAAGCTGTTGGAGCAGGACAATGAAGTCAGTGAGAAATATCCCATAAGTCTGCCTGGATTGACGGATAAAAGTTATGAGACGCAGATTATAAATGAGAAATACGATTTTATTCAGGAAGTGATAGATGAAGTACTACTCCATAAACAGCGTCAGGATGAGTTCACGGAGAAGGTGGACAGAGCGCTGACGCATCGTATTTGGGGAATTCCAATATTCTTGGGGATTATGGCAGTTGTTTTTTTCCTTACTTTCACAGTAGGAGATTGGATTAAGGGCTACTTTGAAGTGGCAATCAATTTTTTGTCCACCATTGCCACGCAGGGACTTGCGGCTATCGGCGCCGATCCAATTTTAGAATCGCTGGTTGTGGAAGGAATAATTGGCGGCGTGGGCACGATAGTTACGTTTTTACCGAATATTTTTATTCTCTTTCTGGCGCTGGCATTTCTGGAGGACAGCGGGTATATGGCGCGCGTGGCATATGTGATGGAAGGCCTTATGAGCAGGCTTGGGCTTTCCGGCAAGGCATTTATACCAATGCTGTTAGGTTTTGGCTGTACAGTTCCGGCAATCATGGCGTCAAGAGCCTTAGAGAACAAGCGCGACCGCTATAAAGTTATGCTGGTGACGCCGTTTATGAGCTGCAATGCCCGCTTGACAATTTATATCCTCTTTTCGGAGATGTTTTTTGGCAAAAACGCTATGCTGGTTGCCTATTCCATGTATCTAATTGGCATTGTGGTGGCAATTTTAGTCTCTATGATTTTACATCTCATTGATCGAAAAAAGAGTGAAAATTATCTTCTGATTGAGCTGCCTGAATATAAAATGCCGGATGCGAGGACAGTTGCTATCTATGTGTGGGAAAAAGTAAAGGATTATCTCGGAAAAGCTGGCACCACAATCTTTTTGGCGACATTGATTATCTGGTTTCTGCTTAACTTCGGGCCAAACGGATATGCTGCCGATATGTCCAAAGGCTTTGGGGCTATAATAGGTAAATGGATGGTGCCCATATTTGCGCCGATTGGCTTAGGGTTCTGGCAGATTACAGTAGCGTTAATTGCAGGTATATCTGCCAAAGAAGTGGTAGTTTCAAGCTGCGCCGTGTTGTTTGGCATTGTAAACGCCAATTCCCCTGCCGGCATGGAAAAGTTTTCCGCCGTATTGCAGGAGATTGGCTTTGGACCTTTGAATGCTTTCTGCCTGATGGTATTCTGTTTGCTTTATATCCCTTGCGCGGCTGCGCTCGCAACTGTCCGCAAGGAATCGAACAGCTGGGCATGGACAGGGTTTGTTACGGCTTTCCAGCTCGTTGTCGCCTGGGTGGTTACGTTTGTGGCCTATCAGATTGGGATGTTGTTCTTGTGAGAAGTATGAAAACAGATAGAGCAAAATTATTTGTAATTACTTATCAGTTAGCGCGGGCTCTTTATTTTATGTAAGAGCCTGCGTTATCGTTGTTTCAAATTCAGGATGAAAATGTAGTATATTACAGTGTGTGATAATAAGGGCATATATCCTCGTACTGTCCATTTTTCAAACGGAAGCCTCCTGGTATTGTTCCTAATTGGATAAAACCCAGGCGTTCATAGAGATGGCGCGCGTGGATGTTTGTAGCGACTACGGCGTTAAACTGCAACACTTGAAAGCCATGCTGCCTGCCTTGAATCAAGCAGTCTTGTACTAATTTTTCACCGATATGTTGTCCGCGGCATTCAGAGTGTACAGCATAGCTCGCATTACAGATATGACTGCAACGTCCGACGTTATTGGGATGTAGTATATACAGGCCGCAGATATTTCCAGTATCCGTGTTGGCGGCAACGGCAGCGTAGGTCTGTGAAGAGAAGAACGTTTGGCCGGTCTGCGTTGTCAAAAGTTCTTCCTGTGGGAAGGCAATGCCTTCTTGCACGACTTCATTCCAAATATCTATCATTTCCGGCAAATCTTTTTCTCTGTACGCCCTGATTTGAACATTCATTTGTAGGTCCCCCAGTTTGCTATAGTTGTAATTTATGTTAGTGCGACACCCCCACTTTTTGTGCAAGACCTTTTGGTGCTAAATATCGCTTAATAAAAAAATGGGGAAACTGATAATTTAATACATATTATACCTTTTTGTCAGGAACTTTACAATATGGATTTCTGCAACAAAATGTAGTAAAATAAAAAACACACGGACATATTGCAGGTGGGAAAGGAAACATTAATGGAAGAAAAGGAACTGAAAGTATATACAATCAATACGGATGAGTTTTCGGATGAGGCGTATTTTAAAGCGTGCTACAGACAGCTTGCAGCGTCCCGGAGAGAAAAGACGGACGGTTACCGTTTTCTGGCAGATAAGAAACTGTCTGTGGGAGCTGGTATTCTCTTGGATAAAGGTTTGCGGGAATACGGGCTTCGGGAATCAGAGGTGAAGTTTGCATATGGCGAAAATGGCAAGCCGTATCTTCCTGAGTATCCCCAAATCCACTTTAACCTAGCGCATTCTGGAACTATGGCGCTGGCGGTCTTTGCAGATGTAGAAGTTGGCTGTGACATTGAAGAGGTAAAAACGGCCGGCCTCAAGCTGGCAAAACGTTTTTTTTGTCCCGGTGAATATGCATATATTGCTAGCTTTTCTGGAAGAGAGCAGGATTATGCTTTTTACCGGATTTGGACGCTGAAAGAGAGTTTCTTAAAGGCCACCGGTATGGGCATGCGTCTGCCATTAGATGCGTTTGAATTTTCCTTTACGCAGGATGGGATCGTGACAATTTGCCAAGAACATAATCAGGAAAAATATAAGTTCCTGGAATATGATTTTGGGGTATATCATGCTGCGATATGCATACAAGTGAAAGAGGAGAGACGGGAGAAGAATTAGGTCGAATCAGCTCCCGGTGAGAATACATTCCATGTTTCAGCAAACAAAAATGAAATGTAAAATCCATAGAAAAAAAGACTTGTTTTTTATATGAAAATCAGGTATTAATATTTATGGGAAGGTATCAATATACCTGATGAAAATATTACTTAAAGAAATGGATGATTTTAAGGATTAAGACTGATGGCAGAAAGCCGGTTGAGTTGTCCATAATTATATACTGAGAGGTGGATTTATGCATATGAGCAGCAAAAAGGAGAGACAGAGCCGTGCAACGCGTTTTTTGATGGGGAGTTTCATATGGCTCTTGTTAGTCAGTGCAGTAGCGTTTCTGTGCTTGGGGTATTATGTCCATAAAGTTAGTGAAACTTCCATTACTCAAGTGGGCGATTTATATATGAAGAGTATGAATGAGCAGATTTCTTCGCATTTTGAGACGCTTATGAAACTGAAATTAGAGCAGACGGAGACTGTTGAGAAAGTCGTCTTGCCCGAAGAGGAGATGGATATTGACAAATTATATGATGAATTAGTTTATAGAGTCCAGGTGAGAAATTTTGATTATCTTGCTTTGTGCTCTGAGGATGAAGAGATAGAAATGCTCTTTGGTGAGAAAATCCATCTTTCCGATCCGGTGCCTTTTTTTGAATCTTTGCGGAAGAGGATGAATAAAGTTGCCGTAGGGGAAGATACAATAGGTAATAAGATTGTTATCTTTGGCGTAGCAGCGGAATATCCGATGGAAGATGGAGGACGGAGTATGGCGATGATCACGGCTCTTCCTCTGGAATATATCAGCACTATGCTGAGTACAAAAGATACAGATTCTCTGATGTTTTCTGAGATTATCCGCAAGAACGGTACGTTTATTGCCAGTGATTTAAGTGACAAATACTCGGATTATTTTACCAGTTTATATGAGCGCTATCCCAAGAGTGATGCGGAAGAAATAGACCAATACATAAAAGAACTTTCTGAGGCTATGGCAAATAAGGATGATTATTCTACAATACTTAACTTAGATGGGAGCAGACAGCAGATTTATTGCAATGCGCTGCCGTATTCGGAGTGGAATCTCGTTACGGTGCTGCCGTTTGGGGAGTTGAATGAGATTGTGGAGGACTTGGGTAGGAAGACAACGACTGCCGTAACATTGATTTTTTCTATTATATTAGGCACGCTGATTCTTATTTTCTATTATTACTTTAAGATGAACCGTCAGCAGATGCAAGAGTTGGAGGAAGCGCGGCAGGATGCATTGCACGCGAACCAGGCCAAGAGTGAGTTCCTATCCAACATGAGCCATGATATCCGAACGCCAATGAATGCGATTGTGGGGATGACGGCCATTGCGACAGCACATATTGATGACAGTGAGCAGGTAAAAAATTGTTTGAAAAAGATTACGCTCTCTGGTAAGCATTTGCTGGGATTGATTAATGACGTGCTGGATATGTCCAAGATTGAGAGTGGCAAGATGACCTTGACTTCAGAGATGATTTCTCTGCGGGAAGTAATTGAGGGGGTTGTCAGCATTGTACAGACGCAGGCCAAAGGAAAGGAGCAGATTTTTAATATTCATATATCCAAGATTCTGGTGGAGGATGTATATTGCGACAGTGTGCGTTTAAATCAGGTATTGCTGAATTTATTGTCTAATTCCGTCAAGTATACGCAGGAGGGCGGTACGATCCAGTTATCATTATATCAGGAGGAAGAGACGTCTCCAAAAGGAAGCGATTATGTGCGGACGCATATTCTGGTAAGTGATAACGGAATTGGCATGACGCCTGAATTTTTAGAGCATATTTTTGATTCTTATTCCAGAGCGGACAGCAAGAGAGTACAGAAGACGGAAGGCGCTGGGCTTGGCATGGCAATCACCAAATATATTGTAGATGCCATGGAGGGGGATATCTCTGTTAAGAGCCAGCCGAACAGGGGAACAGAGTTTCATTTAGTTCTTGATCTCGAAAAGGCTACCACACAGGAAGTAGATATGGTTCTGCCGGCATGGAAGATGCTTGTAATTGACGATGACGAGACATTGTGCCGTACAGTAGTGGATGTATTAGATTCCATCGGAATTCAGGCAGACTGGACAATGAGTGGGAAGAAAGCCATAGATATGGTAACTAGCCACCATCAACAGGGGGAGGATTACCAAATAATTCTTTTGGATTGGAAGCTTGCAGATATGGATGGAATTCAGGTTGCCAAACAGATACGGCGCATTTCGGATGCGGATATGTCAGTGATTCTCATATCATCTTATGATTGGAGTGAATTTGAGAAGGAGGCGAGAGAGGCAGGCATAAACGGTTTTATCGGCAAGCCGTTGTTTAAATCAACGCTTTTCCATGGATTGCGCAAGCACATGGGAGACACGGGGCTTCCAGATAACGCTGAGACAGATTTTGATTTTTCCGGTTACCGAGTATTGGTTGCAGAGGACAACGAGATTAACTGGGAAATATTAAAAGAGCTTTTATCAGATTTGGGAATGGAATTAGAATGGGCGGAGAATGGTAAAATATGCCTGGAGAAATTTGAGGAGTCGAAGCCAGGCGATTATGATGTGATTTTCATGGATGTTCGTATGCCGATTATGAATGGCTACGAAGCGACGCGGGCAATTCGGGGACTGGAACGTCCAGATGCACAGGAAATCCCCATTATTGCCATGACGGCGGATGCTTTTTCGGAGGATATTCAGCATTGTTTGGAAAGCGGTATGAACGCGCATACCGCAAAGCCAATTAACTTGGATGAATTGCTGGCCCTTTTGAAGAAGTATACGACAAAATGATAATCAGCATAGTTATTGATAAATAGCATATTACAGTGTCTCAGGGACTCCGAAAGGCGTAAAAGAAAGGAAATCTATCTATATGAAGGGCAAAAGAAAATTATTACAACAAATTGCATATGTCGTGCTGCTTATAGCGGGAGTTGTAGTCTTATTCCATTGGTATACGACACAGAACAGCCAACGGATGGAAGAGCGGAATAAGAATTATGCGGCCGATTCCGCACGGCAAACAGCAAGTAAGATAGATGAGAAGTTAGAAAATGCGCTCAATTTGATAGATACATATACTTATTTCATAGGGGAGAGCCTGACGAAACCGGAGATTTCGTCACAGAGACTGTCTGAAATGGAAGAGAATATGCTGTTTGATGCCTTGGTATTTACAGACAGTTCCGGTGACAATCACTCTTCTGACGGACGGACATCAGAGGGAATCGGGCGGGATTATTTTGTCAATGGAATGAAGGGGGAAAGCGGGATAACCGTAGTGTTTGACTCGGAATTCTATAACGAGGCCATGTTATGCTTTTACGCGCCTGTTAGATTTGATGGGGAGATTATAGGCGTGCTGCGGGGAGCGTATCTGGCCGAGGAGTATTTGAAAGATATGCTTGTTACAACTTATTTTGGCGAGAAGGCATCTGTGCATATGTGTCTGCCGGACGGAACGGTAATCGCATGTTCAGACAGCAAAGGGCATAAGGGTAATTTGGTGGATTTACTTGTGGAAATGAATATGATAGACCAGCAGACAGCGAAACAGACAGAAGAAGTGTTTCAAAATGGCGGAGAAGGCGCTTTTGTCTGTGAATCTGGAAGCGAGACGGATAATCTCTGTGTCAGGTATCTCGCAGAGGACAGGTTTGTCCTTGTGCAGACATTCCCTAAGAATGTCACACAGAAGATGATAAGGGATGAGAACTTTGTGGGAATTTGCCTGGAAATTATGCTGATAGGGATTTTTGTTCTCTATATTATCACCTTATTGATGCGGGCGCGCCGGGAGAGGAAGATTCTGGAGAGAGAAAATCGTGAGATGGGCTATATCATAAGCGGCGTCAACACATTATTTTCCCGTTTTATTATGGTGAATCTGGAGACTGATACATACCAGTATCTGTCAGGAACAAGGCCTGAGAACAAAGAGATTCCGACTAGCGGTAGTTTTCATGAATTATCCAAGTATCTCTGTTCTATTATTGTGGAAGAAGAAGGCCGTGCGGAGTTTGCAAAGCAGATTGACAAGGATTCCATTATCCGGGAGCTGGAAGACCAGGATGATTTGTTATACGAGTGTCATGTAAACCGAAAGAGCGGGCCGGAATGGGAGCATGTCAATATAATCTGCTTAGAGCGCAACAATGGTAAAGCATGCAAGGTTTTGTTTATTCGCCAGAACACGACTGAATTAAAGGAGAACGAGCTGCGCATCCAGGCGGAAATGTCGCTGGCTGCGCGCAAGGAGAGGCAGTATCGTATTGCCATTACCTCCAATGCCTTTTGTACTTTTGAGTTCAATTTGACCCAGGATGTTATTGTGGACGATGTCGAGCGCGTGGTAGACGGGCAGCAGGTATCGTTGTTGGAGAGAGCTGGGTTACAGGCTCCCTGCAAGGCGTCTGAGTGCTTTGAGCGGTGGAGGCAGTTTGTCTTTGAAGAATCGCGGGAAGAATATGCGGCGAAAGTAAATGTAGATTATCTGAAAGAGCAATTCCAGCGGGGGCATGCGGAAGTAAATGTAGATTATTGGAGTTCTGCGCCTGGCAGGAGACAGATTTGTGTTCGTCAGTCATTTATTATGACGCAGGATTATGATACAGATGATATCATGGTTATGGTTGTGTCGAAGGAAGTCACAGAGCAGGTGCAGAAGCAGCGGGCACAGACACAGGCGTTACAGGATGCTTTGATGCAGGCGCAACATGCGAATAAGGCGAAGACAACGTTCCTCTCCAACATGTCTCATGACATCCGTACGCCGATGAATGCGATTATCGGTTTTGCAACGATTGCGGTTAGCCATATTGACAATAAAGACCAGGTTAGGGATTGTTTGCAGAAAGTTTTATCTTCCAGCAACCATCTGTTAAGCCTGATTAATGATATCCTTGATATGAGCCGTATTGAAAGCGGCAAGGTACAAATTAAAGAGCAGGAGTGCAATATATCTGAATTGATGCATAATTTGGTGAACATCATCCAGCCTCAGGTGAAGGCAAAGCAGTTGGAATTATTTATAGATACTTTTGAGGTGGCCAACGAAGATGTGATTGCAGACGCCCTAAAGTTGAATCAGGTATTCATCAATCTGTTGAGTAATGCCGTAAAGTATACGCCGGCAGGCGGAACAGTGACCTTCCGTATTTTGCAAAAAACTACGTTCCGCCATGGGTATGGCGATTATATCTTTGTCATCAAGGACAATGGTATCGGTATGTCGCCAGAGTTTGTAGAGCATATTTTTGAACCGTTTGAGCGGGAAGCAACCACTACCAAGACAGGCATTGAGGGCACAGGCCTGGGCATGGCAATTACAAAGAATATCGTGGAGATGATGAACGGTGCGATTCGCGTTGAGAGCGAACCTGGTAAGGGAAGTGTGTTTACCGTAGAACTTACCTTGCAGTTACAGGATATTGAGAAGAACGCGGCGCAGATTAAGGAACTGGAAGGGCTGCGTACCTTAGTTGTGGATGACGATTTCAATACTTGTAACAGTGTGAGCAAGATGCTCCAGCAAATCGGTATGCGCTCTGAATGGACGACATCCGGCAGGGAAGCGGCGTACCGGGCTAAGATTGCCAACGAGGAAGGGGACGCTTACCACACTTATATTATTGATTGGCAGATGCCGGAAATGAGTGGTATTGAGACAGCTCGTAAAATCCGCACCGCAGTCGGCGAAAATGCACCAATTATTATTCTCACGGCGTATGATTGGACAGATATTGAGGAGGAGGCAAGAGAGGCAGGCATCACTGCTTTTTGTGCAAAGCCGCTGTTTATGTCTGATTTGAAAGCAGCATTGCTTTCTGCAAATAACCTCTTGGAAAAAGAAGAAAACGTTGCTTCCTGGACGTTGGCGGATTTCGGTGGAAAGCGCCTTTTGCTGGTGGAGGACGTGGAGATGAACCGTGAGATTGCGGAGGTTATCTTGACAGAAGCCGGTTTTGTGGTAGAGACAGCGCCGGATGGAACGGATGCCGTGAGTATGGTAGACAAATCTGAGGAATATTATTATGACGCGATTCTTATGGATATTCAAATGCCAATTATGGATGGCTATGAGGCAACCAGAACAATCCGAAATATGTCGAGGAAGGATGTAAAGAGAATGCCGATTATTGCCATGACGGCTAACGCCCTGGAGGAGGATAAGGAGGCAGCGATCAAACACGGTATGGACGCACATATTGCGAAGCCGATTGATACAGACGTCTTAATCGAGGTGCTTGGGAAGTTTCTTGGATAATATTCTCAAATAACAAATAGGAAAAACAGCCCAAATTCTTTCAGGTTTAAGAATCTGGGCTGTTTTTGCGGGTAAAAATCTGTGATTACTTACCTATGATTTCCTATTTCGTTTTTCTTCTGGAAAAGTGAGGCTTTGATAACACCCCTGGGGTCTTTTATCAACAGAATTACCAGCCAGATAATCAATCCCAGGGCAACGACGGACAAACCCAGATATAAGTCGTTGAGCATATCTGCCGGAGTGGGAGTGAAATACGCCTCGTGGATTTCTAAGTACTCAAAGACAGCGTCAATGAGCCACATTAGGGACGCGCCCCAGTACATCCAACAGAGGACGCCGGTATGCATCTGGCTCTCAGGGGCATTTCTGTACCATATAACAGTACAGATGATTGCCGCAAATACAGTTGTTAATAATGTCATATCAGTCCTCCTATTTAGCGGGAGGAAGTGTTTTTGCAGACGTTATGGCGTTTTTTTCCATGATCTTTGTGACGCCGAGCATTGCCAGCCATACGGCCGTTACGAGAACGGTCATAGAGATACCGGCGGTTGCCATCTCGTTAAGCATCTCTGCGGCGTCTACAGGATTGCCGGTTGCCGTTAAGAATGGGAACCAGGGCGTAACCTCACCGTGCCATACATGTTCAAAGGCAAGCAGGGCAGAACCTCCCCAGAGTAAATTGTTAAGCCATTTTAATTTTCTTGAAAATGGAATCTTCATTGCTTCTGTGGTGGTAATGCCGTCTAAACTTACCTGTACGCTTTCAGAAGCGGATTCTTTTTTTTCTAACACTTTTGCGGCAACGGTGGTAATCACTGCCTCCGCTGCTGGTACTACGAAACATGCCATATCTTGTCCTCCTAATATTGAAAATGTTTAAAATTATGAGATTAGGGCGCTGTATGTACTCTAATCTATAAAGACAAAACGCTTCTGCGTCTTACGCTGGCTTCCTGCCGACATTAAAATTATAGTATATTTTATCGTTGTATTTGTCAAGGAATACCAGCTATTTTTCTATCGGACGGAAACTGTGAAAAATATTTAAAGGATGAGCTGTTACGCCGGATGCAAAAGCGTAAGAATCTCCTCTGCGATTGATTTCATGTTGAGCTCCCGTGTACCGGCTACGATATTGTCACAATGGTTGACGGGAATCAAAATTCGTTTGGCATCGCTTTTTCCAACCGCGATTGCCATCGCCGGCGTGATTTCGCCAAACAGGGAATCGGCTATCACAATTCCGATTGGCCCGATGATGACGTCTGCTTTCCTTGCGCCGACAATCACGGCATTCTCCCCGGTTGCGCCATGATCAGCGCCGGCCTTCAGCATGGCTGTAGTAGCTGCTGTGTTCGTCCCGACTGCCGTGACCGTGGCGTTAGGAATATTTTTATGGATGGCGGCGACAATTTGTTTGCCGATGCCTCCGCCTTGTGCGTCAATTACTAATATCTGCATAGAAAAATGTCCTTTCGCTTGATTTTATCATTATATCATGAGAAAATGTAATTGTCGATTTATCAATAGGAAAATTGATTCTATGAAAAAGTATAAAAGGATTTGATATGACAAACAATACAGCAATATTGGTCGTAAGTTTTGGAACGGGTTTTAATGAAAGCCGCAGGCTTACAATTGGGGCAATAGAGGATGCTATTGCCAGGGCATTTCCCAATTACGATGTTCGCCGGGCATTGGCCGGACAAGAGGTCATTAACAGAATAAAAGAACGTGACGGACTGGCAATTGATAATATAAAAGAAGCGTTAGAGCGGGCGGCGAATGACGGAATTACCAGGGTTGTAGTTTTGCCCACTTATTTGGTGGACGGGTATGAGTATGGAAACTTGGAAGATACGTTGAAATTGTACGGGAATTATTATCAGCAGATAGCGTTAGGAAAGCCTTTACTCTCAGATGATACAGATTTTGATGCTGTGATAAAAGCGATGACTGGAAAAACAGCGTCTTTTGATGATGGCAAGACGGCAATCTGTTTTGTCGGACATGGAACTCGGGCCAAATCGAATCGCGTCTATGCAAAGATGCAAATGAAATTGAAACACCAAGGTTTTAACAATTATTACATAGGCACGATCAAGGCGGAACCGAGTCTGAGTGATGTCGTTGCTTTGCTGGAAGAAAAAGGTTGTTATCATAAAGTTGTTTTAGCGCCGCTTATGGTGTCTGCCGGAGGGCATGCCTGTTATGATATGGCTGGAAATAAACAGGAATCCTGGAAAATAGCTTTAGAGCGAAAAGGGTATGAGGTAACGTGCATTTTAGAAGGACTTGGACAAAATGCTGCCATCCAGGAGATCTATGTGGAACATACGCGCAGGGCGTTGCGTTGTATATCATAAAATAAACGGTTGACAAATGCTTCATTTCCTGATAGAGTGTTTTTAGTAAAATTTCCCATGAGGGAGTAGCAAGCGTATCACGTAGCAAGTCAACATACTGGCGGCAAGCCTGGCTTGTTTTAAATTGCGAGACTCATGTATAACTGTAAAGCTATACATGGAGTCTATATATTTGAACGACATATACCCAAGTATAGTTTTGAGACTGTACTTGGGTTTTTTTATTTGGAAGCATTGTATCGCTGTGACGAATAGGATTGGCCTTGTCGCGCAAAAGTGTGGTGGAGTTAATCTGGTTCCGATTATTTTTTTCAGGAGGGAATGGAGATGGCATGGAGTTTACGATTTGTTCTTAACAATATTTTTCTTGGCGCAGGGCTTGCGATGGATGCATTTTCGGTATCGCTGGTAAATGGGCTCGGCGAGCCCGGAATGTCCAAGAAAAAAATGTGTGCGATTGCCGGCGTGTTTGCTTTTTTTCAGGCAATGATGCCAATGATTGGCTGGATTTGCGTGCATACAGTATTACAATATTTTCAGGCGTTTGAAATGCTTATCCCCTGGATAGCGTTGGCGCTGCTGCTTTTTATTGGCGGAAAAATGCTGCTAGAGGGAATACGCAATCAGGAGGAAACCGCAGAAAAATCGGCAGTCAGTATCAATACGCTTCTAATCCAGGGGATAGCGACATCTATAGATGCGTTGTCCGTAGGCTTTACGATTGCAGGATATGGCTTGGCAATGGCGGTAGTAAGCGCATTGTTGATTTCAATTGTGACCTTCGTTATCTGTATTTGCGGACTGTTGATTGGCAGGAGGTTTGGGACAAAATTGTCTGATAAGGCGGCAATTTTGGGAGGCGTAATCCTCATTGCCATCGGCATTGAGATTTTCGTGTCGTGAGTATTCTGACAGAAGATGGAAATTGCGGTTGCAGCTTTACCATACAGAAGAAATATGGTATGATTTTATTGTCGTATTTTGTGTAAAAAATATAGGAAAGGAAAGCAGATTATGGAATATACTTATAAGACAAAGGGAACATGCTCTAGCCAGATTACATTAAATATCGAGGGGAATGTGGTGACAAATATTACATTTACAGGAGGGTGCAATGGGAATTTGAAGGCCATTCCGCGCCTTGTGGACGGATGGACGGTAGAGCAGATTGAGGAAAAGCTCTCCGGGCTTCAATGCGGTTTCAAACAGACTTCCTGTGGAGACCAACTAGCGAAAGCCTGCCGGGCGGCGTACGAAGCACAGAAGTAGTGGGAAACGAGAATTTTGTCGAAAATATCAAAAAACTATGTACCAATGGAAATAGAATATGGTATACTTGACGGTATAAGGATTTGAGTGCCAGGGGCTACAGTAATAGAAGTGCTTTTGGCATTTGAACGATACAAAAATAATAAGAAAGTGGGGCACGAGAAATGGGTTTCATGACATTTAAGGGCGGCGTTCATCCGCACGATGGAAAAGAATTCTCCAAAGATAAGCCGATACGTGATATTTTACCCAAAGGTGAACTGGTATTTCCTGTTTCCCAGCATATCGGGGCGCCGGCAAGTCCGATTGTGGCTGTGGGTGATACCGTGCTGAGGGGGCAGAAAATTGCAGAGGCCGGTGGATTCGTATCTGCACCGGTTTATGCTTCCGTATCCGGTACGGTCAAAGCAATCCAGCCGCGCAGGGGCGCAGTTGGGGATATGGTGAATTCTATCATCATCGAGAATGACGGAGAAATGAAGGAAGTAGAGTTTTCACCGGTTGACGATGTGAAGTCTCTATCTAAGGAAGACATTATCGGCAGAGTAAAAGAGGCAGGCGTTGTGGGTATGGGAGGCGCAGGATTTCCGACCCATGTGAAGTTATCGCCGAAAGAGCCGGAGAAGATTGAATACATAATTGCTAACTGTGCAGAGTGCGAACCGTATCTGACTGCGGATTACCGGCGGATGCTGGAGAACCCGCAGGAATTGATAGAGGGTATGCGCATTGTATTACAGTTGTTTGATAATGCCAAGGGGCTGTTTGGTATTGAGGATAATAAGCCGGACTGCATACAGAAAATGCAGGAACTTACAAAAGATGAACCTCGCATGGAAGTTTGTCCGTTAAAGACGAAATATCCGCAGGGCGGCGAGCGTCAGTTGATTTATGCGACCACGAAGCGGGAGATTAACTCCAAGATGCTTCCGGCGGATGCCGGCTGTATTGTAGATAACGTGGAGACATTGATTTCTGTATATCATGCAGTGAAGCTTGGAAAACCGGTGATGAACCGTATCTTTACGGTGACGGGTGATGCCGCAGCCGAGCCCGGTAATTTTAACATCTGTCTTGGTATGAGCTATGCAGAGATTTTAGAAGAAGCAGGCGGTTTCAAAGTACAGCCGGAGAAGATTATTTCCGGCGGTCCAATGATGGGATTTTCGATGTTCGGGTTAGATATCCCGACTACAAAGACATCATCTTCCCTTCTGTGTCTTGCCAAGGATGACGTTGCCGCGAGCGAGACTACGGCGTGTATCAATTGCGGACGCTGCGTGGCAGCGTGCCCGGAGCAGATTATTCCTACCAGACTGTCTAAAATGGCCAATCATGGAGACATGGAAGGATTTGAAAAATGGAACGGCATGGAATGTATTGAGTGTGGAAGCTGCAGCTATATCTGTCCGGCAAAAATACCTCTGGCACAGTATATCAGAACCATGAAAAAGCAGATTCTTGCAGAGAGAAGAAAGAAATAGCAGCAGCTTAGGAAACAAACACCCCGCAGCGGGCAGGCATGGCTTTGGCCGGTTGTGGAGGGACTAAAAAGAGAAAGAGGTGTCTTATTGTGAGTGATTTATATAACGTATCGTCATCATCACATGTCCGTGATAAAGATACATCCGCTAGAATCATGCTTTATGTGGTAATCGCGTTGTTGCCGGCAAGCATATTTGGCGTTATCAATTTCGGGATACGCGCATTGGCGCTGATTCTGGTATGTATTGCAGTTTGTGTGGCTTCTGAATGGGTTTTTGAGAAGCTTATCCATAAAAAAAGTACAATTAACGATTTCAGCGCCGTGGTAACTGGTCTGTTACTGGCTTTGAATCTGCCTCATACGCTTCCCATCTGGCAGGCAATCCTGGGTAGTGTATTTGCGATTGTGATTGTTAAAATGCTGTTCGGCGGTTTAGGGCAGAATTTCATGAATCCTGCGCTGGGCGCGAGATGTTTCCTGCTTGTATCGTTTGCCGGGACAATGACAAGTTTTACATACGATGGCGTCACCGGGGCAACGCCTCTTGCCTTGATAAGGAATGGAGAGACCGTGGACACGATGAAGATGTTTTTGGGAACCACGGCGGGAACGATCGGCGAGACCAGCGTAGTTGCTATTTTAATTGGAGCAATCATTTTGATTCTGTTCGGCGTGATTGATTTAAGAATTCCGGCAAGCTATATTATTTCTTTTGCCGTATTTATTCTGCTGTTTGGCGGGCACGGATTCGATATGAATTATCTGACTGCGCAGCTTTGCGGCGGCGGTCTGATGTTAGGCGCATTCTTTATGGCAACCGATTATGTGACTTCACCGATTACCCCGACGGGCAAAATTGTATTTGGAATTTTATTGGGTGTTCTCACCGGATTATTCCGTGTTTTCGGCGCTAATGCAGAGGGAGTTTCTTTTGCGATTATCTTAGGCAACCTTCTGGTGCCGATTATTGAGAAGTTTACAATTCCAAGGGCATTTGGACAGAAAAAAGGAGGTCAGGCATGAATAAGAAGATTATACATGACGCGTTGATTTTAACGGCCTTTACACTGGTGCTGGGATTTCTGCTGGGGGCTGTCTATGAGATAACCAAAGAGCCCATTGCAGCGGCAGAAAAAGCAGCGTTGGATGAAGCATACAAAGTTGTATTTGCTGATGCAGCTTCTTTTGAGGAAGATACAGAGTTTGATGCGGCAAAAGCGGCAGAGCTTATTGCAGCAAGTGAATTTCCCAACGATGAGATAACGGCAGTAAATAAAGCATTAGATGCGTCCGGCAATGTCCTGGGTTATGTCATCAATGTTACCTCTCATGAGGGAAGCCAGGCGGATATTTCATTTTCTGTGGGTATCACCAATGAGGGGATTTTGAATGGCTACTCCATTACGTCCATCAGCGAGACGCCGGGACTTGGCGTGCTGGTGCAGGAAGAGCCGTTTTATTCTCAGTTTGAAGGGAAGTCTGAGGAGACTTACACGGTCGTAAAATCTGCTCCGGCAGCAGAGAATGAAATCCAGGCAGTCACAGGTGCAACCATTTCTTCCAGGGCGGTCACCAATGGTGTCAATGCATGTCTGGAATATTTCAGAAGCGCTTTGCAGGGAGGTAACTAGGTATGAATAAATATGTAGAACGTTTATATAATGGTATCATCAAAGAAAACCCCACATTTGTATTGATGTTGGGCATGTGTCCGACGCTTGCGGTAACATCCTCCGCGATTAATGGTATCGGTATGGGCTTGTCCACGACAGTCGTGCTTGTAATGTCCAATCTGCTGATATCCATGTTCCGCAAAGTGATTCCTAATGGCGTGCGTATGCCGGCTTACATTGTTGTGGTGGCATCTCTGGTTACGATCGTACAGTTTGTCATGCAGGCATATACACCAGCCCTTTCTGCATCATTGGGCGTATATATTCCGCTGATCGTTGTAAACTGTATTATTTTGGGAAGAGCGGAGAGCTATGCTTCTAAGAATCCTATTATGCCGTCTATTTTTGACGGTGTCGGCATGGGGCTTGGATTTACGGTTGGTTTGACGTTTATCGGTTTGATTCGCCAGATTTTGGGAGCGAATCTTGGTATTACCGTGTTTATCATGGCGCCCGGGGCGTTCCTGGTACTGGCATTCTTAGTTGCAGGCATGAATGTTATTCGGGATAAAATGGAAAAGAAGGGCAAGCCTCTGGCAGCTCCTTCTGGCTGTCTTTCCGGGGACTGCGCAAGCTGTACGCAGTCTGCAATGTGCACCGGTAAATTATCATCCGCAAAGAACTCGGAAGAATAGGAGGCAGAATAGATGAAAGAATTATTGATCATTGCAATCGGCTCTGCCATTGTAAATAATGTAGTGTTAAGCCAGTTCCTGGGAATCTGTCCATTCCTGGGTGTTTCCAAGAAGACCAATACCGCAGCCGGCATGGGCGGCGCAGTTATCTTCGTTATTACGCTGGCGTCTTTTGTTACCGGATTAATATACAAGTTTATCCTCGCACCGTTCCATGTAGAATATCTACAGACCATCGTATTTATTCTTGTGATTGCATCTTTGGTGCAGTTTGTGGAAATGTTCTTAAAGAAGAATATGCCTCCATTGTATGAGTCATTGGGCGTATACCTTCCGCTGATTACTACCAACTGTGCAGTATTGGGTGTTGCTTTGACAAATGTAACCAAAGGTTACGATTTATTGCAGGGTGTGGTAAACGGCCTGGCTACTTCTGTAGGATTTTTCATTGCTATTGTGATTATGGCGGGTCTTCGTGAGAAGATTGAGTACAACGATATTCCCAAACGTTTTCAGGGAACGGCAATTGTCTTGATTACGGCAAGCTTGATGTCAATCGCCTTCATGGGATTCTCAGGGATGATTTGACCTAAGGAGGGACCCAGCGAAGCTGGGAGGATGCCTTAGGTCTCTTGGAGTAATCAAAGAAGGAAAAAGGAGGAAAACATGAATATAGGAGCAATTATCATTGCCGCCCTGGTAGTGGGCGGAAGCGGTATTCTGCTGGGCTTATTCCTGGGAATTTTCGGGGAGAAGTTCAAAGTAGAAGTAGATGAAAGGGAAGAAGCCATCATGGGCGTACTTCCTGGCAATAACTGCGGCGGCTGCGGATATGCCGGATGTTCCGGTCTTGCGGCAGCCATTGTAAAAGGGGAAGCGCCGGTCAACCAATGTCCGGTAGGCGGCGCCCCTATAGCTGCACAGATTGGTGAAATTATGGGTGTTTCTGCTGAGGAGGGTGCAAGAAAGGTAGCGTTTGTGAAATGTGCCGGTGACTGTGAAAAGGCAAAACAGGACTATAAATACACAGGCGTCGAAGACTGTGCATCTATGGCCTTTATCCCCAATGGCGGACCCAAAGGATGTAATTACGGCTGTCTGGGCTATGGAAGCTGTGTGAAAGCTTGTCCGTTTGATGCCGTACATATTATTAACGGCATAGCAGTGGTAGACAAGGAAGCTTGTAAGGCATGCGGCAAATGTGTGGCGGCATGTCCTAAGAACTTGATTGAGCTGATTCCTTACGATGCGAAGAATAAGGTACAATGCAATTCTAAGGACAAAGGCAAGGATGTTATGGCTGCTTGTTCTGTAGGTTGTATCGGCTGTCATCTCTGTGAAAAGAACTGCCCGGAGGGTGCAGTTACGGTGACCGATAATATTGCGCATATTGATTATGAGAAGTGTACCGGCTGTGGTACATGCGCAGAGAAATGCCCGAAAAAGATCATCAGTAAGGCAGTTTAAAAGGACAGAATCGTCCGACAACTACCGGCAAGGCAGTTAGGAACAAATTATCCTATCATTAATCGAGAAAGCGGAAAATGCCATGCAACGCACTTTTCGCTTTCTTTTATGCCCACTAAAGGAGATAATCATGCAATATACTGGATACGAACAGATATGGATGTTTTTTATATATAGTTTTTTAGGTTGGTGCCTGGAGGTGATCTACGCAGCGGCAGGGCGCAGAAAATTTGTAAACCGAGGATTTTTGAATGGCATTTTATGCCCGGTTTATGGATTTTCTATGGTGTTTATGCTGGTGTTTATGGATTCTCTGAAAGGGAAATGGTTTTATCTCTTTCTGGGATGTATGATTGTGGGAACCGTTACGGAGCTTATGACAGGCCTGGCATTGGAGAAAATATTTCACCTGCGTCTGTGGAATTATTCCGAAAGAAAATTTCAGGCGGGCGGTTATATCTGTCTTACGGCATCTCTGGTTTGGGGAATGCTGGGCTGGTTAGTGGTAAAATTTATAAATCCATTTTTTCTTGTAGTAATCCGTAAAGTGCCTGGAATTCCCGGCATGATTCTTATGTTTATCTCATTGATGATACTTGCTGCCGACACGGTGACAACTACAGCGGCATTGCTGAAAATAAAAAATCAGAATCCGGCTTTTGCCGAGATTGCCGAAGGATTTACACAGGCCTCGAAATCACTGGAAGGATTTATCATAAAGCTGGTGCACAAGAGGGTGCATCGTGCGTTTCCTAGCTTGGAGAAGAAGGAAGCGGAAGAAGAGCGGCAAGAGCAAATCTATCGGGAAACCGTGTTTGCCTACGGTTGCAGCTTTTACAAGGTGTTCTGGATTTTTATGCTGGGGGCATTCCTGGGAGATCTGACGGAGACAGTATTTTGCCGATTTTCCATGGGATGGTGGATGAGCCGCAGCAGTGTGGTCTATGGTACGTTCAGCCTTGTTTGGGGGCTTGGCGTTGCTGGAATTACAATCCTTTTGTATCGTTATCGTAATCGGGAAGACCGTTATATCTTTTTTGCCGGTACATTGTTGGGCGGCGCTTATGAATACATATGCAGCGTATTTACAGAATTGGCATTTGGCACGGTATTCTGGGACTACAGCAAAATACCTTTTAACCTTGGCGGGCGTATAAATCTTTTGTTTTGCTTTTTTTGGGGCATAGCGGCCTGGGTGTGGATGAAACTGCTTTATCCCAAGGTATCGGATTTGATTGAAAAGGTACCGAAGAGGCCTGGAACATGGGTTACATATGTTGTGTTAGTGTTTATGGTTGGCAATGTGCTTCTTTCCGGTATTGCTCTGAGCCGCTACAGCGAACGGGCAAGTGGAATCAAAGCAAATAATGCGTTGTCAGAGTGGATAGATGAGAGATTTCCAGACGAGCGGATGGAACGAATCTATCCAAGCGCCAAAATAAGAAAATAGCAGTGAAAAACAGATTATATAAGGAAGCAGGAGTTATATTTTATGGAAGAGAAAGCGTATTTTAAGAAGAAAAAGCGGGTGGTCGTCAAGATTGGCTCCTCCTCAATCAATCACAAAGAGACAGGAAAATTAAATTTTACAAAACTGGAAAAGCTGGTGCGCGAGCTTTGCGATATCCGAAATCAGGGAATAGACGTGTGTCTTGTAAGTTCGGGCGCGATTGCCGTAGGGCGTTCCGTTATGGGCTTTTTGGAACGCCCGAAAGACATTTCTACGAAGCAGGCATGCGCGGCAGTGGGACAGGCAAGGCTCATGATGACATATCAGAAAATGTTTGCTGAATACCATCAGACGGTAGGCCAGGTATTAATGACGAAAGGGACGATGCTTGACAACGTTTCCCGCAAGAATGCGCAGAATACCTTTGAAGAGTTGTTTCGTTTGGGTGTGATTCCCATTGTTAATGAGAATGACACCGTTTCCACTTATGAGATGCGGTTTGGAGACAATGATAGTCTGTCCGCGATCGTGGCGGCTTTGGCAGGAGCTGATTTGTTGATTCTGTTATCGGACATTGATGGTCTGTTCACGGACGATCCGCGCCAAAATGCGGATGCCAGGTTGATCCATGTCGTGGAGGAACTGGATGAAAATGTTATATCTATGGCAAAAGGGACTACCGGAAGCGATGTGGGAACCGGCGGCATGGAGACGAAATTGATTGCAGCACAGATTGCAACGCGGTCTGGTGCAGACATGATTATTGCCAATGGAGAAGACGTGGGAATTTTACACAGGATTTTCCGAGGAGAGTTCGTGGGAACCTTGTTTAAAGAACATTACGACGAGGATTTCTATATTGCAGATTTTATAGAACAAAGTATGGACTAAAAGGTTGCTAAAGTTTTTTAGTTACTGAATGACGTCGCAAATTATCTCAAAAAATGTTGAAAGATTAGTCCGATATCGAAAGATTACCAAGAAATGAAGAACGCAAAAGGAGGAACTTTATGAAAATAGGAACCATTATAAACGCTTTAGCGTGGCAAAGTCCTTCCTATAAAATAAATCCCCCATAACAGAACTTGGCGTTATGGGGGATTCTTGTATTAGCGATTGCGAATTGCAAACACCGGCAGTCCGTCCTTCATAGGACGCTGGCACTCGCCTTTTACTAAGGGAGCTGCGTAGTCGATGAATTCCTGGCTCAAGTTTGAGCCGTCATCGGTAATCCACTCAAGCGGAACGGTCTTTTCCTTGTTGCAAACGTCGTTTACGTCTACCAGAGCACATTCCATGCCATAATCGCCATCCTTGCGGTTGAAAGCGATCATGTAGCCTGTTTCGCCTTTCAGCGCCTGCTGAACAGCAAAGGAACCGGCCATAACAGCTTCCTCTAAGTCTGTCGCAGACAGGCAGTTGGAAGAACAACGCTGGCTGACATTAAATTCCACAGAACGAACCTTTACGCCAAGCTCTTTTTTGACAAGAGACTGGAGATAGGAGCCGCAGCCATTTAAAATCTTATGTCCAAACTGGTCAACAGCGGTCTCAACGGTGTCTTCGCTGATGAAATTGCCCTCTGCGTCTTTGAGACCTTCGGAAACGCAGACAGTAACATGTTTATGTTCGTCAATTGCCGCTTTGAGCTGTTTTATGAATTTCTCTTCTGAGAACGGAACTTCTGGTAAGTAAATTAAAAGCGGGTTGGGGTCCTTTTCGCATCTGGCAAGAACGGAAGAAGCGGCAAGCCAGCCGGCATGACGGCCCATAATTTCGATAATCATAACATTGGGCTTGTCATATGCCTCGGAATCCCGGTTGATTTCGCGGACAGAAGAAGCTACAAACTTAGCTGCGCTGCCGAATCCAGGCGTGTGGTCGGTGAGTACCAAATCGTTGTCAATTGTCTTTGGCACGCCCATTACGCGGATATCGCTGTTTACGGAAGCAGCATAGCGGGATAATTTGCTTACAGTGTCCATCGAATCGTTTCCGCCGCAGTAGAAGAAGTAGCCGATATTCAACTCTTCAAATTTCTTGAATAATTCCGGGTAAACAGGATCAGACAAATCTTCCGGCAGCTTATAACGGCAAGAGCCAAGGAAAGCGCCCGGCGTAGTCTTCAAAGCGGTAAGCTCGTCCTTTGTCATGTCAGTGTCCATGTCCATATATTGGCCGCCGAGGAATCCCTCAATTCCGTGTACCATGCCGTATACCTTGCCAATCTGCTCCGTGCTTTTAAGTCCCTCCGTAACAACTCCATACAGGCTTCCGTTGATAACGGCTGTAGGGCCGCCGGATTGTCCGACAATAAGATTTTTCATTTTAGTTCTCCTTTCGTTTGAAAAAATGTAGTAGTTCAGCCATATTTAAACTGTTATAATACAGTTCAGACGCGCCATTCGCAAAGACACCTACGGTGTTTTCCCGCTGCAAGCAGCTAACTTTGCTCATAAAATGGCGCTCCGCTCATCCAGAACAAATCGTGAAAAATTCGTGCGAGCACGATTTTTCTCGATTTATTTCGGATGGCTGAACTGTTAAAATATATGATAGACGAAAATGCTTGGAATTTCAAGCCAAAAGGAGTAGAATAGAGAAATAAAAAAACAAAGCGAGGGAATCATGGATCAGAAAAAAATTGACAGAATCAACGCACTAGCGCGGAAATCTAAGGCAGAAGGATTAACAGAAGAGGAGAAAAAGGAACAGGCGCTGCTGCGGCAGGAATATATTGCAATCGTACGCAGGAATCTGCGTGGGCAGCTCGATAATATTGACGTGGTGAACCCGGACGGGAGTATTGAGAATCTTGGCGAGAAATATGGCAGGAAACATGAGACGGACGCCTCATAGACATTTTCGGAGAGATTGAGAAGAGATGATGAGTCAGAATCAAATTACAGAACGTAAGCGAAAATTACGAGCTGATATGAAACAGAAACGGGATGGCATTAATCAGGAAGAGCGGAAGCGATGGTCGGGTGCAATTTGCAGAAATTTGCAAAACCAGCCTGCATTCCGAAAGGCAGAAACCGTTTGTTTTTATTATCCGCTGGGGAGTGAGGTAAATCTTTTACCACTGGCGCAGACAACGCTTGATTTAGGGAAACAGGTGGCATTTCCGCGGGTAGAGGGGAGTGAGATGGCGTTTTATCGCGTCTTGTCCTTGGAAGGATTTGCGCAAGGGGCATTTCATGTGTTGGAACCTGTCAGCAGTGCGCGTGTGTGTGAACCAGAAATGCTTGTATTCGTTCCAGGGCTGGCCTTTGATGAACAGGGAAGCCGTATGGGATATGGAAAAGGGTATTATGACAGGTATTTTGCAAAGGTTTCCCATTGCCTTAAGATTGGCGTTTGTTATAAAATGCAGCTCGTAGCGCAGGTGCCATGTGAGGACTGTGATATCCATATGGATGCAGTAGTTACAGAGCAGGACTGTAGCGCGAGCGGCAGAACGGAGAAGTCTGGTCTTTGGCGCCGAAGCCTTTGATACAAATTTGGGGGAAGTTTTGATGGAAAGTATAAGAATATGGATGGAGGAATAAGATTATGTCGAATATTACATTAGAAGAGATCGGACAAAAAGCGAAAGCAGCGGAGGCAGTATTGCGGGTGCTGCCTACCAGCCAGAAGAATAAAGCATTGACAACCGCAGCCGATTACCTGATGGCAAATATGAAAATGTTGTTAGAGGCAAATGCTTTGGATATAGAACAGGCGAAAGAAAACGGCATGGCGCCGGCGCTCATAGACCGTTTGCTGCTCACGGAAGCGCGGATTGCCCAGATGGCGGAAGGACTGCGCCAGATTGCAGAATTGGAAGATCCGGTAGGAGAAGTATTGTCCATGAAACAACGTCCGAACGGGCTGTTGATTGGGCAAAAAAGAGTTCCCCTTGGCGTGATAGGAATTATTTATGAATCGCGCCCTAACGTGACGGCAGACGCGTTTGGGCTTTGTTTTAAGGCGGGAAATGTGGTGATTCTACGCGGTGGAAAAGATGCCATTCATTCCAACCATGCGATTACGCGGACATTGCAGGACGCTCTGCACAAGCGCCAGCTTCCCCAGGACGCCATCAGTCTGATTACGGATACCAGCCATGAGACGGCAGAGAAGTTTATGAAACTGAACGACTATGTGGACGTCCTGATTCCAAGGGGAGGTGCAGGCCTAATCCGCACGGTAGTGCAACAGGCAACTGTCCCAGTGATTGAGACCGGAACAGGCAACTGTCATGTGTATGTTGACGAGGGGGCTGATTTGGATATGGCAGTCGAAATTATTTTCAATGCCAAGACACAGCGGATTGGCGTATGCAACGCCTGCGAATCCCTGGTAATTCATGAAAAAGTTAAAGACGCATTGCTGCCCAAATTAGTGCGGAGATTAAAAGAAAAAAATGTGGAAGTGCGCGGAGACATTGCAAGTTGCAGCGTATGCAGCGATATTGTCAGCGCGACACAGGAAGATTGGGGCAAAGAATACCTCGACTATGTTTTGTCGGTGAAGACAGTGTCTAATATTGACGAGGCAATTGCACACATTAATAAATATAATACGGGTCATTCGGAGGCTATTATCACCAGAGACTACGATAATTCCCGCAAGTTCCTGGACGAAATAGACGCAGCAGCAGTGTATGTCAATGCGTCCACGCGGTTTACCGATGGGTTTGAATTTGGTTTTGGCGGTGAGATTGGTATTAGTACGCAGAAGCTTCACGCCAGGGGGCCGATGGGCTTAAAAGAGCTGACAAGTACGAAATACATTATTTATGGAAATGGGCAGGTGAGACCGTAAGATGGAAGATGCGATTCGGTTACTTTCCGAACCCCAGATAACGAGGGAATTGTTTCGCTATTTTAACCGTCGCCAGGAAGTCACGAAATGCTGGCGGAAAGATCAGGGAATCTGGATGTTAAAAGAGGAGCATTTTGTGGAGGATTGGAGCGAGGCACAATATCAGTTTTTGGTGGAGTGTTTAAAAAATACGGTAAATACGGGTGGAATTGTTCTGGGAGCGTTTGTACAGGAGAAGCTGATGGGATTCGCTTCCGTCGAAAGCCGCCGTTTCGGTTCTGAGAGACAGTATGTGCAGTTGTCTTGCATTCATGTGTCCTGCGAGAGCAGGGGGCTGGGCTTTGGCAAAAAATTGTTTCAGTATGCAAGTTTTGGCGCCAGAAGGCTGGGAGCCGAAAAACTCTACATTTCAGCGCACCCGGCGCAGGAGACACAGGCCTTCTATCACGCGTTGGGATGCGTGGAGGCGGGCGAGTATGACGGCGATCTCGCGTCATCGGGTGACTGCCAATTGGAATGTTTGCTGAATCAGGAAAGTAAAAGAAATATGACAGATAGGGAGAACATTAAGAGAAATGTATAATGAAATTGATTTGAAACAGATAAATATAAATGCAAACGCCCCCGCAGAAGAACCGCAAAGGCAATATTATTTCATGGCGAAGTGTTGCCAATATACGAAGCAGTTTTTTACAGAACATGGACGGTTTCCGACTGCACATGTACAGAACTACGGTTGTCAGATGAATGCCCGCGACTCTGAGAAATTGACAGGAATCTTGGAGGCCGTGGGCTATGAAATTGTGGATACTGAGGAGGCGGATTTTGTCATTTATAATACCTGCACCGTGCGGGAGAACGCCAATAACAAGGTCTGGGGGCGCCTCGGTTATTTGAATACTTATAAGAAAAAGCATCCGCATATGAAAATTGCGCTCTGCGGTTGTATGATGCAGGAGGCGGAGGTATTAGAGAAACTCAAAAAGAGTTACCGTTTTGTCGATTTGGTTTTTGGAACGCACAATATTTATAAGTTTGCAGAGCTTTTACATGCTGCATTTGTACAGGAAGGCATGGTAATTGATATCTGGAAGGATACGGACAAGATTGTGGAAGATTTGCCGGTAGAACGCAAATATAAATTTAAGTCCGGCGTCAATATCATGTTTGGATGCAACAATTTTTGCAGCTATTGCATTGTTCCATACGTCAGGGGCAGAGAAAGAAGCCGCAAGCCGCAGGATATTCTGCGGGAAATTGAGCAATTGGCGGCAGACGGCGTAGTGGAAATTATGCTTCTGGGGCAGAATGTCAATTCCTACGGGAAGAATCTTGATGTTCCTGTGACGTTTGCCGAATTGTTGGCGGATATTGAAAAGATAGAGGGAATTGAGCGCATCCGTTTTATGACCTCCCATCCCAAAGACCTTTCGGATGAATTGATTACGGTGATGGCGAAGTCGTCGAAAATATGCCGTCATCTGCATTTGCCGTTGCAATCGGGAAGCAGTCGTATTTTAAAGGAAATGAACCGTCATTACGATAAGGAGCAGTATCTTGCGCTGGTAGAGAAAATCCGCAGCGCCGTGCCGGGAATTGCCTTGACAACCGATATTATCGTCGGATTTCCCGGGGAGACAGAGGAAGATTTCTTAGAGACTTTGGATGTGGTGCGCCGCGTAGGGTATGAAAGCGCCTTTACCTTCATTTATTCCAAACGTACAGGAACCCCGGCGGCGACAAAGTCCGGCCAGGTTCCTGAGGATGTGGTGAAAGGCCGTTTCGACCGGCTGTTAAAGGAAGTGCAGCAGTATGCCGCCATGCGGGCGAACGCCTTAACGGGAAGTGTAGATGAAGTTCTGGTAGAAGAAGTAAATGAACAGGATGATACGCTTGTCAGCGGACGGCTGGGGAATAATTTTATCGTTCATTTTCCAGGCAGTAGAGATTTGATTGGCAAGATTGTGAAAGTGAAGTTAAACGAATGTAAAGGCTTTTATTTTTACGGAGAGCTGGCGCAGTAGGAGGAAATGCGGCATGTATTCATATATGAAGGGCGAACTGATTGAGATTTTAGATGAGACGATTGTACTTGAAGTGAACAATATCGGCTATAATATCCATATTCCGGCCAGTATGATTGACAGCTTTCATGGAACGGGACAGACGTTAAAAATTTATACTTACTTCCATGTTAAGGAAGACGCCATGAAGCTCTATGGTTTCCTCACCAGGGACGACTTGAATATCTTCAAGCAGCTTTTAGGCGTCAACGGCATTGGGCCTAAGGGCGCGCTTGCCATCTTGACGGTGATGACCCCCGATGATTTGCGTTTTGCCGTGCTGGGGGAGGATGCCAAGGCCATTGCTAAAGCGCCGGGGATTGGCAATAAGACGGCGCAACGATTGATATTGGAGTTAAAGGACAAGCTGAGCCTTGAAGATGCGTTTGAGGCAAAGCTTATGCATCAGGAAGAAGGAACAGAAATGAAAGTTTCCGGTATTAAGAGCGAGGCAATGCAGGCTTTGAAGGCGCTCGGCTATTCTTCTGCCGAGGCATTAAAGGCAGTCAACGGAGTAGAACTTCACGAGGAGATTACCGTAGAAGAGGTTCTAAAGTCTGCGTTAAGGCAGATGGCGATTTTGTAGGAGGAATCATTTATGGCTGAATTTAAGAAGATGAGAACGGAAGATACCCAGGCTGTGCTGGAGATGATGCGGATTTTTTATGATTCTCCCGCGGTGTCGCATGAGGTGCCACAGGAGACGTTAAGGCGTAATGTAGAAGTCTGTGTGTCTGACAACCCGTTGCTGGAAGGGGTTGTATTCTGGGAAGAGGGACATATTGCCGGATATGCTATGCTTGTCAATAGTTTTGCTACAGAATTTGGCGGCGTATGTATCTGGCTGGAAGATATTTATGTGAAGCTGGAATACCGCGGACGTGGTATCGGTACGCAGTTTCTTGCATATGCGAAGGAGCAATATCGGGAAAAGGCGATGCTCTTAAAGCTGGAAGTGGAACGGACCAATACTGAGGCGGTCAACGTCTATAAAAAGTGTGGTTTTGAAGAACTTCCCTATGTAGAAATGATAAAGACATTTTGCTAATTCAACAATTGAGGAAAGGATGAATTCTCTATGAATCAGAGTCGTCCCCATAATCTCACATTAAGATATTGTCTCTGCCAATCGACATTCTTTTTATCATGTGCAGGCATATTCGGATTCGCAGTAACGTATCTGCTGGAGAAGGGATTTCAGACGGCAGAGATTGGTATGATGATTGCGGCAAGCAATTTTCTTTCCTGTATCGTACAGCCGTTTCTTGGCGACTTTGCAGATCGTTTTCCTAAAATACGGCTGACAAGTATGATCGCAGTGTGTCTCTTGTGCTGTTTTCTATGCTTCGCCACAATTCAGATGTGCCGGCCGCCTCTTTCTGATAAACATGTTTCAGCCAATGGGCGCGGACAGCCGCAGTGTGGGAGCCGCCTTGGCAATCGCCAGTTTTTCTGCTGCTCCTTTGATGATGATGTTTGAAAAACTACAAAAGAAAATCAATATTATGCTGCTGATGCGGCTGTCGGGAATTTTTTAGGTGCTCAAAGGGAACTGCGTTGGGCAGTTTTGCCGGCGGCAAGGCGATAGATGCTTTTAATTTCCAGGTAATGATTCTCTTGGCGGGGCTGTTGGCAGGGCTGGGAACAATCATTGTCAACTGCAACATTAAAAAAGGGTAACAGATGTTTCTGCCTATTGCTTTTTGGCACGTTCTAAGCTATAATTGTCAAGGATTTTGAGTGTGAGGCTGAGAAAGGATTTACTTTCATGGATAAACGTGTAATCTCCACGCAGATACAGGAGGAGGATCAGAAGATTGAGACGAGTCTTCGTCCGCAGCGTCTGGAGGAGTATATTGGGCAGGAGAAAGCAAAAAAGACTTTAAAAGTATATATCGAGGCGGCAAAGCAGAGAGGGGAAGCCCTGGATCATGTATTGTTTTACGGGCCTCCGGGCTTGGGCAAAACTACGCTCGCAGGGATTATTGCCAACGAGATGGACGTGCATATGAAGATTACTTCCGGCCCGGCAATTGGCAAACCTGGGGAAATGGCGGCAATTTTAAGCGGCCTTTCAGAAGGAGACATTCTTTTTGTCGATGAAATTCACAGGCTCAACCGCCAGGTGGAAGAAGTACTTTATCCGGCCATGGAAGATTATGTGATTGATATTATGATTGGCAAGGGCGCGACGGCGCGTTCTATCCGCCTGGATCTGCCGCAGTTTACACTGGTGGGGGCAACTACGAGGGCCGGGCTGCTATCCGCCCCGCTGCGGGACCGTTTTGGCGTCATGCACCATCTGGAATTTTATAATCCCGCTGAACTGAAAACGATTATTCTGCAATCGGCAGTAAAACTTGACGTTGAGATTGATGAGGAGGGTGCATTTGAACTTGCGCGGCGCTCGCGGGGGACGCCAAGGCTTGCCAACCGTCTATTAAAGCGTGTCCGCGATTTTGCCCAGGTGAAATACGACGGCAAAATAACCAAGGATGTGGCGTCTTTTGCGCTGGATCTTCTGGAAGTGGACAAGCTGGGCCTGGATCAGAACGACCGCAATATCTTAATGACAATGATTGAGAAATTTAAAGGCGGTCCTGTAGGGCTGGATACGCTGGCGGCTTCCCTGGGGGAAGATTCCGGCACAATCGAGGATGTGTATGAACCGTATCTTGTAAAGAACGGTTTTATCAACCGCACCCCCAAGGGCCGGGTGGTGACGGACTATGCTTATAAACATTTTGGCATAACGGCTTGAAAAAGTTGTGCTATTTGATATAATGGCTTATAGAAATAACTGGTATATACGCATACATGAGGAAAGAAATGAGGTAGATTTATGGGAGGATTTTTTGGAGCGGCATCTGCACAGGACTGTGTTTTTGATTTATTTTTTGGCATTGATTACCATTCCCATTTGGGCACGAAGCGCGGAGGAATGGTAGTCTACGGGGAAGGCGGCTTTGACCGCGCCATCCACAATATCGAAAATGCGCCGTTTCGCACGAAATTCGACAAGGATGTAAAGAAAATGGCCGGTACGATGGGCATTGGCTGTATATCTGATTATGAGCCGCAGCCGCTTTTGGTGCGTTCCCATCATGGAACGTACGCGATTACGACGGTAAGCAAAATCAACAATATGGAAGAACTGACGAAAATGCTCTTTGGCAATGGACATTCTCATTTCCTGGAGATGAGCGGCGGCGACATCAATGCCACAGAAATGATCGCCTGCCTGATCAACCAGAAAGAAAATCTCATTGAGGGAATCCGCTATGCCTTAGAGTCGGTGGACGGTTCCGTTTCTATCCTTCTGATGAACGAAAAAGGTATCTATGCGGCTAGAGATCAATACGGAAGAACGCCGGTTGTCGTGGGCAGGAAGGAGGATGCTTTTTGTATTTCTTTTGAGAATTTTGCCTACAGGAACCTTGGATATAAAGATTATAAAGAGCTGGGACCGGGCGAAATTGTGATTGTCACAGACAAGGAGTGCACTACCTTATCGGCTCCCCAGGAAGATATGAAGATATGCACGTTTCTGTGGGTCTATTACGGATATCCAGCGAGCTCCTATGAAGGGACAAGCGTTGAGCAGATGCGTTGCGAATGCGGCAGACGGATGGCAAAGCGCGATAATGTCACCCCGGATATTGTGGCAGGAGTACCGGATTCCGGGACGGCCCATGCGATTGGCTATGCGAATGAATCGGGGATTCCGTTTTCCAGGCCGTTTATCAAATATACGCCTACCTGGCCGCGTTCTTTTATGCCTACGATGCAGAGCAAAAGGGATTTGATTGCCAAAATGAAACTTCTGGCTGTGGAGGAGTTAATCCGCGATAAGAGCCTGCTGCTCATCGACGATTCTATTGTAAGAGGTACGCAGCTTCGGGAGACGACGGAATTTCTGTATGAGAGCGGGGCAAAGGAAGTTCATGTCCGGCCGGCGTGTCCGCCCTTGCTTTATGGATGCAAGTACCTGAATTTCTCACGTTCTACCTCCGAGATGGATTTGATTGCCAGAAGGGTTATCGACCGTTTGGAAAATGGGAATGTGACGGAAGAAGTTTTAAAAGAGTATGCAGACCCGGAATCGCCTAAATATGAACAGATGGTAGAAGAAATCCGCAAAGAACAGAATTTCACATCGTTGAGGTTTAACCGTTTGGACGACATGCTGGATTCTGTAGGGATTGATAAATGTAAACTGTGCACGTATTGCTGGAATGGTCGGGAATAATGTGCAACAAGCATTTTTCAGTTGTTAAACAAGCTTGTTATTCAGGGAGGAATCGTGCATATGTCAGTGAAAACTAGTGCGGATGTGTTGATAGGTGGGAAAATTTATACCTTGAGCGGTTATGAGAGCGAAGAATATCTGCAAAAGGTGGCAAATTATATCAATAATAAAATCAATGAATTTGACGAGATGGAGCAATTTCGTCAAATTCCGGCTGATATGAAGGCAACGTTAATAGAACTCAACATTGCGGACGACTATTTCAAGGCCAAGGAGCAGGCGGAAGTTTTAGAGAAGGCGGTGCGGGAAAAGGAACGGGAGATTTATGAACTTCAGCACGATCTGATTTCCGCCAATATTAAGGTTGAGAGCAGTGAGGAGAACGCCGCCAGCCTGGAAAAAGAAAATAAAGAACTTTTATTGAATAAGGCAAAATTGGAGACGTCGCTTGCCGACGCGCTGCTTGGCAAAGTAAAGGGACAGCCGCCGACAGGGCAGGCAGAACCGGCGGGGGAAAGCAGGGAGGCGCATTCTTCTGCGGACAGCCAATCTGCCGTGGGACAGGCTGAGAACAAGAAACAGACTTCAAACAGAAAAAAATAACAAAGCGGGGGCTGTTGTAAAAGCAGTTTGCATGCAATATCGTTATTGTATGGATTCTGTATTTTGCGGCAGCCTCTTGCCGCTATAGATTATGAGGGCGTTATCCGAAATCTTATATAGGATAAAAGGATCGCATAGCGCTCTTTGAACAGGAAGACAGGAGGTACGGCAGTTTGTGCAAAAAGACAGAGCTTTTGGCTCCGGCGGGTTCCTTTGCAATTCTGAAGGCAGCCATAGATGCAGGGGCAGATGCGGTTTATGCGGCGGGAGACAAGTTTGGCGCGAGAGCATACGCTAGGAATTTTACGGAGGAGGAGATGCTCGCGGCGATTGATTATGTGCATATCAGGGGAAAACAACTGTACCTGACAGTCAACACACTGTTGAAGGAGCAAGAAATTGGGGAGTTGTACGATTACCTTTGTCCGCTGTACGAGGCGGGACTTGACGCAGTAATTGTACAGGATATCGGCGTCATGCATTACATCAGGAAGCGCTTTCCGGATTTGCCTATTCACGCCAGTACGCAGATGACAGTTACAGGGGCTTACGGTGCAAAGCTGCTGCTGGAACACGGATGCAGCCGTATTGTGACGGCGCGGGAATTGTCCCTTGCTGAGATTTCGCATATTTACCGCACGACAGGCGCGGAGATTGAGAGTTTCATTCACGGCGCGCTCTGCTATTGCTATTCTGGTCAATGTTTGATGAGCAGCATGATTGGAGGGAGGAGCGGCAATCGCGGACGGTGCGCCCAGCCTTGCCGTCTTCCTTATGAATTGCAGAAGGAGCCGCGAGGTTTATCTGCCCCCAAATGGCAGGAAAATTACCCTTTGAGTTTGAAGGATCTCTGTGCAATCGAAATGATTCCGGAACTTGTACAAAGCGGCGTTCACTCTTTTAAAATTGAAGGGAGGATGAAACAGGAAGCGTATGTCGCCGGAGTGGCGGCTATTTACCGCAAATACCTTGATTTATATGAGAATCATCCAAACGGCGATTACCGGGTGAGCAGTGAAGATTATCAGAAGCTGCTTGATCTGGGCAACCGCAGCGGTTTTACCGATGGCTATTATAAGAGACATAACGGCAGGGATATGGTTACATTTCACAAACCTTCCCATGAGAAAAACAGCGATGCATTGCAAACGGGTTCTGTCATCCACAGTGATATTCAGAAAAAGAAAGAAAAAATAAATGGAATATTAAGGATTTTCATAAACAATCCTGTAAGCTTTGTGATAGAATACAAGGGGATAAGGGCAGAAGTTGCCGGTTTTACGGTGCAGGCTGCCCAAAAGCAGCCGTTAGGACGCAAAGATGTTCTTGAACGGATGCGAAAGACCGGCAATACGCCGTTTACATTTGAAGAATTGCAGATTGAGATGGAGGAGGGCAGTTTTGTACCGGCAGGCGCCTTGAATCAGCTGCGCAGGGATGCAATCGACAAATTGACAGAGCTTTTGTTGGAAAAATATCGGAGGACTGCGCCGGAGTGGAAAGCACAGAGCACACAAAATAGTAAAAACGTCAACAAACAGCAGGAACCGTTGCCGTCGCTGTCTGTTTTGACCGAGACTGTGGAGCAGTTCGAGACCGTATTGGCACAACCGGAAGTGGAGCGTATATATCAGGAGGCTTTTGCGTTTCAGCGTGCCAAGTTGTGTAAGGAGATGAAAGCGCTGGCTGGACAGGCGCATGGCAATGGCAAGACATGTTACCTTGCGCTGCCGCATATATTCCGCAGGCAGTCCGCAGAATGGTATGCCAAGAACTGGCGGCAGATTTCCGGGACAGAGGTGGATGGTTATCTCGTACGCAATTTAGAGGAACTTTCTTTTTTGCAGGAAATGGGCGTGCCGTCGTCACAGATTCAGGGAGACAGCAATTTATACGTTACTTCCAACGAGGCGGTCTGCGGGTGGCGGATGTTGTCGCTTTCCCATTATACGTTGCCGGTAGAATTAAATGCCAAAGAGCTGCAAAATTTAAATTGTGATGGCGGGGAAATGATATTGTACGGTTATCAGCCCATGATGTTGTCTGCACAGTGCCTACATAAAAATACGAAGGGGTGCGACAAAACGGAAGGTGTGTTTTACTTGAAAGACCGCTATGGCAAGCTGTTTCCGGTGAAAAACCATTGTGAGGATTGTTACAATATAATATATAATATCAGTCCGCTTTCCCTGATACATCAGTTGCGGGAGATTCAGCTGCTTCATCCGGGGAGTTTCCGCCTATCCTTTACCATAGAGAACCGGGGGGAAACGGAACGTATTTTTAAGTACTATCGGCGGGCCAAAGAGGGAAAATTGAACAGAGATAATTATCTCAAGGATTTTACGAATGGGCATTTTAAGCGAGGAGTCGAATAAATATGGTACATTTGATTACAGAATTATCAAAATATTCAATGATTATCCTGTTTGCGCTTTATACTTATCAATGTTTTTCATCCTTAAAACGCAGTGTGGACAAGGAAGAACAGGCAGAGAAATACAGAAGCCAGGTTGTTTACATGTATATGTTTCACCTGAATGCTTACGCTGTCCTCTATGCCTCCACGTTGAATATTGAGATTTTAAAGTTTTATGCGATGCAGGTTGTGTTCTTTGCAGTTGTGCAGATTTGTTATGGTATCTTTTATAAGAGGGTCTCTAAGCTGGTGGTAAATAATATGTGCATGCTGCTGTGTATTGGTTTTGTGATGCTGACAAGGCTTTCCTATGAACATGCAGTGAAACAGTTTTGGATTGCTGTTGTTTCCATGGCAGTGACAATGCTGATTCCCTACTTCATCAGCCAATGGACATTTCTGCGAAATCTGACCTGGGCCTATGCATTGGCGGGTATTACGATGCTGGGAGTAGTTGCTGTGCTCGGCGCCGTGTCCCATGGAGCCAAGCTTTCGTTTTCCGTGGCTGGCATTGCCATTCAGCCCTCAGAATTTATCAAGATTATTTTTGTGTTTTTTGTGGCCTCCATGTTTTATGCCTCCACCGATTTTATGCAGGTTGTGAAAGCGACGGTTGTTGCGGGGCTTCATGTGATTATCCTCGTGCTGTCCAAAGATTTGGGTGCTGGATTGATTTTCTTTATCGCTTATATGGTTATGCTCTATGTAGCGACCAGGAAGTTCTATTATTTTGCCGGCGGTCTATTGTGCGGGGCGGCCGCCTCAGTCGTAGCATACTATCTGTTTAATCATGTGCGCGTGCGCGTGGTGGCGTGGCAGGACCCTCTGGCAGTTTTTGAGCGGGAGGGCAATCAGGTTTCCAACTCCCTGTTTGCGATAGGTACAGGCGGATGGTTTGGCATGGGGCTCAATCAGGGAATGCCGAATAAAATTCCCGAAGTCAAGCAGGACTTTATTTTCTCAGCTATTTCCGAGGAGTTAGGCGGAATTTTTGCCGTCTGCCTGATTTTAGTCTGTGCGAGTTGTTTTCTAATGTTCTTAAACATTGCCATGCAGATGAAAGATAATTTTTACAAATTGGTGGCGCTGGGTTTGGGTACGATCTATGGCTTTCAGGTTTTGCTATCCATAGGCGGGGACATCAAGTTCATTCCCTCCACCGGCGTGACGCTGCCTTTAGTCAGCTATGGAGGAAGTTCGCTGCTCAGTACATTAATTATATTTGCAGTTATTCAGGGATTGTATCTGCTGCGCGAGCGCACAGCCGCAGAGCGGCAAGCACAGCGCAAAGACGCCAAAAAGAAGCCGCCGGCTAAAAAGAGCGGCGGCGCCAAAAGCTCTGATTTGAAGAAAACCAATCGGAAAGGAGGCGGCTTATCCCATGAAGAAAACATCCACGGAACGAAAGTCAAAAACCTCGACTAAGCGTACGGGAAATCGGGAGTTTGTGATTATCACCTATCTGTTTGTGGCAGTATTTATTATGATGATGGGGTATTTTGTTTATTTTCAGATATTTAAGAGCGAAGACTTTATCAATAGTCCATACAATACCAGGCAGAATACATTTGCGGAACATGTTATCCGGGGTGAGATTCTCTCTTCTGATGAGAAAGTGTTAGCGAAGACTATTATCGGAGAGGATGGAAGCGAGACGCGTTATTATCCTTACGGAGCCATGTTTGCCCATGCGGTCGGGTATGACAGCAATGGCAAATACGGTATTGAGTCGTTCGGTAATTTTAACTTATTGCGTTCTCATGCCTTTTTTTTAGAGCAGGTCATCAATGGCATACAGGATAAGAAAAATCCTGGAGATAATATAGTAACTACCTTAAATTACAACCTTCAGGAAGTGGCTTATCAGGCGCTTGGCAGCAATCGGGGCGCGGTGATCGCTCTGGAACCGGCTACCGGCAAAACGCTTGCTATGGTTTCTAAGCCGGATTTTGACCCAAATACTCTGGCTGCAAATTGGGAGAGCATTATCGCTAATACAGACAGTGAAAATTCTGTACTGCTCAATCGCACGACGCAAGGGCTCTATCCGCCGGGGTCAACTTTTAAGATTCTCACAACCTTAGAATATCTGCGGGAGAATCCGAATTACCAGGACTACCATTATGATTGTCAGGGAAGCATTGCCATGGAGAATACGGAGATCCATTGTTATGACAATGCCGTCCATGGAGCGGAGGATTTGCAGACTTCCTTTGCCAAGTCCTGCAATACTTCTTATGCGAATATTGGGTTAGGGCTCAATAAGGCGAAATTCGCCAGTCTCTGTAAAGAAATGATGTTTGATACCAATCTTCCGGTAGCCTATCCTTTCAAACAGAGCAGTTTTGTGCTAAATAAAGATTCCAACACAGACCAGGTCACGCAGATGGCTATTGGACAGGGAGAGACTTTGGTGACGCCGATGCATATGGCGTTGATTACTTCAGCTATTGCCAACAAAGGCACGCTGATGCGTCCCTATATCATAGATCATACAGAAAATTACCGCGGGGTTACAGTCAAAAATTTTCGTCCATCTGTTTATGGTTCTCTGATTAGTGAAAGCGAGGCGCTAAAACTGCAAGAGTTCATGTCCTTAGTTGTCAGCGAAGGAACCGGCTCTAAGTTGAGCGGGCAGGGTTACCATGCGGCAGGCAAGACTGGGTCTGCGGAATTCAGCAATGTAAAAGGGGAAAGCCACGCCTGGTTTACCGGGTATGCTTCCACCGAAGAGAAAGGGAGTATTGTGGTGACTGTAATTGTGGAAAATGGGGGCGCTGGCAGCACGACCGCTGTGCCGATTGCCAAGCAGATGTTTGACACATATTTTTCACAGCCGTAATTATGGTAATCATGACGACAATTTTTTATCTTGCAAGATAACATAAAAAGAGGTATACTGTGTGTAAAGTTCAAAGACCACATCAGGAGGTATTGCAATGATTGAAGCAACGAGTTGTGGTGGTGTGGTAATATTTCGCGGCAAGATTCTGCTCTTGTATAAGAATTACAAGAACAAGTATGAAGGCTGGGTCCTTCCCAAGGGGACTGTGGAAGCAGGTGAGGAGTATAGGGACACGGCGGCAAGAGAGGTGCTGGAGGAGACTGGGGTTAATGCCCAGATTATTAAATATGTCGGAAAGAGCCAGTATACCTTTACCGTACCGGACGATACTGTGGAAAAGGATGTCCACTGGTATCTGATGATGGCGGACAGTTATTACAGTAAACCACAACGCGAAGAATATTTTGTTGATTCAGGATACTACAAATTTCACGAAGCATATCATTTACTGCGTTTCGCAAATGAGAAACAGATACTGGAAAAAGCATACAATGAATATCTTGATTTGAAAAAAAGTAATCTTTGGGGCAGCAGAAAATATTTTTAACATTTTGCCCGCATTGCAGGCAGAAGTACGGATAGAAAAGGTGTTCACAAGAGGGACGCCTTTTCTCTTTAATGGAGAGTGGAATGATCTGGTACAAGGAGTTTTATGCAGGAGAAAGCATTGGGTATAAAAAAGAAAAAGTAAAATGGAAGATTCTTCACAATGCCGGACAACTGGATATTTATGTGATTGCACTGAGCAGCAATCCCCATAACCTTTTGGACATCATATCTTCCATAGAACTGATGCAGAAGGCATACCCCCGACAGGATATGATGGTTGTCGGTATAGATAAGGGATATGACAATGCAGTCGGTTTGGCAGGCAGAATTATCATGGATGTGTTTCAGAAAACCGGAAATCTGAACATCAGGGAATACTTCCTGGAACAACAAAAAAATATCAGGAGAAGATCTATATGGAAATCTTTTTGCTGATCCTAAAAATAATCGGTATTTTGCTTGCTGTCTGTATATTTCTGCTGGGAGCAGTGATAGCGGTTCCGGTCCGATATCGTATCAGTGCGCAGGCGCAGCAAAAAAACGTGGAGGGCAGCGCCGTATTTCACTGGTTTTTCCATATAATAGACTGCCGCGTTTTTTATGGGAAAGAAGGATTAATTTACAAATTGCGGATTTGTGGCATTCGAGTTGGTGCACAGAAGCAAAAAAAGCGTAAAACACATAAAAAGAAGCGAAGCAAAAAGGAAAAGCCGTCCTATGAGCTGAGTTCTGAGGAGGCTGAGTCGTCTGACGAGCTGAAATTTGATTTTGCCCATCAAGCAATGGAGACGCCGGATAGCAGCAGTATTGAGGAAACCAAAGACGGACAAAAATTAAATAGAAGCAGCAATGAGGACTTTCAAGATGGGCAAAAGGGAAATAATAGAAGCCAAAATGGGAAGAATAAAAAGAAACGCCGAACGGGGAAGAGGACCCCAAAAGAGCCCGTATTCCATCGTATCCATAGATTTGAGAATAACCTCAAACAGCGCATTTCCAATTTGTTTGCTGAGGGCGAGACAGTAAAAGAAAAAATCATCAATTTCAAAAATATTATTTTTGATGAAATTAATAAAAATGTTTTTGTGAAGATTTGGAAGGAACTTAGGTTCCTTTTACGCCATTTTTCTCCGAGAAAAGCGAAGGGAGAACTGGCCTTTGGCATGACAGATCCCGCGCAGACTGGACAGGTTCTTGGAGCTTTGAGCGTTCTTCCCTTCTGGGCAAGGTACCGCATTAATATTTGCCCAGATTTTGAGGCCGAAAGGTTTTTTGTAGAGGGGAAGCTGTGGATGAAAGGACATATCCGGCTCTGGCATTTTCTATTGTCAGTCGTCCGGTTGATCAAAGATAAAAACGTAAGGCGATTATTGAGGAAAATCAGAACATAACAGGAGGTCATGATTATGCAGGACAATAATTTTAACACAACCGTTCAATCCCTCTTTAAGGGAATGGACAGCTTCATCACAACAAAAACTGTCATTGGGGAAGCCGTGCACATCGGCGATACGATTATTCTTCCTCTGATTGAGGTATCCTTCGGTGTGGGAGCCGGTGCGTTCAACCAGGAAAAGAAAAACAGCGCGGGAGGCGGCTTGGGTGGTAGAATTACGCCGAGTGCGGTGTTGGTAATCCAGAATGGCAACACGAAACTTGTAAACGTTAAGAATCAGGACAGTATCACAAAAATCCTCGATATGGTTCCTGAGCTGGTGGATAAATTCACAAGCAAAAGCTCTGCGAAAAAATCATCTGAGGCAGAGGATGCCGCCAAAAAAGCTGCGGCGGACGACCTCTCAGAAAAATTGAATTTATCGTAAGATAAAAATCAAGGTGTCATTGTTGAATGTAATGAAATATGATGCATGAAGAAACGAAACAGAGCATATATTAGTAATGATATATACTCTGTTTTTTCGGTGATGCCATGAAACGACTGATAGGCTTTATTTTATTTTGGATTGCAGTAGGAATGGCGATCATGCTGTTTCTGCCGAATGAAGTGTTGGGGGTATTGGTAATTTTCGTATTGCTGTTGTTGGGATATAATTTATTCTGTTGTTAGCAGGAGCGGAACTCTAAAAAAAGTGGCAGTTCATTGAATAACCAATGGACTGCCCTGAATAAACTCCGTTATAAACTAAGCTCTTTCTACTTTTCCGCTTCTTAAGCAGGAAGTACAAACATACATCTTCTTCGTGTTACTACTTCCAGCGACTTTACACCTTACGGACTTAATGTTAGATTTCCACATTTTATTTGTTCTTCTATGTGAATGGCTGACATTTTTGCCGAAATGTGCACCTTTTCCACAAATGCTGCATTTTGCCATAATTGCACCTCCTTGCAACTTACTAAGCCCATATAGTTCAAACCACAGGCTCACAACATGAACATTTTACCAGAAAGATTATTATATTGCAAGTAAAAAATGATTTTTTTATAAAAAAGAAAATATATGTTTCTTTTTTGCCAAAAACAGGGTATAATATCCAAATAGCAATGAGCAGTGCCGGATTGACAGAAACAAATCTGAGTTGTGCTTGCACAAAAGCAGATTTGTTTTTGGCAAGCAGGGTAGGGCGAATGCCCTAGAGCCCAAAATCTAAAAGATTTTGGGCGTGCACTGCGAATGGTGCAGGCAGATCTGATTTTTAGAAGCAAATCTGAGTTGTGCTTGCACTGCACTGCGAACAATATGGAGGTTACAGTATGAAAGGACAATTGGAAACACGATATGGAAAAGTGTTGATTGATACAGACGTTATCGCAATATATGCCGGTTCTGTTGCAGTGGAATGTTTCGGAATCGTCGGAATGGCTGCCGTAAATGTCAAGGACGGCATAGTGAGGCTCTTAAAGCGTGATTACCTGAATCACGGAATCAATGTCAGCCTCAAAGATAATAAAATTCATTTAGATTTCCATGTGATTGTCTCGTATGGCGTAAGTATTTCCACTGTTTCTGATAACTTAATCAGTACGGTGAAATACCAGGTAGAAGAATTTACCGGTATGAAAATCGAAAAAATCAACATCTTCGTCGAAGGTGTGAGAGTGATTGATTAAGGAGGACGTAAAAGTGGCGATTACTACAATAGATGCCCCCATGCTTTCCAAAATGTTTTTGGCGGGCGCAAAGAATCTGGAAGCAAAAAAAGAATGGATTAATGAACTGAATGTGTTCCCAGTGCCGGATGGCGATACCGGAACAAATATGACAATGACGATTATGTCGGCGGCGGCAGAGGTGAGTAATCTCGGAGCGAACCCGGCCATGGCCGATTTAGCGAAAGCAATCTCTTCCGGCTCTCTCAGAGGCGCAAGGGGAAATTCAGGCGTTATTCTCTCTCAGTTGTTCCGCGGGTTTACCAGGGAAATTGGCAAATATCAGGAACTGGACACGATTGTTTTGAGCGATGCCTTTCAAAAGGCTGTAGAGACGGCTTATAAAGCAGTTATGAAACCCAAAGAGGGAACAATTCTCACTGTGGCTAAAGGCGCGGCGGACAAGGCCATGGAAATGATTGGCGAGACGGAAGATTTAACTGTATTTTTAGACGAGGTCATCAAACATGCTGATTATGTGCTGGGCAAGACGCCAGACATGCTCCCTGTATTAAAACAGGCAGGGGTTGTTGACTCCGGCGGACAAGGGCTCGTGACCGTGTTGAAAGGCGCCTATGACGCTCTGATGGGCAAAGGGATTGATTACACAATCGAACCGTCGGGGTCAACTGGCAGCGTGGTGAAGATTTCCCAGCAGGCAAAAGAGGATATCAAGTTTGGGTATTGTACGGAGTTTATCATTGTGCTCAACCAACCATTAAAAGAGAAAGAAGAAAATGAGTTCAAGGCTTTCCTGGATTCTATCGGTGATTCTATCGTAGTGGTTGCAGATGACGAGGTTACAAAAGTCCATGTACATACCAATGATCCTGGACTTGCCATTCAACGCGCGCTGACGTATGGTTCGCTGAGTAAAATCAAAATTGACAACATGCGTGAGGAGCATCAGGAGAAACTCATCAAAGATGCAGAGAAAGTTGCGGCGAAGCAGAAGGAAGAAGATAATGCGAGACGTTCCAGACAGGATGCCATGGTAGAAAAAGAACAGCTTCCCAAGAAGGATATGGGGTTTGTCTCTGTCTCTATCGGAGAGGGGATCAATGAAATATTTAAGGGCCTGGGCGCAGATTATATTATTGCCGGAGGACAGACCATGAACCCCAGCACAGAAGATGTGCTGAATGCTATTGAGGAAGTGAATGCAGATAATATTTTTATTCTTCCAAATAATAAAAATATTATCCTGGCGGCAAATCAGGCGGCGTCTCTGATTGAAGAGAAAAATGTCTTTGTTATACCGACCAAAACGGTGCCGCAGGGAATCACGGCCTTGATAAACTTTATGCCGGACAGTACAGCTGAGGAAAATGCGCATCGCATGACGGAGGAACTCGCCAATGTCAAGAGCGGGCAGGTGACTTATGCAGTGCGTGATACCTTGATTGATGATAAATCTATTAAACAGGGCGATTATATGGGAATTGGCGATAGCGGTATTCTCTCGGTAGGAGAAGATATGGAAGCCGTCACTAAGGATATGGTAGCAGAGATGGCAGATGAGGATTCTGCGATTATCAGCATTTACTATGGAGAAGAGGTTGCGGAGGCCGCAGCACAAAAGTTAGGTGCAGAAATTGAAGAACAATATCCTGACTGCGAAGTGGAAGTTCATTTTGGCGGTCAGCCAATCTATTACTATGTCATTTCTGTAGAATAAAAGGAGCTGTCCCATGGATAAAACATCTTCTATCGGAGCAATAAAAGGGATTGGCGCGAAAACGGAACAGTTATTTCATAATCTGGGAGTATACACCATCGGTGATATACTCCTTCATTATCCCAAAGATTATGACAGGCTTCCGCCAATCACTCCCATAACCGAACTTCCATCGCTTTTCCAGCCTCAGATGTCCGCTCATCTTTTGGAGGAGCCGGACGGCGCCGGTACACAAAAGCATCTGGCGGAAATTACGGCCGCGGTTGCGGCAAAGGTTGACAAAGCCCCATTTGTGCGGGCGTCAAGGAATATGCAGATTACGTCCTTAACGATACAAGAACAGAGTGTGAAGCTCGAACTAGTGTGGTTTCGTATGCCCTATCTGAGAAGTACCTTAAAAACAGGCCAATGGTTTATATTTCTTGGGAAAGTGACGCCAAAGGGTAAGTTTTTCCATATGGAACAGCCGCAAATCTATGCGCCCGAGAAATACCAGTCCATGCAGAACTGTCTTTGGCCATGCTATCCGCTGACTGCCGGGCTTAAAAAGAATAAGCTTTCGCAGACGATCAGGCAGTCGTTGGAGGAATTGGATTTGTCCGTGGATTATCTGCCGGAAGAAATCAGAACGCGCCATGGGCTGGCTGAGTATAATTATGCGATAGAAAATATTCATTTCCCTGAAAATGAAACGGCGTTGGAGGAGGCGCGAAAGCGTCTGATATTTGATGAATTTTTTAAATTTATCTTATCTGCCGGTATGCAGAAGGAGCAGATGGAGGAGGTTAAGAACACCTTTACGTTTCCACCGTTGGCCGGCGCGTCTATGAAGACGCAATTATCTGATAAACAGGCGAACGCAGATGCAGAACAGACGGTTCCCCTCTGGGCAGACCAGGTTATGGCGAGACTTCCTTATCAACTGACACAGGCGCAGAAACGGACATTGCAGGAAATACGCCTGGATTTGCGCGGAAGGAAAATCATGCAGCGTCTCGTGCAGGGAGACGTAGGGTCTGGCAAGACAATTATCGCATTTTTGTCCATGCTCGATGCTGCCCAGGCAGGATATCAGTCCGCCCTAATGGCGCCGACAGAAGTGCTTGCCATGCAGCACTACCAGAATTTCGTGGAAATGTGTGAGATACATAATCTTAATATACCCGTGATTCTCCTGACTGGTTCATTGACAGCAAAGGAGAAACGCCGCGCCTATGAGAGGATGCAGCTATACCATAATGCCATGGTGATTGGCACACATGCGCTAATACAGGAGCGCGCCCTTTATGACAATCTTGCGCTTGTCATCACCGATGAACAGCATCGCTTTGGCGTGAAACAGCGGGAAAGTTTATTCTTAAAGGGCGGACAGCCCCATGTGCTGGTGATGAGCGCAACGCCAATTCCCCGCACGCTTGCCATTATTCTGTATGGGGACTTGGACATTTCCGTGATTGACGAGGTGCCGGCAAAGAGGCTGCCCATCAAGAGCTGTGTGGTGGGAAAGAAAGCGCGCAATACGTCTTACGAATTCTTGCGCAAAGAGATTGCAAAAGGCCGCCAGGCGTATGTGATTTGTCCTCTGGTAGAGGAGAGTGAAGGGTTAGAGGCGGAAAATGTCACAGAATATGCCGAAAAGTTAAGACGGCAGATGCCGGCGGAAATCGTCGTCGAATGCCTCCATGGCAAGATGAAATCAGGCAGGAAAAACCTTATCATGGAGCAGTTTGCACGCAATGAGATTCAAATTCTAGTATCAACCACAGTCATCGAAGTAGGCGTCAATGTGCCCAATGCCACGGTGATGATGATTGAAGATGCGCAGAGGTTCGGACTTGCCCAACTCCATCAGCTTCGCGGCAGAGTGGGCAGAGGCATTGAGCAGTCCTTTTGCATCATGGTCAACACTACGGATTCAGACAAAGCGAAAAAACGTCTGGAAATTTTAAACAAATCCAATGACGGTTTCTTTATCGCAGGAGAGGATTTGAAGTTGCGCGGTCCCGGAGATTTTTTCGGCATCCGCCAGAGCGGTTTGCTGGAATTTCGGTTGGGAGATATTTACCAGAATGCAGATTTGTTGAAAAAAGCTTCTGAGGAGGCAAACCTTTTGCTTGCGGAGGATAGGAAACTGCAAGAGCCGGAGCATGAAAAAGTTCGCGCGGAAATCAGCTATTACCTCGACCGGCAGGCAGAGATTGTAAATTTATAAGGGACGAAAGCGGGAGTAGGCACTTTCATTCCCTAGTGCGGTCGCATAGTATGAAAAAGGGAGACGCGATTTTGGCGTCTCCCTTTTCCATCATCCCTTTTTGAAAAGCATTTCTGTTTTCCTATGGGACGTCTTTATGCTGTGTTCTCTTACTTACCAGCCATCTGTCTTTCCTGGGCCTCGATCATTTTCTTCACCATATAGCCGCCGACAGAACCATTCTGCCTGGAGGTTAAGTCTCCGTTATAACCGTTTTTCAAAGGAACTCCAATTTCGTTTGCAACTTCAAACTTGAACTTGTCCAATGCGCCTTGTGCTTCTGCAACTACTGCCTTGTTAGATGAATTTGACATATCGTTTCCCTCCTGTTGTCTTTCGTATCACGCAGATTTTGTCCGCAAAACATTGCGGCGCGTGAGTAATTTGTAACCAGATGTTCTGTGTTGTTTACCAGCCGGTTACAGTGATATTATATGCAGTACAGAAGGGAATAGACATGCAGTTCTTTCCGTTTTTTACAGAATTTAGAAATTTTGTGGGTTTATCTTTTGATTTACAACGCCAACCATATCCGGGAAAATTCTATAACGGCTATTCCGTAAGCAGCGTCAATCCACGAATATCAGGCGTTGCTACGAGGGAGTAATTCGTATAGTAGACAACAAATCCCGGTTTGCTGCCGTTGGGTTTTTTGACGTTTTTCTTTTGTAAATAGTCAATTTCTACCTTCTCATTGTCCCGTCCTTTAGAATAATAAGCGGCTAGGCATCCGGCTTCCTCAAACGCGCGGTCGGGCAGTTCTTCTCCGTTCGTCTTGACGATGACGTGGGAACCAGGCATTCCCTTGGCATGGAACCACCAATCGTTTCCAGTGGCAAACTTGAAGGTTAATTCATCATTCTGGAAATTATTCTTCCCTATATAAATATGAAACCCATCTGAGGAGAGATAATGGAAGGGCTTGCTCTTAATTTTTACTTTTTTGCCATTGTGTTTCTTCTTAATATATCCGAACTGTGTAAGTTCTTCTTTGATCTGCGTCAAATCCTCCTCAGAAACCGCAATGTCCAGGGAAGTGGAAATAGATTCCAGATGTACGATTTCTTCGTGCGTTTCCTGGATCAAATCCGTCAACGCCTCGTATGTGCGTTTGAGCTTATTATAGCGGTCAAAATATTTCTGGGCATTTTCCTGGGGCGTAAGCTGTGTATCCAGCGGAATCGTAATCTCTTTATTGGTGTAGTAATTGAGGGCGGTGAGGCTCTTTGCGCCTTCCTCCAGTCCATAACCGTATGTGTTGATGAGCTCGCCGTATACTTTATATTTGTCGCGCTTTTCCGTGTCTTGGAGCTGCTTTAGCTGCAAATCATATTTTTTGCGACTGCGGTCCAAAATTGTGCCTGCCACTTTGCGCAAATCCACGGATTTCTGGCGGATGCGCGTATAGACGCTTTTGTCCGCATAAAAACTTTCCAATACCTGGGATATGCCGGAAAAGTTTATGACGTCCATATCTTCGTATTGTGTGAGGGTAACGGCGGCAAAATCTATGGGTTCTTTGCCGTTTTTTACAATGTTTGGGGCAAATTGTCCCGCTCTTATATCATCCATCAGCCAGAGAAAATGATGGCTGAGGTGGAGCCGTTCTTCCTCTGACAATGCCGCAGCCGGAAGGTCGCCGTCTAAACCTGCGCGATGACAAAGCTCAGAGGCGATGACCGGGCTGATGCCGGTGTAAGTCGTATAAATGCTCTTTTGCAAGCTCTGGGGCTTTGCAAACACTTTTTGCAGAAATTCTTGCCCGGAGGCGTCTAAGGGATTAAATTTTTCCTGCGTCTCGGGGATAAAATACATCCTTCCCGGCAGGACTTCCCGGACGGAGCTGACTTGCGCGGGAATATGTTTGATACTGTCAATAATTTTCCCATCTTCGCCGCAGAATATAATATTGCTGTGTTTGCCCATAATCTCTACGATGAGCTGTTTGCGGCAGAGATCGCCTAATTCATTGAGATGTTCTATTTCAAAATTGATGATGCGTTCCATTTGCGGCTGCCAGATTTTTGTGATCCTGCCGTTGGCAATATGTTTTCGCAAAAGCATACAGAAGTTGGGCGCCGTCATGGGGCTTTGCTTATTTTCTGTGGTGAGGTAAACCAGCGGCAGAGATGCGCTGGCGGATAGAAGCAGGCGTACTTGTCCGCTGCCTCCCTTTATTGTCAGCAGCAGCTCGTCGTTTTCCGGCTGCGCGATTTTGCTGATCCTGCCGTTTAATACGTTTTCATTTAATTCTCTTACGAGATTTGCAATCACAATTCCATCAAAAGCCATAACCGTGTATCTCCTTTCGGTAGTTTGTTACGTGACACTATCTCATAGTATATACCAACTTTCGCCAATAGAAAACAATAAAAAGAAAATTTGACTATTTCTGGAAACTGTTTTATAATACATTTATCTATGCATATGAAAGTAGGATGTTATTGATGATAAAGAGCATGACTGGTTTTGGACGTTGTGAAATTTCCAACGAAACGCGCAGGATTGTAGTGGAAATGAAATCAGTAAATCACCGGTATCTGGATGTTGCCGTTAAGATGCCAAAGAAGCTGACCCTTTTTGAAAATACAATCCGCAGCCTTATGAAAGAATACGCCCAGCGGGGAAAGGTAGACATTTTTATCACGTATGAAGACTGTACTGAGAACCAGGTGCAGTTAAAATACAATCAATCGCTTGCCGGAGAGTATATAAAATATATGCGTCAGATGGCGGGGCAATTTGATATTCCTCTGGATATTACGGCGGCGTCGCTTGCGAAATACCCTGAAGTTTTTGTGATGGAGGCACAGGAACTCGACGAGAAGGAATTGTGGCAGCTTTTAGAACAGGCAATCCGCGGAGCGGCAGAGCAATTTGTGGAGGCAAGGAAGCGCGAGGGCGAACAACTCCGGGAAGATTTGCTGGGAAAGTTGGACGCTATGGTACAGTATGTGGAGCAGATTGAGGCCCGCTCCCCTGAGATTGTAGCGGAATACCGTGCAAAACTGACAGACAAAGTGCAAGAGCTTCTTGCAGATACGCAGATAGATGAGAGCAGGCTGGTAACGGAAGTTACCCTTTTTGCAGATAAAATCTGCACGGATGAAGAGACCGTCCGTTTAAAAAGCCATATTGTCAGTATGAAAGAGACGTTAATGCAGGGAGACAATATTGGCAGGAAGCTTGATTTTATTGCGCAGGAGATGAACCGCGAGGCCAATACCGTTTTGTCCAAGGCAAATGATATGACGGTGTCAGATATTGCGATCAGCTTAAAGACGGATATTGAGAAAGTACGCGAACAGATTCAGAACATTGAATAAGGATAAATAGCATATAAAGGAAGCATACGATATGGATAAGAGAGGAATTTTAGTTGTGGTATCCGGCTTTTCCGGCGCCGGCAAAGGAACCATTATGAAACGGCTGTTAGAGGATTATTCCGACAGCTATGCGCTCAGTATTTCTGCAACTACGCGTCTGCCGAGACCCGGAGAGAGCCATGGCAGGGAATACTTTTTTGTCTCCAAAGAGGAATTTGAAGAGATGATTGAAGAGGACGCATTGATTGAGTATGCCAGGTATGTAAATAATTACTACGGTACGCCTAAGGACTATGTATTCCGGGAGTTAGAAGCGGGCAGGGATGTAATTCTGGAAATTGAAATTCAGGGCGCCCTCAAAGTAAAAGAGGCTTATCCCGATACGCTATTGCTGTTCGTCTCGCCGCCGAGCGCCGGAGAACTGAAAGACCGCCTGATGAACCGGGGGACGGAAGATATCGCGGCCATTGAATCGAGGCTGAACCGCGCCTGGCAGGAAGCTCAGGGTGTGGAAAACTATGATTATTTTGTAATCAATGACGACCTTGAGGAATGTGTGCAGGAAATAAACAATATTATAAAGAACGAACATGCCCGGGTGGCAAGGAACCATGCAGTAATTGAAAATATAAGAGCGGAGCTGAAGAGCTTTGCGAAAGGAGATTGATTATTATGATGTTACATCCATCGTATTCAGATTTGATGAAAGTGGTAAACAGCGGTGTGGAGACGGGAGATGAACCAGTCGTAAACAGCCGTTATTCTATCGTGCTTGCGACTTCAAAGAGAGCCAGACAGATTATCAGCGGCGATGATCCTATGATAGACAGCCCTTCTAACACGAAACCGTTATCAATTGCGGTGGAGGAGGTTTTCAACAGTAAAGTGACAATTGTCGGCGAAGATGAATCAGAGGAAGTAGAAGAAGCGTGAGAGTTTTAGTAGTTTCCCTAGGGTGCGATAAGAATCTGGTTGATACAGAGTTTATGATTGGAACTTTGCAGGCCAGTGGACATACGTTCACCAACGAAGAAGATGAGGCAGATGCTATTGTCATAAATAGCTGCTGCTTTATTAATGATGCCAAGGAAGAGAGCATCAATACGATTCTGGAGATGGCAGAGTACAAGAAGCTTGGAAGTTGTAAGGCTCTGATTGTCACCGGCTGTCTTGCCGAACGGTATCGCGAGGAGATTATCACAGAGATTCCAGAAGTAGACGTTGTACTCGGTACCAATTCTTATGAGGAAATTGCAAGAGCCCTTGAGGAAGTGCAGAAGGGAAAGCGTTATACATGTTATCATTCTCTGGAGGGGCTTCCGGTGCACGGGGCGAAGCGTTCCCTTACTACAGGCGGGCATTATGCACATCTGAAAATTGCCGAGGGCTGCGACAAGCATTGCAGTTACTGTATTATTCCTTCTATCCGCGGCGCTTATCGCAGCGTGCCCATGGAGGATTTACTCGCGCAGGCGCGGTACTTGGCCGCACAGGGCGTCAAAGAATTGATTTTAGTTGCGCAGGAGACGACGTTATACGGCGTAGATTTGTACGGCGGGAAATCTCTGCATAAGCTGCTGGATAGGCTGAATGAGGTCGAGGGAATTCAATGGATTCGCATTATGTATTGTTATCCCGAGGAGATATACGAAGAGCTGATTGCATCCATCAAGCGGAACGGGAAGGTATGCCATTATCTTGATATGCCGATACAGCATATCAATGACGCCATCTTAAAACGGATGGGGCGGCGGACGACAAAGGCGGAGTTGACAGAGGCCATCGCCCATTTGAAAAGAGAGATTCCCGATATTGCGCTGCGCACTACGCTGATTAGCGGTTTTCCGGGGGAGACACAGGAAATGCACGAGGAATTGATGCGCTTCTTGAATGAAGTGGAATTTGACCGCTTGGGGGCGTTTCCCTATTCGCCGGAAGAAGGAACCCCGGCGGCGGAATTTACCGGGCAAATAGAAGAGGGGCAGAAGGAAAAATGGCGCGATGAGATTATGGAGCTTGAGGAAGAGATTATTTTTGATAAAAATGAAGAGCTGAAAGGACGTGAGCTGTCAGTGATGATTGAGGGCCGCGTAGATGGCGAAAATGCCTATGTCGGAAGAACTTACCGGGATGCGCCGGAGATCGACGGTTATATATTCATCAACACAGATGAACAGCTGATGACCGGGGATTTTGTGAAGGTGCGTGTGACGGGGGCGTATGAATATGATTTGATAGGAGAGATGATATCATGAATTTACCAAATAAACTGACAATCCTGCGCGTGATTTTAATTGTTCCTTTTGTGCTCTGCATGTTAGTTCCGGGATTGGGCGCTGCCGGCATGTATGCCGCGGTGGCAATTTTCATCATAGCCAGTCTGACAGACCTTTTTGACGGAAAAATTGCAAGAAAGTACAACCTTGTTACAAATTTCGGCAAATTTATGGATCCATTAGCAGATAAACTTCTGGTAGCGGCGGCATTAATCTGCCTTACGGCGAACGGCAGGCTTGCAGCCTGGATTTCTATTATTATTATCAGCCGTGAGTTTATTATCAGCGGTTTTCGTTTGGTAGCGTCTGACAATGGAGTTGTAATCGCTGCCAGTTATTGGGGAAAGTTCAAGACGACATTTCAAATGGTGATGATTGTCATGCTGATTTTAGATTTTGATAATGAAATTTACCAGATCTGCGCATTGGCAGTTACATATATTGCGCTGGTTCTGACGTTGATTTCCCTGATAGATTACCTGATTAAGAATAAAGACGTTCTGAAAGAGCAAAAATAAAGTTGGGAAAGACAAAGAAAAGGACGTTGATATTATGACAGTAGAATTAATTTGTGTAGGTACAGAGCTGTTACTTGGCAATATCGTCAATACGAATGCGGCTTACATTTCTGAAAAATGTGCGATGCTGGGGCTGTCTATGTTTTACCAGAGTGTGGTGGGAGACAATGAACGCCGGCTTGAGGAGCTTTTGAAAACAGCCAAAGGACGCTCGGATGTCATCATTCTCTGCGGAGGGTTAGGGCCTACGCAAGATGATCTTACCAAAGAGACGGCGGCTAAAGTTATGGGCAGGCCGTTAGTGGAAGATAAAAGGGCGCGTAAGGAAATTGAAGAATTCATGGCAAAGCGCAGCCGCAATGTCACAGAGAATAACTGGAAACAGGCGCTTGTGCCTAAGGACAGTAAAGTATTATATAATCCCAATGGAACTGCGCCGGGTATCATTATTAAGGAGGGTGAACAGCGCGTCATTCTTCTGCCTGGACCGCCGAACGAACTGATTCCCATGTTTGAGGAACAGGTATATCCATATTTGCATGCAATTCAGCCGGAGACTATTTGTTCTAAGATGGTGAAATTGTGCGGCGTAGGTGAGAGTTCGGCTGAGACGAAAATATTAGATTTGATTGAGGGGCAGACGAATCCCACCGTGGCGCCATATGCCAAGACTGGAGAAGTGCACTTGAGGCTCACAGCCAAAGCGGCAAGCGAAGCAGAGGCATTTCAACTGATCGTGCCGGTGGAAGAAGAGTTGAAGAAGCGATTTGGCAATCTGATTTATACTGATGATCCGACGGTAACGCTGGAGATGGCGGTTTACGAGCTATTGAAGGCCCATAACCTTACGGTGACGACTGCCGAATCCTGTACCGGAGGGTTGCTTGCGGGCAGACTTATCAATGTACCGGGCATTTCCACATATTTGAAAGAGGGATATGTCACTTATTCCAATGAGGCCAAAGAAAAACTTCTGGGCGTTCCCGCAGAGATTTTGCGGCAGCATGGCGCAGTCAGCCCGCAGACGGCGGAAGCGATGGCAGAGGGCGGAGCCAAAGCGGCGGGCGCTGACATATGCGTTGCCGTCACAGGAATTGCCGGGCCTGACGGTGGAACAGAGGACAAGCCGGTCGGGCTTGTGTATATGAGCTGTTACTGCCGAGGCAAATTACACACAGAGAAGAACCAGTATAGCGGGAGCCGCAGTAAAATTCGCGAATATTCCGTGGCAAGTGCGCTGACACTGCTGAGGAGGGCAATACTGGAACATTAGTCGTTCAAGCTGTCATGCAGCGTCATGACGGCTGAACGTATTTAGGAGGTGACCCTATGCGGATTATTGCGGGAAAGGCAAGAAGCCTGCCGCTGAAAACAATCTCAGGGTTAGACACGAGACCTACCACGGACAGGGTAAAAGAAACGCTTTTTAACATGTTAAATCCTTTTTTGCCGGACTGTCATTTTCTTGATCTGTTTGCCGGGAGCGGCCAGATTGGGCTGGAAGCAGTGAGCCGCGGCGCCCAAAAGGCTGTGTTTGTGGAGAACGGCAAAAAAGCCGCGGCATGTATTGAGGAGAACATTCAGTTTACCAAATTTGCAGAAAACTGTACTCTGCTTAGAAAGGATGCTGTTTCTGCCATACGCTGGATGGAAGGGAGGGAGGATTTTGATATCGTATTTATGGATCCTCCTTATGACAGAGGTTTGGAGACAGATGTATTGCGGGCGTTATCATCGTCCGCTATCATCCATGAGGGCTCCTTAGTTATTGTGGAGGCGTCTCTTAATACAGATTTATCCTATGTTGTAGATTTTGGTTACGAGATCACGAAAGAGAAAGCATATAAAACCAATCAACATATTTTTTTACGGTTTATCAAGTAAGCCGGAGAATGAGGGTGACATATGAAAAGAGCAATATATCCGGGAAGTTTTGATCCGGTGACCTTTGGGCATATAGATATGATTGAACGATCCGCAAAAATCGTTGACGAGCTGGTAGTGGCAATTTTGAATAATAGTGCAAAAAATCCATTGTTTTCTGTGGAAGAACGTGTTAGTATGTTAAAGGAAACAGCTGGCCATGTCCCCAATGTAAGAATAACATTTTTTGATGGGCTCTTGATTGATTATGCCAAGAAAATTGAGGCTACGATTATTATAAGGGGACTTCGCGCTGTGACGGATTTTGAATATGAGCTACAAATTGCTCAGACCAATCGGATTGTCAACTCGGGCATAGATACAATTTTTCTGACTACCAGTCTGGAATATGCCTATTTGAGTTCTACCATCGTCAAGGAGGTTGCTTCTTATGGAGGCGACATCTCCCATTTTGTACCGAAACAGTTGATACCGCAAATTTATGAAAAATATGTACGTTAGGAGCAATGTGTATGAGCAGCAAAATCGAACAGGCGATTGATGAGATTGAAGACTTCATTGAAAATTGTAAGTTTCAGCCGTTTTCTAACACGAAAATCATCGTAGACAAAGAGGAACTGGAGAACTTATTAGCAGAACTTAGGCATAGGACGCCGGACGAAATTAAGCGTTACCAGAAGATGCTCGGCAATAAGGAAGCGATTCTCGCAGATGCTAAGGCCAAGGCGGAAGCTATTATTAACAAAGCTGAGGTACATACTACGGAGTTAATCAGCGAGCATCAGATTATGCAGAGAGCGTATGCGCAGGCAGATGACGTAGTAAGGATTGCCAGCGGACAAGCGCAGGAGATTTTGGACAATGCAACCATTGATGCCAACAACATTCGTATGGGCGCTATTCAATATACAGACGACATGCTTAACAGCATAGAAGAGATTATTGTGATGGCAATAGAGACGACAGGCGCCAGGACTGACAGCCTGCTTGGCTCCTTGCAGGCGTGTTATGACAAGGTAAATGCAAACCGCAGAGAATTAGCTCCGGCAGAGATGGAGGCAGCATTGAGCCGGGAAACACAACAGGCTGCGTCGACAGGTAAAGAACCTGCCCAGGAAATCAAGTTGACCGATATCAATTAGCCGGCAGTCAGCAAATCCTGTAGCTGACCGGGGCGACAATATCAATGAGCCGTTGTCTGTGTCAGCAGGAGTGCGAGACCGACGGAAATAGCTGTCCCTAAGAGTTTCATCTGTAGGTACGGAATCATGGATAATTTACTGTCTTTAACCATGGAGGCAGTCTGCGCAAAGCCGGAAAGCCCGCCAAAAGCGGTAAATGATACCATCAGGGGATAGGCGAGCGAGAAATCTAATCCCAGTCTTGCTGTGTAGGAGATACCGTTGGTGATTTCCGTACATCCAATCAGCAGGCATTTTATCAGAGGGTGGGATATCGGGAGCATTGTTGTCATTTGTGCCAGAATAGCGAAGAGGATGATATATCCTCCCAGTTTTGCCAGTGTTTCAAAACCGTTCATAATACCGGCGTCTATGAGCTGAAGGTTCATGGATGCCGTTTTTTTAGAGGATTTTGCTTCAGGCGTGGTAAAATGCTGTTTGCAGTTCCATATCATGTATAATACAAGAGGAGGAACATACAGTATGAGATATGTGGCAAGCCGCAGTTCGGGCCGCCCCAAACTTTCGTTAAGGATGAAACTGCCAACAAACATGGGACTGATATTATTGCAGGCGCAAAACAGCCGTTGTCCCTCTTCACGGCTCATCTTCCCGGATTGTACCAAATCGGCGGTAATCTTACTCCCCATAGGGAACCCGAACAGCAGCCCTGCAATCAACGGAAAAAGCCCAGCGCTGCTTATAGGGAAAAATTTACCGAAGAAACGATGGGCAGCGCTTGCACAGCTATCGAGAATTCCGGATTGTATCATTATGTAGGAGAGAATGGAAAACGGCAGCAGCGTTGGCAGCATATTCTCATACCAGAGATTGAGGCCAATCGTGGCGGCACCTACCGATTCCGCGGGAAAAGCAAGAATATAAATTAAAAATCCAACTAAAATAATAATGTACATGATTTTTTTCATAGTTTATTCTATGAGCCAATTATATAAATATACCAATGGAGGAGAGCAATCATGAGAGTATGTGAACAACTAAAGCCCAAGAAGGTATTTGCGTATTTTGAGGATATCTGCCAGATACCCCACGGTTCCCGTAATACAAAGGCAATCAGCGACTATTGCGTATCTTTTGCCAAGGACCACAACCTTAAATATATTCAGGATGAGGACAATAATGTGGTTATTTTCAAAGATGCTTCCGCAGGATATGAGGCTAGTGAGCCAATTATCATTCAGGGACATCTTGACATGGTATGCGAGAAAGAAAGCGGCGTAGACATTGATTTTGAGAAGGATGGTTTGCGTTTGTATGTGGATGGGGACTTTCTGAAAGCAGAAGGTACTACGCTTGGCGGTGACGACGGAATTGCCGTTGCCTATGCGCTTGCTATCTTAGATGACGATTCCCTGGAGCATCCGCCTCTGGAAATTGTCTTTACCGTAGACGAAGAGATCGGTATGCTGGGCGCTGAGTCGATGGATCTTTCCATGTTAAAGGGTCGAAAGCTTCTGAATATTGATTCCGATGAGGAGGGTATTTTTCTGACTAGCTGTGCCGGCGGGTTACAGGCAGAATGTAAACTTGCGGTTTCCCGCATAGAAACAGAGGGTATTCAATATGAAATAAAAGTAGGCGGCCTGCAAGGCGGGCATTCGGGCAGCGAGATTAACAAAGAGCGTGGAAATGCGATTTGGCTTCTGGGAAGAGTGTTGGATGCCTTGAGCAAAGACATACCTTTTGCCATTGAAAGCATGGAAGGCGGCCTGAAAGACAATGCCATTCCCCGCGACGCCAAGGCAGTTATTTTGTTGGAGTCGGAGGATGCAGGCAAAGATTTATGCGACAATTTGCAGGACTTGGAGCAGAGATTACGGAAGGAGTTTCAATCCTCAGACCCCAATATCACCATATCCTGTCAGAAAATACAGGAAGGAAAAAGTTTTGTCCTGCATGGCTCTACAGCCTCTAAAATTTTATTTTTCCTGCGCATGATGCCTAATGGTATTCAGCATATGAGTATGGATATTGAAGGGTTGGTGGAAACGTCCCTAAATGCCGGAATTATGCGGCTTACCGAAGATACATTTTCTGTGTGCTTTGCTGTGCGCAGCAGTGTCACCAGCCGCAAAATGGAAGTTGCAGACCGTCTTACATTCCTCACAGAATTTCTGGGCGGTGAGATTACAATTGCCGGCGACTATCCGGCATGGGAGTACAAAGCAGATTCTGTTATGCGGGAACGTATGGCGGAGACTTATCGTGATTTATTTGGCGAGGAGCCTAAGATTGAGGCTATCCACGCAGGTCTGGAGTGCGGGCTTTTCTCAGGCAAGCTTCAGGGGCTTGATTGTATTTCCTTTGGACCTAACAACTACGATATCCACACACCGAAGGAGCGGTTGAGCATTTCCTCTACGGAGAAAATTTGGAAACTGTTGGTAGAATTCCTGAAACGGATGAAATAGTACAATATAAAACATCAGAACCGGAAAATAAAGGGGTCTATGAAGTATTTTAAGAGAGTAGTAATCCATGTATTGATTCTTACTGCGTTTCTGCTGTGTATCAGCACATTAACTGTTCGCATACAGCAGACGGCAAAGATTGCCAACCTTTTGGCAGCGGAAGATACAAAGGAGTTTTTGCGCCGTCAGCAAGTTCCGGCAGAGTTGTATGAGACGGCCGCTAAATATGGGGAGCAGTCAGAATTTTCCAAGTATGAGTACCTGGCAGCCGCTATTCTCACAGAGCAAACCGGGCAGGGAGAATTGGAGGAGTACCTGAAATTATTGAAACAGTATTACCCCGGCAAACTTCAGGACATTTTGAAAATAGAGCTTGCCGTATGGGAGGATTTGAAATATTTTCCGGTTCCTCTTTGTGAGACGGATGATACGCTTGCTACTTCCTTTGAGAATTCCTGGAAGTTTGCGCGTAATTTTGGTGGGGAACGTCAGCATGAGGGCACGGATATCATGGCTTTGGTCAATGAGCGCGGGCGTTATCCCATTATCAGTATGACGGATGGCACGGTAGAAAAGATAGGCTGGCTGAGGCTGGGCGGCTACCGCATCGGTATCCGTTCCCCCAGCGGCGGTTACTATTACTATGCCCATCTCTATGATTATGCCAAAGATTTTCAAGAGGGCGATGAGGTGAAAGCCGGAGAACTGCTGGGCTTCATGGGTGACAGCGGCTATGGGGAGGAGGGGACGATTGGGCAGTTTGCTGTTCATCTGCATGTAGGTATCTATGTAGACGATGAAAACGGTGAGGAGATGAGCCTTAATCCCTACTGGGCGTTAAAATGGCTGGAATCACAGCGACTGTACTTTCGTGAGAGGTAAATGCTTTGGGGTATTTACCTGGCGTGGGCAACGAGTAAAGGAGGACGTATGCGGTTAGACAAATATCTTGCCGATATGGGCATAGGAACCCGCAGTGAGGTAAAACAACGTATCCGTAAGAAACAAGTGTATGTCAACGGCGCGCTGCCCGCAGGTCCGCAGCAACAGGTAAATCCCGGAAAAGATGAGGTCGTCTGCCAGGGCAGGGTAATTGCTTACTTAGAATACGAATATTTCATGCTCAACAAACCCCAGGGATGTGTGAGCGCTGTGAAAGACCAGGATCAGCAAACGGTGATGGACTTGATTACGGAAAAGAACCGTAAAGACTTGTTTCCGGTGGGCAGGCTGGATAAGGACACGGAAGGATTGTTAATTATCACAAATGACGGCGCGCTCTCCCACAACCTTTTGGCGCCCGGTAAACATGTGCCCAAGACATATTTTGCCAAGGTTTCCGGCCAAGTGACAATGATTGATATCACAGAGTTTGCCCGCGGAATTGATATTGGAGAAGAAAAATTGACAAAGCCGGCGAAGCTTCAGATTCTCTCCTGTGAGGAAACGGTTACGGAGATTATGCTGACAATCACAGAGGGTAAATTTCATCAGGTGAAACGCATGTTTGAGGCTGTGGGTAAGGAAGTATTATTCCTGAAACGTCTTTCTATGGGAGGATTGCGGCTGGACGTATCTTTAGCGCCGGGGTCTTACCGTAGATTGACAGATGAGGAAATTAATTTGCTGAAGAACGGCCCGCCAGCGAAGGAGAATTGAGAATTATGTTAGAAAATATACAATCAATTATATTTGATTTGGACGGTACGCTTGTGGATTCCATGTGGCTCTGGCATGATATTGACGTAGAATTTTTGGAACAACGCGGTCTTACGCTGCCTGAAACTTACCAGTATGATATCGAGGGCATGAGTTTTACAGAAACGGCAGTTTATACGAAAGCATTGTTTCATCTTAAAGAAAGTGTGGAAGAGTTAAAATCTATCTGGAACCAGATGGCGTTTGACAAATATAGCCATGAAGTGTATTTCAAACCCGGGGCGGAGAAGTTCTTGCAATATTGCAGGCGGCGGGGTATTGCCCTTGGCATTGCCACCAGCAATTCCAAGGAGTTGGTGGAGGCTGTTACCACGGCCTTACATTTTGACGATATCATTGAGGTAGTTGTAACAGCCTGTGAAGTGGCGCACGGGAAACCTGCGCCGGATGTTTATCTGGAAGCGGCAAAGAAATTATCGGTGAAACCGGAGCACTGCCTGGTATTTGAAGACGTTCCTATGGGGATTCGCGCGGGGAAAAATGCCGGTATGCGCGTGTGCGCTGTGGAGGATTCATTTTCCGCCCATCAGGAGAAGGAGAAACGCCGGCTTGCTGATTACTATATCTCAAGCTATGAACAAGTATTGGACAATACATATGAAATAAGGAGCGGCTATGAAGGGAACGTTTTTGCCAATCTGCCGGGAAGATATGGCAGCGCGGGGAATTGCACAGTTTGATTTTGTATATGTCATCGGGGACGCCTATGTGGACCATCCCTCTTTTGGACATGCAATCATCAGCCGTCTTTTGCAGGCGCACGGATATTCGGTGGGCATCATTTCACAGCCGGACTGGAAACAAATGGAGAGTATCGCCATGTACGGGGAGCCGCGTCTTGCGTTCTTGGTCAGCGCCGGAAACATGGATTCTATGGTAAACCACTACAGTGTATCGAAGCGTCTGCGTGAAAAAGATTCTTTTACTCCGGGCGGCGTCATGGGAAAGCGGCCGGACTATGCCACGATTGTATACGGTAATTTAATTCGGCAGACCTACAAGAAAACGCCGATACTTATCGGCGGCGTTGAGGCCAGCCTGCGGAGACTGGCGCATTACGATTATTGGAGCAATAAGGTAAAACGTTCCATTCTTTTAGACAGCGGGGCAGATATCCTTATGTACGGTATGGGGGAACGCAGTATCCTTGCCTTGGCGGAGGCGCTGGACAGCGGAATTGCCGTGTCCGATATCACATATGTACCCGGAACGGTATACAAAACCCAGAAAAAAGAAGACATTTACGACGCTGTGTTTCTGCCGGAGTTCACGCAGGTAAAAGAGGACAAATCCACCTACGCCCGCAGTTTCTACCTGCAATATCAGAATACAGATGCGTTCAGCGGCAGGAGATTGGCAGAAGCTTATCCGAACAAAATCTATGTAGTTCAGAATCCTCCGGCAGAACCTCTGAGCCAAATGGAAATGGATGATATTTACGCACTGCCTTATATGCGCGCTTACCATCCTTCGTATGAGCCGTTGGGCGGCGTTCCGGCTATCGAGGAGGTCAGATTCAGCATTACTAGCAACCGCGGATGTTTTGGCGGATGCAATTTTTGTGCGCTGACCTTTCACCAGGGGCGGATTATTCAGTCCCGAAGTCATGCATCCATTGTAAAAGAGGCGGAACTTCTGACAAAAGAGCCGGATTTCAAGGGATACATCCATGATGTGGGCGGGCCCACGGCAAATTTCCGTTTCCCAGCGTGTGACAAACAAATGCAAAAAGGGGTCTGTCCCAACAAGCAATGTTTGTTTCCCAGTCCCTGTAAGAATTTAAAGGCAGATCATGAGGATTACTTGAAATTGCTGCGCAAATTGCGGAGCATTCCCGGCGTCAAAAAGGTGTTTATCCGCTCCGGCATCCGTTTTGACTATGTCTTGGCAGATAAAGCCCGCACTTTTTTGCGGGAACTGTGTCAATATCATGTCAGCGGTCAGTTAAAGGTAGCGCCAGAACATATTTCCGACAAGGTTTTAGAAAAAATGGGCAAACCAAAATCCGCCGTTTACCATCAGTTTGTCCGAGAGTACGAGAACATGAATGAAAAATTGGGTAAGAAACAGTATCTTGTACCATATCTGATGTCCTCGCACCCCGGTTCCACGCTGCAAGAAGCGGTAGAACTGGCGGAATTCTTGCGGGATCTCGGCTATATGCCGCAGCAGGTGCAGGATTTTTACCCCACGCCCTCCACGATTTCCACCTGTATGTACTATACCGGTTTAGATCCGCGTACCATGGAGCCGGTATATGTAGCGCACAACCCGCATGAGAAAGCTATGCAGCGCGCTTTAATTCAATATCGGGAACCTAAGAATTATAGTCTGGTAAAAGAAGCCTTGCTAAAAACCGGACGGGCAGATTTGATTGGCTTTGACAAGAAGTGTTTGATTCCTCCCAGGAAAATGGCGGATAAAGGTTCGGCGAATGCGAAGGCAAAATCGAAGAAAAAAGCAACTTCCAACGCCAGGAAAAAATCAAATGTGAGCAAAAAGAGGAGAAGATAATGCAAAGTTTCCAGATAGGCAAAAATGAAGCTGGCCAGCGGTTTGATAAATATCTGAAGAAGCTCTTGTCCGAGGCTTCGGGAAGCTTCATCTATAAAATGCTCCGCAAGAAGAATATCACCTTGAATGGAAAAAAAGCGAACGGCTCAGAAAAACTTAACGTACAAGATGAGGTAACATTGTTCTTCAGTGAAGAGACGTTTGCCAAATTTGCCTCGCCAATGAAAAGAATTTCCCTGGAAACCTCTGTCAGTAATTATCCGTATAAGCCGCTGGATATTGTCTATGAAGATGCGGATATTTTAATCATCAACAAACCTGCCGGCATGTTATCGCAGAAAGCAAAGCCCGATGATATTTCGGCAAACGAGTATATCATTGGCTATCTTCTGCGCAGCCATTCTATTACAGCAAAAGAGTTGGCAACCTTTCGTCCTTCTATCTGTAATCGTCTGGATTACAATACGTCAGGGCTTCTAATTGCAGGCAAAAGCCTCAAAGGCTTACAGGAAATGGCCGAGCAGTTAAACAGCCGGGATATCGAAAAGCATTACCGTTGTCTGGTAAAAGGATGGATTCAGAAACCGCAGATGATAGACGGCTGGCTGCTAAAAGAGGAAAAGGACAATCGTGTACAGATATCTACGACGAAGTTGCCGGGGGGCAAATATATTAGGACAAGTTATACGCCGCTTGCCTGTTATCAGAAGAAATCCTCAAGCCGTGGAGATGGTCGTCTGAAAAAGATAGGTAAAAAAGATATGGATGGCGATATGGATAATTTTACGTTACTTGACGTGCATCTCATCACTGGACGTTCTCACCAGATACGGGCGCATTTAGCATCGGTGGGCCATCCCATTGTTGGAGATGGCAAATATGGCGACAAAAAGACAAATGACTTCTTTGCGCGCCGATTCCATATCTGTGGGCAGATGCTTCAGGCATATCTCTTAAGGCTCAATGACGGCCGGGAATTTGAAGCTCCGGCTACCGCTGAATTTGAGCGGGTATTGGGAAGAATATAGAAAGGACGGTTACTTATATGCCGACATGGAATTCAAGAGGGCTTCGAGGTTCTACGCTGGAAGAACTGGTAAATCTCACCAACGAGAAATATGCGGAGCATGGGCTTGCGCTGATCCAGAAAGTGCCGACTCCCATTACGCCCCTCAAAATCGACAAAGACAGCCGCCATATTACGCTTGCCTATTTTGACCAGAAGAGTACCGTTGACTATATCGGGGCTGTGCAGGGGATTCCCGTTTGCTTCGACGCGAAAGAGTGCCATACGGACACGTTCCCCTTGCAGAACATTCATCCCCATCAGGTGGAGTTTATGGGAAAATTTGAAGAACAGCAGGGAATTGCATTTTTGCTGATATTTTACTCCCATCGCAATGAAGCCTATTATCTGCGCTATCAAAGATTGATGGAATTTTGGTCGCGCGCGGAGGAAGGCGGCAGAAAGAGTTTTCGTTATGAGGAGTTGGAACCGGAGTATTTTCTATCGTCTAAGGGCGGTATATTAATTCCCTATTTGGACGCTATGCAGAAAGATTTAGAAAAACGCGGTTGACTTTTGGCAAGACCTTCGATATAATAAGCAATGTTTAACCTGATAACACGGTAACACGTTAAAGTGTTGATTTTAATTTTAGAAAGGAAATTTACCTAAATGAAACGTAGACTGTTACATACCCCAGAGGGGGTTCGGGATATCTATAATATGGAATGTGCAAGGAAACTGATATTACAACAGAACTTGCAGGATTTATTGAAAAAGTACGGATATCATGCCATTGAGACGCCGACGTTTGAATTTTTTGATATATTCAGTCGGGAAATCGGCACAACCCCATCGAAGGATTTATATAAATTTTTTGACAGAGAGGGGAATACGCTGGTATTGCGCCCGGATATGACGCCCTCCATTGCCAGGTGCGTGGCAAAATATTATGCGGATGAAGAATTTCCGGTGCGCCTCTGTTATATGGGAAACACGTTTATCAACAATAACAGTTACCAGGGTAGATTGAAGGAGAGTACGCAATTGGGCGCAGAGCTGGTAGGCGATAATTCCGTGGCGGCAGACGCTGAGATTCTCGCACTAGTCGTCGATTCTCTGAAGACGGCCGGTCTTTTGGAATTTCAAATCGGCGTAGGGCATACAGATTTCTTCCGTGGATTGGTGCAGGCGGCTGAGTTAAAAGAAGAGGAGGAACAGGAGCTTATCGAACTGATTTCCAATAAGAATTTCTTTGGCGTGGAAGAGCTCGTAGATTCGCTTCATCTTTCACTGGAACTGCAAGAATTGTTTTCTATGCTGGGAAATCTCTGTATGACGGACGATATGATGTGCAAGGCAAAAAAACTTTCCCAAAATTACCCGGTTATCTTGCGTGCGCTGGAACGTTTAGAGTCTTTAATGCAGGTTTTGTCTTGTTATCATGTGGAAAAATATGTGTCAATTGAGCTTGGCATGCTCAGCAGTTACCATTACTATACAGGCATTATTTTTGCCGGTTACACATTTGGCAGCGGCGAACCGATTGTCAAAGGAGGACGTTATGATAATCTGATGGATTATTTTGGTAAGCATGCGCCCTCCATTGGTTTTGCGGTTGTGACAGACCAGCTTCTGGCCGCTTTGGCAAGACAGAAAATTGACATAGCAGTTGAAAATAACCAGACATTGATTGTGTATCACAGAGAGCAGCGGCAGGAGGCGATTTGGCGGGCCGTTTCGCTGCGCGAACAAAATCTTGGAGCCGCGCTTGTGTGCTGGGAGGATGATAAGACGGAGGCAGATTATCGCGCATATGCGCAGCGCATGCATATGCAGGCGATTATGTTTATCTGATACTTGCAAATTATAATGGGGGTACACAGAATGGAGGAAACAATGAGATATTTGACATTTGCATTGGGCAAAGGACGGTTGGCGAAACAGACGCTTTCTACTTTTGAGAAAATAGGCATTACCTGCCATGAAATGAAAGACAAAGATACCCGCAAGTTAATCTTTGTCAATGAAGAGCTGAAACTGAAATTTTTCCTTGCCAAAGGGCCGGATGTGCCGACTTATGTGGAGTACGGCGCGGCTGATATCGGCGTAGTCGGTAAAGACACGATTTTAGAGGAAGCGCGTAACATTTATGAAGTGCTGGACTTAGGGTTTGGCAAATGCAGGATGTGTGTCTGCGGACCCAAGGACGCTAAGGAATTGCTGCAGCACCATGAATTAATTCGCGTTGCTACCAAATATCCAAGGATCGCCAAGGATTATTTCTATAATAAGAAACACCAAACTGTGGAGATTATCAAACTTAACGGTTCCATAGAGCTTGCGCCGATCGTCGGTCTGTCTGAAGTGATTGTCGATATTGTGGAGACCGGTTCCACACTGCGGGAAAATGGGCTCGGCGTGTTGGAAGAGGTTTGTCCCCTGTCGGCACGAATGGTGGTAAACCAGGTCAGCATGAAGATGGAAAATGAGCGCATCACAAAGTTAATCCGCGATCTGAAGGAAGTCCTTTAGGTAAGAGATAAGGAGGAAATTTCCATGAGAATTTTAAAATTAACAGAGGATACCAGGAAAAACCTTCTGGAAGACCTTTTGAAACGAAGTCCCAACAGTTATAAACAATATGAAGATAATGTAAATGAGATTATTGAAAATGTTCGCAGGAACGGTGACAGCGCCGTCTTTTCTTATACCAAACAATTTGACGGCGCCGATATCCATGAGGAAAATATACGCGTAACGCGAGGTGAAATTGACCGGGCCTATGAGCTCGTGGATGACAAGCTCATTGAGGTCATGAAGAAATCGCTGGAAAATATACGCACGTATCATGAGAAACAGAAGCAGTACAGTTGGTTTGACAGCAGACCGGACGGTGTTTTATTGGGACAGAAGGTGACGCCGCTTGCGCGCGTGGGCGTGTATGTGCCGGGAGGGAAGGCCGCCTACCCATCTTCTGTATTGATGAACGTACTGCCGGCGAAAGTAGCGGGCGTAGGAAAAATTGTCATGACAACCCCCTGTAACCGGGAAGGGCATGTAAACCCTGCCACTTTAGCGGCAGCGGATCTTGCGGGCGTTGATGAAATTTATAAAGTGGGCGGCGCCCAGGCAGTTGCGGCGCTTGCATTCGGCACAAAGAGCATTCCTAAGGTGGACAAGATTGTCGGCCCGGGAAATATCTATGTGGCCTTGGCGAAGAAGGCCGTATTCGGGCATGTGAACATTGACTCCATTGCCGGGCCGAGTGAAATTCTTGTACTTGCCGATGAAAGCGCAAATCCGCGGTATGTGGCGGCAGATTTGTTGTCTCAGGCAGAGCATGACGAACTGGCGAGCGCAATTTTAATTACGACCAGTGAAACGCTCGCCAAGCAGGTTTCCGCAGAAATTGACAATTTCACCGCCGTACTTTCCCGCAAAGACATTATAGAGAAATCGTTGGAAAACTACGGTTATATTCTGGTGGCTGAGGATATGGAAGAGGCTGTAAACGCTGTTAATGAGATTGCCTCCGAGCATCTTGAGATTTTGACAGCAAATCCTTTTGAGACGATGATGAAAATTCAAAACGCCGGCGCTATCTTCTTGGGAGAATATGCCAGCGAGCCTTTGGGCGACTATTTTGCCGGGCCCAACCATGTACTCCCAACGAATGGGACGGCAAAGTTTTTCTCCCCGCTGAGTGTAGATGATTTCATCAAAAAATCCAGCATCATTTCCTATTCCAGGGAGGCGCTGGAACCAATTTACAAGGATATCGTACAATTTGCAGAGTCAGAACGGTTGACGGCTCATGCAAATTCGATTAAAGTAAGGTTTGAGGATTAGGAGGGATTACCATGTCAAATGAAAGGATTAACAAACAGCGTCGTAAGACGAAAGAGACAGAAATCAATCTTACGCTCAATTTAGATGGCAGTGGAGAAACACAGCTCGATACGGGAATTGGATTTTTTGACCATATGTTGGATGGCTTTGCACGCCATGGGTTCTTCGACATGAAGGTTCAGGTAAAAGGTGACTTAATCGTTGATACCCACCATTCCATTGAAGATACCGGGATTGTGCTTGGAAAGGCGATTCGCTACGCGCTCAAAGATAAAAAAGGCATCAAACGTTATGGTAGCTGCATCTTGCCTATGGACGAGACATTAGTATTGTGCGCCATTGATTTAAGCGGCAGGCCGTATTTTTCATTCGAGGGAGAGTTTACCACAGAGAGGGTGGGGTATATGGAGACAGAGATGGTCCGCGAATTTTTCTATGCCATCTCTTACAACGCAGGGATGAACTTACATATGAAAATTTTGTCGGGAACCAACAACCACCACATGATTGAGGGGCTTTTTAAAGCGTTCGGGCGCGCCCTGGATGAAGCCACCAGGAAAGATCCCCGCATCAGTGACGTTATGTCAACGAAAGGCAGTTTATAGGTGACGCTATGGAACACAAAAACTTAATTGCCACAATTTACTTAAAAGACGGAAACGCCGTAAAGGGACGTGGAGATTTTACAGTTGTCGGTGACTGGAAAGAATTGTCGAAATTATATAATGAGAGCGGAGTCGATAAGCTCTATGTGTTTGATTTATCACAGAATGACAAGGAGCATGATATTCATCTGGGTATCATTCGCAATCTGAGCCGGGATATTGAGATTCCTGTTTATGGGGCAGGAAACATTAAGAAAATGGAGGACATCAAGAAGATTCTTTATGCTGGCTGCAAGGGCGCTATTCTGGACGGTTCCAGACATGACATTACAGAGATGGTACAGGAAGCGGCGCAGCGTTTTGGCAAAGAAAAACTTCTTGTCTCCATGGAGACAGTGGACTTGATATTTAAACATAAAAAAGAGGCGGAAGAACATATCCACAAACTGGTAGTGCTCAATGAAAATATTGTGGAGGCATTGGCGAACATCACAAATCTTCCATTCAGCGTGATTGTCTCCGGTTACGACAAAAAACAATGGACGGAAATTTTAAAACGCGACGCTGTGACAGGCATTGGCGGCAATTATGTCAGCAGCCCGGGTACAGATATCATGAACTTAAAGCGGAATCTGTCCGCTGAAGGCATACAGACAAGCAAATTTGTCTCTGCGATTCCCTGGTCAGAGTTTAAGTTGAATGGAGATGGCTTGATTCCGGTAGTTGTGCAGGAATACCAGACTTGTGAAGTGTTGATGCTTGCTTACATGAATGAGGAAGCATACAATATGACGCTTGCCTTGGGAAAGATGACTTATTACAGCAGAAGCCGGCAGGAACTTTGGATTAAAGGTGAGACTTCCGGGCATTATCAGTATGTGAAGTCATTAACAATTGACTGCGATAAGGACACCATTCTTGCCGCAGTTTCCCAGGTGGGCGCAGCCTGCCATACCGGGAATCCCACCTGCTTCTTCCAGGATCTGGTGAAAAAAGAATATATCAGCCGTAATCCGCTGAAAGTATTTGAAAATATGTATGACACGATCACCGAGCGCAAAGAACATCCCAAGGAAGGCTCATATACGAATTACCTTTTTGACAAAGGGTTAGACAAGATATTACAAAACATTGGGGAAGAAGCAACGGAGATTGTCATTGCAGCCAAGAATACGGAACCCGATGAAATTACTTACGAAATCTGTGATTTTGTCTATGATTTGGTTGTGATGATGGTGGAAACAGGTATTACCTGGGATGAGGTTGTGGAAGAGTTGAACCAACGGTATTTTTATAGTGGCAATAAGCAATAGTTTACATAAGAAAATTATGTAAATCATAATGCCGTGACGCAGCCTGAATAAGAATTGAAATTTTGAGAGAATTTGTAAAATTGGTATTTTTTCCTGCAAATACTACTAAAATAGTACAAAGCTATTGAAGGAGTACTATAATGGTAAAATCTATCGAAGAGAGCGCAAGGGAGCGCAGGAATTATGTGGAACAGGCGCGTGCCGCATTTGGAAACCAAGAGCAAGGGAATGTTTCGGAAACTGTGAGGACAGAGCCAGCCCAGGGAACTTCTACGTTTGGAATCCGGCTTGTGATTGCGATCCTCTTGTTTGCTTGTTTTGTGTACTGTGATCAGGAAAAGATAACGTATCAGGGTATTAGCGCGCAGGAAATCGTCAAACAAGTAGAGTGGAATCCTCTGCCCACAGAAAAGTTGGAAGAGCTTTTTGGGGATATCAGCATTTCCGGTGGAGCGGAAGAAAAACTACAGTCTGAACCAACAAAATAGCCATATGCCAAAATATTTTACAACAATCTTTTTTACCCACTTGCAGGATTTAAGATAAAATTTATGTAAGTGGGTAAAGTCTATTTCACTCGCACTCCTTTTTATTTTCCTGTTTTCGTAATATTTCATATTTGTTGGCAATGTAATAGATAAATCCCTTCATTTCATTAGAATTTACACCCATAGAGAATAAATGGGCAGAAAATTGTTCTTTCGTATAATTTTTCTCAGAAGCAGAACAAATAAATTCCAGTAGTTCACAGCACAGTTCGGTAAAAAGAGGATCCCGATGGGTTATCTTTAAGGAGTTCTGCATATTATAGTCAGTAAGAGAACACAAAGGCTTTTCAAAAAAAATGTCAATAAAAAGGTATGCTCCATCAAAAGAATTCCTCAACAATCGTTCTAATACAGACACTAGTTCAGATTCCGCAGGCTTATCGGGATTTTTTCTTTCAAAAAGTAATTTCCTGCCGGAATCAGTGATTGAAAACAGCTTTTCTTTTCCGTGTCTTCTATATTGTATAAGCGACTTTTGAGAAAGGCTATTTGTCCTTCCGGTCAAAGCGTTTCGCTTTATGTTTAAACTTCTGGCAATAACGGTGGAAGAGGCCTCTCCGAGAGAGGCTATCATCTCCAGTGTTTCCCAAGATTCCCTGGTCATATATTTCAGTCTACCTTTCATAAATCTTTTTTACATACTAACTATACAACTTTTTCTATCTAAAAGAAAGCGAAAAATATAATGAATCGTGAAATGAATTGTGAATTGATGCTGAAAAGATGTTGAATATGTGGAAAAAATTGCAGGAAAACTTGCAAAATGTTTCTTGGTGTGCTACAATGCATATGTAGCTGTAATGCATAAATATTCGCATTTTGCGAAAGGCAATATACATGATAAATGAATATTTATGCACAACCGTGTTTATACTCTTCTCATGGCATAATAAATTTAGCCTATGGAAGCGTATCATTGTGAAGTTGGGAGGGCGCCTATGGATTTGGAATTAGATAGATCTCGATTGGTTTACAATACTGCGAGCGGAAAGGAACATATGCCAACAAGATTCCGGGGGCAGCTGCCAATTAATCCCTTTTGGGATTTTTCAGATTTTGAAGATGACATTGATGTCGACCCGGAATATGATGGACTGGACGAAGTTATCCGGATACAGAGAGAGAACTTGTGATAAGCCAGCGCATTTCAACATTAGTTGTATGCGCTGTTTTTTTGAAAAAACTGACGAATGAGGGGGATGGGGGAATGGGAAGATTTCTGCATATGCGATTTTTACGCAATCCAAGTATAAATATTTCTATGTTAAGGAAACGGCAAACATTAAAAAAATTTCTTTTCTTCGGGTATTTTGACCTACTTGATATCGAAGAAAGCGACAATATTCAAGATTGTGCGTTCGGCAACAAACAAAGTGAATATTGTGAGGCATACCAGAGCCTGGGATTGATTCCTATTGAACCAAAGGAATCAGTAAGAATCAGGCAAAATCTTGTCATGGAATATCCTATTTCGCATGGTGATAAAAAGCTGCCTTTTATTTCTGTTTTTCATTTGACTATGAATCCATTTTACTTTAAATATTCCAAGGAGGTTGACACTGCTTATCTGTTTGATAAAGTAAAGGAAGAAGTGAGAAAAGCATTTGATGCAAATAGAGACCATGTATTTTTTAACATATACCAAACAGTTAATGCCATAGATTTCTGTATTATTGTGGCAACACGAAATTTATCATATTCAGAAAGATTATCTAACAATTTAAAAAGGCTTACTTTCTCGTCTGGCAGCCAAAGCTATCTGTTGTTTACAGTTTATGAAAATATAGGGATTTACAAAGAATTCGACGAAGAACTGATAAAAGAATCTTTTTCAAATCAGCATGCGTTAATTACGCGTATAAGAGTGACGGATGATTTTTGGAACGGTCTTGAGGGCAATTACATACGCGAATGGGACACAAACTGCCGTTGCAGTATTTTGAGCGGGCGTTATCATTTTTCCGCCCGCATTGAAACGCCGGAAGAAATTTTGTCGACGCTGAAAGAGATCATCGCTTTTAAATTCGGAGAAACTATTGAAAATATTGGAGAAGAAGTGAATATTGTCCGGCGGATGATAATGGAAGGGAAAGTTGAATACATAAACGAGAGAATTCTTTATAATAATGATCTGGCATATCATACTTTTTCCGGACCGTGCAACCCATCGGTTTCTTTGCCGGTATATCAGCTGGATGATGAAGCGGTTTATACTTTGTTGGAAGACTTGCATAAACAAATAAATACGCTGGCCCCTATAGGAGACTTAGCGGTATATTGGGAGAAGCTGGAAAATTTTTATTTCAATCTGAAAGAATTATCGGGAAACCCGGATACACATATTAGTTGCAAAATGTGCATGGAATATTATGAAGCATTCTTAAACGGGTTTAAGATGATGCTGGAATTAGTAATGTCTACAGATAACAGACAAAGACGGGTATACCTGTTGGATGAGCTGATAAAACAGTTAAAAGTAGGGCTGCGCTATTTAATGCAGTTTTTGCATGTCATCTGCTCCATTAACACAACAACGTTCCATGCCCCGAAGTACGAAATGATACAAGACATGAATGCAAGCCCTAAATTTGCGATCGCATATACACAATTTTTAAGGGAACATATGGAAAACTATCGGTTCTCCCGCATAAACGCAGACGAAACAGAACTGTTTCCCTATTATATTCCACTCATTATACCCAAAATGACAGAGGTGGAAGAAAACTTTTTTATGACAATTCTCTGTGCGCAGGGGTTTACTGACAATTGGCTCCAAGAAAGTGATGTATGGAAAAAACAAATTGCATCTAAAGCCAAAACACCGCTTTATGTAGTTTGTCAAAAATATAAGACTTTTGCCAATATTTCGCATGTTTTGGTGCTTTCATTTCATGAGATGGGTCATTACTGCAATTATCTGACCCGCAAAAAAAGAAACAGCGACCTGTTGCAGATGGTAGTGAGATGTTTGAGCGAGAGAATTATTCTTGCTTACAGGGATTCCAGAGAGGCGGAACATTTCCTGAATCGCACGGAAACGATACAGCAGAGCAGAATCAAACATTTTAGGGCATTAAATGTCTTTTTGGAAAAAGAAATTTTTGATTATTTGCAGAGACAGACAAAAGAGTTTCAGAATGCGCCGGAAGAATTGTTTATCTGTTGTGTCATACAAAAAAGTGAAGCCCTGTTTTCACCAGAGCCATCTTTCCATGGAAAAAGTGCGTTGCGCCAAAAGGCGATTGATTTTGTCGTGGAAAAAACAAGATATCACTTCGGAAATAAGGCTTTGGAAAAATTTACCCCAGATCGTGGAGATTCTTTTGATAATGTGGGGAAGCAGTTATGTAACATTGCTTTTGAGAACTGCAGTAAAGATATGGACAGGATATTAAACAAGTTCGGTTTACTGGAAGTAAGAATAAACGCGCTGGCAGGGGGAGGAAAAATCTACGCCCATTTTGGGAATTATATGGAATGTACGAAGCAGTTAGCTGAATGCGCTCTTATAAATCAAAAGATGCAGTTTTCAAAATTAAAGGGAGATTTGCTGGAATACTCAAAAGCTGCTACTGAGATCAAGAATAAAATTAAAGCAGTAAATCCTAAAGGTATTACAGACCATAATAAAGCGTACTGTTTCCAACGGTTGCTGGATTTGTACATAAAAACCTTTAATATACAAGAGCTTATTCATGAATATTGGACATTAAAAAAGGTTTTTTGGGATAATTCTGAAATATGTATGCCTTCCGTCAAGGATGGATGTGATGAAAAGAACAGGTTGGTACAAAATGTGTGCCAAAAGATGATGGAGTACTTAAGAAAAAGCAGCAGGGATTGCAATAACTCTGGGGAAAATATACTTGCCTCCTGGGAACGGCAGATGTTGGCAAGGCTTCAGCTGTCAACGAATATGGAAAAAGAACCTTTCTGTACCATGTTGAGCGAGTCTTTTTTTCGGGTTAAGAATATAGAAAGAGATATTTTATCTTTATCCAGAATTTACTCTGAAGGGTTTGCTGATTTATCAATGTGCAGGGAATTATCCCTCAATTTAAAGGAATATTTGACAGCGATAGCGAAATATGTAAAATATGAGGCAAAACAGGGCGATGATTTCCGTTTGTCTTCTATAACAATTGTGGTAATCGTAAAACTCCTTAAAAATAGGAATGGAAGAATTTTACTTAATGTGCATAAAAAGAGCACCGGTAGAAAACTTTTGAATCTTTTTGAAGAAGAAACCAAAAAATTTCTGAAGGAAACGCCAGAATATGCCGATAATAATTTTATCGGCAATCCCAATAATGAATTCGCTCAGAAATTCCAGGAACTGATTGCAGCTATCAAAGAGCGTATTCTGCCTATTTCAAGAAACACAATCGTGTTTCCTATGATAGAACGTATGGCAGAACACATAGATAGTTTTGGACAGATAGAAATTAATCAAGATATCCGATTTGTCAAAGATAGTCTGAATTATTGTTTTTTATCATCTTTCGGCAGTGGGGAACAAAATTTGGCAAACTGGAAAAGGGAAATTCAGCGTGCAGAAATTGTATTTATGATGAAATACTATTACCAGAACAGAAAAAGGTATATGTCAGAAAGGGATTCCGATGATAAAAAGTGAAATTTATATTAATTCATTATCACAATATATTGATTCAATTATAGAGATGAAAAATTCCCGGTATCCGGAAGAAGGAAAATCTGTATTGTGGTTTCGGGGACACAGGAATTATGAGTGGTCATTAATCCCGTCTCTATTCAGAGGAAGTGGGAAAAACATTACCGTTGATAAACGTGGTTATACGAGCCTTAACCTTAGGGAAAGTTTGCGCCAGCAGCAGAATCATGCGAAGAATTACCAATTTTTGAAAAATGACAATCTGAATCCCATCGAATGGATGGCTGTGGCACAGCATCATGGAGTTAAGACCAGGCTGCTGGATTGGACAACCTCGGCAATTCATGCATTGCTGTTTGCGCTGGAGGATAAATTTGCTATGAATGGGGAATTTAAGGATGAAAATAATCTCCCCTGTATTTGGTGTTTGTTTCCGCAGCGTATGAACCGGGATACTATCGGAAGTTTATTGTATCAAAAAGATGAAATAAGAAAGATTATTTCCCATAAAGAGTTATATGGAACTTTGGAATTAGAAACTTTTCTGGATAATGCTTATGAAAATAAAGATGGGAAATATACGGATATATTTTTGGAAAGCGAAGAGCCAGAAGACGAACATTTGAATTATCTGTATAATTTGGCTCATTTTGAAGAACTTTTAGCTGTTGTGGAGAGAAGGCCTGATATCGCATATAATGGCGGTTTGATAAACCCGCTATATTATATTTTAGATAAAATATATGGAAATGGTATCGGAATAGAAAAACTAAATCTGTCTCCGCTGGCAATTATCCATCCGTATCATTCTGAGCGTATTAAAGCTCAACAGGGAGTTTTCACTATTTTTCCAAATTTAATCGTGGAGAATGAAAATTTAAGCGATGTAGCTGATATGAGAAAAAGCGATTCTATCAGGAAGCATTTAAACCGGATTGTCATACAATCACCAGGAAAAGTGGCTGAAGAATTGAAGGCGTTGGGAACACACCGAAGTTGGTTATATCCAGAAGAGCCCATTGTTTGCCAGGAAATTGAGAACGGTTTATAACATCAATATCATACAAGGCCAGGAAGTATTTGGAACTTTATCATTTTAATAAAACAAATTATTACAAGGATTGAAAATATGAGAAAACTTGCTTTAAGCGACGAGATTTTAATGTCTGTTGATAAGCCTGCCCGATATATTGGCAATGAAATAAACATCGTTAGGAAAAACCCGCGGGATATGGCAATCCGTTTTGCCATGTGTTTCCCGGATGTCTATGAGATTGGTATGTCTCACCTGGGCATCCAGATTTTATACGATATGTTCAATCAGAGGGAAGACGTGTACTGTGAACGCGTCTATTCTCCCTGGGTTGATTTGCATAAAATCATGAAAGAACAAAATATTCCCCTGTTTACGCTGGAGACGCAGTCTCCCGTGAAAGACATGGATTTCCTGGGAATTACGATTCAATATGAAATGTGCTACACTAATATTTTGCAAGTTTTGGATTTGAGCCAGATTCCGTTGCTTGCAAAGATGCGCACGGAGGATGATCCGATTGTAATTGGCGGCGGTCCCTGTACTTATAACCCGGAACCGCTGGCTGACTTTTTCGATATATTTTATATTGGGGAGGGAGAGACGCAGTACGATGCACTGTTTGATCTCTACAAATCTGTCCGTGCAAAAGGAGGAACGCGTTGTGAATTTCTGCGCGCTGTCAGCCAATTGCCAGGAATATATGTGCCCTCTCTGTATGAAGTAAGTTATAAGAGCGATGGGACGATTGAAGCGTTTCAGCCCAGATACGAGGATGTTCCCCCAACTATCCGCAAAGAAATTCAGATGGATCTGACAGACACTGTTTATCCCAGGAAGCCGCTAGTTCCTTATATCAAGGTGACCCAGGACAGAGTTGTATTGGAAATTCAGCGCGGCTGTATCCGCGGCTGTCGGTTTTGCCAGGCTGGTATGATTTACCGCCCAACCAGGGAGCGGGATGTCGATATGCTCAAAGAATGTGCACGGGAAATGCTTGAGAGTTCCGGGCATGAGGAAATATCATTGAGTTCTTTAAGTTCCAGCGATTACAGTAGGCTTCCAGAACTCATCAACTACCTCATTGGGTTTAAAGAGAAAGGCGTTAATATTTCTCTGCCATCCTTGCGGATAGATGCATTTTCCCTAGATGTTATGAGCAAGGTACAGGATATACGCAAGAGCAGTCTCACCTTTGCGCCTGAGGCCGGCTCACAGCGTCTGAGGAACGTTATCAACAAAGGTCTGACAGAAAGCGTGATTTTGGAGGGTGCGGGGCTGGCATTTGAGGGAGGATGGCAGAAGGTAAAACTTTATTTTATGCTGGGGCTTCCTACGGAAACCGAGAACGATATGCAGGAAATCCCCAGGCTTGCCGATAAAATTGCAAGACGTTACTATGAAATTCCCAAAGAAAAAAGGAATGGTAAATGCCAGATTACTATTAGCACTTCCTTTTTCGTTCCCAAGCCATTTACACCGTTTCAATGGGCATCCATGCAGACAAAAGAAGAGTATCTTCGCCGGGCTCGGATTGTTAATGAGGAGATGAAAGAACAGTTAAACCGCAAGAGCTTAAAATATAATTGGCATGAAGCTGACGTCACCGTCTTAGAGGGTGTATTTGCCAGAGGTGACCGACGTGTGGGACAAGTTTTATTGAGCGCGTATGAAAAGGGCTGTATCTTCGATTCCTGGAGTGAATTTTTTGACAATAGCAAGTGGATGGACGCTTTTCAGGAATGTGGCGTTTCCATTGACTTTTATAATTTGCGCGAGCGCGATTTAGATGAAATTCTTCCTTGGGATTTCATTGACTGCGGCGTATCGAAATCATTTTTAAAACGAGAATGGAAGAATGCCATGGAGGGCAAAGTAACCCCCAATTGCAAAATGCAGTGTAATGGCTGCGGAGCAGCACAGTTTGAAGGAGGTGTCTGCCTTGAACATCAGAATTAAATTTCAGAAGTACGGCGTTATGAAATTTATCGGGCACCTGGATATGATGCGGTATTTTCAGAAAGCCATTCGTCGTGCCGATATCGACATCGCATACTCGGAAGGGTACAGCCCTCATCAGATTATGTCATTTGCAGCGCCTCTGGGCGTGGGAGTTACCAGTGATGGAGAATATCTTGATATTGAAGTCAAGTCGTCCAAAAGCAGCAAGGAATCCATGCAAGCTTTGAATGAGACGATGGCGGAAGGGATTTCTATCCTGGAGTACCGTAAACTGCCGGATACAGCTAAGACTTCTATGTCATTAGTGGCCGCCGCAGATTACTTGGTTTATCAAAAGCCGGGGTATGCCCTGCTTGCAGACACATATGCGCAGCTTCAGGCTAAAGTGGAAGCATTTTATGAAGGTCAGCCTCAAATTATGATTACAAAGCAGACAAAAAAACGCGAAATTGAGATGAACTTGAAGCCCTTAATCTATGAGATGAAGTCTTTAAACATGGGCTGTGGGCAGGCGCTGGAAGGTCTGGGGGTCAGAAATCCACAGATTCTTGCTGACTGCCGGGAGGGGGAAACAAGTGAAACGCCGGCATTATTCTTAAAGCTCTGTACGGGAAGCGCCGATAATGTGAAGCCGGAACTTGTCTTGGAAGCATTCTGCCGCTTTCATGGAATTTGTTATGAAGCCTTAGGTTTTCAGATTCACCGTCTGGAAGTTTATGCAAGGTCTGAGGAAGTTCCAGTTAAGGGTGAGTATGAGCGTCAAGCATATTTAGATTATCTGGAACGCCAGCGGGAAATTTATCGGCAGAAAGGAATAGATTTTCCACAATTCCTTGCGTTGGGGGAGCTGGGGAAGGATATTTGAGCAGCTCAAAAACAGCGTGCAAGGAGAGGAGAACCGAGCAGTCCGCAAATTGCATTTAGGGGGAAATATGGAAAAGACACTGTTGATAACAAAACTTACCTGGAACCAAAAAGAATATCTTGCAACAGCCCTCTATCATGAGAAAAAATTGCTGGAAGTTTCACTGGAACCTCAAGATAAACAGAGCATCCTTCACAATATTTATGTGGGCAGGGTGAAGAATATTGTCAAGAATCTCAATGCTGCCTTTATCGAGATTGCGCCTGGTGTCTCCTGCTATTATGATTTGGACGAACTGAAAAATCCCCTGTATGTGAAAAAGATAAACAGCCCCCGTATGGTTCAGGGAGATGAGGTTCTTGTTCAGGTAGTGCGTGAGAGCAGTAAAGGAAAGCCGCCGAAGGTAAGTACGAACCTGAATTTTTCTGGAAAATACCTTGTTTTGACAAGCGAGAGCAATACGCTTTGTATTTCCCGGAAATTAGACATAGAAACGAAAAAACGGCTCAAGGAATCTCTGGAATTTATCCGGGATGGCGATTTAGGTTTTATCATACGTACGAATGCCGCCCAGGCCTCCATGGAGGATATTAAAGATGAATACTGCCGTTTAAGACAGGAATACTTAACGTTAAGGGATTCTGCTATACACAGGACCGTATTTAGCTGTCTGAAAAAGCAGCTCCCAGAATACCTTCACATTCTTAGAGATATGAAAAAGGGCCAGCTTGACGCTATTGTCACGGATGATGCGGAAATTCTCGGGCAAATTCGCCAATATTTAGACCAGTTTCCACAGCAGGAATATATACTGAAGTTTTATGAAGATCCTATGATAAGCCTCAATAAGCTCTACAGCCTTGACACGAGGCTTTGCGAAGCATTGCGTGAGCGGGTTTGGCTGAAATCGGGAGGCTATCTTATTATCCAGCCTACAGAAGCCCTGACGGTTATTGACGTCAATTCTGGAAAAAGCGTTGCGAAAAAGAGAGCGCAGGAACATTACTTTAAAATCAACATGGAGGCTGCAAAAGAAATTGCCTGCCAAATGCGCCTGCGAAATATATCGGGAATCATTATTGTAGATTTCATTGACATGAAATCGGATGAAGACAATGAACTTTTACTTAAAACATTGCGCACAAGTGTCCGTGAGGACAGCGTACCCGTACAGATTGTGGATATGACGAAGCTTCATCTCGTGGAAATTACCCGCAAGAAGGTTAAGAAGTCTCTGGCGGAGCAATTAATGACATAAATAGCCTTGAATTATATACATTTCTGTGATACCTTTATGGTAACAAATGGGAAACGCACAGAATGGAGGAACAATGAGAGCCGGAATGAAAAACAAAATAACAATAGCCATCCTTCTTTTTGCTGTTGCCATAACTATTCTGTTGGAGCCAGCGGCAGCTATGGCACATGGGCATGGTGGAGGAGGCCATCACAATCAAGATGCGACGGATGTAACGTACGCGCCATGTAATCGACCAGGCTGCAATCACACAGGGCATCACCGTCACGGAAAGAGAAGTTACGATGGCCATTCAGGCGCCTGTGTCACCTACAGCCAATGTACCGTGGCAAAATGCAGGAGAACAGGAACGCATAGTCACAAGGGAAGTTACTATTGCGGGCATTCCAATGGAAAAAGAGTATATCGTCAGTGTACAGTTTCGGGCTGCACCAGGACAAAGAAGCATCGGCATAATGGAAAGTATTATTATGGGCATTCCAGTAGTTGTGTCACCTATAGCCAATGTACTGTACGCGGCTGCCGCAAGACAAAAAAACATAATCATAATGGGCAGTGCTACTATGGCCATACTACCGGCGGCTCAACATACAGCCAGTGCACGGTTCCTAAATGTAGGAAGACAAAAAAGCATAAACATAATGGCGTATGTTATTATGGCCATTCCACGATAAAATCATATTAAATTTCCAAATCAGTTGACACAGACATCCTTTTATGGTAATCTATACTAGTGTGCCGCACAGTGAGGTTATAAGTCTGCGCAAGCAGCACCGTAACTGGCGAGTAATGATAATAGGAGGTGCCATATGTACGCAATTATAGCAACAGGTGGTAAGCAGTACAAAGTATCCGAAGGCGATATCATTACCATTGAAAAGCTTGGCGTTGAGGCTGGCGAGAAAGTTACTTTCGATAACGTGTTGGCAGTGAGCGATGAATCTTTAAAAGTTGGAGATGATGTGGCTAACGCAACTGTAGAAGCTTCTGTAGTGGAAAACGGCAGAGGCAAGAAGGTTATCGTGTATAAGTACAAGAGAAAAACCGGCTATCATAAGAAGAACGGTCACAGACAGTCCTTCACCAAGGTTAAGATTGAAAAAATTAATGGCTAATTGATAAGGAAATTGTTATGATTCAAGTAACGATTTTTGAAAATCAGGCGAAGGAGTATACAGCATTTCGTTGTATAGGACATGCAGAATATGCCAAAGCTGGGGAAGATATTGTGTGTGCCGCAGTCTCTGCGTTAGTAATCAATACCGTCAATTCTATAGAACAACTTGTTTCAGATGAATGTGACCTAACGACGGAGCAGGAAAGCGGACTGATTGATTTTTCTTTAAAGGATGGTTATTCAGAGGAGTCCTTGTTGTTAATCCAATCGCTGGTTTTAGGCTTACAGGAAATACAAAAAAATTACGGAACTGAATATATGATGCTTATATTCAAGGAGGTGTAAGACATGTTGAATATGAACCTTCAATTTTTCGCTCATAAGAAGGGAGTTGGCTCTACCAAAAACGGCAGAGATTCCGAATCAAAAAGACTGGGCGCAAAAAGGGCTGACGGTCAGTTTGTAAAAGCTGGAAACATTCTGTACAGGCAGCGTGGTACTAAGATTCATCCGGGTGTAAACGTAGGAATCGGCGGGGACGATACTTTATTTGCTAAGGTAGACGGCGTGCTTAGATTTGAGAGAAAAGGAAGAAGCAAGAAACAGGCTTCTGTATATCCGGTAGCAAGTAACGAATAAGACTGTATTCAATACGACTGATAGACTCGACTGAATAGCCGGGTCTATTCTTTTCATGAGGTAAATGATATGTTTGCAGACAACGCAAAAATTACAATTAGGTCAGGAAACGGCGGAGATGGCCATGTTTCTTTCCGCCGGGAGAAATATGTTCCCAATGGCGGGCCAGACGGCGGAGACGGTGGAGACGGTGGTAATCTGATTTTTCAGGTAGATGATGGACTAAATACACTGGCTGATTTCCGGCACAGAAGAAAATTCTCTGCCCAAAACGGAGAACAGGGCGGCAAGCGGAACTGTCATGGCAAAAGAGGAGAAGATCTTATCTTAAAGGTTCCGGCTGGGACCATTATTAAAGATGCAGCCACAGAAAAGGTCATTGCGGATATGTCGGGAGAGAATACGAGGCAAATTGTTTTACGCGGCGGCAAAGGAGGACTCGGCAATCAACATTTTGCAACTTCCACTATGCAGGTTCCCAAATATGCGCAGCCAGGGCAGCCGGGGATCGAACTCGAGGTCTATTTAGAGTTGAAAGTAATCGCGGACGTTGGTTTAGTAGGATTTCCCAATGTTGGTAAATCGACATTGTTGTCCAGGGTAAGCAATGCAAGGCCTAAAATTGCAAACTATCATTTTACTACGTTAAATCCTAATTTGGGAGTTGTGGATTTGGAGGATGCCGGCGGATTTGTAATTGCAGATATTCCGGGCTTGATTGAGGGGGCGGCTGAGGGAGTAGGACTTGGGCATGATTTTCTGCGTCATATTGAACGAACAAAAGTGATGATCCACATGGTAGATGCAGCTTCCGTTGAAGGACGAGACCCAATTGCGGACATTTATGCGATTAACAAAGAGCTTGATTCCTACAACCCAGAATTACTGAAAAAGCCGCAGGTAATTGCAGCGAATAAGATAGACGCTATTTATGATGAGAAGGAGAGTGCACTCCCTGCGTTAAAAGCGGAATTTGAGCCGCAAGGGATTCAGGTTTATCCAATTTCGGCAGTCAGCGGGCAAGGATTGAAGGAGTTGCTATACTATGTACAAGAACTCCTGTCTCAGCTGGATGATACACCGGTAGTCTATGAACAGGAATTTTATCCAGAGCTGCTGGCATTTAAGGAAGACGCTTGTACCGTGGAATATGATGAAGATGAGAACGTATATGTCGTAGAGGGGCCCAAGATAGAAAAAATGCTTGGTTATACCAACATTGATTCAGAAAAAGGCTTTCTGTTTTTTCAGAAATTTCTCCGTGAACAGGGGATTTTAGAGAAATTGGAAGAACTTGGGATTTCTGACGGAGATACAGTTCGTATGTATGGACTACAGTTTGACTATTATAAGAGTTGACAAAAATTTAGAAATGAAGAATTTTTGCTGTATAAAAGGATTGATTATAATTACAGAAAGGATATAATAGAATATGGATATGACAAGCAAACAACGCGCTTATCTAAAAAGTCTTGCCAATGATATGGATTCTATTTTCCAAGTTGGAAAGGCAAGCTTGACTCCGCAAATCATAACGGCAGTGGATGAAGCGCTTGAAAAGCGGGAATTGATTAAAATTTCTGTGCTGAAGAACTGTTTTGACGAACCTCACGAACTGGCAAATACGATTGCCTCAAGAACACGTTCACAGGTGGTACATGTAATTGGAAAGAAGATTGTACTTTATCGTCCTTCAAAGAAGAATCCCAAAATTGAACTCCCGAGATAATGAAGTATGAGGAATAGGTAATGAAACAGCAAATATGTTGCTTATCTAAATTTTGATATAATACGATTGTTATAATTGAGTTTAATTAATGGACTTATAGGGCAGGGAATATGAAAATGGCAACAAAGCAGAACGATGGCAGCGTCAGTACATGGAGACGAATTGGAATTTTAGGAGGGGCTTTTAATCCTATTCACAATGGTCACTTGATGATTGCGGAAAGCGCCAGAGAACAATTTGCATTAGATTGTGTATTGTTTGTTCCAACAGGACATTCTCCGCGAAAACACAAACAGAGAATTACAGATAGCGCTCACCGCTGTGCGATGATAGCCTTGGCAATCTCGGATAAAGACGGTTTTATTCTGGATGAAATAGAGGTTCATTCTTCCGCAGTTAGCTATACTTACCGTACAATGGATAAATTAAAAGAAGAATATACTTCTTGTGAATTGTTTTTTATTTTGGGTGCTGACTCTCTGTTTGATTTTGAATCCTGGCACAATCCGGAGTTGATTCTCAAAAACTGCAATATTTTGGCTGCTTACCGGAAACATCAGCATCAAGAAAAGTTTTTTCAGCAAATTTCATATTTAAACAAGAAATATCCAGATAAATTTTTTCCGTTAGATGCGCCAATTTTAGAAATTTCTTCGCAGGAAATCCGTCAAAGAGTGAAAGAGGGCAGAACAATTGAACGTTTTGTTCCAGAATTAGTAGAAGCATACATACAGCAACATAAATTATATAAGAATTTTTTATCATAGGTCTCGAGGAGCAAATGGATTATATTAAAATTGAAAAGAAATTAAAAAAAGAAATGGATAAAGAACGTTTTGCACATACGCTGGGCGTCATGTATACGGCTGCTGCTCTGGCGATGGCATATCAGACGAATATTGAGCAGGCAATGTGTGCGGGGCTGCTCCATGATTGTGCTAAGTGTATTCCGAATAAGAAGAAATTAAAGTTGTGCGAGGAATATGAGATTCCCATCCGCACCTCGGAACGCCGTTGCCCATTTTTACTTCATGCTAAACTTGGAGCTTATTTTGCAGAACATAAATATGAAGTGAGTGATCCCATGATTCTTCATGCAATTGAAGTGCATACAACCGGGGAGCCTCAGATGAATACATTGGATAAAATTATATATATTGCCGACTATATCGAACCAAACAGAGAAAATGCGCCGAATCTTTCAGAAATTAGAAAATTAGCTTTTGAAGATTTAGATAGAGCCATGTTACAGATCCTAAGCGATACATTGGCTTATCTGAGAGCAAAAGGCGGTGAGTTGGATCCTTTAACGGTGCAGACGTTTGATTATTATCGGGAACAGCAGGTTACTAACAGAAAAGCGTTTCGTATTTCTGGAAAACCAAGCCGCGTATAAATATAAAAGAATTTGAAAAAGGAGCAGACAATTATGGATATATCACGTGAAATGGCAAAAACGGCATGCCGTGCGTTGAGCGAAAAGAAAGCCGAAGACTTGCGGGTAATTGAGATTAGTGAAATTTCACCGCTTGCAGATTATTTTATCATTGCAACCGGTTCTAACACCAATCAGATCCAGGCCATGGTAGATGCGGTAGACGAAGCATTAACGAAAGAAGAACATCAGGTGAAGCAAATTGAGGGAAACCGCAATTCCAGCTGGGTTTTGATGGATTATGGCGATATTATTGTCCATATATTCTCTCAAGAAGATCGTCTATTTTACAATTTGGAAAAAATATGGACAGATGGCAAAAGAATAGAAGTGGAAGACTTAGCATAACGCCAATCTTTCATATGTTGGCAGCCACAATACAGACAATAAGAAAATTCATTCCAGAAGTTTCCCGATTGTTTGTGTTGTGGCTGTTTTAAATAAACAGAACATACGTTAGAAAAAGCGAAATACACCAAAAACCTTGCCAAGCACGGCGCATTCCTCTACAATGATTGGTTCCATATTATCATTCTCCGGTTGTAAACGGTAATGATCCTTTTCCTTATAAAAAGTCTTCACTGTAGCTGAATCATCAACTAACGCTACAACCATATCACCGTCTGATGCCGTAGATTGCTTTTGTACGAGAATATTATCACCGTCAAAAATTCCCGCATTAATCATACTTTCTCCTTTAACCTTGAGCATAAAGGTCTCCTCATTAGGCATATATTCCGCTGGAATCGGAAAATACGTCTCAACGTTTTCAACCGCCAGTAACGGTTCCCCGGCAGCTACACGACCAAGAAGAGGAACATTCACGACTTCCCGGCGGCTCAAGTTAAAAGTATCGTCAATGATTTCAATTGCCCTGGGTTTCGTCGGATCTCGGCGAATATATCCGTTCTTCTCTAATGTCTCCAGGTGAGAATGTACGGAAGAAGTAGACTTGAGGTGGACGGCCTCACAGATGTCCCTGACAGAAGGCGGATATCCTCGGTTTAAGATTTCACTCTTAATGTATTCCAAAATTTCCTTCTGCTTATCACTTATCTTTCCATATGCCATGATTCTACCTCCCATGTCTATCTTATCAACTTATAAAAATGCTTATTGAATGTCTAAAGTACGACATAGCCTGTAATGAATAAATCATTGCAGTACTTTAAAAATTCTATATAGTAATTATCATAACACAAGTTCCTTTAAAATGCAAACACATATTCCGAAAATTTGTTCTGCAATCATATTGACAAATATATGTTCGCATTATATAATCCACATAAACAGATGTTCGGAAAATTTGTTCGTGTTTTAAGGAGGAGATTATTATGATTTGCAAACGGTTTCAGACATATGCTGTACAATTGACACAACAACTTTTAATTATTTTTATTTTAACGGCCCTGTTCTGTGTAATGATGAGGTTAAGTTCCCTTGGGGGGAGCAGTTCTAAGGCTTCTGTAGATAAGAATTATAAATATTATACGAGTGTAGAGGTTAAAAATGGAGATACTCTTTTGGACATCGCATCTGAATACGTTACAGAAGAGTACGGCAGTCTGCATGAATATGTGGCAGAAGTAAAAGAGCTAAATGGATTGCGTAGCGATTATATTCGTTCAGGCCAGTCTCTGATAGTTCCCTATTATTCAGCAGAGTTAAAATGAGAATTGTTTTCCAAGATAATTTTTGTACATGTTGTTTACATTGCGAAGCAATGCAAACCTTTTGAACAAATTATAACTTGTAATTTATGTTAGTGCGACACCTCCTTTTTGCTACTAAAATATCGCTTAATATAAAAAATGAGGAAACTGATATGTAATGACACATCTGCTGGTTACCCGCCACAGCAGAGGGATGCCAACGTCAAGGGCCTGCCGCTGCAGGCGGTGCTTTTGGATAAGGAGAAAACTCCAAAATTATGTTTAAAATTTATGATATTGTCCATAGAATTAGCGAGCATCGGATTATGTCAGCCATAATCCCAGTCTATAACCGGACTGATAGAAAAGCTTTCTGGAAATATATATTACATGATGTTCAAAAGGACTTCCGTTGGGGTAAGCGCAGGAATACCAAAGCTTTCAAAATCTCTTTTGTTACGGGTGACAATATAATCACAATGTATAGATTTGGCACAAGTAGCAACAAGACAATCCTCGAAATCCTTTGCCCTTTTCTGAAATGCAATAAGAATATCATTGTTAGTAACACTACATACTTTGGCAATCTCCAAAAGTTTTCCGACTGCCTTATATGCCATATCAGTGCTATGGGTATATTTTCTTACAAGATAGTAGATGTCGGTAACAGAAGATGCTGATACAAAACCGTCGATTTTGTGTTCTTCACAAAGCTTCAGAACCTTATAAGAATCCTCTATAAAAGGTTCTCTTTCCAATAATACATCAATGATTACGTTCGTATCACACATTATTTTCATATTTTAACAGACGCTCCTCTCGCAAAGAATCCATATCTATATCAGAAGAAATACCACTAAGCATTCCGCGCAAGGAATCCACCGCAGAAATTTGGGGATTTACAACTTTAGCAACCGTTTTTCCATTACGAGTAATAAAGA